>NZ_JAHXZI010000002.1:0-585507 GCF_019429605.1 Actinoplanes hulinensis | reverse complement strand
ATCGAGCAAGCGGAGTCCTGGGGTGGGTTGTCTTGGAGTGACAAACCTCTATACCGGAACTCCGCTTCCTACTTTCTGATCAACACACCCTTGACGCCAGCCCGGACCGCCTAACTGAACGGCGTTGCGTCTAGTCCAGCTCCGGCATCGCGACCGGCTGTGGCCGGGGACGGCAGGTGCCGCACTGTGCCGCGTCCTCGACCACCAGCGCCTCGGCCCGGTCCCGGCGGGCCGACCGGGTCACCTCCAGCAGGTACGGCCCGAAGCGCGCGTGCTCGGCGCACACTCCGCGCCCGCAGAACCGGCAGATCGCACGCGCCCCCTCGGCGCAGAACCAGCACAACATGGGCGGCCACTCCTTCTCACGTCGGGCGGCCGCCCATGGTCAGCTGCTGGACGGCGCCGTGGTCGTCGGCTCCGGGTCCGGTGTGGTCGGCTCCGGGTCGGGAGTCGTGGGGTCCGGGTCAGGAGTCGTGGGGTTCGTCGTCGGCTTGGTCGTCGGCTTCGTGGTCGGCTTGGTCGTCGGCTTCGTCGTGGTCGGCCGGTTGGTCGGCACCGTGATCGTCGGGTTGCCGGCGGTGGGCCGGGTCGTCGTCCGGGTCGTCGTCGGGTTCGTCGTCGTCGCCGGGTCGCCGTCGTCCGAGCCGTCCACCGGCTCGTCCTCGGTGCCCGGAACGGTAGTCGGGTCGGTCGAGGGCGCCGGGATGGCGGGCGCCTCGGCCGGGGACGACTCCTCGGTCGGGTCCGGGGTCGGCTCGGCCTCGGTCGGCGGGGTGACCGGCACGCCGTCGCCGCAGTTCAGCGGCTGGTTGTCGGCCTCGTCACGGGAGCCGCCGACACTCACGGCGCCCTCCGAGACCGCGACACCGGCGGTGTCCACTGAATACCACGCCCGGCCGTCGCTGGTCACGTCACCCTGGGTGCGCAGCACGGTCAGGTCCAGCGGCTGGTACGCCCCGCTCGGGCTGCTCGTGTCGGCCAGCAGCCGCCCGTTCTCCAGGGTGAGCCGCCCGGACGGGGTGGACCGCCGCCCGTTCTCCACGCCCACCGCGGTGACCTCGGTCCGCGAGCCGCCGCACAGCACCACCGCGGCGCCGCCCGGGAACGTCAGCAGGGCCACGCCCCGGCCCGGCACCTCGATCTCGGCGCCGGCCGCGAGGTAGCGGCTGTCGTCCGGACCGAGCGCGATCGACTCCCGGTCGGCCACCGCCGTGGCGGAGCCGCGCTGCACGGACAGCAGCACCCGCTCGGCGGGCATCTCCGCCCAGGCCGGCCCGGAGCTCACGTTCACCAGCAGGCTGCCGAGGGCGAACACCAGCAGCAGGCTCACGAAGCCCCACATCCGGCGTTCGAAGTGACGGTCGACGTCGTACTGTTCGTCGGCGTCCGGCGGGCCGGGCGGCACGGCGAGGGGCGGGTGCGCGGCGCCGGGCCGGGCCACCGCCGGGATGCTGGGCCGCAGCGCCGGCATCGGGACGCCGGGGCCGTACGAGCCGATCAGCGGGGGCAGGTCGGAGGCGTCCGGGATGACCCACAGCCGGACCGGGGTCCGGGCCTGGGCCACCATGCCGGGGCTGCCGTCGCCGACCGGGCCGACCAGGGTGCCGCGGCGCAGTTCGACGCCGTCCGGCATGGCGATCACGCCGGACTCGACGACCACCGCGTGGGTCGGGCCGGGCAGGATCACCGGTGCGCCCGGGTCCAGGTCGGCCGGGTGCGCGGCGGCGATCAGCGCCAGCCGCTGGTCCTCCTCCAGCGCGGCGAGCGCCGGGGTGTCGGCGAACAGGGCCTCGGCCTCCGCGCGCTCCTGCGGCGGCGGGCCGGGCATCGGGCCGACCACGGTGGCCACCGTGGAGGTGGGCAGGGTCAGCAGGGTCACGCCGGCGGTGTGCCAGTCGAGCTGGGCGCTGCGGCCGGTGAGCGCGGTGGCCAGGCCGACCACGCCACCCGGGCCGGCGTGGTACCGGATGGTGCCGCCCGGGTCACCGGGACGGCGGCCGTGCAGCGCGCCCTCGGCCACCACGTAGACGGCGCCCTGGGTCTCCCCGGCGAGCACCAGTTGGCGGCCGGTCGGCGGACGGTACCACCGGGCCCGGGCGGCGAGCGCCTGCAACGACGGCTCGGGCAGGCCGCCCAGTTCGGAGGCGCGCAGGGTGGCCACCCGGCGGGGCAGGTCGGCCTCCCGGTCGCGCTCGGCGATCTGCTGGCGCGCCCGGCGGACGGCCCGGACCAGGCGGCCCAGCAGGAAGTAGAGCGGCGGCGCGACGACCCCGAGGACGATCACCAGGAGCAGCAGCGCGCCGGCGACGCCCTCGTACCAGAGGCCGACGATCAGGCCCTCGATCCGGTCGGTCCACAGTCGATAGCCCAGCCCGATGGCGCTGACCAGCCACAGCAGCGACAGGAAGCCGTAGAGGGCGACGAGCCGGCCCTCCCGGTCCAGGGCCTTCCAGCCCGGTCCGCGGCGGCGCAGGCGGCCGCCCATCCAGGACAGCGCGCGGGCCCGGACGTCCGGGATCTCCAGCCAGTCCATCAGCAGGTACTTGCCGTCCAGCGGCAACAGCGGGCTGAGGTTGAAGAACGTGTGCAGGTAGAACAGGAACGCCAGCTTGAAGGTCACCCCGGCGACGGCCGGGATGGCGAGACCGGTCAGCTGGAACAGCCCGGCCAGGCCCAGGGCGGTGGCCGGGCCGGCCGCGGTGACCGCGAGCCGGGCGCGGCGGCCGGCCATCCAGACGTCGCTGGCGTCGACGAAGACCGAGGGGACTCCGAAGTAGAGCATCAGGCCGGCGGCCGGGACATCCCGGCCGACCCGTTTCGCGGCGAGCGCGTGCCCCAGCTCGTGCACCGCCAGGACCAGCACGTTCAGTGACACCAGGGCGAGCGCGCCCAGCAGGTACGAGTCGTCCACCAGGAAGAGGGACCGGCTGCCCCGCTGCCAGGTGCCCGCGAACAGCAGCAGGCCGAGGGCCGCCACCACCGCGCCGATCCACACCGCGACCCGGGTGAAGAGCAGCCGGCCGACGGTGTTGTAGAGCGTGGTGACCAGGCCGTCGACCGGGAAGGACAGGACCACGCGGCCGCGCGCGGCGGCGGCCAGCGAGTCGCCCATCCGCCGGGGCAGCGGGTCCCGGCGCAGGTCGCGCAGCGGCCGGAAGGCGTCCGTCGGCAGCTCTTCGAGCATCCGGTTGGCGGCCAGGTCGGCGACGACCCGGCGGACCTGGTCGGGCGCGAGGCGGCCGGCGATCCGGGCGAACTCGGCGACCAGCCGGGCCACCGTGCTGTCGCCGTCCATCATCAGGGCGAGCTGGTACTCCTCCGGGGTCAGCCGAAGGTACGAGCTGCGGCCGCCGTCCTCGGGCGAGCGCAGCATCACGTACCGTCCGCCGCGCACCGCCGTGCGATGCCGGACCTCGATGCCGGAGCGCAGGATCGGGCGGGCGCCGGCCGGGTTGAGCCGGTCCGCGACGGTGTGCCAGAGGCCGGTGTCGGCGGGGCCGGAGGGCACTCCCGGAGCCCGGCCGGCCAGGGCTTCCCAGACGTTGGTCCGGGTCTCGACGTACGTCAACTCAGGAGGCCCTTCACTCCGCCGGTCGTGGTGGGGGGTTGCTCGCCGGCGACTGGCGAAGGCGTCGCCGATGGCGAATGGAGATTAGGCGGTCGCCTGCACAAACGCGAGCCCCACGCGGGGAAACCGTCCTGTTGGTCGCTAAGGTCCCGAATCCCGGCATAGACACAATCACGGCGGGTGACGCACCCACCGCCGGGTACGTCACCCGCCGTGGCGGGAAGTGCCAATGGTTACTGCGTCTCCTGCAGGGTGACGGTGACCGTCTGCTTGCTGCCGTTGCGGGTGAAGTTCAGCGTCATCTTCTGCCCGACGCTGCCCGCCTGGACCACCGCGACCAGGTCGTCGGAGTCGTCGATGGCCTTGCCGTCCGCCTCGGTCACCACGTCGCCGGTCTGGAGCCCGGCCTTGTCCGCCGCGCTGCCGCTGCTGACGTTGCTGATCAGGGCCCCGCCGTTCTCCGCGTCGGTGACGCTGACGCCGAGCGCCGGGTGGCTGACCTTCTTGCCCTGCATGAGCGACTCGGCGACCTGCTTGGCCTTGTTGCTCGGGATGGCGAAGCCGAGGCCGATGTTGCCGGTGCTGGAGC
Source organism: Actinoplanes hulinensis (assembly GCF_019429605.1). Lineage (NCBI taxonomy): Bacteria > Bacillati > Actinomycetota > Actinomycetes > Micromonosporales > Micromonosporaceae > Actinoplanes > Actinoplanes hulinensis. The sequence continues at coordinate 581,350 of NZ_JAHXZI010000002.1, read as the reverse complement.
CGGAGGTGGCGATCGCCGAGTTGATGCCGATCACCTCGCCGTTCGTGTTGACCAGCGCGCCGCCGGAGTTGCCCGGGTTGATCGGGGCGTCGGTCTGCAGCAGGCCGGTCATCGTGGTGGCCCCGGACTGCTGCTGTTGCTGACTGCCGAACGGGCTCTGCTGCTCCTCGCCGCCGGACTGGATGGTGCGGTCCTTGGCGCTGATGATGCCGGCGGTGACCGAGCCCTCCAGGCCGAGCGGGCTGCCCAGGGCCAGCACGGTGTCGCCGACCTGGATCTGCCCGCTGTCGCCGAAGGTGGCGGCCTTCAGGTCGGAGACGCCGGTCGCCTTGATCACCGCGAGGTCGGTGCGCTCGTCGGTGCCGACGACGGTGGCCTGGGTCTTGGTGCCGTCGGCGAAGATGACCGTCACGTTCGAGCCCTGGGCGGTCGAGACCACGTGGTTGTTGGTCACGATGTAGCCGTCGGCGGTCAGCACCACGCCGGAGCCCTCGCCCGAGCCGGTGGTGATCGACACGACGCTGTCCTGGACGGCGGCGGCGATCTGGGCCAGCGACGACCGGTCCACCACCCGGGTGACCGACGAGTTGCCGCTCTGCACGGTGTTGACCGCGTTGCCGCCGTCGAGGGCCAGCGCGGTGGCGGCGCCGACGCCGCCCGCGGTGAGCGCGATCAGCAGCGCGGCCGCTCCGGCCAGGAGCACCTTGCGGCCGGAGCCCGGCCGGCGCGGGGCGACGGTGGTCTGCGGCCCGGCCCAGCCCGGCGGGACGGTGCCGTCGCCGGCCGCCTGGGCCGCCGCGGCGGCGTGCCAGGCGTGGTACGCCGACTGCTGCTGCGCGTAGTCCTGGTAGCCGGCCTGCGGCGCATACCCCTGCGGGGACTGGTAGCCGTAGTGCGGGTGGCCGTAGGGAGCCTGGCCCGGCTGCGCGGAGACCGGCTGGGTGGACACCGGCTGCGCGGAAACGGGCTGCCCGGAGACGGGCTGCTGCTGTTGCCAGGGCGACTGCGCCCAGGCGCCGTGCTGCTGGGGTGCCGCGGACTGGGGAGCACCGGACTGCGGAGCAACCGGCGGCTGCGCAAGAGTCGGCTGCTCAGACGCCACCCGCTCCGTGCTGCTGTGGTCAGCGGCGGCGTCCGCGGTCTGCGGGTTGGTCTCGTTCTCGTTCATGTGAATAACTCTGCCCCGTCGTACTCGTACCGAACTGTGTTAGTCCTGGACGTTTTCTGTGAACCCTTTATCCGCATTTATGGTTGGCAATGACACGCGGAACGTCGCTCCGGCACCGGGCTCCGACAGCACCTCGACGGATCCCTCATGGGCTCGCACGATGGCGGCCACGATGGCCAGCCCCAGGCCCGTTCCGGTGGCCGCGCGCTCGGTGTTGCGGGTCCGCGCCTCGTCCACCCGGTAGAACCGCTCGAAGACCCGGGCGCGCTGCTCCTCGCTCATGCCGGGCCCGGTGTCGGCCACCTCGACCACGGCCCTGCCCTCCTCCCCGGCATACAGCCGGAGCGTCACCGAGGCGCCGGGCGGGGTGTGGACCAGCGCGTTGGTCATCAGGTTGCCGATCACCTGGCGCAACCGGGCGTCGTCACCGTATGCCACCAGGCGCTCCGGCGAGTCCCGCACCTCCAGGCCGATCTCCTTGTCCGGGGCCGTCGCCTGCGCGGCCTGCACCGCGTCGACGGCCAGCACCGGCAGCTCCACCGGCGCCAGGGTGAGCGGCCGCTCCCGGTCCAGCCGGGCGAGCAGCAGCAGGTCCTCGACGAGCAGGCCCATCCGGGCGGCCTCGTCCTCGATCCGCCGGACCAGACGGGCGACCTGCTCCGGATCGGAGACGGCGCCCTGCCGGTACAGCTCGGCGAAACCGCGGATGGTGGTCAGCGGGGTGCGCAGCTCGTGCGAGGCGTCCGCGACGAACCGCCGCATCTTCTCCTCGGACTGCAACGCCCGGGACTCCGACGCGAGGGCCCGTGCCTCGGAGCGCTGCGCCGCCTCGGCCGCCTCCATGGCCGCCTGCTCGGACTGCGCCCGGGCCAGGAAGGCCGCCTCGATCTGGGCGAGCATCGTGTTCAGCGCGCCGGAGAGCCGGCCCAGCTCGGTGGTGGGATGGCCGCCGGACTCCTCCGGGTCGGGCACCCGGCGGGTGAGGTCGCCGGCCGCGATGGCCGCCGCCGTGCGCTCCACCTGGGTCAGCGGGATCAGGCTCTGCCGGACCAGGGCGGCGCCGACCGTGGCGAGGGTGACCAGCACCCCGACGCCGACCAGCACGTCCACCCAGATCAGCCGGGCGATCACGTCGTCGATGCCGGCCATCCGCTGGCCGACGTGCAGGACGCTGTCGTCGGGCAGGCGGCGCACCAGCATCCGCCACATGTACTTCCCGTTGCGGCCCTCGGCGGTGTACGCCTTGCCGTCGTGGGCGGCGATCACGTCGACGCCGCTGAGCAGCCGGGGGGTGTCGTCGGCGGCGACGCCCGCGCCGACCGTGCCGACCGCGGCCTCCCCGCTCACCGAGGTGAAGGCGACGATGTAGTCGGGCGGCGCGAAGACGGCGCGGTAGTGCAGGTTCGCCATGTCCACGGCGGCGCTGTCGGCCATCACGTCGAGCTGCTTGTCGAGCCGGCCGACCATGTAGGTGTTCAGCGCGTAGGTGCTGGCGGCGCTGATCAGGGTGAGCGCGGCGAAGACCAGGACCAGCACCGAGGCGACCAGCTTGGTCCGCAGCGAGATCCGGCGCAGGGTGGGGTGCCGCGGGATCCGCTCGCGGACCCGCTCGGTCAAACTCATCCCGTGGCCTAGACGGCTGGCTTGCGCAGCACGTAGCCCACGCCGCGCAGGGTGTGGATCAGGCGCGGCTGAACGTTGTCCACCTTGCGGCGAAGGTACGAGATGTACGACTCGACGATGTTGTCGTCACCGCGGAAGTCGTACTTCCACACGTGGTCCAGGATCTGTGCCTTGGAGAGCACCCGGTTGGCGTTGAGCATCAGGTAGCGCAGCAGCTTGAACTCGGTCGGCGAGAGCTGCACCCGGGAGCCGGCCCGGTAGACCTCGTGCGTCTCCTCGTCCAGCTCCAGATCGGCGAAGACCAGGCGGGACGGCTGCTCGTCGGTGGCGTTGGTGCGGCGCAGCACCGCCCGGATCCGGGCGGTGAGCTCCTCCAGGCTGAACGGCTTGGTGACGTAGTCGTCGCCGCCCAGGGTCAGCCCACGGATCTTGTCGTCGGTGCCGTCCCGGGCGGTCAGGAACACCACGGGGGTCCGCTGGCCGCCCTCACGCATCAGCCGGATCACCTCGAAGCCATCCAGATCGGGCAGCATCACGTCGAGGACGACCAGGTCCGGCGTCGAGCTGCGGGCCGCGCTCACCGCGGCGCTGCCGCTGGTCGCGGTGGTCACCTCGAACCCGGCGAAACGCAGGCTCGCGGAGAGCAACTCCAGGATGTTGGCGTCGTCCTCGACGACGAGGAGCTTCGCCTCGCTCTGCTTGGGCTGGGTCTGGATGGCCATGGGGTCATTCTTCACCGGACCGCTGCGGCCTTGCTGCACACTCGCTGAAAATTATCTGTGAGCGCCGGACCCGGTCAGGCGGCCAGGCGGTAGCCCGCCCCACCCAGGCCGGCCTGGGCCGCCCGGGCCAGCGCCCGCCGGTCCGCGCCCGGCGCCGGGCGCATCGCGGGGGCGGCCACCAGGGTCACCGTCAACCGGCGCACCCGGGCCACCCGGCGCACCGACTCCCACAGGGTGTCCGCCGCGACGAAGGACGCCTCGGTCGAGTCGTAGCCGATCGAGACCGGCACGACCGGGGCGCCCGCGTCGATCGCCGCCTGGAACAGCGCGGGACGGAACCTGCCCTGGTCGGGGCCGCAGAACGTCGTACCCTCCGGAAAGAGGGCGACCGATCGCCCGGCCCGCAGCGCGGCCGCCACCTCGGCCACCGTGCCCGGCAGCGCCCTCGGCCGGGTCCGGTCGATGAAGATCGCGCCGGCCCGCCGCGCGGTGCCGCCGATGCCCGGCCAGGTCGCCACGTCATGTTTCGCCACCGGCGCCGCGGGCAGCAGCGCGCCCAGCGCCACCACGTCCAGCCAGGAGACGTGGTTGGCGACCACCAGGCTGCCGGGGCGCGGCCGGGGACCGCGCCAGACCGTCCGGACCCCCAGGGCCGCGAGGATGGCGCGGCACAGGGCCCGCAGCGCGCCGCCACCCAGCAGACCCGCGGGCAGCAGACCCAGCAGGAGTACGGCCCAGAGCACGGTCACCCGCGCGGCGGCGGCGACCGCGCCGGCCCGCCGGAAGCCACCGTCCCGGCAGCGGTCGCCGCACCCGGAGGCCGGCTGCCACAGCGTCCCGTGCTCGCCCACCGCAGCCGCCGTGGTCACCGGGACGCGCCCAGGAAGTGCCGGCGGTACCGCGGGTCCAGCCGGTCCAGCGAGAAGAGCACGTAGAAGTCGGCGCAGTCGAAGCCGGCGTCGTAGGCCGGCTCGCCGCACACCCAGCTGCCCAGCCGGAGATAGCCGCGGAGCAGCGGCGGCACGGCCACCTTCGGGTCGGCCACCACGCCGTCCGGAACGGTCCACGGGCGGCGCGGCCGGACCCGCAGCGCGGGCGGCGACAGGTGCCGGCCGTTGATCCGCTCACGCACCCCGGCGGCCGTCGCGCCACCGTCGCCGAGCGGCACCGAGGCGCAGCCGCCCAGCCAGCGCAGGTTGTTCAGGTGCAGGTACCGGGCGATGCCGGCCCACATCAGGTTGACCACCGCGCCGGAGCGGTGATCGGGGTGCACGCAGGAGCGGCCGATCTCCACGAGATGGTCGCGCAGCGGGCGCAGGGCGCTCAGGTCGAACTCGGCGTCGGCGTACCGGCGGCCGGCCAGCTCGGCGGCGCGCGGCGGCAGCATCCGGTAGGTGCCGACCACCTCGCCGGTCGCGTCGTCCCGGACGATCAGGTGGTCGCAGTAGGCGTCGAACTCGTCGGCGTCGACGCCGTCCGCGGTGCCCGGGAGACGGGCGCCGAGCTCGCCGGCGAAGACCTCGTGGCGCAGGCGCTGCGCGGCCTCGACCAGACCCGGGCCGTCGGCGAGGAGCAGGGTGTAGCCGCTGGTCCCGGTGGGTGCGGCGGCGGTCATCAGAACTGCCATGTGATCTGTGTAAGCCCGACGTCTGCCGATGGCGTGTCCGGTTCGGTGGCGATGTGTGACCGCTGGATGAACGACGTGTGCGAAGGTCTGGGGATGATCGTTCCGGCTCGTTTCAACGGCCCGCCCGGCTCCGGCAACGGCGGTTGGTGCGCGGGCGCCTTCGCGGCCGCCGCCGGCGCCCGGCCCGGTGGACCGCCCCATCAGGTGACCCTGCGGGTGCCGCCGCCCCTGGAGACCCCGCTGGAGCTGCGGGACGGGTCGGTCTGGGCGGACCGGACCCTGGTCGCCGAGGTGACCGAGGCCGCCGACGCCGGTCCCGGGGTCCCCGGCGTGCCGTTCGCCGAGGCGGTGACGGCGTCCCGCGGCTATCCCGGCTTCACCGCCCACCCGTTCCCGGGCTGCTACGTCTGCGGGCCGGACCGGGCGCCCGGCGACGGGCTGCGGATCTTCCCGGGGCCGCTGCCCGGCGACCGTACGGCCGCCCCGTGGACGGTCCCCGGCGAGGTCACCCCGGAGACCGTCTGGGCCGCGCTGGACTGCCCCGGCGGGTGGACGGCGATCGGCTCCGGCGGCCGGCCGTACGTGCTGGGCCGGATCACCGCGGCCGTCGGCGCGCTGCCCGGCCCGGGGACGGAGTGTGTGGTGGCCGGAGCGCTGTCGGGCGTCGACGGCCGCAAGGCGACGGTCGACTCGGCCCTGTACGGTCCGGACGGGGAGCGTCTGGCGTACGCGAGGGCCACATGGCTCGCCCTGGTCTAGTACCTTGATCGCTTCCAGCTGACGGGGAAGGAGCCGCGATCATGAGCCGGCCCAACCATGCGGAGATCAGCGTCGAGCACCTCACCAAGCAGTACTCGAAGGTGCGGGCCGTCGACGATCTCTCCTTCACGGTGCACGCCGGCCGTGTCACGGGCTTCCTGGGCCCGAACGGGGCGGGCAAGACCACCGCGTTGCGGATGATCCTGGGTCTGGTCACGCCGACCTCCGGGACCGCGACGATCGGCGGCGTCCGGTACGCGGACCTGCCCGATCCGATCCGCCACGTGGGCGCGATCCTGGAGGCCTCCAGCGCGCACCGCGGCCGTACCGCCCGCAACCATCTGCGGGTGATCTGCCGCGCCTCCGGGCTGCCGGACCGCCGGGCCGACGAGGTCCTCGAGATGGTCGGCCTGCACACCGTGGGCGGCCGCAAGTTCAAGGGCTACTCGCTGGGCATGAAGCAGCGGCTGGGCATCGCCGCGGCGATGCTCGGCGACCCGCGGGTGCTGATCCTGGACGAGCCGACCAACGGCCTCGACCCGGAGGGCATCCGCTGGATGCGCGACCTGCTCAAGGCGTTCGCCGCCGAGGGCCGCGCGGTCCTCGTCTCCAGCCACCTGCTCGGTGAGATGCAGCAGCTCGCCGACGACGTGGTGATCATCGCGGCCGGCCGGCTGATCCGGCAGGGCCCGGTGAGCGACGTGCTCGGCGAGACCGCCGGGGTGACGAAGGTCCGGGTCCGCACCCCGCAGCCGGAGCAGTTGTCCGCCGCGCTGCGCGACGCCCAACTGGAGGTGTCCGCCCAGGCGGACGGCTCGCTGCAGGTGCTCGGCGCGGAGCCGGCGAAGGTCGGCAACGTCGCCTTCACCGCCGGCGTCGAGCTGCACGAGCTGATCGGGGAGGCCGCCGACCTGGAGCGGGTCTTCCTGGAGCTGACGGCCGGAAAGGCGGGGGCCCGATGAACCTCATCAGTGCCGAGCTGCTGAAGCTGCGGACCACCGCGCTCTGGTGGATCTTCGCGATCATCCTGGTGCCGCTCTGGGGTCTCGCGCTGGGCTTCAACTGGCTGAGCATGAACGCGGCGCTGAGCCTCAGCGAGGCCGACATCGAGGCGGCCGGGCTCGGCGACGTGGAACGGCTCGTCTCCGGCCTCTACACCAGCGGCCAGTTCGCCGGCGTGCTGCTCGTGCTGCTGCTCAGCGCGATCCTGGTGACCAGCGAGTTCTTCCACCTGACCGCCACGTCGACGTTCCTCACCACGCCCCGGCGGGAGCGGGTGATCGTCGCCAAGATGGTCGTCGCGGTGATCATCGCGGTGGCGGTCTGGCTCTTCACCACCGTGCTCAACCTGGCCCTCAGCCCGATCGTGCTGGGCACCATGGACCAGCCGACGTACCTCGGCGAGTCCTTCGTCTGGCAGGCGATCGGGCTCAACGGGCTGGCCTTCGTGCTCTGGTCGCTGCTCGGCGTCGGCGCCGGCGTGCTGATCCGCAGCCAGATCGGCGCGACGATCACGCTGTCCGTCGTCTACGTCATCGGCACCCAGTTGCTCAGCATCGTCTTCTTCGTGCTCGACGAGTACGTCTGGGAGGGGTTCATGGCTCTCCGGGTGCTGGTCCCGACGTTCGCCTCGGACCTGCTCATCTCCGGGCCGTCGCTGCCGGACGACCCGCCCCGCTGGGTCGGCGGTGTGATCCTGATCGGTTATGCGGCCATCATGTCGGTGATCGGCACACTGGTCACCAAGCGACGGGACATCTCGTAACCAGAGTCTGCGAACGACGCACGGCCGGCCTGTCCGGTCGTGCGTTTTTCGTTGGCACGACCAGCGAAAACGTGGTCCTGGGAGGGCTCCGGTGCGCCGGTCGGCGAGAAAACGGAGGGTGTAGTCTCGCCCCGTCGCGACGGTGCGGCGGGTGCCGGAGCCGTAGGTCACAGGGTGGACGTCCGCACCGACAGCGCCCATCCACGGCGTAGCCTGGACACCGAATCCTACCCGTCCCGCGTGACGGAGCAGTCACGTGATGACAAAAACGGTGAAAGAGGCGAACGCGGCAGTGTCGACGCAGCAGACTTCGCAGGACAATCCACTCGCGGATTTCGGTCCCAACGAGTGGATCGTCGATGAGATGTACCAGCGCTACCTGGCCGACCCGACCAGTGTCGACCCCGCCTGGCACGATTTCTTCGCCGACTACAAGCCGGCGACCTCGCAGGGACCGATCGCGACCCCGGACCAGGCCACCGCGGCGAACGCCACGGCCACCGCCGCCAAGGCGGGCACCGACGCGCCGGCCGCCACCACGGTCGCGGAGCCGAAGCCGGTGACCCCGCAGGCCGCCCCGAAGCCGGCCGCCAAGCCCGCGCCGAAGCCGGCCGAGGCCGCCCCGGCAGGCGCCCGGACCACCACCCTGCGCGGTGTGGCCGGCAAGATCGTGCAGAACATGGAGGCCTCGCTGCAGGTCCCCACCGCCACCTCGGTGCGCGCGGTCCCGGCGAAGCTGATGGTCGACAACCGCATCGTCATCAACAACCACCTGTCCCGCGGCCGCGGTGGCAAGGTCAGCTTCACCCACCTGATCGGCTGGGCCCTGGTGCGGGCGGTCATCGCCCACCCGGAGATGAACAACACCTACGCCGAGATCGACGGCAAGCCCACCCTGGTCCAGCCGGAGCACGTCAACCTCGGCATCGCGATCGACCTGGTCAAGAAGGACGGGTCCCGCACCCTGGTGGTGCCCTCGGTCAAGAACTGCGAGACGCTCGACTTCCGCGGGTTCTGGCAGGCGTACGAGGACATCGTCCGGCGTGCCCGCCGCAACGAGCTGACCATGGACGACTACGCCGGCACCACGATCTCGCTGACCAACCCCGGCGGCATCGGCACGGTCCACTCCATCCCCCGGCTGATGAACGGGCAGAGCGCCATCATCGGCGTCGGCGCCATGGAGTACCCGGCCCCCTACTCCGGGATGAGCGACGAGACCCTCGCCGAGCACGGCGTGAGCAAGGTCACGACGCTGACCAGCACCTACGACCACCGGGTCATCCAGGGCGCCCAGTCCGGCGAGTTCCTCAAGGTGATGCACGAGCTGCTGCTCGGCCAGCACGGCTTCTACGACGAGATCTTCACCTCACTGCGGATCCCGTACGAGCCGGTCCGCTGGGTGCGTGACGTCGCCCGGACCTCCGAGGGCCAGATCGACAAGGCCGCCCGGGTGGTCGAGCTGATCCACGCGTACCGGGTGCGCGGTCACCTGATGGCCGACACCGACCCGCTCGAGTTCACCATCCGCAAGCACCCCGATCTGGACGTGCTTCAGCACGGCCTGACCCTGTGGGACCTGGACCGCACCTTCCCGGTCGGCGGCTTCGCCGGCAAGCAGCGGATGAAGCTGCGCGACGTCCTCGGCGTCCTGCGCGACACCTACTGCCGCCGGGTCGGCATCGAGTACATGCACATCCAGGACCCGGAGGAGCGCCGCTGGGTCCAGGAGCGCATCGAGGTCAAGTACACGAAGCCGGACACCGACGAGCAGAAGCACATCCTGCACCGGCTCAACGCCGGCGAGGCGTTCGAGACCTTCCTCCAGACGAAGTACGTGGGTCAGAAGCGGTTCTCGCTGGAGGGCGGCGAGTCGCTGATCCCGCTGCTCGACGCCGTGCTCCAGTCGTCCGCCGAGGCGGGGCTGGACGAGATGGTGATCGGCATGGCCCACCGCGGCCGGCTGAACGTGCTCACCAACATCGTCGGCAAGCCGTACGAGAAGATCTTCAACGAGTTCGAGGGTCAGATGGACCCGAAGTCGGCGCACGGCTCCGGTGACGTCAAGTACCACCTCGGCCAGACCGGGAAGTACACCACGCCCGACGGGCAGTACATGACCACCGTCAGCGTGGTCGCGAACCCGTCCCACCTGGAGGCCGTCGACCCGGTCCTGGAGGGCATCGTCCGGGCCAAGCAGGACCGCCTCGACCTGGGCCTGCACGGTTACACGGTGCTGCCGCTGCTGGTGCACGGCGACGCCGCGTTCGCCGGCCAGGGCGTGGTCGCCGAGACGCTCAACCTGTCGCAGCTGCGCGGTTACCGGACCGGCGGCACGGTGCACGTGATCGTGAACAACCAGGTCGGCTTCACCACCGCCCCGGAGTACAGCCGCTCGTCGATGTACTCGACCGACGTCGCCCGGATGATCCAGGCCCCGATCTTCCACGTGAACGGGGACGACCCCGAGGCCGTGGTCCGGGTCGCGAAGCTGGCCTTCGAGTACCGCCAGGCGTTCAACAAGGACGTCGTGATCGACATGATCTGCTACCGGCGCCGCGGTCACAACGAGGGCGACGACCCGTCGATGACCAACCCGCGCATGTACCAGATCATCGACACCAAGCGCAGCGTGCGGAAGCTCTACACCGAGGAGCTGATCGGCCGCGGCGACATCACCGTGCAGGAGGCCGAGGAGCAGCTGCGCGACTACCAGGGCCGGCTCGAGGAGGTCTTCAAGGCCACCCGGGACGCGGCGGGCAGCCCGCAGCGGTCGCGGATCCTCGCCGAGGAGCCGGAGCCCGAGGTCGCGAGCGCCGTCGACGCGAGCGTGGTGCGGGCCGTCGGCCAGGCGCACGTCGAGCTGCCCGAGGGCTTCACCCCGCACAAGCGGGTCCAGCAGCTGCTCGACCGGCGGGCCAAGATGTCCACCGACGGCGGCATCGACTGGGGCTTCGGTGAGCTGATCGCCTTCGGCTCGCTGCTCGCCCAGGGCGTCACCATCCGGCTGGCCGGCCAGGACTCGCGCCGGGGCACGTTCACCTCGCGGCACGCGGCCATCGTCGACTCGAAGACCGGCAAGGACTTCCTGCCGCTGTCGTCGCTGATCACCGGGAACGCCCGGTTCTTCGTGCACGACTCCCTGCTCAGCGAGTACGCGGCGATGGGCTTCGAGTACGGCTACTCGGTGGAGAACCCGGACGCGCTGGTCCTCTGGGAGGCCCAGTTCGGCGACTTCGTCAACGGCGCCCAGTCGATCGTGGACGAGTTCCTCTCCTCCGGCGAGGTGAAGTGGGGCCAGCAGTCGTCGCTGGTGCTGCTGCTCCCGCACGGCATGGAGGGCCAGGGCCCGGACCACTCGTCCGGCCGCCCGGAGCGCTTCCTCCAGCTCTGCGCGCAGGACAACATGCGGGTGGCGAACCCGACCACCCCGGCGAACTACTTCCACCTGCTGCGCCGCCAGGCCCTGTCCACCAAGCGCAAGCCGCTGGTCGTCTTCTCGCCGAAGTCGCTGCTGCGGCACAAGCTGGCGGTCTCCGGGGTCAACGAGTTCACCCAGGGCGCCTTCCAGCCGGTGCTCGGCGACGCCGGCAACAACGGCCAGCAGCTCGACGCCGCCTCGGTGAAGCGGGTGCTGCTCTGCTCCGGCAAGGTCTACTACGACCTGCTCCAGGCGCGCGGTGACCGGGGCATCACCGACACCGCGATCATCCGGATGGAGCAGATCTACCCGCTCCCGGTCGAGGAGCTCAAGGCCGTCCTGGCGCAGTACCCGAACGCCGAGGACTTCGCCTGGGTGCAGGAGGAGCCGGCCAACCAGGGCGCCTGGTCGTTCGTCGCGCTCAACCTGCTGGAGCACCTGGAGGGTGTCCGCCTGCGGCGGATCTCCCGCCCGGCCGCGGCCGCCCCGGCGGTCGGCTCGGCGAAGATGCACGACGCCGAGCAGGCCGCGCTGGTCGAGGCCGCGCTGCCGCGTCCGTGACACGCTGAAAGGCAGGGGCCGCTCCGGAAAACCGGGGCGGCCCCTCCTAATATCCGCATCATGTACTTCACCGATCGTGGCATCGAGGAACTGGTCCAGCGGCGCGGCGAGGAGACCGTGACACTGGAGTGGCTCGGCGAGCAGCTGCGCACCTTCGTCGACATGAACCCGGAGTTCGAGACCCCGATCGAGCGTCTCGCCACCTGGCTGGCCCGCGGCGACGAGGACGACGAGGACTAGATGATCAGTAGATCCGGGACCTTTGGCCCGACCGGGGGCATTCCCGGCCGGTAGTTTGAAGGCGTGGCACGCAGCGTCTATGTAGCGGGTCTGGGCCCGTCCGTCGGTAAGGGGATCGTGGCACTCGGCATCGTCGAGGCGCTGTCCCGGCAGGTCGCCTCGGTGGCCGTCTTCCGTCCGATGATCTCCGGTGGCAACCCCGATCCGTTGCTCTCCGTGCTCCACGAGCGCTATCCGGGGCCGGACCCCGCGGATGCGTACGGCGTCACCCTCGCCGAGGCGTCCGCGCTGGTCGCCGACGGCCGCTGGGAGGAGCTGATCGGCCGGATCGTGGAGCGCTACCGGGAGGTCGAGCGGCACGCGAGCGCCGTGGTGATCATCGGGAGCGACTTCGCCGACAAGCCCGGCGAGGGGCAGGACGAGCTGCCCCGGGAGTTCGCCTTCAACGCCCGGCTGGCGAACGAGTTCGGCAGCGTGGTGGTGCCGGTGGTCAGCGGCGAGGGCCGGTCCCGGGATTCGCTCGCGGGGGCCGCGCGGGGCGCGTACCACTCGCTTGTCGATCTTGGCACGACGGTGGTGGCGGTGATCGCCAACCGGGTCCCGGCAGCGGCCATGGGTGGTGAGCCCGAAGGGCTGCCGGTGCCGTTCTGGGCCCTTCCGGAGATCCCCGCGATCGCCGCGCCGACCGTCGGCGAGGTGGCCGCCGCGCTGGACGCCGACGTGATCGCCGGTTCCGCCGGATCGCTGGAGCGGGACGTGCTGGACTACGTGGTCGGCGCCGGGCAGGTGCCGACCGTGCTGGGCGCGCTGACCGACGGGGCGCTGCTGATCACCGCGGGCGACCGGGCGGACCTGCTGGTCGCGGCGAGCGCGGCGCACGCGGCCGGCAACGTCACGCTGGCCGGGCTGGTGCTGACCCTGGGCGAACCGGCCGACGAGCGGGCGCTCCGCGTCATCGAGCGTCTCAACACCGGTCTGGCCATGCTGGGCACCAAGACCGACAGCTACCACACGATCGCCGCGGCCGACCGGATCACGGCGCAGCTCAGCACCCCTCGCAAGATCGACGCGGCACTCGGGATCTTCGAGGAGAACGTGGACACCGCCGAGCTGTCCCGGCTGCTCGACGTGGCCCGGTCGAGCCGGGTCACCCCGCTGATGTTCGAGAACGATCTGATCGAGAAGGCCCGCGCCGACCGCCGTCACCTGGTGCTGCCGGAGGGCACCGAGGAGCGCATCCTGCGGGCCTCGGAGACGCTGCTGCGACGTGGGGTGGCCGATCTGACCCTGCTCGGCGACCCGGAGGAGATCAACCGGCGGGCCCGGGAGATCGGCGTGGACATCGCCGGCGCGCGGCTGGTGGACCCGGCCACGAGCGAGTGGCGACAGGATTTCGCCACCCGGTACGCGGAGATCCGCAAGCACCGCGGCGTCACCCTGGATCTGGCCTACGACGTGGTCACCGACGTCAACTACTTCGGCACCCTGATGGTGGCCGGCGGTCTGGCCGACGGCATGGTCTCCGGCGCCACCCACACCACGGCCGCGACGATCCGCCCGGCCTTCGAGATCATCAAGACGGTGCCCGGGCTGACCGTGGCGTCCAGTGTGTTCTTCATGCTGCTCGCCGACCGGGTGCTGGTCTACGGCGACTGCGCGGTCAACCCCGACCCGGACGCCGAACAGCTCGCCGACATCGCCCTGTCCTCGGCCCAGACCGCCGCCGCGTTCGGGATCGAGCCGCGGGTCGCCATGCTCTCCTACTCCACCGGCAGCTCCGGTGCGGGCGCCGACGTGGACAAGGTGGCGGCGGCGACCGCGCTGGTCCGGCAGCGGCGGCCCGATCTGCCCGTCGAGGGCCCGATCCAGTACGACGCGGCGATCGACCCGGCGGTGGCCGCCGCCAAGCTCCCCGGCAGCGCCGTCGCCGGCAAGGCCACGGTCTTCGTCTTCCCGGACCTGAACACCGGCAACAACACCTACAAGGCGGTCCAGCGATCGGCGAACGCGGTCGCGGTCGGCCCGGTGATGCAGGGCCTGCGGCGACCGGTCAACGACCTGTCCCGCGGCGCGACGGTCAAGGACATCGTGAACACGGTCGCCATCACGGCGATCCAGGCGGGAGCGAAATGACTCGGGTGCTCGTGCTCAACAGCGGCTCGTCGTCGCTGCGATACCGGCTCTTCGACGGTTCGGACGTGCTGGCCAAGGGCCTGATCCAGCGGATCGGCGAGCCCGGCGGCGACGCGGCCGACCACGGTGCCGCGCTGCGGCGGCTGATGGACGAGCTGGACCTGTCCGGGCTGACCGCGGTCGGTCACCGGGTGGTGCACGGCGGCGAGCGGTTCACCGCCTCGACCGTCGTCGACGACGAGGTGCTGGCGGCCATCGAGGAGCTGATCCCGCTCGCCCCGCTGCACAACCCGGCCGCGCTGACCGGGCTGCGGGTGGCCCGTGACCTGCTGCCCGGGGTCCCGCAGGTGGCCGTCTTCGACACCGCGTTCCACGCCACGATCCCGCCGGAGGGCGCGCTCTGGGCGATCGACCGGGAGGTGTCGCGCAAGTGGGGGCTGCGGCGCTACGGGTTCCACGGGACGTCGCACGCGTACGTCTCCCGGGAGACCGCCCGGGTGCTCGGCCGGCCGGTCGCCGACATCAACGTGATCACGCTGCACCTGGGCAACGGGGCCAGCGCCACGGCGGTCCGCGGCGGGCGCAGCGTGGCCACCTCGATGGGCCTGACCCCGCTGCCCGGGCTGGTGATGGGCACCCGCTCGGGCGACATCGACCCGAGCCTGATCTTTCATCTGCACCGGGTGGCCGGGCAGTCGCTGGACGAGATCGAGGAGATGCTGACCCGCCGGTCCGGGCTGCTCGGCCTGACCGGGGACAACGACATGCGTACCGTGCAGGAGCGGTGGGCGGCCGGTGATGCGGACGCCACCCTGGCCTTCGACATCTACTGCCGGCGGATCCGCGAGTACACCGGCTCCTACCTGGCCGTCCTGGGCCGGGTGGACGCCATCACCTTCACCGGCGGGGTCGGGGAGAACTCCCGGGAGATCAGGGCGACGACCCTGGCGGGCCTGGAGGCCCTCGGCATCGCGATCGACCCGGACCGTAACCTAGCCAACGCCTCGATCATCTCGCCCGACGGCTCCCCCGTGACGGTGTGCGTGGTGCCCACCGAGGAGGAGCTGGAGATCGCCTCCGAGGCCCGTAGTGCGGTCGGGGCCTAGAGGACCAGCCAGGCCAGCAGGGCGATCACCAGGACCGCCACGGCGCCACCGACAAGGTAGGGCATTTTGGACGATGCCGCGTCGTCCGGCTTCGTCCGGGAGAAGGCCCGGAACGCCTCGGTGTTGCCGCTCGGGTCGACTTGGTTGTCAGGCATGGGGCCGACCCTAACCACACAGGTCAAGGTTGGCGAAACACGTCCACCTGTTCGGTGGAACCCGGTGTGATGTCCGCTACCAGGGAACTCTGATCTTCTGACGGCACAATGGTCGGCGTGTTGCGCCGTTCCCTCCTCGCCCTTGTCGCCACGGCCGGTCTGGCCGCCTGCACCTCCGCTCCTCAGAAAGAAGAGGAACCCGTCCCGGAGAAGACCACCACCCCTGCCGGTACGACCGAGTTCGACTTCAACCGCGGCGGCGACCGTGCCCTGCCGACCAAGGTGTGGCTGCCCGCCGCCGGTGGAGCCCGCCCGCTGATCTATTTCAGCCACGGCCTGACCTCGCAGCCCGACGACTACGCCGAGCTGCTGACCGCCTGGCAGACCGCCGGTTTCGTGGTGGCCGCCCCGAAGTACCCGCACACCTGGCACCAGGCGCCCGAGTACAACGCCGACGACATCGTCAACCAGCCCGCCGACGCCCAGTTCGTGATCACCGAGGTGCTGAAGGCGCTGCCCGGCCGGATCGACGCCAACCGGATCGCGGCGGCCGGACACTCGGCCGGCGCGATCACCACGATCGGCCTGTTCAGCGGCAGCCGGGACGAGCGGCTCAAGGCCGGGGTGCTGATCGCCGGCCGGCAGATGCCGCAGCCCGCCCCGTTCTCCGGCACACCGTCGCCGCTGCTGTTCGTCCAGGGCAAGCTCGACGAAACGGTGACCTACGAGCAGGCGTACGGCGCGTACAACGAGGTGAGCTGGCCCAAGGGCTTCCTGGAGCTTCCGCAGGGCACCCACCTGCCGCACCGGGACCAGCCGGCCGTGGTGGCCGCCACCACCACGGATTTCTGGCACTGGACCCTGGACGGCGACGAGGCCGCCAAGCAGAAGCTGCCGCAGAACGCGTCGTCGACCGGCGTGGCCGGCCTGACCAGCACCTTCTAGAAGGCGACGACGACCTTTCCGAAGACGTCACCGGCGGCGAGGCGGGCGAACGCCTCGCCGACCGCGTCGAACGCGAAGGTCGAGTCGATCACCGGGCGGGCCCGGCCGGACGCCACCAGTTCGAGCAGGGCGGCCAGCTCGTCCGGGGTGCCCATGCTGCTGCCCAGGATCTCCAGCTGCATGGCGAAGACCCGGCGCAGATCGACCTGGGCCAGGTGGCCGGCGGTCGCCCCGCACACCACGATCCGGGCGCCGGGGGCGGAGCACTTCATCGAGTGCTCGAAGGTGGGCGCGCCGACCGACTCGATCACCACGTCGACGCGCTCCGGCAGCCGGGCGCCGGACTCCACCGCGGTGGCGCCCAGCTCGGCGATCCGCTCCCGCTTGGCGGCGTCGCGGCTGGTCACGTACACCCGCTTGCCGAGGCCCGCGGCGAGCGCCACGGCCGCCGTGGACACGCCGCCGCCCGCGCCCTGGACCAGCACCGAGCCGGCCTCGGCGACCCGGCCCCGGGTGAACAGCATGTGGTAGGCGGTGAGCCAGGCGGTCGGCAGACAGGCGGCCTCGGCGAAGGACACCCCGGCCGGCAGTGGGATCAGGTTCTCCCGGGGCGCGGCGAGACGCTCGGCCAGCGTGCCCGGGTGCCGCTCGGAGAAGAGCGAGAAGCCCCGTGGATCGGCCTTGTCCTCGACCACCGGGTAGACCACGACCTCGTTGCCGTCCGGGTCCACCCCGGCCGCGTCACAGCCGAGGATCATCGGCAGCCGGTCGGCGGGCAGGCCGACCCCGCGCAGGGACCAGATGTCGTGGTGGTTGAGCGAGGATGCCCGTACGTCGACGGGCACCCAGCCGTCCGGGACGGAGAACGGCAGGTCACCCACGGTCAGGCCGTCGAGCGGCGCGTCGGGGTGCAGGGCGGAGGCGTAAGCAGCTCGCATGACCCGACCTTAGGGCTGATTCAGGGGACCACAGAAGCGTGATCCCCTGAACACCTTCGACTAAACGCTCTGCCGCGCCTGGGCCGGAGCCGGCGTGGCGGTCCGGCGGGCGACCCCGTCCTCGATCGCGGCCGCGGCGACGGCGGCGGCGACCGCCGGGGCGACCCGCGGGTCGAGCGGCGACGGCACGATCGCCTCCGGGCGGAGGTCGTCGGCGACGATGGCGGCGATCGCGTCGGCCGCCGCCACCTTCATCCGGTCGGTGATCGTGGTGGCCCGGACGTCCAGCGCGCCCCGGAAGATGCCGGGGAAGGCCAGCACGTTGTTGATCTGGTTCGGGAAGTCGCTGCGGCCGGTCGCGACGATCGCCGCGAACCTGTGCGCGATCGCCGGCGGAACCTCCGGCGTCGGGTTGGCCAGCGCGAAGATGATCGCGCCCGGCGCCATGCCGGTCAGCGCCTCCTCCGGGATGTTGCCGCCGGAGACGCCGACGAGCACGTCGGCGCCGATCAGCGCCTCCGCGATCCCCCCGGTACGCCCGGAGACGTTCGTGACGGCGGCCAGCTCCGCCTTCATCCCGTTCAGGTCGCCGCGCTCGGCGTGGATGATGCCGCGCGAGTCGACGACGATCATGTTGGCGCCCTGGACACCGGCCGCCATCAGGGTGTTCGTGATCGCGACACCGGCCGCGCCGGCCCCGCTCACGACGACGCGCAGGTCACCGAAGGAGCGGCCGAGCAGCTTCGCGGCGTTACGCAGGGCGGCCAGCGTGACGACCGCGGTGCCGTGCTGGTCGTCGTGGAAGACCGGGATGTCCAGCTCGGCGTCGAGGCGGCGCTCGATCTCGAAGCAGCGCGGCGCGCTGATGTCCTCGAGGTTGATCCCGCCGAACGACGGCGCCATCGCCTTGACCGTGGCGATGATGCCCTCGACGTCCTGCGTGTCCAGCACGATCGGGATGGAGTCGACGCCGCCGAACTGCTTGAACAGGACCGACTTGCCCTCCATGACCGGCATGGCGGCCTTGGGACCGATGTTGCCGAGACCCAGGACGGCGGATCCGTCGGTGACCACGGCGACCGTGTTCGACGTCCAGGTGTAGTCGGAGTAGAGCGACTCGTCCTCGGCGATCGCCTCGCACACCCGGGCGACACCCGGCGTGTAGGCCAGCGAAAGGTCGTCACGGCTGGCCAGCGGAATGGTCGCGCTCATCGTCATCTTGCCCCGGCGGTGCAGGTCGAAGACGGGATCGGCGGCGAGGGCGGGATCGAGTTCGAAACTGAAGAAAGACACGGTGAAACTCCACACTGCATCGACATTGATACGTGGCACCAGCGGGTCCTGGTCGCGAGTATGCGCCAGGCGGCGGTGCATGCGGGGATCACCCGGTAAACCGTCCGCAGCACGGGTGTGCGCTGGGGATTAGAGGACACTAACTTAACCGGAAGGGTCTCGGGTAGTAGCGAAATATCACACGCCCGATGACATCGGCGACGCCGTGAGCACGGGAATCGTCCTCCACGAACTGATTGTCACCGACCAGCCACCACCCGCCGTCGCGCTTTTCCACGGCCCGTTTCACGACCAGCAGACCCGGCCGGGAACGGAACTCGCCGACGACGATGTCCCCGGCCCTTACATGATCTGCCCCCCGGCGCACGATCAGGGCATCTCCGGACCGCAGAGTCGGAGCCATCGAGGGCCCGTTCACAAGCACCGCGAACAGTGGTAATTGCCATCTCAACGCATCAAGCCTCCGTCGCGTTACGTCCGGGCTGTAAGGGGTAGGGTCAACCTCGGATCATCGCAAACTCTATGGAGGAGTCCTGATGCGACTTCCGCGTTTCCTCACCCCGCGCACCGTGGCCAGCGCGCACTGCGACCTGCCGTGCGGCGTCTACGACCCGGCCCAGGCCCGGATCGAGGCCGAGTCGATCAAGGCGATCGCCGAGAAGTACCAGGGGAACACCGACCCCGAGTTCCGCACCCGGGCCATCCTCATCAAGGAGCAGCGGGCCGAGTTGGTCAAGCACCACCTCTGGGTCCTGTGGACGGACTACTTCAAGGCCCCGCACTTCGAGAAGTACCCGAACCTGCACCAGCTCTTCAACGAGGCCACCAAGCTCGCGGGCGCCGCCGGCGCCAAGGGCTCGGTGGACCCGGCGATCGCCGAGCAGCTGCTCGGCAAGATCGAGGAGATCTCCAAGATCTTCTGGGAGACCAAGCAGGCCTGATCCGCGCCTGTGCCGACGGCCGGCCCGCCCCGTGCGAGCCGGCCATCGGCGTCTCACTCCCCCGTTTTCCAGGCCATATCACCCACACATCGGAACTGGCGGTCACCGGGTGCTCCCGCAGCGTCCCGCGGCCGCTAGAGTCTCTCCATCGGGAGGAGGCCTCGGGTGACTCAGCTGATCGACACGGAGCCGGTCGTCGGAGATGACGTCGTACTACTGACGGTGCCCGCCGACGGCGGCTATCTCAGCGTCCTCCGGACGGCCACCGCCGGCCTGGCGGCCCGTCTGCACTTCGCCCTCGACGAGATCGAGGACCTGCGCATCGCCGTCGACGAGGCGTGCGCCATGCTGCTGGCCATCGCCACCCGCGGCGCCGAGCTCGAGTGCCGCTTCACGGTCACCGACGACGCCCTCACGGTCGAGGTCACCGTCGCCACCGTCCGCGGCGCCCGCCTGCCCTCCGAGTCGTCCTTCGCGTGGAAGGTCCTCACGGCCCTGACCACGAGCGCCGCCGCCGAGGCCAACGGCCGCCAGGCCACCATCCGCCTCCTGACCCGCCGCACCGAGTTCTAAAACCCCTTCTTCGGTACGGGGTGCGCCGCCCCCGCCGAATCCCGGCCGTCCCGTGGCACCCCGCGACCGTCTGCCGGGTCAAGCCCGTGCAGCGATCGCCGGGCTCAGATCGGTGGTCCCGCAGACCCGCCCTCCGCCGGCAGCGCCGCTCACGCAACGCACACGACCGAGCGAATGGCGGCACACGAAAGACACCGCGTGACGCTATAGAGCCTGTTTCCCGGTTGTGGGTGGCCGCGATGTCACGTCGCGCATCCGGATGGCTGCGGCGTCATCCCGACTCGCCGGCGATCTTGGTCGATTGGAGCTGTTGGGGCGATCTTGATTCCTGGTTGCCGTCCGGCGGTAGACCATCGCGCATGATCTATTTCTGCTGGAAGACCTTGGGTCATCGGATGCGCCCGGATGGCCACGATCGCTCAAGATCGCACCGTCCGGCGACGATTACTCAAGATCTACATCCATGGTTGGAGCTAGCTTGAACGGCCGGCGGTGACCGGCCGAATCTCGCGGCGAAGGCGGGGAGACACGCGGGAGCGGGCGACCCGAGTGCCTGGCCGGCCCGCCGATGATCCGCGTGCCGGACCGGGGTGCGCGGCCTTCGGCTCGGAGTGGCCGCCGTCGGCGGCGAAGACGGCTGCCGTGACCGGCCGCACCTGGCGGTGGGCGGCAATCCGCTGGGCCCGCGTGACCACCGATCTGAGCCCGGCGGGCGCGGCACAGGCTGGGGTGGCAGTCGCTCGCGTGAACCGACGGGACTACCAGGATTCGGCGGGGGGCGGCGCAGCCCGTACCGGAAAGGGGTTTGAAAGGGACGTCAGGCCGGAAGCGCGCCCTCTCACCGCAAGGAACCGCCCGGCCGAGGAAGGCCTGGTCAGCGGACGGTTTCGGCGATGAATTCGAGGTGGGTGGCCGCCGTCCGGGTCGCGCCGTCGGCATCGCGGGCGACCACGCAGTCGAGGATCGCGCGGTGATCGGCGTCGATGCGGTGCCAGTAGTCCGCGGGGAGGCCGGCGGTCACCTCCTCGCCGTAGGTGGCCTCGTACAGCGGGAGGCTGACCAGCTCGAAGAGCGGGTTGCCGGTGGCCTTGGCCATCGCCCGGTGGAAGGCGGGGTGCGCCGCCATCATGGTGTCGAAGTCGTCGATCGCCGGGTCGAAGAGGGCGCCCCGCAGCTCGGTGAGGTGGTTGTCGGCGCGGCGGACGGCGGCCAGGCCGGCGGCCGGGACCTCCAGGGCATGGCGCAGCTCGAGCAGGTCGGCGAGGCCGACGTCGGCGGAGTGGGCGAGCAGCGCGAAGCCGGTGGAGAGGCCGTCGGCGAGCTGGCCGGCGTCGGGGTGCGCGACGAAGCTGCCGCCGGTGACACCTCGCGTCGTGACGATGAGGTGCTGACTGGCGAGAAGGCGGAGGGCCTCACGCACCGTGCTCCGGCTGACGCCGATCTTGACGCACAACTCGGGTTCGGGTGGTAGCCGCTCGCCGGGTTGGAGGCGGCCGGACGTGATCTCCGCGCGTAGCTCGTCGGCGAGCTGCTGGTAGGCGGGTGGGCGCACCGTTGAGCCGGTCACCCGTCCAGGTTAGGCCCTGATCGGCACAGGAAGACCGGCTAATCGACGCCCAACGCTCGGCTACTGGGTGGAAGAAGGATCAGCGATGCGGTCAGCGCGGCCAGGGCGAGCAGCCCGGCGCCGGCCCACCGCGGGCCGATCTGGAGCAGGAAGCCGCCGGTGGCGAGAAGGAACAGCTGCACCACGATCGCCGGGCCGCGGGCCCGGGCGGAGCGCCGGCCGAGGGCGCGGGCCACCGCGAAGACGGCGAGTGCGGCCAGCGCGGACATCACGGTGAGCGAGACGGCGATCGCGACGTCGAAGTCGTCGCTGGTCAGATCAAGGACGATCAGGTACGCGGTGAGCGCCACGAGCCCGGCGCACTGCAGGTAGAGCAGGCGGACCCCCCAGTCGAGGGCGGCTGCGTCGGCACTCACGGGCTTCTCACCGGTCACCGCTGCACCATACCGACAGCTTCCGGGGGTTCCGCCGGGTAAGGTGCCGCGCATGCGAGCGTTGCTGGTGGTCAACCCCCGGGCGACGACGACCAGCGAACGGGCCCGCGACGTGCTGGTCCGGGCGTTGCGCAGCGCGGTGGACCTCACGGTGTCCTACACGGAGCGGCGCGGTCATGCAACGAGGCTGGCCCGGGACGCCGCCGAGAGCGGGATCGACCTGGTGGTGACGCTCGGCGGGGACGGCACCGTGAACGAGGCGGTGAACGGTCTGCTGTCCGCCCCGGCCGCGCTCGACGGTCTCTCCGCGACCCCGGCGGACCGGCTGCCGGCGCTGGCCGTGGTCCCGGGTGGTTCCACGAACGTCTTCGCCCGGGCGCTGGGCATGCCCCGTGACTGGGCGGACGGGACGAGCGTGATCCTGGACGGGCTGCGGGACGGCCGGCACCGGGTGATCGGATTGGGCCGCGCCGACGACCGCTATTTCTGCTTCACGGCCGGGCTGGGTTGGGACGCGGCGACCATCCGCCGGGTGGAGCAGTCCCGGCTGCGGGGCCGTACGTCGACGCCGGCCCTCTACATGCGCGCGACGTTCGGCCAGTTCTTCACCGGCCTGGACCGTCGGGATCCGCCGCTGACCCTGGAGCGCCCGGATGAGACGCCGGACACCGGGCTGGCCACGGTGATCGTGCAGAACACCGCCCCGTGGACGTACGTCGGTGACCGTCCGGTCCATCTGAATCCGGACGCCTCGTTCGATTTGGGTCTGGACGTGACGGCCCTGCGCCGCCTCACGATCGCGGCCGGGGCGCGGACCGTGACACAACTCGCGTGGCGCAGCGGGGATCCACGCGGTAAACAGGTGTTGCGTCTGCATGACATCGCGGAGTTCACCGTGGTGGCGTCCCGGCCACAGCCTTTCCAGCTGGACGGTGACTACCTGGGGGAACGACAGAAGGTGCACTTCGTGTCCGTCCCCTCGGCTCTGCGTGTGATCTGCTGACGACGGGGTACGTGTCTCGCCACGTGCTCACGATCCGTTACAGAGGCGCGGGCAAAAGGTCTGCGAGATGGCCGGGACCGTACTACATTGATGGGAGCGTTCGTCAACCGGCTCTGGCGACAGCGGCGGAACCGGACATATGGGCGCGTGAGCCAGCTCACCCGCCGGGAGAAACTTCCAGCGCTACCCTTGACATCGCGTGAGTTCGTGAAAGCATTCACAAGCGATAAGAAGTAACCGGTTGCCGGTTGTGCGCGTTCCTTAATCCGGAAGCGCAAACAGCACCAAACACCAAAGCTTGCTGACGCATCGGTGAGCGTACGGGCACAAGCCGTCGCCATCACTGCGCTCGCATATAGGTAAACAGCACTGTTTTCATTACCCCATCCGAAACAAGGAGTTTGCCGCCATGGACTGGCGTCACGATGCGATCTGCCGCGACGAGGACCCTGAGCTGTTCTTCCCGATCGGGACGAGTGGTCCGGCGCTCCTGCAGGTCGAGCAGGCCAAGGCCGTGTGCCGCCGGTGCCCGGTGACCGAGGAATGCCTCTCGTGGGCACTCGAGTCCGGTCAGGACGCCGGCGTATGGGGCGGGATGAGCGAGGACGAGCGGCGCGCCGTCAAGCGTCGTGGTGGTCTTCGGATCAGCGCCCCCACCGCCTGAATCAATCCCCCACACAGCATTTGCGCCCCGGGCCGTACGGCACCGGGGCGTCTTGCTGTTTCAGGTTCTTCACAGCCAACAACTCCAATGCGCGCTAATTTGATCACGGTACGTTTCCCCGGCCCCGCCGAAATGATCTCGAAATTCCGTCCATGACGCATTGCGTTGCGAGTCACACACACTCCGCAATGGACGATCGGGATCGGGACGCCAATCACATCAAGGCCGTCGCCGAACGCAGAGTGGCAGTCGCGCAGAGTAATGATCACTCCGGCCGGCTCTCAGGAATGTCTCAGGTCGCCCGAAACAGCGCTGAGAGCCGGCCGACTCGCCTCGGCCGCGACCCTCAGGCCGCGACGGGCAGCGGCTCGTTCAGGACCGCCTCGGCCCGTGCGCCGATCAGCCGGACCAGCTCCGGGGCGTCGCCCAGCGGCTCGGCGGCGGTGACCGCACCGGCCTCGACGGCCCCCCGTACGGCGGTGTCGTAGAGAAGCCCGGGCGCCAGGAAGTAGGCGGCCACCCCGACCCGCCGGGCGCCGGCCGCCCGCAGCCGGGCCACCGCCTCGCCGGAGCGCGCGCCGGGCCCGGAGGCGTAGGAAACCGCGGACGGCAGCCCCAGACGCCGCCCCAGGGCGGCGGCCGCCTCGGCCACCGTCTCGCGTGCGGCGTCGTCTCTCGTGCCCGCAGCGGCCAGCACGACGGCGTCCAGATCATTTCCCGGGAGTCGCCGCTCCAGAGCGGCCAGCAGGAGCGGGGACGCCGGGCCGAGCACGTCGGTGGCGGTCACCGTGAGCGGGAGCGGCTCCGCCTCCCGGATCACCGCGGGCAGGTCCACCCGGCCGTGGTAGGCGGCGGTGAGCAGCAGCGGCACCAGGGCCACGCGCCGGCCGGGCAGAGCGGCCAGCACGTCCAGCGGGCGGGGCCCGTCGTGGTCCAGGTACGAAGCCCGGACGGTCCAGTCGGGGCGGGCCCGCCGCACCGCCCGGGCCAGCGCCTCGGTCGACACCGCGGCCCGGGGGTCCCGGCTGCCGTGGGCCACCAGGACCACGGCCGGCCGGTACGGGGAGGTCAGACGTGCAGTCCGCATTCGGTCTTCTCGAACATCGCCCAGCGGCCCGCGCGCGGGTCCTCGCCGGCCTTGGTCCGCCGGGTGCACGGCCAGCAGCCGATCGAGCCGTAGCCCTTCTTGAACAGCTCGTTGACCGGCACGTTCCACCGGCTGATGTAGGCGTCCACGTCGGCCTGGGTCCAGGCGGCGATCGGGTTGACCTTCACCTTGCCCTTCTTGGCGTCGAACGCGACGACCGGCGTGTTGGCCCGGGTCGGCGACTCGTCCCGGCGCAGGCCGGTGGCCCAGGAGTCGTACTCGGCGAGGGCCCGCTCCAGCGGCTCCACCTTGCGCAGGAAGCAGCACTCGTCGGGGCTGCGGGCGAACAGCCGGGGACCGTACTCGCCGTCCTGCTGGCCGACGGTGAGGCGCGGGCGGATCGAGCGGACGTTGACGTTCATCGTCCGGACGACCGTGTCCCGGACCTTCAGCGTCTCCGGGAAGTGCAGGCCGGTGTCCAGGAAGACCACGTCCACGCCGGGCGACACCCGGGAGAAGAGGTGCGCCACCACGGCGTCCGCCATCGAGCTGGTGACGCAGAACCTCGCGCCGAAGGTGTCGGTCGCCCACTTGGCGATCTCCTCGGCGGGCCGGCCCTCGAGCATCTCGGCGGCCTCCAGCGCGAGGGCCTTCAGTTCCTCGGGTTTCCGGCGCTCGGAGTCCGCGCTGACCGCGGGCGCGCCGAGGTTGACCAGACCAAGACCGGAGGCGTTGAGGAGACTCATGACGAACTCACTCCCTTGGACAAGAGGCCGATGAACTTGACCGAGAACACACGGGCGCAGGAGTGGCACTCCCAGGCGCCGTGCGAGGACTCGTTGGGGCGGAGGTCCTCCTCACCGCAGTAGGGGCAGTACAGCGGGGCAGATCTGGCATCGCTCACTTCAGGAGCTCCTCGTCGGCCCGCATCACCCAGTTGGCGAAGGTCTCGCCCTGGTCACGGCCGTCCAGGTAGTGCCGGGCGACGCGTTCCACGTACTCCGGAAGCTCCTCGGCGGTGGCCTTGAGACCACGAACCTTGCGGCCGAACCCGGCGGTCTCGCCCTTGGCCATGCCCAGCGCGCCGCCCAGGTGGATCTGGAAGCCCTCGACCTGCTCGCCGTGCGAGTTCAGGACGAGCTGGCCCTTGAGGCCGATGTCGGCGACCTGGGTGCGGGCGCACGCGTTGGGGCAGCCGTTGATGTGGATCGACAGCTCGGCGTCGAAGCCCTTGAGCCGGTCCTCGAGCCGGGCCACCAGCTCCTCACCGCGTGCCTTGGTCTCGACGATGGCGAGCTTGCAGTACTCGATGCCGGTGCAGGCCATGGTGCCGCGGCGGAAGGCCGACGGACGGGCCTCCAGCCCGATGCCGCGGAGACCTTCGATGATCGGCTCCACCTGGTCGTCGGCGATGTCCAGGACCAGGAGCTTCTGGTACGCCGTGAGCCGCACCCGCTCCGACCCGTGCTTCTCGACGAGGTCCGCGAGCCTGGTCAGCTGGGTGCCGGACGACCGGCCGACCACCGGGGCCGCGCCGATGTAGTTCCGCCCGTCGATCTGCTTGTGCACGCCGATGTGATCGAGCGGCTTCTCCGGCAGCTCCGGAGCCGGGCCGTCGATCAGCGCACGGCCCATGTACTCCTTCTCCAGGACCTCGCGGAACTTCGCCACGCCCCAGTCGGCGAGCAGGAACTTGAGCCGGGCGCGGTGCCGCAGGCGGCGGTAGCCGTAGTCCCGGAAGATCCCGACGACGCCCTCCCAGACGTCCGGGACCTCGGCCAGCGGCACCCAGACGCCGAGCCGCTCGGCCAGGCGCGGGTTGGTGGACAGGCCGCCGCCGACCCAGAGGTCGAAGCCGGGGCCGTGGTCGGGGTGGTGCACACCGACGAAGGCGATGTCGTTCGCCTGGTAGGGACCGTCGGGCAGCCAGGAGATGACCGACTTGAACTTGCGCGGCAGATTCGAGTAGCGCGGGTCGCCGACGTACCGCTCGACGATCTCGTCGATCGCCGGGGTGGCGTCGATCACCTCGTCGGCCGAGACACCGGCGACCGGGCTGCCCAGCACGACGCGGGGGCAGTCACCGCAGGCCTCGGTGGTCTGAAGGCCGACCGCCTCGAGCCGGCGCCAGATCTCCGGCATGTCCTCGACCCGGATCCAGTGCATCTGGATGTTCTGCCGGTCGGTGATGTCGGCGGAGTCCCGGGCGAACTCGGTGGCGATGCCACCGATGACGCGCAGCTGCTCGAGATTCAGCGCGCCGCCGTCGATCCGCACGCGAAGCATGAAGTACTCGTCCTCGAGCTCCTCCGGCTCCAGCACCGCGGTGCGGCCGCCGTCGATCCCGGCGCGCCGCTGGGTGTAGAGACCCCACCAGCGGAACCGGCCGCGCAGGTCGGCCGGGTCGATCGAGGAGAACCCGCCGTGGGCGTAGATGTTCTCGATCCGGGCCCGCACGTTGAGCGGATTGTCGTCCTTCTTGCTGCGCTCGTTGGGGTTGAGCGGCTCGCGGTGTCCGAGCGCCCACTGACCCTCGCCGCGCGCCTTGCGGGGGCGGGCGGTCGGCCTTGCAGCGGGAGTGTTGCTGGGCGCCATCTCGGCGTTCCTCCGGGTTTCGTGGGCGCGCTGTGCCGCTCACGGCCCGTGGGAGGCTCGTGACATCTGTGTCAGGAGTTGGGCCCGGCGGTCGAGCGCCCGGAAATGGAAATCGGGCGTCGTCAGGAAGCCGGACACATGGCGCTGCGGACACGGCCGTAGTCGACGTGGCGGCGGGCCACGAAGCGGCGGTCAACTGCAGCGGTCATGTCGGCTAGCCTCTCACGCCCAGCGATTCTCGGCCAGCACGGTCCAGATTTCGGGAGTGTGTCAGGTAGCACAACGCCAACACCTTGTAACAACTCACACCTAAGCTGCCGAGCCCGTTCTCGACGCGGTGATCGGGCACCGGCGCGGCTCCCCAAGGGAACCGCGCCGGCACATCGTGAACCTTGCTGTCAGCCCTCCGACCTGATCGTCCGAGGCCGATGGCCCAGGACCAGTCGTCCCACGGCGCGCGGTGCCGGCCCGTAGGTTGCGAGCCAGCTGCTCACCAGGTAAACGACCGACTCCTCGTCAATCGCCAGATGAAACATCTCCTGCTTGATGGAGCCCACCGGGAACAGCGATCGGCCGATGTCCGTCCCCCAGTCGGCGAACCGTCCCTCGTCCCCCAAAGCGTCTGTCGGATCGAACTCGAACGCCTCACGCCCTCCGGGCCCTGGGTCTGGACCAGCCACCTCGACCGTGAGCCCTCCGAATTCGGACAGGAACCGCTCGGCCGCCGGGTGCATCGAGATCTCCGACCCCGGCCCCGGACGCCACCGATCGACATCGACCGACCGGCCGGGATACCAACCGGCCCGGCGCATGATCTCCTCAACATCTTGGGGAAACCGGTACGGGTGAGCGTCGCCCCTGTTCACAGTCATCTCACAGCCACTTCGTCAACCAATTAAGATCGAAATAGCGGGAAAGTACCCTACAACTGCGGCACGGACCCGCTGGCTGCTTGTGTGACGGATGATCCTTGTTGTTGTGAACGCTGTAAGCAGCCACCTTCGCGCCTCGCGGATCCAGGCCCCGGTCGAGAGCGTCGGACAGGCATTGCGGCAACCCGCATTGCCCGTGGCCGTTGCTCCGCTGCTTGTTGCGCTTGGGAATGAAGTCCAGTACCCGCTGCACCTGGGGGTGAAGCTTGGGCATGGCACCCTTCACGCTGGTCTTCGAGATGACCTCGATCGTGAGGTCGTCGAGCGTGATCTGAATCGACTCCGCCATCGACGGCCTCGTCTTACGGGTGAGGCCTTCCTGCGCCTGGGTGTCGTCGGCCAGTTTCTGGGCCGCGGCGATGACCGGGCACGCTTCCGGATCGGCGCCACCCTGGTTGTGCACCAGGAGCTGCTCGTCGCCGACCTCGACGAAGTACGTGTGAATGTCGTCGACGGTCAGGTTGTAGACCGTGGCGACGGCGTCGTACGCGGCGACGTCCAGCACCGTGACACGCGAACCGTCCGGCCGGAGCAGGCTCTGCCCCGGCTGGAGCCGCTCGGCGCTCAGCCACTTCCGCTCGTCGTCCACCCAGAACGGGTGGCCGTCGGTAGCCGTGACCTTGCCGTCCGACTCCCCGTCGGCGTCGGCGTCGATGCTGATCTCGACCAGTCGCTTGTCACCGGAACCGATGATCTGGGCGGTCACCGGACGCGCGCCCGACTCCCCGGTTTCCGGGTCGGCGGCCCACACCACGTCGTCGATCGCGATGTCCTCGATCGGCTTGTAGCTGCCGTCCGACATCAGCACGCGTGTCCCGGGAACGAAACTGTTGCATCCCTTGGGCGGTTCCGCCTGTTTGACAGCGCTCTTGACCGCGCTGGCCCCCCGGGCGGCGGTCTTCGCCTGGCGGACACCCGGCACCATGCCGGCGATTCCCATCGCGCAGCCCGCTACGTCGCCACCGACACAGGACTTCGCGGTGTCGATGGCACCGGCCACCGCCGCGACCGCACCGGCCGCCGCGGCGACGACCTGCGCCGGGGGCGGCAGGACCGCGGCGACCACGGCCACCGCTCCGGCGACGTCCGCGATGGTCCCGGCGTTGTCGACCACGGCCTTGGCGGCGGTGGTGGCGGCGCTCGCCACCGAACTGGCGGCCTTCTGGATGCCGTTCTTGATGGAACCCCAGAACAGGCCGTCGGGGTCGGAGAAGGTGGTGGGGTTGTTGTTGGCGTACGCATACGGGTGCATGCGCTGCGGGTCGTACTCGTCGATCTCCGGGTCGACGGAGATGAACGCGCCCAGCCTCGGGTCGTAGAACCGCGCCCCGAGCAGCGTCAGACCGGTGGGATCACCGACGCCGCCGACGAATCCGCGCTGCCCGGCGGGCCACTGCGGCGCGGTGGTTCCGCTGCGGGGGTTGCCGTACGGGTCGTTGTACTTGACCGTCTCCACACGGGTGACCGAGTTGACCGCCCAGGTGGCCGATCCCTGCGGATCAGCGCCCAGCCAGATGATGTCGCCCTTGCGGGTGGTGGTGTCGGTCCGCGACGCGACGGTGTCACCGGCGTGCTCGTAATAGCGGGTGGTGTTGGTACCGGCGGCGCCAGCCGAGTTGTACTCGTGGCCGTAGACGAAGACGCTGGCCGCGCCGCCCGGGTCGATGCGGGCGATCCGGTTGCCGTCGACGTCGTACACCATGGTGGTGTCGCCCTCCGGCGCGCTGATCTTGGTCAGCTTGCCGTGCGGGCTCCACTCGAACTTCTCGCTGCGGTCACCGACCTTGCGGTACTCCAGGTCACCGCGCTCGTTCCAGTCGTAGTGGTCGACCTGGTCGCCGGTGGTGACGGTGCGTACCGCGGCGGAACCCGCCTCGTAGCCGTAGTCGGAGGTCTTGCCGCTCAGGTGATCGGTCGCCGACGTCCGCGAGCCGTACTGGTCGAATTTCCAGGACTGCCAGTACGGGGCCTTGCCTCCGACGGTGCCGGGGTCGGCCGTGCCGCAGGTTTCGGCGGTCTGTGACCAGGCGTCGGTGAGGCGGCGCAGGTGGTCGTACCGGAAGCACTGCACGTCCTCCTGGCCGGACCGCACGTTGCCGTCGGCATCGAGCGGCCGGTTGTCCATCGAGAGCACGTTGCCGGCGTCGTCGTAGTCGTACTTGAGCGCGGCGACGTTGGGCACAGTGCCGTCACGGTCGAAGTAGAACTCCTGCAGACGGCGGGTGACGTCGTCGTAGACGTAGTTCTGGTACGCCTGCGGCTTCTCCCCGACGGGGGTGCCGAGCCACCGGTTGAGCAGCTCGCCGTAGGGCGAGTAGGTGCTCCGGTCCACGTAGGTGCGGACCGTGCCCGACGGCGAGGAGGTGCCCGCCAGCTTGACGACGTTACCCAGGTCGTCGTACGTGCGGGTGAGGGTCTCCTTCTCCATCGAGCCGACCTTGGGCAGGCTCGACCGGTACAGCATGCCGTTGGTCGTGTACGTGTGCGTGGTGATGTACTTGCCGGCCAGCGCGGTCAGCCCCGGCATCGCCGGGATGACCGACTCCTCGTCGGCGATCTGGTAGGCGTCGTTGTACAGGTAGATCTGCCGGGTGAACGCGTGCCCGTTCACGATGGACGAGGCCTTGGTCAGGTGCCCCTTGGCCACGGAGTCGTACTTCCATTCGGCCGCCAGGACCCCGTTGAAGTACCGCTCCTTCTGCCGGCCCAGATCGTCGTACTCCGTCGTGACGACCTGGTCCTCGTCGTCGACCGACTTGATCACGTCGTCGGCGTTGTTGTACTCGACGTTCGTGACACCCTTGTCCGGGTCGGTCGTCTTGACCTCACGGCCCCGGAGGTCGTACTCGTACTTCCAGGTCAGGCCGCCCTTGACGACCGTCTCCAGATCACCGCGCGACGTGTACGTGTACTTCGTCGCGTCGAAGGCCCCCTCCGGGCGCGGTCCGTGGAACTCGCGCTTCTCGATCGTCTCGCCGGTGGCGTTCTCGATCGTCGCGGTCGCCGTGCCGCCCTGCGGCGGTGTGACCGCCACCTGCCAGCCGGC
Source organism: Actinoplanes hulinensis (assembly GCF_019429605.1). Taxonomy (NCBI): domain Bacteria; kingdom Bacillati; phylum Actinomycetota; class Actinomycetes; order Micromonosporales; family Micromonosporaceae; genus Actinoplanes; species Actinoplanes hulinensis. Next base: position 550,052 of record NZ_JAHXZI010000002.1, on the reverse strand, counting down.
GGGGTCACCGCCGTACGCCGTGGTGGTGCTCCACTTCTTGACGTTCGCCGACCAGAGGCTTTCCTCGACCACTCGGCCCAGCCGGTCGTAGCCGGAGACGAGCCGGGAACGGTCCTCGCCGGGCGTGATCTCCAGGAGCTCGCTGCTCGGCGCACCGACGGCGTAGTTCTCCTCGGACTTGTACTCGACCTGTCCACGGTCGTTGTAGCCGGTGCCGGTGACCAGCCGGGCGGCAGCGCCGTCCTTGGTCTTCAGCGAGTCCTGCTGCTTCTGAACGGACCGGTAGAGCGAATCGAACAGACCCACCTCGGTCAGGTAGTTGCCGTTCGGACCGAGGCGCTTGGTGGTCACCGCCAGCGGGCCGTTGTTGCGCAGCAGGTAGCTGAACTCCATGTTCGGCGTCGCGGACGCCTTGGCCCGGCCCGGCAGCCACACCTTGGTCAACCGGCCCATCGCGTCGTGCAGCAGGTCGGTACGTTTCAGGTTGGCGTCCAGAATCGACGTGGGCACGGCCCACGCCGGGTTCTGGTCGGTCACCACCGCGTGCCCCAGCGGGTTGACCGTCTTGGTCTGGGTGACCGGTCCAGGGCCCGCCGGCGTGTAGTAGGTCCTGGTCACCTTGCCGAGGGCGTCGGTCTCGCTCTCGGCCCGGCCCAACTCGTCATAGCCCTTGCGCACCGTCGTGGTGTAGACCGGTGTGCCGTTCTTCCACTCGTTCAGCGTGTCGACCCGCGTCACCTGGCCCTTGCTGGGCGCGGTGCCGTGCGTCTCGGACTTGTCGTAGTAGGTCTTGACGTCCGAGATGATGTCGGCCGGCCGGGAGACCGGCTCCGTGCACGCCTTCGAGACGGTCTCCTCGCGGGACACCAGTCCGCGCAGCCACGGATCCGAGCTGTTGACGTGCGTCACCCGGGTGCAGGTCTCGTCACCGGGCCGGGCGATGTCGCCGAGCTCGCTGGTCCACTCGACCTGACCCTCGTCGTTGTACTCGGTTTGTGTCTCGGTCTGCTGCCACACACCGGCGGCGATCAGCTTCCGGGACTTCACCACCGAAGGCGCGACGCGGTACGCCTTGTCGCTGCCTCCGGTGCGCTCCCGCTCGGCCGTCTTCCGCACCCAGTACGCGGTAGTACTCGATTCGACCACGCTGTCGCCGTCGAGCGTCGCCTCCTCGAACGGCGAACCGGCCAGCGCCGGGTGGTCGGCGTAGGAGTTGCCGGCCGAGTCGGTGACCTGCACGCTGCGGCTCTTGTCGTCCGGCAGCGGCTGATCGTCCAGGCCCCGGTAGAACCGCTTGCGGGTGGTCAGCACCTTGCCGGTGTCGGCCTGCCCGATCTGGACGGTGACCTGTGCGTACCCACGCCACTGGCTGTAGGTGCGGTGCTTCTTCTTGGTGAACTCGCCGTCGTCCCATCCCCACAGGACGCCGGTGCCGCCACCATCGGTCGAGTAGCTGTACCGGGTCAGGATCGGCGGCTGGTCGGCGGTGCGGTCGTTCTGGGTGACCTCGGTGACGACGTACTTCCGGTACCAGTCCAGCGTCGGCTCGCTGTAGCCGTCCGGTGCCCAGTAGACCGGGTAGCACAGGCGGCTGTTGTTCGACGCGGTCGGCAGGTCATAGGTGTCGCAGTCCGGCTCGGAGTAGTTGACGAAGATGTCCGCGCCCGACTCGGTCCGGATGTTGTTGATCCGGTGCCGCGAGTAGATCGGCACACCCGGCGCCACCTTCACCCGGTTCGGCAACTCGACACCGCTGAAGACGACCGGCGGGTCGGTGATCGACCCACCGACATGGCCGGCGTGCGTGATCGACTTCAACCACAGCGACGCCGACTTCGCACCCTTCGGCGACTTGAACTCCTGATCCAGGGTCCACGACTCGACCGGGTTGAACGTCGAGGCGCCGCTACGCAACTGGGTAGTGATTTTCGTGAGCCGCTTGATCGAGAAGAACACCGGCGCCAGCTTGTCCGTGCACGGCTCCGCATGACACTCCTTGTCCCACGGAATGTCCGGCCAGTTCGCCGCGACCGGCTTGCCATCCTTGTAGCACTCGGCGGCGAAGCAGCGGTCCTCGGTGCTGAAGACGACCTTGGCGGTTGCCGCGACGTCCGGGAACGCGGTGTTCAGGCCGTACTCGATGCGTTCGAGGTTGCCGCCGCGGTCGAACGAGACCCGGTTGTTCTTGTCGGCGACAGCGCCGTAGTGACCCGTCTCCTTCTTGTAGTAGTACCGGGTCATGTTGCCGGTGACATCGATCTGCTTGTCCAGCAGCCAACGCCAGGCCTGCTGACAGGACGAGTCCTTGAACGCGTCGGCGTGGCAGTTCTCGCCGTCGTGGTTGCCGAACACCGGCAGCGTCCACCGGGAGTTGGCCGTCGCGACCTCACTGGCGAAGTAGTGGCGCGTGCCGTCGGCCGTGGTGATCACCCAGTGCTCGGTGGTCGCGTCACTCTTGGTCGCCGGGGCGCCCTCGTACTCGACCTTCCAATCCGACTCCTGCGCAGGCCGCCAGGCACCCGACTTGTCATCCTTGACCAGGGTGGCGTTGGCCCCCTCGAGAGAGACAGTGATGTTCGGGGACTTGCCCTTCCAACACTGGTCGCCGGTCTTCTTCTCCTTGTTGTTCGGGTCCTTTTCGTCAACCTTGCCCAGATCGTCGGCGCACCCCGCGTAGGAACGCTCGATCATGCCGGGCGAGTACTCCCAGCCGTCACCGGCCCAGGAAGCTTGGTTGTTGCGGCCGGCCATCCGGGCGTCGACGCCCTGCGAGGAGTAGCTGAGCGCGACATCCGGCGAGGGCCCCGGCGCCGACGGCACCTTGATCGGATTGGAGTAGTTGAACCCGCCGGAGCTGTCCCCGGCCGTCCACGAGCCCGAAGCCTGCAGGTCGCTGGCCTTGTAGTCGCCCTCACCCGACTCGTCGTCGGCCGAGGCCGTCATGACCGTCGCGCTGCTGCCGGACAGCGACATCGTCGTCGAGATGCTCGGGTTTCCCGCCGGCTTCGTCGCGGCGACCGGCGTCGTGGACTGGCACTCCTGGTTCTGCGGCGTCGTGGCCGCACACGACGGCAACCCGACGAGACGCACCCGGCTGGCCCAGCTGCCGCCGTACAGGCCGGAGAAGCTGCTGTAGTCGATGGTGGTCTTGATGTCACCGGGCTTGTCGCCCTCGACCGCGATCACCGGGCCGCTCACGCCCAGCTTGCGGGACTGGTCCTCGGGCATGACCGAGACGCGGACACGGTCCGGCGCCGGCTTACCCGGCACCGGCTCGACGGTCACCGGGATCGAACCGGCCTTGGCCGAGGCCGACCGGCCGTTCGCGGAGGCCAGCGCGATCTCGACGGTACCGGCCGTCGGCCACCGGCTGTCGGCGGGACCGGTCCAGGTTCCACTGTCGGCGGGCGGCGGCGCGGTCTGAACCCGGACCGTTCCGAAGTCTTTCGCGGCGGCCGCGGGGACGTCCCGCTCGCCACTGAGCTCCTGCGCCACCCAGTGATAGGTAAGGAAGGACGTCACCATCAACGCCGTCACGCCGAGGGCTAACCCGCGACGTTTCGGCGAAAACGCCGATCTATCTTCTGACATTTACGAGAATCTCCGGTTAAAGGTAGAGGGGTGTTTGCCGGGTCGTGGGGGGGGGGGGGGGGGGGGGGGGCGCCCCCCCCCCCCCGCGGGGGGGGGGGGGGCGGGGGGGGAGGGGGCGCGCTGGACGCTTGCGGCGGGTTGTGGGTGGGGGGGGTGGGGGGGGGGGGGGGGGGGGCCCGCCCCCCGCGCCCCCCCCCCACGACCCGGATGTCATGCGTGGGCGAAAGTGCCGAAGAGCTCGGGGTCGACCGTCGACGTCCAAACCCGAACGTCGTCGACGATCCCGCCCAGGTAGTTGGACCGCTGACCACCGGTGGTGGCGGCGCAGCCGACCGTCAGCGGACCCGCCGCGTTCCACGGCGCCGTCGGCGCGGTGGCACCGTCACCCTGCTCGTCGCCGTTGACGTAGAACCGGAACTTCTTGGCCGGCAGGTCGTAGACCGCGGCCAGGTGGGTCCAGACCCCGAGTTCCGGGGCCGCGGTGGAGGCGATCGCGATGTCGGCCGCACCCGTGGTGTCGCCCTGCGGCATCACGAACCGCCACCGGTTTGCGGTGCCGGAGTACTCGAGCCGGAAACCCTGACGGTTGGCGCCCGACTGGGCCACCACGGTCCGCGTACCGGTGGCCTCGTCCAGGACCACCCACGCGGTGACACTGAACGACCCGTCCGTCGGCACGACCGAACCGGCGGTCTGGGCACACGACCCCTCGTCGAGCGACAGGCCCAGCGCGCCCTCACGGCTATTGGCCCGGTCCCGTTCCCAGGTGTAAGCACCCGCGACCGTCAGGTGCCGCCCGTTGCCCGAACGGTCCTCCAGCTCGGTCGGCTCGCCGGACGATTCCGGGCCCTCAAGCGGCCACATGCCCCGCAGGGTCACCGGTGGGTTGCTACCGCGCAGCGCCGTCGCCTCGACATCGGTCAGCGCGCCCCGCCACACCCGGACATCGGTGATCCCACCCCGGAAGTAGTCCGCCGGAACAGCGGCGTACCTGCCACAACCGACGGTCAGCGGGCCACCCGCGACCCAGTTGCCACCGGTACGGGTCACCGACGACACCTTCGTGCCGTTGACGAACAGGCTGATCGTCTTCGTCGTGGCGTTGTACACACCGACCAGATGGGTCCACTTGCCGACGGTCGCCGCGAACGCGTCCGTGGTCGAACCCGCCCACTCCGAGGCGGAGGTCTCGTCGTCGGTCGCCTTCATCATCAGCGCCCAGAACGGCACACCCTGGGCATTCGCACGCGCACCGAGGAACCAGCCGCTGACCCGGTTACCGTCCGCACCGATGATCGTCTGGTTCAGCTTGCTGGTGTCGTCGACTTTCGCCCACACCGCGAGGGTGAACGACTCGTCGCTGCGGACCACCGAGCGCGAGCTGGTCGCGCACCGATCGCCGGTCACGTTCCAGGCTCCGTTCGGCCGCGAGTACTGGTCGCCGACCCACTCCGGAGCCGGCTCCGACGGGACCGGTGGCGTCGTGGGCTCGGTCGTGGGCTCCTCGGTCGGCTCGGCGCTCTCGTCCGGCACCTCGGGGTCGCCCGTCGGTTCCGGGTCCGGGTCGCCGGGGGTACCCGTGTCGGTCGGGTCCGGCGTCGGCTCCCCGGTCGGCTCCTCGGTCGGCTCCGGAGTCGGCTCCGGAGTCGGCTCCGTAACGGGCGGTGCGGGGACGGTGAGGTCGTAGCCATGCTCGCTGGCGTCGTCGCCGTTGCTCCGCATCGCCCACTTGGCCACGATCCCGGCGGGCAGCTCGGCGGCCGACGCCGCGATCTGATCCTTGCTGAGCAGGCCGCTCCAGACGCCGACCTGATCGATGGCGCCGACCATCGATGTGCCGTTCACCGTGGTGTTGGTGCCACCGCAGCCGATCAGGGTACGACCGGTGGCACTCCACGTCGTGGTGATCGCGGCGGTCTTCTCCAGCGTGCCGTTCACGTAGAGGCTGAGAACCTTGCCGACCGGATCGACGGTCGCGGCCACATGCGTCCAGGTGTTGACCGCGGGTGAGGTGTTTCCGGAGGCGACCACCATCCCGGCTCCGGCCACGTCACCAGTGGTGAGGCCGGTCGCCCAGCGGTCCAGCGAAACGTTGTAGCTGAGCACGAACGACGGCTGGTTCGTACCGGTCATCACCATGATCGTCCGGTGCGCGGTCTTGTTCGTCATCTTGACCCAGGCGCCGGCGGTGAAGGCGCCATCACTGCGAACCACCGGGACCGAGTAGGCGCATCCGTTGCCCGCGAGGCTCAGCGCCGCCCCGCCGCGGCCGGCTCGGTCAGCGGTGTAGGTGAGCGCGTCCGTGCCCAGCCACTGCAGATCCTTCTGGTCGGCGTCCTCGGCGAGAGTGCCGTCCACGTCGGTCGTGCCGGAGTCGTCACGCAGGTCGTGGGTGAGACGCCAGAGGGCCATCGGGACGATCGGCGTCACCCGGCCGGTGAAGATGTTGTAGATCGCCCGGGTCGAGGCGTTGCCGGCGTTGTCCCGGGCCCAGACATAGATCTGGGTGCGGCCGCTGTCCGGGGTGAACGTGTGGCTGACCGTGCCGGTGCTGGCCAGGGAGGACTGCTTGGCGTCGACACCGATGCCGAAGTCGAAGCCGGCGATGCCGGAGAGCGCGTCGGTCGAGGTGAAGCTCAGGGTGATCGGCTTGCCGAGCTCGGGCGCACCGGTCGAGGTGCGCGCAATCACCGGAAGCGTCGGTGGCGTGTGATCCTGCCGGAAGTAGCAGTAGGCGGTCCACGCCGTGTTGTCGGCGACGACGTCGTCGGTGCCCTGAACCCGCCACTTGTAACTACCGTCGGCCAGGGCAGTGGTGATCGGGAAACTGGCCTCGCTCTTGGAGTTCACCCAGGGCGACTTGTAGTCGGCTGGAGTGGTCGGGCCGGTCAGGTCGAAGACCACCCGCACCTTGCCGTCCCCGTCGGTGGCCCTGCCGTACAGGGTCGGCTTGCTGTTGTTGATCCACGGACCGGGCGAGGTCTTGTTGCAGCTACCGCCCGGGTTGGATCGGATCGCCTCCGGCGAGGTCGGCTTGAACGCATAGGCCACGATCAGCTTGATCGTGCCCCGCTTGATCTTGACCCAGTGGCCGCCGCTCTCGCTGGGCACCCGCAGACCGAAGGTGATCGTGTTGTAGGGCTTGTTGACATGCTCCAGCACACGGGTCTGCACCGCGGTGGCGTCGAACCGGAAACCGGTCGTCCCCTGATCACAATTGGCGTTCGACTTGACCGTCTTGGTCTGCAACGCGGCGCCGTGCAGCCACTTACCCGACATCCCGTCCCAGGTCGGCGTGTTGCCGTCGATCGCGTTGGTGTGCCACAGGCTCAGCGGCTCACCGGCACACCATCCGGTGTGTGTCAGCACGCCCTCGACACTCGGCTTCGATGTGATCCGCTTGCCGTGCAGCGTACGGATGTCGAACTGCATGTGGGCACGCCAGACGTCCGACGTGTTGTCCCAGTTCGAACCGACCCGCATCACCTCACGCGGGTAGCTGTCACCGGACACCCACTTGGTGTCCGGCTTCAGCTTGCTCACCGGAATCCACTTCTGGTACACCGGCTGGAACGTCGGGTCGATGTAGATCGGATAGGTCGCACCGGACGCGAACAACGCCTCGTCGGCCTTGACCTGCATCTGCCCGTCGGCCACCGACACGTCGACCTCGACCTGGCGAGCCTGCCCGCCAGGTGCCCGGACGGTCGACGGGTCCGCGGACACCGGCGGGGCCGCCGCCTGCACCCCGCTGCGCAGCGTGGTCGCCACCCGGTGATCGGTCCGGTTCGAGTCCCACGCCGAGGCACGCGGCGCCTGCGCCACCACACCCTTCGGGCCCGACAATCGCAGCTCGCCATCCACCTCGGACAATGTGGCGCTGCCACCGACCTGGTACGACGCCTCGCGCACCGCCGGGTTCGCGGCGGCGGCGGGAGTCTTCACGACGAGCACGTGCGAGAAGCCGCCGGCGACCGATCGGACCACCAGATCGGTGCCCGGGTAGACCTCCGGGTAGGTGACCGAGTCACCGGATACGACACCGGCCGGGAGCGGAGCCGGCCAGGAGAGCGTGAAGTCCGCATCACCTTGGCGGTAGACCACGAACGGCCCGGTGCCACCAGCGGAGAACGTCACGTCGGCGGCAGCCGCGGGCCGGAACTTGCCATCGGCGCCCTGTTGCAGCCGGGTGTCGAGGTCGATCCACCGCGAGTCCCGTTTGACCCGTTGGGGCTCCAGGTAGGACTCGAAGGTGAACTCGCCGGACGGAAGCGCGACCGCTTTGGTGGTCTCGCTCGCCGCCTCGTTCACCTCGACCGGCTTACCACAGAGCTGAGCCAGCTTCTGCGCGGCCAGTTCCGTCTGCGCGACCGGGGCGGTATCGGCGACGACGGCGGCCGGACAGGCTGCGGCTTGCGCGGCTTCCGGCGCCAGAAAGGAAATGATAAATGTTGACAAAACAGCCAGCGATGTGCTGGCCGATATCCGGACATGTGTGGATGACACCGAATGGACTCCCGTGAACCGTGCTCAAAGGTTTCGATTGAGCGGGAGCCCGACAGCACAGGTTCGAGGTGACCCGGTAAGCCCCCGCTCGAACGAGTACGTAGCGAGACCGTACGAACACCAACGACAGATGTCAATCTGAATGATCACAATGCCGCGCCGTCCAAGCCGGAATGAGACGAACCCCACCGCGATCCGCTTTGGACCTCGCGGCAGCGTCTGGAACCGGCAAGCTCATCGAGCCGGGTCGACGGGCCGGTGGCGTGCGTCAGGCACTGCCGGCGGGACGGGCACCAGAGCCCGGTCCGGCCACCGCCGGACCCTGACTCAGCGCTTTTCGAGCGGCACCACCAGCACGGCCTCGGTGCCGCCGACGGCCCGGTTGCGCAGCTCGATGCTGCCACGCAGCTCCCCGGTGGCCAGCGCCCGGACGATCTGAAGCCCGAGACGGTTGCTGCCCTCGAACTTGAAGCCGTCCGGCAGGCCGCGCCCGTTGTCCGCCACGGTCACGTGCAGCTGCTTGCGGAACCGGTGCGCGGAGACGACCACCTCGCCGTCGCTGTGGGCCGGGACGCCGGCCTCCTCCTCGTCCTCCTCGGGCTCCGGGAAGCCGTGCTCGACCGCGTTGATCAGCAGCTCGTTGAGGACCATGACCAGGGAGGTGGCGATCTCGGCGGGAAGCACGCCGAAGGTGCCGTCCCGCCGGATCCGGACCGGGGAGCCGGTGGTGGCCACCTCGGTCGCCGCCTGGGCGACCCGGTCCACGATGCCGTCGAACTCGACCGCCTCGTCGCTGGACATCGACAGCGTCTCGTGGACCAGGGCGATCGAGGCGACCCGGCGGACCGACTCCTCCAGCGCCATCCGGGCCTCCGGCGCGTCCACCCGGCGGGCCTGGAGGCGCAACAGCGCGGCCACGGTCTGGAGGTTGTTCTTCACCCGGTGGTGGATCTCCCGGATGGTGGCGTCCTTGGTCATCAGCGCCCGCTCCCGGCGGCGCACCTCGGTCACGTCCCGGACCAGTACGAGGGCTCCGATCGGCACACCGGCCGGCAGCAGCGGCAGCGCCCGGGTGAGGACGGTGGCGCCGCGCGCCTCCACCTCCATCCGGGCCGGGAACTCGCCACGCAGCGACGCCAGGATCCGCTCGGCCGCGTCGTTGCCCTCCAGCGGGTCACCGGAGAGCCGGCTGGCGAGCTTGGCCAGCTCCTCCCCGACCAGGTGCGCGTTGAAGCCGAGCCGCCGGTACGCCGACTGCGCGTTCGGGCTGGCGTAGGTCACCTTGCCGGAGGCGTTCAGCCGGATCAGCCCGTCCCCGACCCGGGGCGCCGAGGTGATCTCGCCGGGCAGACGGGGCGGCGGGAACGTCCCGTCCGCCACCATCTGCGCCAGGTCGTCGGCCGTGGTCAGGTAGTTCAGTTCGAGCTGGCTCGGGGTGCGCGCGGTGCTCAGGTTGGTGTCCCGGCCGATCACCGCGATCACCTCGCTGAGCGCCTCCTCCAGGTCGGTGGCGTCGCGCAGCCGGACCGGGATGGCCTCGTGCCGGGCGGGGGTGTCGCCGTACCAGACCGGGTCGCCCTCCCGCCAGATCCGCTCCTGCGTGATGGCGACGTCGAGGTGCGCCACCTCCGGCCCGCCGACGATCTTGCCGACCTGGTCGTCCTGGTACGCCGTGGGCGCCGTGGTGGGCCGCACCTGCGCGATGCAGAGGAACTCCCGCGGCTGCCGCGGCTCCCCCTTGATCGGCACCCAGAGCAGCAGGTCCGCGAAGGAGAGGTCGGACAGCAGCTGCCAGTCACCGGCGATCCGGTGCAGGTGATCGATGTCGGCGGGGCTCAGGCCGGTGTGCTCTTCGACAAGGTCACGGAGGGTGGACACCGGCCCAGCCTATTTCTAAAGCGTGGTGGTGACCTTCTTCAAACCGCGAGGAGCATCGGGATCTTCGCCACGTGCCAGGGCCAGCGCGAGCGCGAGCCGCTGCAACGGCAGGATGTCGAGCAGCGGCGAGTAGCGCTCGTCGACGGCCGGCACGGCGAGCCGGGCCGAGGCGCCGGGCACGTCGGCGGCGCCGATGGTCACCACGTCGGCGCGGCGCTCCCCGAGCCGGGTCACCACGTCCCGCATCGAGCGGCCGCCCGGGCCGTCACCGACCACCGCGAGCACCGGCACGTCCGGGTCGGTCATGGCGAGCGGGCCGTGCAGCAGGTCGGCGCCGGAGAACGAGAGCGCCGGCAGGTACGACGTCTCCATCAGCTTGAGGGCGGTCTCCCGGGCGGTGGGGTACGCGTACCCCCGCCCGGTGGTCACCAGGCTGGAGGCGAACCGGTAGCGCTGGGCCAGCTCCTCGGCGGACCGGTCGGCGAGCACCCGCTCGGCCAGCGCCGGCAGCTCGGCCAGGGCGGACCGCTCCTCGGCGGGCAGCCGGCCGTCCCCGGCCCGGATCCCCTCGACCAGCAGGAGCAGGGCGAGCAGCTCGGCGGTGTACGTCTTGGTGGCGGCCACCGCCCGTTCGTGCCCGGCCGCCACGTCGACCGACAGCTCGGCCGCCCGCGCCAGCGGCGACTCCGGGTTGTTGGTGACCGCCAGGGTGAGCGCGCCGGTCTCCCGGGCCACGTTGAGCACTCCGGCGAGGTCGGGCGAGCCGCCGCTCTGGCTGACGCCGATCACCAGCGCGCCGGTCAGGTCGGGGCGGGCGCCGTAGAGCGTGATGGCGCTGGGGGAGGCGCTGGCCACCGGCAGGCCGAGCCGAATCTCGGCGAGGTAGGCACCGTAGAGCGCGGCGTGATCGGAGGTGCCGCGGCCGACGAACAGGACGCTGCGCGGCGCCCGGCGGGCCACCTCGGCGGCCACCTCGGCGATGGCGCCGGCGGGCCCGTCCTCCAGCAGCCGCGCGAAACCGGCGGGTTGCTCCGCGATGTCCGCTGCCATCCCCTGGCCTCGCTGTGTCACGATCCTCCCCTTTCACGCGCGCCTTGCGCATTCTGTGCGCAGTCTTGCAAGAAACAGCTTACTAGGTCAAGGTTTCGTGCATGAACGAGCAAACGTGAGGACTGACAACGAGCGGCACTTCCCCTAGGGTCTTCACTCGTGGATTCCCCCTCGGCCCACCGTGACCTCGCGCGTGCTCGTGACGCCCTCGAGCGCGGCGAAACCGCGTCCGCGGCCGGGCACATCGCCGCCGCCCTGGCCCACGCCCCCACCCTGCCCGACACCCACGAGTTGCTCAGCCGGTTGGCGGCACGAGCCGACGGCGGGCTGGACCTGTTCCCGGTGGAGGCGCACGCGCCGGTCGGCCGGCTCGCCGCCCGGGCCCACCTGCTCGCCGCCACCGGGCACCCCGAGGAAGGGCTGCCACTGCTCGCCGCCGCCAGCGGGCACAGCCCGGGGCTGGACTGGGCCGGAGTGCCCTGGGTCGGCGACCCGGCCCTCGGCGCGCGGATCGATCCGGGGGTGCTCGCGCGTACCGTGATGCGGCTCTGCACCGCGGTCGGTGACCCGGCCCCGGCCGGCTCGGTCACCACGCTGCGGCCGTACCTCGAGGTGGTCCGGCACGCGATCGCCGCCCACGGCGAGCACGGCATGCTGCTCGGTGCCGGCTCGGCGCTGGCCCGCCGGCTCGGTGAGGTGCGGCTGGCCGTCGACTGGGCCGGGCGGGGCGCCCGGGCACAGCCGTCCAAGCTCGCCGAGATCTGGCTGGGGTACGCGTACCGCAGCGCCGGCCGGATGCCGGAGGCGCTCGCCGCACTGCGCCGCGCCGTCGCCTACGACCCCGACGACCTCTCGGTGTACGCCGACGTCGCCGCCACCCTGGCCGACCTGGGCAGGCTCGACGAGGCGCTCCGCTGGACCGAACTCGCCCTGGAACGCGACCCGGACTTCGACTGCGTGGTGCACACCGCCCACCGGCTTCGCTACCGGGCCGACGGCGACGTCGCCCACCTGGTCGACCTGGCCGACTTCATCCGCGGCCACCCGGACGACGCCCACGAGCACACCGACCTGGAGGAGTGCTGCCGGGAGACGCCGTGGCTGGGCGGGCTCCCGGCCGGGGCGCCGCTGCCCGCCGGCCGGGCACCGGTCAACGCCGAGCCGTCCGCCGACGCGCTGCACCGCCTGCACCGGATCTCCGGCCCCACCTGGCCGCACCCGCCGGGCGCCTACGACCGGGCGCTGGGTCTGGTCCTGGTCGAGCCGTGGGAACTTCTGGCCCTGCTCGCCCACCCGGAGACCGCCCGCGCCGACCAGCAGAACGGGCTGGAGGTGTGGGCCTGCCTCGGGCTGCTGCACCACGGGGCCGAGGAGCCCTGGCCGGAGTCGAGCCGCCGCCGGCTGCTGCTCGGCCTGCTCGACGGCGAGGTGGACCGGGTGACCCAGGCCGCGCTGTTCGCCCTGGTCGCCTACGCCTGGGTGGATCCGGAGGCCCGGGCCGACGTGGCCGCCGTGGTGGCGGCGCGGCTCACCGAGACCGCCTCCCGGCCGAACGCCCGCGCGGTCGCCGAACTCGCTCTGGCCGCGCCCGCCCTGGACCGGCCGACCCGGGAACTGGCCGCGGCCACCATCCGTGTCCCGGCCGTCCCCCGTCAGCGGGGCCGGGGACGCTCCCTGCTGCGCTGGCGGCGCGACTAGGACGCGCCCTAGTCGATGACGGCGATGAGGTCGCCCTCCTGGACCGTGTCACCCTCGTGCACGGCCAGCCGGGCGACCGTCCCGGTGGTCTCGGCCTGCACCGGGACCTCCAGTTTCATCGACTCCAGGATGACCAGCGTGTCCCCCTGGGTCACGGTGGCGCCGGGTGCGGTCACGACCTTCCACACGTTGGCCCCCATCTCGGCACGGATCTCGTCCGCCATGGCTCGGCCTCCTCGTCCGTCGGCACGGTTCGGTGAAGGTCATCAAACCACGGATCCGACGCGGGTGAGTCCGGTCCGGCCGGACCGGCCCATTACGATCGGCAACGAGTTCCAGCACCACGAACAGGAGACGCGACATGGCCAAGAAGGCTCGCAAGAAGAAGGCCCGTAAGAAGAGCAGCGCCAACCACGGCAAGCGCCCCAACAGCTGAAAAGCGAGAAGGCCCGGCGATCGCCGGGCCTTTCGTCATTTCAGGGCAGGAACTCTTTGGTCTCCGTCTGCACCTCGAGCTGCCCCAGCTTGTGACGCAGCCGGTCGCGCAGCTCGGCCGGCGCCCGCTCGTCGCCGCAGCACCGGCTGACCAGCGCCTTCACGTCGTGCTCGATGCCGAACTCACGCAGGCAGCCGGCGCACTCGTCGAGGTGCTTCTGGATCAGCCGGCGGCGCTCCTCCGAGCACTCCAGGTCCAGGTAGAGGTAGACCTCGCTCAGGACGATCCCGCAGTCGTTCTCATTCTCCTCGGGCTCCATGTCGTCACGCCCCCTGCGGCTCGGAGGTCGCGGCCCGGGTGATGCCCCGGTCCACCGCGTACCGTTCGAGCAGCTTGCGCAGGTTGCGCCGGCCGCGGTGCAGCCGGGACATGACCGTGCCGATCGGCGTGCCCATGATGTCGGCGATCTCCTTGTACGAGAAACCCTCGACATCGGCGAGGTAGACGGCGAGCCGGAAGTCCTCCGGCAGGGATTGCAGCGCTTCCTTGATGTCGCTGTCCGGCAGCCGGTCCAGCGCCTCGGTCTCGGCCGACCGCAGCCCCTGCGACGTGTGCGACTCGCTCGACGCGAGCTGCCAGTCGGTGATCTCCTCGGTCGGCGCCTGCACCGGCTGCCGCTGCTTGCGCCGGTACGAGTTGATGTACGTGTTCGTCAGGATCCGGTAGAGCCAGGCCTTGAGGTTCGTGCCCTGTTCGAACTGGTGGAAGGCGGAGAACGCCTTCAGGAACGTCTCCTGCACCAGGTCCTCGGCGTCGGCCGGATTCCGCGTCATCCGCAGGCCGGCCGCGTACAACTGGTCGACGAACGGCAACGCCTCACGCTCGAAGCGCTCTCGGCGCTCCTCGATCCGCTCCCTCTGGACCACCCTGGACTCTCCCCTCGACCGCCCCGCCGAGGATACGGGTAGAGCCCCTGTGCCGCTCTCGAAAACCGCGGGTGTGCTCACGCTCACCGACGGCGACACCGGCGGAGCCTCGGCCGCGGGCCACTCGGGGGAGCTCAGAAGGCTCCGCACCCGGTTCGCCCCCCGGCCGTCACGCTCGACGCATTCGGTACCGGCACGCACCACAGAACCCCTTCCCGCCGACAAAGTCTCATCCGCTGCAACGCCGGCAAGGGTGCCTCACATTCCCGATCTCAGCGCGCCCAGGAATGGCGACGGAGCCATTCGATCGCGATCACCACCGAGTCGGAGAGGCCTTTGCGTAGATCGTGCACGGCGCCCGGCCGAACGGCCACCTCGACCGTGCCGGCCGGCTCCGGCACCCCGAACGGGTCCCGGTCACCGTTGATCACCAGTGCCGGCAGATCGGTGGGCAACTCCCCCGCCCGGCTCTTCTCCGGCTTGCCCGGCGGATGCAGCGGGAAGGCCAGGGCGAGCACCCCCGCGGCGCGGAGGGTGGTCGCGGTCCGGCACGCGACGCGCGCTCCGCTGGAGCGCCCGCCCACGATCAACGGCATCCCCGGTACGTCGATCGCGCGCACCACCTCGGTCCAGGCCTCGTCGAGGTGCCCGGCCGGCGCGGGCGCACGACGGCCCGCCACCCGGTACGGCTGCGTGACCAGGGCGACCCGGACCCCGGCGGCCACCGCGGCGTCGCACACCGCCACCAGGTCCGGCGCGTCGACCCCGCCACCGGCCCCGTGACCGAGGACGAGGAGGGACAGCGCCGGACCGGAGGGGTCGCTGACGGCCACGACCGCGGGGCCGCGCGGCGTTTCGATTTCAAGATCCGAACGGGACACGAGTCCCGTTGTATCAGCGACTGACCGGAATCAGGTTGAGAAGACGGCGATCCTCGGCGTCCGGCGAGTCGTCGATCTCCTCACCGTCGGCCTGGATCCGCTCCCGCCAGGCCACCAGCATGGCCCGGCGCTCCCGTGGCGTGGTGCCGCCCCAGACGCCGTGGCAGTCGCCGACCTGGAGCGCCCAGGCCAGGCATGGGCCCTGCACCTCGCACGTGCCGCACAGGGCGACGGCGCCACCGGACGGCTCGTTGGGTGCCGGAAAGAACGTCTCGGGATCCACGCTGCGGCAGGCGCCCCGTGTGCGCCAGGCCTCGTCGGTACGTCGTTGCGCGATCGCCTCGAGCAGCCGCGGGTCGCGTCGCGCGATGGCTACCTCGTGCGGACGCGGCATGCGTGCTCGTGTCATCAGCCCACCTCCCCCGTGGGACCGGAACTGCTTGTGGCGGCCGGGCCGCACCTTACGGTCCGGCACCACTCCGGCGCTGGTTTGTACCGCAGGGTACAAGATCAGAACAAGGGGTTGATCTATCTTGAAACAAAGTTGGCCAACGAGAATGGCCACATAAACCGACAAAGACCTTCGTTGATCTTCACTTGTTCAAAAAAGCGTTACCTGCGGATCGGCTTCGATCAACTCCGGTCCGTTGTTGCGCACATTGCCGACCGTCGGTCCCACCGGACGGATCTCGATGGCATCCAGTTCCCGTACGGAGAGCGGGCGCAGCAACCGCTCCGGCTCGCCACCGCCGGCCAGCCAGTCCGCCCACCGCTCGGGCGGCAGGACGAGCGGCATCCGGTCGTGCACCCGGGTCAGGCCGCCGACCGCCGCGGTGGTGACCACGCTGCACGTGAGCACCGACTCCGGGCCCCAGGCCGACCAGAGACCGGCGAAGGCGAGCGGCGACCCGTCCGCCGGCGTCATGTAGAACGCCTGCTTCTCCTTGCCGTCGCGGACCCACTCGAACCAGCCGTCGGCCGGGACCAGGCAGCGCCGCTTGGCGAACGACGGGGCGAACGATCGCAGCTCGGCGACCGTCTCGGCGCGCGCGTTGATCATGCGGGCGCCGACCTTCAGGTCCTTCGCCCAGTGCGGCACGAGACCCCAGCGGGCGGTGTCCAGTACCCGGCCCTCGTGCTCCTTCGACATCCGGATCAGCGGGACCGGATCGGTGGGTGCGACGTTCCAGCTCGCGCGCAACGGCTCGGCCACATCCACGGCCTCGAACAGCCTGGTGAGGTCCGCGTTGCTCCGGGTGGTCGCGTATCGCCCGCACATGGGCAGCACGGTACGCCGGTTTCGAACACTCGTCCGCCCCGCCACACGTCCGGCCGGCCCTCAGGGCTGTCCCAGGGCCCACGAAACAGCCCTGAGGGCCGGCCGCAGAGATCCGGCCGGCTGTGGGGGCCGGTTCGGCGTCGCTGAAACGGCCCCCACGCCCAGCCGGGTGACGCATGTCCCGGGAGGCGGGAAGGCGGCCCGGAACCGTCGTACGGCGGCGGCAGAATGGCGGCGTGACTGCAGAACCCCGTCCCTGGCTCGCCCCGACCGCCACCGGCCCGGTCACCACGACCGTGCGGCTGCCCGGCTCCAAGTCGATGACCGCCCGTGCCCTGATCCTCGCCGCGCTGGCCGACGGCCCCTCGGTGATCGAGGCGCCACTGCGGGCCCGTGACACCGTGCTGATGGCGTCCGGCCTGCGTGCGCTCGGTGTCGAGGTGGACACCTCGGCCGACGACCGGTGGACCGTGACCCCCGGCCCCCTGCGCGGCCCGGCCCGGGTGGACGTGGGGTTGGCCGGCACCATCACCCGGTTCCTGCCGCCGGCCGCCGCGCTGGCCGAGGGCGTGGTCGAGTTCGACGGCGACCCGCACATGCGCAAGCGGCCGCTGCGCCCGATCGTCGCGGCGCTGCGCTCGCTCGGCGTGACGGTGGGCGCCTCACCGATCGACGGCCTGCCGCTGACCGTGCACGGCACCGGCGTGGTGGAGGGCGGCGAGGCGGTGATCGACGCCTCGGCGTCCAGCCAGTTCGTCTCCGGCCTGCTGCTCTCCGCGGCCCGGTTCGCCAAGGGGCTGACCCTGCGGCACGAGGGCCCGCCGGTGCCGTCCGCGCCGCACCTGCGGATGACGGCGCACATGCTGCGGGCCGCCGGCGCGGTGATCGACGACAGCGTGGCCGACGTGTGGAGGGTCGAGCCCGGCCCGCTGCACGGTCGCACGTGGGTCATCGAGCCCGACCTGTCCGGGGCGGCGCCGTTCTTCGCGGCGGCCGCGGTCACCGGCGGCGCCGTCACGCTGGCCGGCTGGCCGGCCGACAGCTGGCAGCCGGTCGACCAGGCCATCGGGATCTTCCGGGCGCTGGGCGCCGAGGTCACCCGGTCCGCCGAGGGGCTGACCGTGCGGGGCACCGGCACGCTGCGCGGCATCACCGCCGACCTCTCCGAGGTGGGCGAGCTGACCCCGGTGGTGGCGGCGCTGGCCGCGCTCGCCGAGGGGCCGTCCGAGCTGCGCGGGGTGGAGCACATCCGGGGCCACGAGACCGACCGGATCACCGCGCTCGCCACCGAGCTGAGTAGGGTGGGCGCCGAGGTGACCGAGTTCCGCGACGGGCTGCGCATCGCCCCGGGGGCGCCGCGCGGGGCCACCTTCGAGACGTACGCGGACCATCGGATGGCGCACGCCGCGGCCGTGATCGGGCTCGCCGTGCCGGGCGTCCACCTGACCGACGTAGGTTGTACGTCGAAGACGTTGCCCGAGTTCCCGGAACTCTGGGCGGGACTCGTGGCGAGGAGCTAGATCTGCCAGCGCGTAAACGGGAGTACGACGAGGACGACGTCCGGATCCGGCCGGGTAAGTCGTCCCGTCCGCGTACCCGGACGCGCCCGAAGCACGACGACGCGGTCGACGCCCTGGTCATCACCGTCGACCGGGGGCGGTACGGCTGCGTCCGTGAGGAGGGCGGCGGCACCGAGGTGATCACCGCGATGCGGGCCCGCGAGCTGGGCCGCAAGTCGGTGGTGGTGGGCGACCGGGTGGCCCTGGTCGGGGACGTCTCGGGGGCGCCCGGCGCGCTGGCCCGGATCGTCCGGATCAGCGAGCGCTCCTCGGTGCTCCGCCGGACGGCGGACGACGACGACACCACCCCCGAGGGCCGGCTGGAGCGGGTCGTGGTGGCCAACGCGGACCAGTTGGTGATCGTCAGCGCGCTGTCCGACCCGCCGCCGCGGACCGGGTTCATCGACCGTTGCCTGGTGGCGGCGTACGACGCGGACGTGGAACCGCTGCTCTGCCTCACCAAGGCCGACCTGGCCGGGCCGGAGGGCGTGCTCGGCTACTACGCCGAACTGGACCTGCCGCACGTGCTGGTCCGGCCCGGCAGCGACCTGGACGAGCTGCGCGCCCGGCTGGCCGGTCGCATCTCGGTGCTGGTCGGCCACTCCGGCGTGGGCAAGTCGACGCTGGTCAACCGCCTGGTGCCGGACGCGTTGCGGGCGGTCGGCGCGGTCAGCGCGATCGGCAAGGGGCGGCACACCTCGACCAGCGCGGTGGCGCTGCGCCTGCCCGCGGTCGGCCGTTCCCGCCGGGACCCGGGCTGGATCGTCGACACTCCCGGGATCCGCAGTTTCGGGCTGGCGCACGTGAGCGCGGAGAGCCTGCTGCACGGGTTCCCGGACCTGGTCGAGGGCACGCTCGATGATCAGCCGAACTGCGGGCACACGGCCGCCGAGGTGGACTGCCGGCTGGACGCCTGGGTGGCCGAGGGGAAGGCCGACGGGCGCCGCCTGGCGTCGTACCGTCGCCTGCTGGCCTCGCGCGCCGGCGAGGGTGACGTGCGCGACCAGCCCGTGGAGGAGATCTGATCTTGGAAAGCGGGAAACCCGGCACGCTGGCCGGCGTCGGATGGGCTAGCTTTTCGGCATGGCCGGATATGCCGACGATCTTGCGCTTGCCCACGTCCTCGCCGACTCGGCCGACACCATCTCGATGGCCCGGTTCCGCGCGCTCGACCTGAGGGTGGAGTCGAAACCGGATCTCACCCCGGTGTCCGACGCGGACACCGCCGTGGAGAAGGCGATCCGCTCCACGCTGGCCCGGGCGCGCCCACGGGACGGGGTGCTGGGCGAGGAGTTCGGCCGGTCGGCCGCGGCCGCCGGACCGGGCAGCCGGTACTGGGTGATCGACCCGATCGACGGGACGAAGAACTTCGTCCGCGGCGTACCGATCTGGGCCACCCTGATCGCGCTGATGGAGGGTGACACCCCGGTCGTCGGCCTGGTGTCCGCGCCGGCTCTGGGCCGGCGCTGGTGGGCCGGTCGCGGCCTGGGCGCCTTCGCCGGGAAGAACCAGCACTCGGCGACCCGGATCAGCGTCTCCTCGGTGCGCCGGATGACCGACGCCAGTTTCTGCTATGCGAGCCTGAACGGCTGGGCCGACATCGGCCGCCTGGACCAGCTGATGGACATCCTGCTCGGGGTGTGGCGCAGCCGCGCCTACGGTGACTTCTACGGCTACATGCTGCTGGCCGAGGGCGCGCTGGACGCGATGGCCGAGCCGGAGCTGTCGCTCTGGGACATGGCGGCGCTCATCCCGATCGTGACCGAGGCGGGCGGCCGGATCACCGACCTGGACGGGCGGCCGACCGCCGACAAGAGTTCGGTGATCGGTACGAACGGGCTGCTGCACGAGAGCGTGCTGACCGCGCTGGCCCGCCGGAGCTGATCCGCTCTTTCCGGCATACACGTCCCAGGCCGGGGTACCACCTAGGACATGCCCGTCGTAGCGCCCTTTGCGGCTAACCGCGGCACCGCATCCTCACGCGCCGAAATGCGAGGACGGGACGTGCTATGCACAATGGAGCGATCATGTCGAGCGAGATTCGTCACCGGGTGGACAGTGATCTTGGCTACCCGCTGGTCCGGATCACCGGAGTGCTCGACGACGACACCGCCGCTCCGATCCGCGCGGCGTTACTCGCCGTGCTCGCCACCCAGCCCGAGGCACTCGTGGTCGATGTGGCGGACCTGCGGGTGTCCCGAGCCGCCGCGGTGGGTGTGCTGCGCGAGATCCGCGAGGAGACCCGGGACTGGCCGGGCAGCCACCTGATGCTCTGCGATCCGGCCGACGCACCGGCCTGGCGTGCCACCGGATGGCCGGTCTGGCCCGATCCGGCCGGCGCCTTCGCGGCCCTGGGCCCGCCGACCGTCGATCACCGGGCCGGCCTGGACCTGGATCCGGTGGCGGGCGCGGCCCGGTCCGCCCGCGAGATGATCACCGAGGCGTGCGGGCGCTGGGAGCGGCCCGGCCTGGCCGGCAACGCCTGCATCGTGGCGACCGAGATGGTCAACAACGTGGTGGCACACGCCGGTACGCCGATGCGGGTCCTGCTGGCGCTGCACGGCACGACGATGAGCGTGGCGGTGCGCGACGGCTCCCCCGTGCCGCCGCGCTTCACCGGGCCGGTGCCGGTCACCTCGTACGGTGGTCGTGGCCTGCTGCTGATCGACTCGGTCTCGGCCCGCTGGGGTCATCTGGCGCTGGCCGACGGGAAGGTCGTCTGGGCTTGCCTCGAAGGGGCATGAGCCGCCGTGGGCGTGGGTAGTCATCGTGCATGCGAGACAACGACTACCCGACCGAGGTCATCGATCCGGAGGCCTCCGGACTGCCGGACACCGCCGATGACGATTCGACCGCGTACGACGAGGTGAACAGCCCGCGGTGGAGCGACGGCCAGGACCCGGCCGCGCTCGCCGGCACCGGACCGGGTGGGTCGAACCGGTTCGGCGACACCGCCGAGGAACAGCGCCGGGGCGAGTCGCTGGACCGTCGGCTGCGCCAGGAGGAGCCGGACTTCGGGGCCGAGCCGGCCAACCCGCCGCGCCGTGACCCGCTGCACGAGACGCTCGACGATCCGGAGCGGCGTGACCTGGACCGGGACGTGTGGGGCCAGGGCCCGACGTCGGATCCGCGGTCACCGATCTCGCTCTACGACGACGGCCAGCTGGACGACGACGATCCGCGCCGGGTGGGCCGCCTGGTCGCGCCGGACAGTGGCTCCGGCTGGGACGACGAGGCGGAGAGCATCGCCTACGACGCGGGCGCCGCCGGTGGCGGCGCGAGCGCGGAGGAACTGGCGATGCACGAGACCCGTGGGCCGGACTACGACTAGATCGTAAATTTCTCGGCGAAACCCTTGCTGTTAGCGCTCCCAGGTCCGCAGAGTGCACTCTGCTGATCTGAGCGGGGGTTGTTCGATGTTGAGCGGGAGCCTGCGGCGCGCGCTGGCCGCGGCCGTGGTGATCGTCTCCGGGGCGGCGGTGACGGGGACGCCTGCCGCAGCCATGGCCGACACGGTGAACCGCGTGGTGCTCCGCGACGATTTCTCCGGCGAACGCGGCGACGCCCCCGACGGCGGCCGCTGGGACACCGGCGGCGGCCACCGATCCTCCCCCTGGCTGGACGGTGACGGGAACCTCCTGCTCGGCTCGGCGCTGCGCACCCGGAAGACCTTCGGGCAGGCGTCCGGGCGGGCCGAGGCGCGGATCCTGGTGAACCGGGAGGACGGCGCACGGCGGCCCCTCGGGGTGCTCGGCGCCGACGGGCGGGCGCCGGCCGGCCAGGTCGAGGTGCTCGGCTCGGACCGGGTGGACGGCGACGACTTCCACACGTACGCCGTCGACTGGACCCCGGCCACGCTGACCTGGTCACTGGACGGCCGCGAGGTGTTCCGGCTCACCCTGGAGAAGGACAGCCGGCCGTACACCTTCGTGCTGAACCCGGCGTCCGGCGACGGATACCGCTCCTCCGGCATGGTGGTCGACGCGGTCACCGTCACGGCCCGGGTCACCACCCCGATCGCGTCGAAATCCGCGCCGGTGTGGCGGGCGTTCACCGCCTACCGGACCGGGGATCTGGTCTCCCAGCGGAACGTCGTCTACCGGGTGCGCGAGCCGCACACATCCCTGCCCGGCTGGGATCCGAACCTGGTGCCGGCGCTGTTCCAGAGGGTCTGACTCAGCGGCGCCTGCGGTTACGGGAGATCAGCAGGACCACGATGAGGATGATCCCCACCACGGACAGGCAGCAGAGCGCTCCGAGGAAGCCCAGGCCACCGCGCCGGCCGCGGCGGGCCGCCTCGATCACCATCTCGCCGGTGCCGGTCGACGCCCAGGCCGCCGCCGGGACCAGCAACGCCATCGTCACGCCGGCCAATGTCGCGGTGAACCACTTCCTGATCACTGAGGTCATGTCAGCCATGTGCCCCATGCTGACCGATGTACGCAACGAGTGAGGGATCGTGTACGGAGTGGTGGTTGCGACCGAAGGGGACGGACGATGGACGCGAATCTGGTGGCGCTGGCCGAGGCACACGGGGTGGCCACGTGGTACGAGAACTGGCGGCGCAAACGCACCGAGGTGGCCGCCGAGTCGCTGATCGGCGTGCTCGGCATGCTGGGCGTCGACGCGGGCACACCGGCGGCGGTCCGTTCGTCGCTGGCCGCGGCCCGGCGCCGGGACACCGCTGACCGGCTGCCCGGCACGATCGTGCTGCGCGAGGGCGCCGGGCGGGCGCTGCCCGGGCCGGCCGAGATCCGGCTGGAGGACGGTGGCGTCCGGACGGTGGACCGGCGGCTGCCCGGTGACCTGCCGCTGGGCTGGCACCGGCTGCGCTGCGGCGGCCAGGAGGTCACCCTCGTGGTGGTGCCCACCCGGCTGCCCGAGCCGCCGGACACCTGGGGCTGGATGGTGCAGCTCTACACGCTCCACTCGGCCGGCTCGTGGGGCATGGGCGACCTCGGTGACCTGCGCGACTTCGTGGCCGGGTCGGCCGGCGCCGGGCTGGTGGTGCTGAACCCGCTGCACGCGGTCACGCCGACCCGGCCGGTGCCGGCGTCGCCGTACTCGCCGTCGAGCCGGCGCTTCGCCAACCCGCTCTATCTGCGGGTGGCCGACACCGCCGAGTACCAGCGGGCCGATCCGGCGCTGCGGGCCCGGGTGGACGCGCTGCGGCCCGCGCCACCGGCGGACGGTCTGATCGACTACGACGCCGTGCTGGCCGCCAAGTTCGCGGCGCTGGACCTGCTCTGGCCGCTGGCCGGGCCGGTCGACCTGGACCGGGATCCGGGGCTCACCGATTTCGCCCGGTTCTGCGCGCTGGCCGAGGAGCACGGGCCGGACTGGCGGGAGTGGCCGGAGGAGCTGCGCCGCCCCGACGCGCCGGCGGTGCTGGCGTACCGCGGTGACCGGATCGCCTTCCACGTCTGGTTGCAGGCTCTGCTGGAGGAGCAGTTCGACACGGCCGGGGAGGCGGCCCGGGACCACGGCATGCCGGTCGGCATCGTGCACGACCTCGCGGTGGCGGTCGAGCCGGGCGGCGCCGACGGGTGGCTGCTCCAGGACGTGCTGGCCATGGAGGCCCGGACCGGGGCGCCGCCGGACGCGTTCAACCAGCTCGGCCAGGAGTGGGGCGGGGTGGCGTGGCGGCCGGACCGGCTGGTCGAGACCGGGTACGCGGCCTACCGGGACATGCTGCGGCGGATCTTCCGGCACGCGGGCGGGCTGCGGGTCGACCACGTGGCGGGGCTCTGGCGGCTGTGGTGGGTGCCGTCCGGACTCGGGGCGGCCAAGGGGACGTACGTGCACTACGACCCGGAGGCGATGCTGGGGATCCTGGCGCTGGAGGCGTACCGGGCCGGGGCCGTGGTGATCGGCGAGGACCTCGGGACGGTCATGCCGGTGGTCACCGAGGGGCTGGAGCGGACCAACATGCTGGGCTCGGCGGTGCTCTGGTTCACCCGGGACGAGGTGGGCGGCTACCGTCCTTCGGCCGGATATCCGCGTAACGCGCTGGCCAGTGTCTCCACCCACGATCTGCCGACCGCGTCCGGCTTCCTGGCCGGCGAGCAGGTCGAGGTACGCGCCGCGCTGGGCCAGCTGACCGGTCCGGTCGAGCGGGAGCGTGCGGCCTGGCGCGAGGACCGGGGGCAGCTGCTGGACCGGCTGCGCGCCGAGGGCCTGTTGAACGGGGCCGAGCCGCCGGCCGAGGAGGTGGTGGCGGTCATGCACGAGTTCCTCGCCCGTACGCCCTGCCGTTTCGTCGTCGCCTCGCTGCACGACGTCCTGATGGAGCGCCGCCAGCCGAATCTGCC
The DNA here is from genome assembly GCF_019429605.1 of Actinoplanes hulinensis. Taxonomy (NCBI): domain Bacteria; kingdom Bacillati; phylum Actinomycetota; class Actinomycetes; order Micromonosporales; family Micromonosporaceae; genus Actinoplanes; species Actinoplanes hulinensis. Next base: position 525,937 of record NZ_JAHXZI010000002.1, on the reverse strand, counting down.
GGGCACCTTCGACGAGTACCCGAACTGGCGCATCCCGCTGGGCCGGGATCTGGCCGGCGTGGTCGCCGATCCGCTGTTCCGCAGGGTGGCCGGGATCCTCGGCGCCCGGAAGCGGCCGCTGCCGGGGAGGCATCCGGCGGCCGGGACCGCTCAGGTCGCCAGCGGCTCCGGCGGCGGGTCGTCGTCGAGCGCGTAGAGCATCGGGTGCAGCGGCAGGTAGGTGCGCTCCCGCCGGCAGCAGGCCGGTGGGACAAGAGAGGAGCGGTGCTCCGGGTGTTCCCGGCAGTGCCGCAGCGCCCGGATGACGGCGTCGTCGTGGTGCCGGCCACCGCCGTACTCGCCGCAGCCCGAGCAGTCCCACCGCCAGAACGGCGCGCCCTCGGCCGCGGCGTGGCGGCGGATCCGCAGCGGCGGCCCGGCCGGAGACCGGTCCGCGGCGGGCGGCCGCCGCTGCGCGCCGATGATCTCGGCAAGCAGGTTGCTCAACATGCGATCAGTGTGGAACGCACCTGATGGGGCTTATAGAGGTTTTGCCGAACATCGTCGGGTTCGTCACCTTGCGGTGACGATCCCCAGGCCCGCGGCGGCGACGCCGGGGAACACGCCGCCCAGGTCGGCCACCCCGCACCGGGAGCGCAGGATCTCGCCGATCACCGCGCGGTAGTCGGTGGTCACCGCCAGGTCGCCGTCACGCAGCTGGGCCTCGGTCAACCCGGGCCACCGGCCGTACACCTTGCCGCCCTTGACGTTGCCGCCGAGCACGAACATGGCGTTGCCGTAGCCGTGGTCCAGGCCGCCCGAGCCGTTCTGCGCCACGCGGCGCCCGAACTCGCTGATCGTGATCACGGTGACCCGGCGCAGGTGCTCCGGGCCCAGGTCGGCGGCGAACGCGGCGAGCGCGGTGGCGAACGCCTCGAGCTGGTCGTACATCCGTTTGCCGGGCGCCGCGACGCCGAGGTTCTCGTGCATGTCCCAGTCGCCGGAGTCGACCGTCGCGGTCCGCAGCCCGCTGTTGGTCTTGACCAGCCGGGCCACGTCGCGCAGCGCGTTGCCGAGGTCGCTGGCCGGGTAGACCGCGCCGTTGGCCGGCGTGTACGCCTTGGCCCGCAGTTTCGCGACCTGTTGCAGGCCGCCGGTCAACTGCCCGGCGGCGCCCCGGAGCTCGGTGGGCGCGCCCTCGAACAGCCTGGCCATGGTGGCGGCGATCGGCCGGTCGGCCTGTTCCCCGGTGAGCACCATCCGGTCGATCGCGGTCACCCCGACGTACGGCGCCGGCCCGCCCAGCACCCGGGCCGGCATGGCGGTTCCCATCGCGACCGCCTGGAACGGGTCGCCGGAGCCGACCGTGCCGAGCATCCGGTTCAGCCAGCCGGTCCGCAGCGAGGTGCCGGGGGCCGCCCGCTCCAGCTCCTCCATGGCGGAGAAATGGGACCGGTTCGGCGCCGGCTGGCCGACCGCGTGCACCGCGGCGAGCTGCTTGCCGGTCCAGTACGGCAGCAACGGCGCCAGCCCCGGGTTCAGCCCGAAGAACGCGTCGCCACCGATCAGCCGCGCCTTCGGCACCCCGATGGTCGGCCGGGCGGCGTAGTAGGCGGGGTCGCCGGCCGGCACCACGGCGGACAGCCCGTCGAAACCGCCCCGCAGCGAGATCAGGACCAGCACGTCACCGGCGTACGCCGGGTCGGCCGCGAACGCCAGGCCGGTGTCGACGGTGGCCCCGGCCACTCCGGCGGCCACCGCGGCGCCGGCCGCCAGCAGCCGCCGCCGGGAGAGCACGGCCTGCCGGTTGTCCTCGCATCCACACACGGAAGTCGTCACAGGCTCACCTCAACGCGAAGGACGGGGAGTTGAGCAGCATCCCCATCAGGTACGGGTACATCCAGCCGGCCGCCGGGTCGTTCGCCTTGAGCGGCGACGCCGGCGTCTTTCCGTAGAATTCGGCCAGCGCCGCGATCTGCTTCGCGGTGGGTGCGATTCCACACAGGCGGACCGCGGTCTTCTCGATCAGCGCGCCGTAGGTCGCCGGCAGCGCGCCCACCGTCCCGGTGAGCAGTGACGCGGGCCGGACCAGCGTCTCCGGCCACCAGCCGGCCGCGATCGACAGGTGGAAGTTCCACCGCACCAGCAGCCCGGACGGCGAGGCCCAGGCGGCGGCCACGTCCGGGTAACCGTTCGGCAACCCCCAGGCCAGTGGCGCCTGACCGGCGTCGCGCGCCATCCCGTAGAGGCTCTCCAGGAACTTGGTGCCGCCGGCGGCCGGGCCGTAGCCGAGGATGCGCACGGTCGCCGCCAGATCCTCGTACGGTGTCCGGGTCTTGGCCCCGATCGACGCCGCGAACTCGGCGGACCCGAACAGCGCCCGCAGCACCGGGACGATCGCCGACCGGTTGTCGAGGTAGACCTTGACCAACGTGGTGATCAGCGAGGCGGGCGGCTCGTCGGCGACGAAACGGACGCACAGCTTGGTGACGATCCGGCGGGCGGTCGACGGGTGCAGCGCCAGGTGGTCGAGCAGGGCCAGCGCGGCCGCCTCGCCCCCGGCCGCGGTGGTGTTGGCGTGCTGGAAGCCGAGCACCCGGACGGCCCCGGTCCCGTGCTCGGCGGCGTCGTACCGGTACCGGCCGGTGACCCGGTCCACGGTCAGGCCGGTGAGCATCCGGGCGGCGTTCTTCACGTCGGTCTCGGTGTACGCCGGCCCCACGGTGTGCAGTTCCAGCAGCTCCCGCCCGTAGTTCTCGTTGGGCGCGGCACGGGTGGAGTAGCGGTTGTCCAGGTAGGTGAGCATCGCCGGGTGCCGGGCCGACGCCTTGAGCAGGTCGGAGAACCTCCCGAGGGCGTGCTTCCGGATCATCGTGTCGTAGTCGGTCCGGCTGTCCCAGACGTCACCGGACGGGCAGGTCACGTTGAGGTGGTTGCTCCAGAAGTCGGTCATCACCTCGAGCAGCTGCCGCTCGCTCCAGAGGGCCCGGGTCAGGGCCGCGTAGCCGAGCTGCCACATCGGCTCCCAGCTGTACTGCTTGAGGGAGCCGGCGGCGACCCGGGCACGGATCTCGTCGATGCCCAGCCGCGCCAGCGGCAGACGGGCGAGCACGCCGTCGGCCACCGGGTCGGCGATCGAGGACGGGGCGAGCTGCCGGTCCAGCCACGCCTTGGCGCCCAGCCGCCGGATCTCGGCGATCGAGGACGGGCTAGGCCCGAAGGTGGCCCGGCGCAGCAGGTGCAGCAGCGGGTCGGCGGGCAGGAACGCGGCCGGGGCCGCCGCGGCGACGGCGGCGACGGCAGCCGTGCCGGTGGGCAGGGCGGCCGCGGCGCCGGCCGCGGCCATCCCACCCACCACGCCGCGACGGCTCAACGTCTGCTCGGAGATGCTCACAGGTCAGTGGTCGGTTGTTTCCGATGGGACCTGTGGGTTCCCCGCGCCGCGCTACCCACCTGCTACCGGGATACTTGCCCGATGGCACAGCGCAGGGCGTCGCGACGGCGAGTGGAGACGGTCGCCTCCGGGGTCGCCGAACTGGTCCCCGACCCGGACCGGGACACCGCGTGGACCCTGCTGCTGGACGGCGCCCCGCAGTCGCACGTCGACCTGGCCGACCCCACCCACCTGCAGTTCGAGTACATCCGGCGGATGGCGGCCGCGATCGATCTGGCGGCCCCGGCGGGCCGCCCGCTGCGGGTGCTGCACCTGGGCGGCGGCGCGCTGACGTTGCCGCGCTACGTGGCCGCCACCCGGCCCGGTTCGGCGCAGCGGGTCGTGGAGATCGACGGGCCGCTGGTCGAGCTGGTCCGCTCGGCGCTGCCCCTGCCGTCCTCGGCCAACATCCGGGTCCGGATCGCGGACGCCCGGGCCGCCGTGGAGGGGATGCGCGACTCCGGCTACGACCTGATCGTCCTGGACGTCTTCGCGGGCGCCCGCACACCCGCCCATCTCGCCTCGGCCGAGTTCGCCGGCGAACTGGCGCGGATCCTGGACCCGGCCGGCCGGCTGGTCGCCAACGTGGCCGACGGCCCGCGGCTGCGGTTCGCCCGCGGCCAGGTGGCCACGATCCGGGCCGCGCTGCCGGAGGCCTGCCTGGTGGCCGACGCCGGGGTGCTGCGCGGGCGGCGCTTCGGCAATCTCGTGGTGGTCGCCGGGCGTACCCCGCCGCCGGTCGCCGAGCTGTCCCGGCGCGCCGCGGGGGACTGGTTCCCGGGCCGGGTGGAGACGGATCTGGACCGGTTCGCGGCCGGAGCGGCACCCGTTCCGGACTCCGCGGCGGTAGCCTCTCCTCTGCCACCGGAAGGTCTTTTCGGTAACCGAAAGTGACTACCGCGAGGCCGAAGGTGCACCAATGATCACCGTGTTGTGTCGAATTCTCGAGATCGGGTGTGATTCACGCCCGGCCACTGGCAACACCGGCGGTAGCCGGTTGTAATCGATGTTGCCGCGAGATCCTGATCGCGGCGACCACCGGGGGAAGGCGAGCATGTACCACCAGCACTTCCTGTCCGCCACCGGCACGGACCTCGGACCGCTCGACAGCGGTGAGCGGGTGCTGTGGCGCGGCCGCTGCGCCGTCGCCGAGTACGCGTTCGACGAGGCCTCGTCGCTGCCCCGGTGGACGCTTCCGGAGGAGACCGACGTCATCGTCACGGATCGCCGGGTGCGGTACGTGCACCTGGCCGACGGAACGCAGAGTAGTGGCGAGCTGTTCTGGCTCTGGCCGCAGCACCTGCGTGTGCAGCCCGGCAACCGGGAGAGCGGCCGCAACGCCACGGTCACCCAGATCCAGCTCGTCTGCGTCGGCCCGGCCGGCACCCATCCGGCGCTGATCTTCGCGGGCGGCGACCTGGCGACGGTCGGCGACGCGGACCGGCTCGCCAACCTGCTGCGGAAGACCATCGCCCACTTCCGGGTGGAGAACGCCAACCTGATCGGCGTCCCGGCGCCGCAGGTGCGGATGCTGTCCCGCCTGGCGATCGGCCCCGAGTTCAGCAACTTCCAGGGCGGCGAGGGGCAGACCGTGACGGTGCTCGGCTCGGTGCCGGTGCCCGCCCCGGAGCTTCCCGAGCCGGAGCCGGAGCCGGTCCACCTGGACGACGCCCCGGTCTCCGCGCCCCGCGCGTACGCCGATCGCCCCGGCCGGGAGGCCGACGCGCTCCGCGCGGAGGAGGCGATGCGGGCCGAGCGGGACTCCCGCAGCGCCGAGCCGGATCTGGCGTCGCGCGCGGCCAGCCTGGCGGCCCGGGTGGCCAACCTGGTCTCGGAGGCTCCCGACGGCGGGCAGACGAACCTCTCCGCCTACCTCGACGGGGACTACCGCTCAGGTCGCTGACGGGGCGAAGCAGTGCCCCGCGGCGACCCGCTCGTCGTGCTGCCGGTGCGCCCGCTGGAGCAGGTCCATGAGTTCGGCCTGTTCCCGGACCCGGGCCTGGTGCCGCTCCGGCAGCCGCTTGAGATTTTCCTCCTCGGCCAGCAGCCGGTGGTAGATCTCGTCGCAGTAGGCCGGATCGGTCTCGACGTCGAGGAACTCGGTGGCGTGCCGGCGGGCGGCGGCCACCGAGGTGCGGGCCCGGCCCTTGGGGCTGAGCAACGAGGCGATCACGGTGATCAGCAGGACGCCGACGATGATGCCGAGCGACACGGCGGTCGGGATCTCGACCACGTCGACCGGCTCGCCGCCGTTGATGAACGACACGTTGTTCTCGTGCAGGGCGTGCAGCACCAGTTTCACGCCGATCAGCGCGAGGATCGCGGCCAGCCCGTAGGACAGGTAGACCAGCCGGTCCAGCAGCCCGTCGATCAGGAAGTACAGCTGCCGCAGCCCGAGCAGGGAGAAGGCGGTGGCGGTGAAGACCAGGTAGACGTTCTGGGTGAGGCCGAAGATGGCCGGGATCGAGTCCAGCGCGAAGAGAATGTCGGTGCCGCCGATCGCCACCATGACCAGCAGCATCGGGGTGAGCACCCGCTTGCCGTCCTGGTAGGTGAAGAGCTTGTCCCCGTCGTACGTCTCCGAGGTGTGCAGGAACCGGCGGGCCAGCCGGATCACGATGTTGTTCGGCGGCTCGCCCTCGCCGTCGTGCTTCTCCCTCAGCAGGTTTCCGGCGGTGACCAGCAGGATCAGGCCGAACAGGTAGAAGATCCAGGCGAACGAGTTGATCAGCGCGGCGCCGAGCAGGATGAACCCGGTCCGGGCCAGCAGCGAGACCACGATCCCGAAGAGCAGCACCTTCTGCTGGTCCGCCCGGGGCACCTTGAAACTGCCCAGCAGCAGCAGGAAGACGAACAGGTTGTCGACCGAGAGCGCCTCCTCGGTGACGTATCCCGCGAAGTACTCGGCGCCCATCGTGGAGCCGCCGAACACCCACACCCCGACCCCGAACAGAATGGCGACGGAGACGTAGACGGAGGTCCACAGTGCGGCCTCACGCAGCCGGGGCACGTGCGCCTTGCGGACGTGAAAGAAGAAGTCGAACAGCAGGAGACCGACGATGCCGAGGACGGTCAGAACCCACACCACGCCGGACACCTGCTGCATCCACCCATCCTAGAGTCGATCGTCGTCCGTCACTGCGGCTCGCAACTGTGACGAGGTCAGGAAGAGAGCCCCGTTCAGATTCGCGCCGCGCAGATCCGTACCCCGCATGTCGGCCCCGGTGAAATCGGCCCGGCGCAGGTCGGCGTCGCGTAGATCGGCGCCGATGAGAAGCGCGCCGCGGAAACTGGCGCCACGCAGATCGGCGCCGCGCATGCGGCGACCGATCAGGCGGGCGCCGCTGTGGTCCGGCCCCCGACGGCTCGCCCGGGCCATTTCACTCGCTCTGCGCAGAAGCGGAACAACCTTTCCCCGGTACGCGTCCACGTCCATTTCTCGCAATTCGGCCGGCGACCGGCCCGCCATCGCATCGGTCTCGTCGAGAACGGCTCGCAGTTCGGGGTGCAGCTTCCGCGTCTCGGCCAGTTCCAGCGCCTCGGTGAGGTACCACATCAATTCGTGCAACTGACGCATCACCGGCAGCACCGCGAACATGTCCCCGGCGATTCCCGGGGTGGACCGCCAGTCCCGCCCGCCGAACGTCTCCTGGGTTATGCGCTGACCCGCGCCGAAGCAGTCGAACACCACGCAGCCGTGGAAGCCGCGCTGTTCCAGGCGCTCGTGAATGGTGCAGCGGAAGTCGTCGCCCAGGTTGCGGCAGGGCTGCCCGGCCGGCTTGTCGATGGCGAAATCCGAGGAGCGGGCGAAGGCCGGGGCGACACAACAGAGCGCAGCGCACCGTGCACAATCAGCAGTCAAGTCAGTCATGTCATCCGATTCATAGAACTGCGGGTTTCGCGCACCGGGCAGTTATCGGCGAAATCGGGCGGCTGACTGAAATCGCCCAATATCACCGTGGCCGGTACCTCCGTCACTTTACCGACAGCGGTTCATCGGGCCGTTTACCTGCGCTTTTGATCACTGCGTGCCTTGTGGGACCACATGCGGGTAGCACCAGCGGGTAGGGTGCCCAGGCGGGATGAACGATAACCATGCGCATCGATTATCGATAGCGTCAACGTTCAATGCCGGAGCGGGCGCTCTGGGTGCTGCCCTCACCACGGAGGATCTCTAACGACATGCAAAGACGACCGAAAACGATTCTCGGCAGCGTCGCCGCCGGTGCGCTGGCCGCCACCGCGGCGGTGTTCGGCGTCAACCCGGCGTCGGCCGCGGCCGCGCCGACCTTCGAAATCGTTCCGCTGCGGACCGGCTTCGGCCCGACCACGTTGAGCGGCACGGCGGACCCGGGCGACACCGTCCGCCTCTACGAGTGGGCGTACGTGTGGGGCTACAACTGGACCCAGGCGCAGCTCGCCGAAAGGCCGGCGACCGACTACGTCAACGGCGGTTACGTCACCACGACGGCGAACTCCAGCGGCCGCTGGAGCATCAACCGCGACATGGACTCCGGCCACGTCTTCATGGTCGGCACCGAGGACGGCTACTCGCAGATCCGCAAGGGCCCTGTCCGGGTCAAGGCCGACCTGACGGTCACCGCGAGCGGAAGCACGGTGAATTACCACGTCAACGCCGATCCGGCCCAGCCGGGCCTGCCGGTGAGGGTCCAGCGTTACTCCTCGTCCGGCGGCTGGACGACGGTGGCCTCCGGCCCGACCGTCGAGGTGACGATCAACAACCAGAAGTACGCCATCTTCGAGGGCTCGGTCGCGGACCAGCCGTCCGGCGTCTCGTACTACCGGGCATTCCTCGAGGGTGACGACAAGGACTGGGCGGACCAGGACAACTACGTCGTCGCCAACTACTCGGAGAACCAGCCGGCCGGCAGTGGCAGCAGCAACGGGGTGCCGCCGGGCAACCCGTTGCCGGCACCGGTGTACGACACCGGTGTGGTGACGACGCCGCCGACCACCCCGCCGACGACGCCGCCCACCACCCCGCCCACCACCCCGCCGACCACCCCGCCCACGACGCCGCCCACGACGCCGCCGACGACGCCGCCCACCACGACGCCGACCAAGCCGCCGGCGACGACCCCGGCCGGCCCCGCGGTGGGTTCGATCCAGTTCACCCGGATCCAGTACAACGCTCCCGGCGTGGACAAGAAGACCAACAAGAGCATCAACGGCGAGTACTTCCGCCTCACGAACAAGACCAAGAGCACCGTCAACCTCAAGGGCTGGATCGTGCGGGACGCCGCCGGGAACCTCTACCGGTTCACCGCGAACTACTACCTGGGCGCGGGCAAGAACGTCTACGTCCGCACCGGTAAGGGCTCGAACACCTCGTCCACCCGCTACTGGGGCAAGACCAAGCACGTGTGGAACAACGGCGGCGACGTCGCCTACGTGCGCACCAGCGCCGACAAGACGATCGACACCTGCAAGTGGACCAAGCCGGGCAACGGCTACACCAACTGCTGATCGGTCGTAGCGACACGACGACGGCCCTCCGGGAGCAACCCGGAGGGCCGTTTCGTCTCTGGAGGAGGGGTCAGTCCTCGGCGAGGGCCGAGACCAGAGCCGCCAGGTCGTCATCGTCCAGCGCGAGGAGATCCTCGGCGGAGGGCTCGGCGGCGGTCTCCGGGCCGGCCGGCACCGCCTTCTCGGCGATCCGCTCGACCGTGTGCAGGGTCAGCACGTCGCCCACGCTGATCTGCCAGCCGGCGCTGCGCGACCGGGTGACCACCTGGATCGCCCGGATGCTGTCGCCGCCCAGGTCGAAGAACGAGTCGGAGGCGCCGACCCGGGTGACCGACAGCGCCTCGGCGAAGGCGGTGGCCAGCGCCCGCTCGGCGGCGCCGGACGCCTCCCGGCCCACGGTCACGGTGACCTCGGGGTCGGGCAGGGCCTTGCGGTCCACCTTCCCGTTGGCGTTGAGCGGCAGCGCCGGCAGGACCATGACGACGGCGGGGATCATGAAGTCCGGCATGGTGTCGCGCAGGCCCTCGCGGACCGCGGCCGGCTCCGGGGTGTGTCCCTCGGCGCCCACCACGTAGGCCACCAGCCGCTTCACGCCCGGGGCGGTCTCCTGGGCGGTGGCGTACGCCTGCGAGATCTCCGGCAGCCGGGTGAGCGCCGCCTCCACCTCGCCCAGCTCGATCCGGAAGCCACGGATCTTCACCTGCTGGTCGCCGCGGCCCACGTACTCGATCACGCCGTCCTCACGCCAGCGGACGATGTCGCCGGTGCGGTACAGCCGCGAGCCGGGCGGGCCGAACGGCGAGGCCACGAACCGCTCGGCGGTGACTGCCGGCCGGTTCAGGTAGCCGCGGGCGTTCGCCCATCCGGCCAGGTAGAGCTCGCCGGAGACACCGGCCGGCACCGGGCGCAGGTCCGGGCCGAGCACGTACACCCGCGTGGCGTCCAACGGCGTTCCGATCGGCGGCACCCCGTCGACCTCGTCCACCGGCATGAGCGTGGCGAACGTGGTGGTCTCGGTCGGCCCGTACGCGTTGACCAGGCTCGTGCCGGGGCAGGCCGCCCGGACCGCCCGCATCGCCTCACCGGACGCCGCCTCGCCACCGGTGAGCACCGTGCGCAGCCCGGCGAACGCCGCCGCCCGGGTGCCGGCGATCAGGTTGAACAGCGAGGTGGTGAGGAAGGCCGCGGTCACGCCGTGCGCCTGGACCAGGCGGGCCACCTCGTCGGTGGTGAGCTGCCCGGGCGGGGCCACCACGATCCGGCCGCCGATGAGCAGGGGGACCCAGATCTCGTACGTCGACGCGTCGAAGGCGTGCGAGGAGTGCATCAGGACCCGCTCGTGGTCGCCGTCGCGCCACCGCCCGTGCGACGCGAAGGCCAGCACGTTGCCGTGGGTGATGGCGACGCCCTTGGGTCGCCCGGTGGATCCCGAGGTGTACATGATGTAGGCCAGCCGGTCCGGGTCGCCGGGCAGCGACGGGGTGACGGCCGGGGCCGGCGCGTCCAGGTCGGCGGCCGACACGGAGAGCACCTCGACCGGGAGCCCGGCGGGCGCGTCGGTGAGCAGCAGGCGGACCCCGGCGTCGGCCAGCATCGCCTCCTGCCGGGCGGGCGGATCGGTGGGCCGCAGCGGGAGGTAGGCCCCGCCGGCCTTGATGATGGCCAGCGTGGTCAGCACGACCAGCGCCGAGCGCTCGGCCAGGATGGCCACCGGCTCCTCGGCCCGGATCCCCCGGTTCACCAGCCGGGTGGCGAGCGCGTCGGCGGCGGCGTCCAGCCGCGCGTACGTGATCTCCCGGGTCCCGTCGGCCACGGCGACCGCCTCCGGGGTGAGCGCCGCCTGGCGGGCGAAGGCGGTGGCCAGGTCGCCCCGCGGAGCGGCGGCCGGCGACCCGTTCCACTCGATCAGCATCCGGCGCCGCTCGTCCGCGGTGGTCAGCTCGAACAGGCCCACGGCGGCGTCCGGCAGGGCCGTCACGGCCAGCAGGAACCGCTGGTAGAGACCCTGGACCGTGGCGAGGTCGTCACGCGACCAGCGGTCCGGGTTGCCGTCCACGTCGAGCCGCCAGCCGCTGCCGTCACCCCGGTCGTAGAAGCCGAGCGACAGGTCGTCGACCGGCCCGAGGGAGAGGTTGTGGGTGACCGTGGGAATCCCGGCGAGCGTCACCTGGTAGTCGAACGCCATCACGTTGACGACCGTGCCCCAGCCGGTGCCGGCGGTGCGCTCCGGCTGCCAGTCCTCGAAGCGGCACCGCTGGTGGCGCAGCGCCTGCCGCAGCTCGCCGGAGACCCGGGGTACGAGCTCGCGCAGGGTGTCGCCCGGGTTCACCTCGACGCGCAGCGGCACGACGTTGGAGGACAGGTTCGGGGTGGCCCGCAGCAGCTTGCTGGTCCGGCCGGTGACCGGCACGCCGAGGACCACGTCGGTACGCCCGGTGCACCGGTGCAGGAATGCCGCGGTGGCGGCGATCAGCAGGACCGGCCAGCGGGTCCGCAGTTCGCGGGCCACCTCGGCGATGGCGCCGGTCTGCCCCGGGGTGACGTGGCCGGAACGGCGCAGGTGCACGGCGCCCGGGTCGGGTGCGGCCGGACCGCGGGTGGCCCAGTGGTCGCTGAGCTTGACCGGGCTGGCCGAGCCCGCGTGCTCACGCCAGAACCGCAGGTCCTCCTGGAAGTCGGGGCCCTCGCGGTATTCGATGTCGGCGGCCAGCGTCTCGGCGAGCGGCCCGGCGACCGGCGGCGCGCCGTCGACCGGTTCCCCGGTCACGATCTCGGTGTAGTAGACGCCGATCTTGCGGAACAGCAGCGAGGCCGCGTAGCCGTCGCAGGCGATGTGGTGCCCGCGGGCGTAGTACAGGAAGCGCCGGTCGGCGACCCGCAGCAGCGCGAAGGTGAACAGGCCCCCGGCCTCCAGGTCGATCCGCTGGTCCATGTCCGCCTGGACGAACCGCCGGGCGGCGGCCTCCGGGTCCGGTGCGGCGCGCAGGTCGACGCGGCTGATCCCGGCACGCGCGTCGTTGATGATCAGGCGGAGTTCGCCCTGGTCGTCGCGGCGGACCGCGATCGCCTTGAAGGTGGGCGCCTCCTCCAGGACGCGGGACCAGGCCTGTTCGAAGGCGTCCTGGTCCAGCTCGCCGTCCACCTCGGTTAACTCGGCGATGTTGTAGGCGTGCCCGGTCGGGTCGAGTTCGTGCCCGAGCCAGATGCCCATCTGCCCGGCTGACAAAGGTAGCTGCATAGGTCTCTCATCTCACGACAGTGGAGCCCTGGATACGGGGGAATCGCAGGGCTCCACTGTGTCGATGAGGCCTATATTTCTGGTGTCACCCGACCTCGCGCATCATCTTCTCCATCGCCGAGGTGGCCTCCCGCACCTGCAGGAGCTCGGCGACGGTCCGCCGCTGCAACTCGGCATTTTCCTCCAGCAGCCGGGCGCATTTCTCGGCGAGCTCCTGGTACTGCTTCTCCCGGGCCGCGGCCAGGCGCGCCCGCCAGGTGGCGGCGACCTGCCACACGATCACGATGAGCACCGCGAAGATCCCGGCGGCAGCCAGCACGCCCACCCAGTCGTCGCTCGTGGAACCCAACGCACTCACCATCGCCTTCACTTCTCGTCGCCATCGCCGCGCCGGTCGTCACTCAGCGTCTTCACCGCCTCCGCCACCGACTCCGGTGTCAGATGCAGCGCGAACGGTGTGACCTCGAAGAACTTCATCGCCTTGCCATCCGCGGACAGCTCGAGGCTCCCCTCGATGAGACCCGCGGCCTCCAGCCGGGCGAGGTGCATGTGCAGGAGCGGCCGGCTCATGCCCAGGCGCCCCGCCAACCGGCTGACATAGTCACGCTCGACGGAGAGCAGCCCCACGATCCTGAGACGGTGCTGATTGCTCAGCGCCGTCAGCATTTTCAGCAGGTCATCCCCTGTGACATCCATCCGCGTGAACCTCATTTCCGGCGCATGGAGAGCCTTTCACACGCGCGGAGAGGTGTCAACAAGTCATGACAGGTGTCAGCAAATTCTGTCACGTGATCAGTAGCCTCCCCACTGCGCCACGACCGTATCCCGCTCCGCCGCGCTGAGCAGGTCGATCTCGCGCACCGGCCGATCCAGGCCGTCGGCCAGGGTCTCCAGCGCCAGCATCATCCGGTCCAGGTGCGCCTCGGTCTCGGCGAGCGTGACCAGATCGGGCCGGTAGCCGAGACGTACGGTGAGCCCGTCGTCCGGGCCGGGCACCGCGACCAGGCGCAGCGGATAGTGCGTGGCGTCGTCCAGACCGAGCCCGGTGACCCGGATGCCGGCGCCGTCCTCATCGGCCAGTGACTCCACGTCGAAGGGGTAGTTGACCAGCATCGTCGTGGTGTCGAAGAGCTGGGTGCAGTTGGTCAGCCGGTGGATCCGGCCCAGCCCGAGGTGCTGGTGGTCGAGCAGTTCGGTCTGCTCGTCCTGGAACGCCGTCAGCGCCTGCCCGACGGTCCGTCCGGAGTCGAGCCGCACCCGCACCGGCACGGTGTTCACGAACAGGCCGATCATCCGGTCGGCGCCGGGCAGGTCGGCCGGGCGGCCGGAGACTGTGGTGCCGAACACCACGTCCTCCCGGCCGGTGATCCGGGCCAGCACCAGACCCCAGGCGAACTCGACCGCGGTGTTGAGCGTGACGCCCAGCGGGTGGACCGTGTCGAGCAGCCGGCGGACGACCGTGCCGGGCAGTTCCCGCATGGTCTGCCGCTGAGCGGTGACCGCCGCGCCCGGGGTCTCCGGGGCGACGAGCAACGGGCCGGGCAGTCCGTGCAGGTTCCCGGCCCAGGCCCGTTCGGCCACGCCGGTGTCCCGGGTGGACAGCCACTCGGCGTGCGCGCGATGGGCGGGCGCGACGGTGTGCGCGTACGCCTCCGGGTCGGTCCACAACCGGCGCAACTCGTCCACCAGGATCGGCATCGACCAGCCGTCGAGCGCGATGTGATGGCCGGTGACCGCCAGCCGCCACGCGTCCGGGCCGAGCCGCATCAGGGCCAGCCGCAGCAGCGGCGGCGAGTCCGGGTCGAAGCCGCCGCGCTCGGCGGCGGCCAGCCGGTCGGCCGCGGCCTCCCGCTCCTCGGCGGGCAGCACGCCGAGGTCGGTCTCCCGCCACGGCAGCACCCCGGCGGGCCGGACGACCTGGACCGCGGCGCCGCTGTCGAGCTGGTGGAAGCCGGTACGCAGGGCCGAGTGCCGGTCGATCAGCGCCTGACCGGCCGCCCGGATCCGGGCCGGGTCCACGTTCCCGGTGAGGTCGAGCCGCACCTGCGTGGTGTAGACGTCGGTGCCGCCGTCGCGCGCCTCCGCGGCGTGGAACAGGAAACCCTCCTGGAGCGGGCTCAGCGCGAGGACGTCGGCGAGATCCGGTACGCGGGACTCCAGCGCCGTGACCTCCGCCTGGGACAACCCGGCCAGCGGCAGGTCGGAGGGGGTACGCCCGCCCGGTACCGCCGGGTCGGCCAGTGCGGCCAGGCCGGTCAGCTCGTCGCGCCACCGCTCGGCGGGCACCCGGTACCCGGCCGCAGTGATCCACCGGGCGCGCAGGGTGGTCCCCCGCTCCCCCGGGCGCGCCTGGACGTGCACCTCGGTGCGGTAGCCCAGCGGCATGCCCGGGTCGGTGCCGGAGGGCAGTGCCTCGGTGGTGACCAGCGGCCACGCGCCGGGGACAGCCCCGCCGACGGCGCCGAGGTAGTTGAACAGCACCGCCGCCGGACCGGTGGCGGCGCCGGACCGCACCTGCTCCTTCACCCGCATCAGGGCGGCCCGCCGGTCGGCGCCCGCACCCTCCGCGAGGACCGGGCGCACGCTGGTCAGCCAGCCGACCGTACGGGACAGGTCGGCGTCCGTGTCGCGGCCGTGCCCCTCCACGTCGATCGGCCCGCCGGGTCCGGGCAGGGCCCGGGACAGCGCGGTGATCAGCAGGTCGTCGAGCCGGGCGTGGAACTTCTCCGCCACCCGTTCGAGCCGCTCGACCACGTCGGCGGGCACGGTGATCTCGTCGTGCCGGGCGTCGCCGGCCACACCGTAGGTGGTGCTCCGCACGTCGCCGGCCGCCTGGCCGACGGCCCAGGTGCGGTAGGAGACCGGCACCGGGTCCAGGGTGGGTGACCCGCCCCCGGTGCGGGCGGCGGCCGCGGCGGCCAGGTCGGGCAGCAGCACCTGCCAGGAGACGGCGTCGACGACCAGGTGATGCGCGCAGAGCACGAGGCGGCCGGCGCTCACCCGTACGCCCAGAAGGTTTTGACCTTGAACGGGGTCGAGACGGCGGGCGGCGAACTCGGCCGCGTCGTGTGCCGACGTCTCCTCCCCCGGCGCGGGCAGCAGGATCTCCGCGTCGTCGCCGGGCGGCGGGATCTCGAAGCCGTCGTTCCCGGGCAGCAGACGCGCCCGCAGCACCGGGTGGTGACGCACGACGTCGCGCAGCGCGGCGGCGAGCGTGGCGTCGTCCAGCCCGGCCGGTGTCTCGACCACGACGGCCTGGTGGAAGCCACGGAACTCACCGCCCCGGGCCACCAGCGACGACCCGAGCGGCGGCAGGGGCGCGCGGCCGATCGCGGCGTCCGCGCTCTCCACGATGACCGCGTCGGCGGGCCGGGCGACCGCGGCCAGCGCGGCCGCCGTACGCAGCCGGAACACGTCCTTGGCCGTGACGATCCAGCCGGCCTGCCGGGCCAGCGACACCACCCGCATCGCGAGGATGCTGTCGCCGCCCAGGTCGAAGAAGCTGTCCGAGACGCCGGCCCGCTCCTGGCCCAGCACCGCGGCGAAGGCGTCGGCGAACGCCGCCTCGGCCGCCGACCGCGGCTCGTCACCCCCGGTACGCCCGAGGACGGGCGTCTCCGGGGCGGGCAGCGCGTCGCGGTCGACCTTGCCGTTCGGGGTTACCGGGAACGCGTCCAGCAGCACCAGCGAGGCCGGGACCATGTGCGCGGGCAGCGTTCCGGCCACCGACTCCAGCAGGCCGGCCGGATCCGGGGCGGTTCCCGGCTCTCCGATCACGTAGGCCACCAGCCGCTGCACGCCGGGACGGTCCTCGCGGACCAGCACCAGCGACTGCGAGACGTCCGGGCAGGCGGCGAACGCGGCCTCGATCTCGCCCGGCTCGATCCGCTGCCCGTGCAGTTTGACCTGGTGGTCGCTGCGGCCCAGGTACTCCAGGGCGCCGTCGGGACGCCAGCGGACCAGGTCGCCGGTGCGGTACATGCGCTCGCCCGGCAGGCCGTACGGGCAGGCCACGAACCGTTCCGCGGTGAGCCCGGCCCGGCCCAGATAGCCGTGCGCCAGGCCCACCCCGGCCAGGTACAGCTCGCCGACCACACCGGGCGGGACCGGGCGCAGGCGGCGGTCCAGGGCGTACACCTGGATGTTGGTGATCGGCGAGCCGATCGGCACGGTCACCGCGCCCGCTTCGGGACGGCACTCCCAGGCGGTCACGTCGACCGACGCCTCGGTGGGGCCGTACAGGTTGTGCAGCTCCACCCCGGGCAGCAGCTCGGCGAACCGGCGTTCCAGGTCGACCGGCAGGGCCTCGCCGCTACAGATCACCCGGCGCAGCCCGGTGCAGCCGGCGGCGGCCGGCTCCCGGAGGAACTCGCCGAGCATCGACGGCACGAAGTGCACCGTGGTGATCCGCTCGTCGCGGATCAGCGCGGCCAGGTAGGCCGGGTCGCGGTGCCCCTCCGGACGGGCGATGACCAGGGTCGCGCCGACCAGGCAGGGCCAGAAGAACTCCCACACCGACACGTCGAAACCGGCCGGCGTCTTCTGCGCGACCGGCTCGCCGGGGCGCAGACCGTACCGCTCCTGCATCCACACGAGACGGTTGACGATGCCGCGGTGCGGGACGGCCACACCCTTCGGGCGGCCGGTCGATCCGGAGGTGAAGATGACGTACGCGGTGTCGTCCGGGCCGGCGGGGCGCCGCTCGGCCGTGGTGAGCCGGTGGGCGGGAACCCCGGTCAGGTCGAACGTGGTGTCCTCGGTCAGGACACAGACCGGGTCGCCGTCCTCGATCATCTGGGCGATCCGGGCGGGCGGGTAGTCGGGGTCGATCGGCAGGTAGGCGGCGCCCGTCTTGAGCACCGCGTACAGCGCCACGACCAGGTCGAACGAGCGGGGCAGGGCGACACCGACCAGGCGACCGGTCGCGGCGCCCTCGGCGATCAGCCGCCGGGCCAGGCGATTCGCCCGCTCATCCAGTTCACGGTACGTGAGAGCCGCGCCCTCGAAACGCAGGGCGACGGCATCCGGGGTCCGGTCCGCCTGCTCCTCGAACCGGGAGATCAGCGTGCCGCCGGGCACCTCCGCCGCGGTGTCGTTCCACCGGTACAGGACGTCGGCGCGCTCCCCGGCACTGAGCGGATCGAGGTCGTCGACGGCGACGTCCGGGTTCGCGGCGACCGCGGTCAGCAGCCGGGCGAGCCGGTCCAGCAGGGCCGCCGCCTCGTCCGCCGGGACCACGTCCGGGCGGTGGCCGAGCCGCATCTCCAGCCCGTCGCCCGCGGTGACCGCCAGGCGCAGCGGGTAGTGGGTGCTGTCCTCGATCCGGTAGCCGGTGACGCGTACGCCGGCCGCGGTCAGCGGCGCGGTGACCGCCTCGTGGTCGAGCGGGAAGTTCTGGAACACCGTCGTCGTGTCGAACAGCGCCGGATGCCCGGCGGCCCGCTGGATGGCGGCGAGCGGGGTGTGGTGGTGCTCGATCAGCTCCGCCTGGGTGGTCTGGAGCCGGGCCAGGCAGCTCGCGGCGGTCTCCCCCGCCTCCGGGCGCAGGCGGACCGGCACCGTGTTCAGCAGCAGGCCGACGATCCGGTCGCTGCCGGGCAGCAGCGGTGGGCGGCCGGAGACGGTGGTGCCGAACACCACGTCGCCCGAGTCCAGCACCCGGGACAGCAGCACGCCCCAGCCGAACTGGATCACGGTGCTCAGGGTCCAGCCGTAACGGCGGCCCTGCTCGGCCAGGCGGTCGGCGATCTCCGCGGGCAGCACGGCACGGACCTCGTGCTGCATGATCGCGGGCAGCTCGGCGGCCTGCGGCGCGTACCGGGTAGGCGTCTCGAGGCCGGCGAGCGCCCCGGTCCACGCCTGTTCGGCGGGCTCGATGGGCCGGGCGCGCAGCCAGGCCAGGAAGTCGCGGAACTGGGGCGCCGGCGGCAGCGTCGCGTCCCGCCCGGCGTAGAGGGTGAACAGCTCGCCCAGCGCCACCGGCACCGACCAGCCGTCCCACAGCAGGTGGTGCACGGTGAGGACCAGCCGGTGGCGGCCGGGGGCGAGGCGGAGCAGGGCGAACCGCAGCAGCGGCGGCCGGTGCGGGGAGAACCCGGCCGCCCGCTCGGCTCCGGCGATCCGGGCGGCCTCGTCCTCGCGGGACGCGGTGGGCGTACCGGTCAGGTCGTGCTCGCTCCAGGCCGCCGGCACCTCGCGGTGGATGAGCTGCACCGGCCGTTTGAGCCCACGATGGTGGAAGGCCGCGCGCAGCGCGCCGTGCCGGGCGATCAGCCGGTCGGCGGCCGACCGCAGGCGGGCCGGGTCGAGGTCGCCGTCGAGGTCGAGCCGCAGCTGGGTGGCGTAGACGTCGACCCCGGCCCCGTCGTCCTGCTCCTGGACCGCGTGCAGCAGAAGGCCCTCCTGGAGCGGGGTGAGCGGCAGCGCCGACTCGATGCCGTCGGGAAGCTTGGCCGCGCTCATGCCGCCACCTCCGCTTCGCTCCGGTGTCGGCATGCGAGGGATGCTGAGCTCGATGATTCGCTCGCGAGCTCGCTCATTGGCGAGGCCTCCCGCGGGCGCAGATCGGTCCAGTTGCGCTCCACATAGCGGACGCACTCCTCGCGCGCGGACTCGGCGAGCGCGACGCTCCAGCCCGCCGGCACGGTGACCGTGGCCGGCCACAGCGAGTGCTGGTCGTGCTCATTGGTGAGCACCAGGAACCGGGCCTCGGTGTCGTCGAACGGGTTGACACTCATGCCGAAACCTCCGCGGCGAGCTTCTCGGTGATCAGCCGCGCCAGCGCGCCCGGCGCGGTCTCGGTGTAGAAGTGGCCGCCCTGGACGGCGCGGACCTCGCATCCGGCGACCGTGTGCCGGGCCCACTCGGTGGCGTGGTCGACCGTGAAGGACGCGTCGATGTCCCCGGCGATGGCGGTGATCGGGCAGGTCAGCGGGGCGCCCGGGGCGTACCGGTAATCCGCGATCAGCCGGAAGTCACCGCGCAGGATCGGCATGGCCAGCTCCCGCAGCTCGGCGTCGGCGAGCAGCTGGGCGCCCGCGCCGCCGAGCGAGTCGACGTAGCGCAGCACCGACGCGTCGTCCGGGAAGGTCAGGGCCTTGCTGTTGTCGTGGTGCGGGGCCCGGCGGGCGGAGGCGAACAGGCGCCGCAGCGCGTTCGGCCGCCGGGAGCGCAGGCGGCGGGCCGTCTCGAAGGCGACCGTGGCGCCCATGCTGTGGCCGAAGAAGGCGGCCGGGCGGTCGAGGCGCTCCAGCATGGCGCCGGTGATCTCGTCGACCAGCTCGGCGAGGGTACGGGGCATCGGCTCGCCGTACCGGTCCTGCCGGCCCGGGTACTGCACCGCGACCAGCTCGATGTCGGGCGGGAGCAGCGTGGCCAGCTGATGGAACGAGCTGGCGGCGCCACCCGCGTGCGGGAAACAGAAGAGGGTCAACCGTGCGGCGGGCCGAGGCGCTATCACCCGGAAGCAGTCACGCGCCGCTACGTGCTTGGCAACAGTCATGGCGTGCAGACTCTCTGCTCGTGGCCGGAACGGCCGGGTCCCGGACGGCGACGACCGTCCGGGACCACACTGTGCCTCGCCTATCTATATTTATTGTGTTTCGCCCGGTCAGCTGGTCACGGTGACGTTGCCGCCGCCGGACTTCGCCTTGATCTTGTTCGCCGAGCCGGGGACCTCCTGCACCGACACCTCGCGGTTGCCGCCGTCGGTCTTGGCGTCCACCTCGTACGGCCCGGCCGGCACCTTGATCGTGACGTTGCCGCCCGCGCTCGTCGCGTCGACCAGGGTCGCCGCCGTGGAGTACTCCAGCTTGACGTCACCGCCCGACGTGTCGACCGTGGCGTTCGCGCCGAGGCCGTTGCCGGTGATGTCGCCACCCGCGGTCTTGATCTGCACGACCGTGCCCTTGGGCAGCTCGATCTTGTAGTTGACGTGGCAGTTGTCGCCGCCGCAGCCCTCGTCGACCAGCTTGAGCGTGTCGCCGTCGACGCTGTGCGAGGTCTCCGGCTTGGTGTCCGAGTAGTTCAGGTCCTCGGTGACCTTCACCGAGGAGGTGTCCGAGGCGGTGAGGGTGACGTTGCCGCCGCGGGCGTCCAGCGAGATGGTGCTCACCTTGTCGCTGATGTCGTACGTGTTCCCGGCGCTCTGGTCGGATCCGCTCGCGTTCGGGTCGCACCCGGCCGCCAGCAGCGCGCACATCGCGATCGCCAGCGTGCTCACGCCTGCCTTGGTCATCTTCATCGGGTTCCTTCCTCGGTGGCGCCCACCTGGCTGAGGACCTTGACGTCCTCGCCGGGCTCGATCGTGTTCTCTGTGGTCGGCTCGGGCTCGGCGACCGGGGCGGGCCGGCCGCGCAGGGCCCAGGCCCGGTCTCCGAGCAGCGACAGCGATGCGGGGAGCAGCACGCCCCGGACGATCGTCGCGTCGATCAGGATGGCGACCGCCATGCCGACGCCGAGCATCTTGTACTCGATGCCGGAGAGCGTCGCGAAGATCGCGAAGACCGCGATCATGACGACCGCCGCGCTGGTCACCACGCCGGCGCTGCTGCCGACGCCGTGGACGACCGCGTCCTTGGCGGACTCGCCGCGGGCCCAGCGCTCCCGGACCCGGCTCAGGATGAAGACGTGGTAGTCCATGCTCAGTCCGAAGAGGATCACGAACATGAACAGTGGCAGCCAGTTGACGACTCCGCCGAAGGAGGAGAAGCCGAGCAGCCCGGCGAGGTTGCCGTTCTGGAAGCCGAGGACCACGATGCCGATCGCCGCGCCGATCGCGAGCAGGTTGAGCACCATCGACACCGCGGCGACCAGCGGCGCCCGGAACGCGACGACCAGCACGATGAACGACAGGACCAGGACGAAGCCGATCACCCAGATCGTCCGCGTCTCCAGCACCGTGGCGAAGTCGTGCAGGCCGGCGGTGCGGCCGCCCACCGCGTACTCCAGGCCGGAGGTGTTCGCGAACGCCTGCGGCAGCACGTCCTCGCGCAGGGTGCGCAGCGCCTCGACCGAGGTGTCGTCGGTGCCGCCGCCGGCGAGCGGGACCTTGATGCTCAGCACGTCCCCGACCGGGTTGGCCGAGATCTGGTCGCCGAGCAGGTCGCTCGTGGCCGCCTGCCGGCGCAGCTCCTCGACGGCCTGGTCGGCCGCGCCGGTGGTGGCGCCGGCGCCCCGGACCACCACCTGCGCCGGGTCGGCGCCGCCGGGGAACGCCTGCTGGAGCCGGACACCGGCGTCGACCGCCGGGATGCTGCGCGGCAGCGAGTCGAGCTGCCCGGGCTCGCTGAGCTTCATGCCGAAGGCCGGGAGGGCGAGCGCCACCAGCGCGATCAGGGCGATGCCGCCGAAGACGACCGGGTGGCGGGTCACGCCGCCGGCGATCGCCGACCAGCCGCGGGAGGTGGTCGCCGTGGTCCTGGAACGGCCGAGGAACGGCAGCCGGAGCGCGTCGACCCGCCGGCCGAGCAGGCTGAGCATCGCCGGCAGCACGGTGACCGAACCGAGCACCGCCAGGCTCACCACGATGATCGTGCCGATGGCCATGCCGTTGAACGTGTCGATCTGGGCCAGGAAGAGGCCGGCCAGCGACAGCACCACGGTGATGCCGGAGACGACCACGGCGTGCCCCGAGGTCCGGGCGCTGATCTTGAGTGCTTCGGCCGCGTCCTTACCGGCGGCCCGTTCCTCCCGCTCACGGCGGAGGTAGAACAGCGAGTAGTCGACGCCGACCGCCATGCCGATCAGCAGCACCACCGACGACACCGTGCTGTTGGCCGGGATGACCGTGCCGACCAGGCCGAGGACGCCGAGACCGGCGAGCACCGCGGTGGCGGCGAGGAACAGCGGGACGGCGGCGGCGATCAGCGCGCCGAAGACGACCACCAGGATGATCAGGGTGACCGGCAGGGAGAGCAGCTCGGCCTGGGCCAGGTCCTCGTCGGCGGCCTTGTCGACCGCGGAGGTCAATGAGATGTCACCGGCCATCGCGACGCGGGCGTCCGGGTGCGCGGCCTGGACCGCCTCGACCTCGGTCCGGATCTTCGCGAAGTGCTTGTCCGCCTCCGCCCCGGGGCCCGGGATGGTGAAGCTGACCAGGCCGGACTTCCCGTCCTCGGAGACCAGCACAGCGCGCGTCCGCTCGTTGTCGAGCGGCGTCACGATCTCGGTGGTGGCACCGGGCAGCGCCCTGATCCGGTCGCTCAGGTCCTTGGCGGTGCTCTCCAGCTCGGCGCTGCCGAGGAACGGCTTGTCCCGGCCCGGCGCCTCGATGAGCACGTTCTCGGTGTACGACGAGGTGACCTTCTGCTCGCGGATCATGCTCTGAGCGCGACCGGCCTCACCGGCGTCGGTGGTCTTGGCGCCCGATCCCGCCGCGTCGCCGAGCAGCACCGCCACGGCGACCAGGAGGATCCAGCCCACGATGACCTTCTTGGGATGGCGGGCGGACCAGCCCACCATCCGCTCCAACAGGGGACCCTTCGCCGTCGTCGACGACGCCTTCCGTGACATGACTGTCCTTCCTGGATCAGCTGAGAGGGGGGAGGGGTTTCACTTCAGCTCGCGCATCATCTGCTCCATCGAGACCACCGACTCGCGTACGCCGGTGAGTTCGCCGGCCACCCGCCGCCGCAGCTCGTCGTGCTCGAGGACCAGCTCGGCGTACCGCTGACTGAGCTCGCGGTAGTGGTCGTCGTCCCGCTGGGCGACGATGCGGGCCCGCCAGGTGGCGGCGACCTGAGTGATGATCAGGACCAGGACCAGGACGATTCCCACCACTGCCAACACGCTGGTGAGGTCGTTGCCGTAGCTCATGTGGCCATCCCCTTCTCGCGGCCTGCTGACGTGATCTGGACCCCCGGCCCGGCTTGCCTCGAAGTGATCCTAAGTGGATTTTTCGGGCGGACCGGCCCCGTCCGGGGTGATCAAACGGGTTCTAGGGGGACCCCTATCAGCAGGGCACTTCATGTGTAAGAAAAAACTTACAGGAGGGCCTGGCACCTGTCAAAGAAAACTGACATGTGTTTGTCTCACTCGACGGGTGGGCGGCGGATCGACGGCACACAGAGCGCCAGGAGGGCCAGCACAGCCATGCCGGCGGCCGTGATCAGAGCGGCCCGGGACGTACCGGCGGCGCTCAGCAGGACCCCGCCGAGCAGCGCGCCGACCGAGTTCAGACCCGATCCGATCAGCGCGAACACACTAGTCACCCGGCCCTGCATGACGTCCGGGGTGACCCGGATCTGGTAGGTCGCGGCGGCCACGTTGAGCAGCGCGCCCAGCGCCGCCATGCCGCCCATCAGCGCGCCCAGTCCGGCCGGAAGGGTGGTGACGGCGACCAGGGCGATCAGGACGGCCCACAGCCCCAGGACGCCGATCAGGATGGCCTGGACCGGCACCCGCCGCATCACCCGGGCGGCGCCCAGCGCGCCGAGCAGCCCGCCCAGGCCGCCGAGCAGACCGAGCAGACCGACCATGTACGGCGGATGCCCGCCCTCCCGGATGATCAGCACGAGGGTCAGGTTGATCACCTGGAACGCCAGGTTGCTGCCGCCGACCAGCAGGATCGCCGACCGCATGAACCGGTGCCGCCACACCCAGGCGAACCCCTCGGCGATCTCGGCGGTCAGCATCCGCCGTGGCTTGACCCGCTCGTCCTGGAGGTCGCGGCGCACGGTCAGCAGCGTCATGAAGGCGACCAGGTGGGTGACGGTGGCGAAGGCGAACGGCAGCCACCGGGACAAGGAGTACAGGGCGGTTCCGGCGGGCTGCCCGATGAGGCCGGTGGACTGGCCGCGGGCCTCGTTCTGGGACAGTGCGGCGCCCAGGTGCGTGGGGTGCACGACGTGGCGTACCGAGGCGCGCTCGGCCAGCCGGTAGACGATCACGGCGGTGCCGTCCAGGAAGGCGACCAGCATGACGTGCGGCAGCCACACCTCACCGAACAGCAGCGCCACCACCAGGCTCGCCATGCCGGAGAACCCCACGGCATCACAGATCAGCATGGCCCGGCGGCGGTTCCACCGGTCGACGAGCGCGCCGGCCGGCAGCACGAACAGCAGTTGCGGCAGCAGGGTCGCGAACGCCACCAGCGCGGCGTCGGCCGGCGTGCCGCCACCCCACAGGATCATCAGGGGGTACGCGGCGACCGCCACCCGGGTCCCGAGCAGCGAGGCGCCGGCGCCCACCCAGAGCATCCGGAAGTCCCGGTTACGGCGCAGTGGCGGCACCGGGGCCGGCGCCTCGGCGCCCGGTGTGATGTGCGAGGTCGCGGTCATTGGCAAGCTCCGGAAATGGGAATGGCCGGCCGGCTCGATGGGCGAGCCGGCCGGCCGTGGACGGTGGACTATCGGGAGCGCAGCCGGGCGGCGACGGTCTTGACGACCTGCTCACCCGCGTCGCCGTTGGTCATCACGCAGAGCCCGTCACCGGACCTGAGCGCGATCACCGACAGCCCGTGGTAGCCGGTCGGCGTGCCGCCGTGACCGAACTCGGTCCCGGCGCTGGAGTCGACGACCGTGCCGAGCCCGTACAGGCTGTCCTCGTAGGGGGTGAGCATCAGGGCCGCGGTGTCCCGCCGGAGCAGGGCCCGCGGGCGGCCCAGTGCGGACCGTCGCAGCTCGATCGCCACCCGGGCCAGGTCGGCCGGCGTGGACCAGAGGCCGGCCGCGGCGGCGTCCGGGCGGACCCGCCAGCCGCCCTCGATCGGCTCCCCGTCACGGTCGTGGCCGTGGGCGACCGGGCCGGCCGACCGGGCCGGGTGGTCCTGGCCGAAGCCGCTGTCCACCATGTTCAGCGGGTCCAGCACCAGACGGCGCATGAGCCCGTCGAACGGCTCCCCGGTGACGTCGCCCAGGATCTGCTGCACCACCACGTAGTGGACGTTGGCCTTGCGGAATCCGGCGCCGGCCGCCTCGATCCGGGTGACCCCGTCGAGCATTTCGGTCAGCGAGGGCACCGGGCCGCCCGGGAGGAAGCCGCCGCCCGGGGTGGACGACAGGCCGGAGCGGTGCGCCAGCAGCTGCCGCAGCGTGACCGGACCGTCTCCGGCGGGGACCTGCCAGCCGGTCAGGTAACGGTTCACGTCCTCGTCGAGGTCGAGCCGGCCCTCGTCGACCAGCCGCAGCACGGCCAGCGCGGTGAGGTGCTTGCTCAGCGAGCCGGCCTGGAACGGTGTCCGCCCGGTGACCGGGACACCCGCCGAGGCCTGGCCGAACGTCTCCACCTCGACCAGTTCGCCGCCGGCGATGACGGCCACGCTCAGGCCCGGCACGTGGTGCCGTTCCATGGCGTCGCGCCACTCCTGGCGGGACACCAGGCCGGGCGCGGCCACCTGCGGCGCGGCCTTGGCGGCGGCCTCGGTCGCGATCTGCTCGTCGACCGCCTCGCCCAGCGCGGCCAGGGTCCGGTGCTGGTACATCATGAACAGCGACAGCGGGAGCCCCCGGCGCTGGGCGGTCGCGACCGCCTTGATCACCAGGATGGAGTGGCCGCCGAGCGCGAGGAAGCCGTCGCCACGGCCGACCCGCTCGACGCCGAGCAGCTCGGTGAAGACCTCGGCGAGGCCGCGCTCGGTCTCGGTGACCGGCGGCTCGAAGTCGTCCATCGACAACGTGTGCTCGGGCAGGGCGCGCCGGTCCAGCTTGCCGTTGGCGTTCAGCGGCATGACGTCCAGCTCGACGAACGCGGCCGGGACCATGTAGTCGGGCAGCCGCTCGTCGCACAACGCCCGCAGACCGGCGGCGGAGCCGACCACGTACGCGGTCAGCCGGTCGTCGACCAGCAGCACCCGGGCCTCGGTGACCGCGGGGTGCTCGTTCAGCACCGCCTCGATCTCGCCGATCTCCACCCGGTAGCCACGGATCTTGACCTGGTCGTCGGAACGGCCCAGGTACTCGACCACCCCGTCACCACGCCAGCGGACCACGTCACCCGAGCGGTAGAGCCGGGAGCCGGCCGGACCGAACGGGTCCGGCACGAACCGGGACGCGGTCAGCGTGGGACGGTCCAGGTAGCCCCGGGCCACGCCCTCGCCGCCGACGAACAGCTCGCCCACCGCCCCGACCGGGACCCGGTTGAGGCGCTCGTCGAGGACCCGCATCACCATGCCGGGCAGCGGGGCGCCGATCGGCACCACGCCGGAGCCGGGATCGGCGGGCACCCGGTGGATGCAGGTGCCGACGCTGGCCTCGGTGGGGCCGTACTCGTTCACGATCCGGCCGGACGGGGAGTAGCGACCGGCCAGGGTTCCGGGCAGCGCCTCACCGGCCACCACGATCACGCCGGCCAGGCCGGTGACCCGCTCGGGAGTGAGCTGGTGGGAGAGCACCTCCAGGTGGCCGGGGGTGAGCTTGAGGAACGCGAACGGGCCGGCCGAGTGCAGGCGTGCGCCCAGCTCGGACAGGTCCAGGTCCTGCGGGAGCATCTCGACCGGCTGACCGGCCAGCAGCGGCGCCCACACGTTCGGCACCACCAGGTCGAACGCGACCGAGGAGAAGACCGCGCCACCGGTGCCGCCGCCGATCAGGGAGCCGGCCACCGCGAGGTCCCGGACCGCCCAGCCGACGTGGTTCGCGAGGCCGCGGTGGGAGACCGCGACGCCCTTCGGCCTACCGGTCGAACCGGAGGTGTAGATGACGTAGGCCAGCTCGTCGGGGTCGACATCGACCGGCTCGAACGCCACCGGCTCCAGGCCCTCGACCCGGACCGTCGGACCGTCGACAGACCGATCGGAATCGGTCACCAGGGCGGCAGCGCCGTCCAGCATCGACTCCACGCGAGCCGCCGGGAAGCCCGGGTCGACCGGCACGTAGGCCGCGCCGGCGAACCAGGTACCGAGCATCGCGGCGTGCAGCCACGGACCCCGGTCCACCAGCACACCCACCCGATCACCGCGGGACACGCCCGCGTCCCGGAGCCGCGCGGCGACCGCGCCGGCCCGGCCCAGCAGCTCGGCGAACGACAGCTCGAAACCGTCACCGCGGACCGCGACCGCCTCCGGGGTACGGGCGGCCTGCCCGGCGAAGGCGAGCGGCACCGGACGGGCGGTCACCGCGCCCTCGGCCGCCGACTCCCAGCCGGCGACCGTCTCGGCCTCACCGACCGGCAGGAACACCCGGGTGGCGTCACCCTCCGGGTCGGCGGCCATCGCCTCCAGCACCGAGCGGTACATCGAGGCGAGCCGGGAGGCGTGCTCGCGGGACAGGAGCTGGAGGTTGCAGCGCAGGTGCAGCAGTCCCGGGCCGGTCGAGATGGACAGCCCGAACTCGTTGCTGCTGTGGCCGAGGCTGTCGCCGACCGCCACCTCACCGTCCAGGCTGGAGCCCAGCCCGGTGAAGTCGTGGTAGCTGAAGTAGGCCTCGATCATCCGGCCGCCGTCGCCGTGGCTGCGCTCGATCTGCGGCATCGGGAAGTGCCGGTGCTCCCACACCTCACGCTCCCGGGCGAAGGTGGCCGCCACCAGGTCCCGCCAGGTGCGCGCACCCCGGTCGTGGCGCAGCGGCAGCACGTTGAGGAACATGCCGTGCACCCGGTCGGCGTCCGAGGACTCCGGCCGTACGTGGTGGGTGAGCCCGGACAGGAACGACGACTCCGGGGTGAGCCCGCCGAGCACGTTGAGGTGTGCGGCCAGCAGTGTGCTCTTCATCGGGGCGCCGGCCCGCGCGGCGACCGTGCGCAGACCGTCCGTAAGGTCCGCGAACGGGATGTCCACGACGATCGTGCCGCCCGGCTCGCCGTCCGCGACACCCCAGCCGGCCGGGAGCGAGAACCGCGGGCAGTTCTCCACCTGCGAGCGCCAGAACTCCTGCTCCGGCTCGGAGGCCAGCGCGGCCAGCTCGGCGGCGACCGTGTCGGCGAACCGCAGCGCCGGCGGCGCCCATTCGACCGGACGGCCCTCGATCAGGTTGTGGTACGCCTCGAACAGCTCGACGAACAGCGTCCGCCGGCTCCAGCCGTCCAGCACCACGTGCGAGTTGATGGCGGTGAGCTGCCAGCTGCCGTCCGCAAACCGGTGCACGGCGAGTTTCAGCAGCGGCGGCCCGGCCGGGTCGAGCGGGTGCCGGCCGGCGTCGGCAACGAACAGCTCGATCTCCGCGGCGGTCTCGGCCTCGTCGAGTCCGCTCAGGTCCGCGACGGGGACGATCACCGGCACCTCGGTGTACACGAGCTGCATCGGCGTCGAGTAGCCGTCCAGGCTGACGGTGCTGCGCAGCACGTCGTGGCGGGGCGCGAGCAGGGCCGCGGCGGCCCGGAACCGCTCCGCGTCGAACGGGCGGCCGTCGCGGATCCGGACGCTGGTGACCACGTGGTACGGCGGGTGCTCCCCGCCGACCAGCATCTCGACCTGCATGCCGGTCTGCGCCTGGAGCAGCGGGTACGCGTCGTCCAGGCCGTCCGGCAGCAGCGCCCGGTCGTCCTCGCTGATCAGGCTGAACGGCCGCACCGGGGCGGCCGGAGCGGCGGCCCCCGCACGCTGGGCCAGCAGCGCGGACAGCTCCCCCAGGACCGGGTGCCGCATCAGGTCCTTGACCTCGACGTCGTACCCGTGGTCGCGCAGCGTGCCGATGAGCACCACGGCCCGGATCGAGTCGCCGCCGATGTCGAAGAAGCTGTCGGTGACGCCGGCCCGGTCGATGCCGAGCACCGACTGCCACATCTGCGAGACCGAGGCCTCCAGCGGGGTGCGCGGGGCGACGTACTCGCCGCCGCTGCGCCACTGGCTCGCCTCCGGCGCGGGCAGGGCCCGCTTGTCCAGCTTGCCGTTGGTGGTCAGCGGGATGGCGGCGATCGGGACCAGCGCGGCCGGGACCATGTACTCGGGCAGGGTGCGGGAGATGGTCTCCCGGATCGCCCGCGGGTCCGGGTTCTGCCCCTCGGCCGGCACCACGTAGCCGACCAGCCGGCCGTCCGCGCCGAGCACGGTGACCGCCTCGCGGACCCCGTCGCAGCCGCTGATCGCCGCGCTGATCTCGCCGAGCTCGATCCGGAAGCCGCGGATCTTCACCTGGTCGTCGGCCCGTCCGAAGAACTCGAAGGTGCCGTCCGGGCGCTGCTGGGCGAGGTCGCCGCTGCGGTACATGCGGCTGCCGGCCGGGCCGTAGGGGTCCGGCACGAACCGCTGCGCGGTCAGCGACGGGCGGCCCAGGTAGCCGCGGGCCACGCCGGGCCCGGACACGTAGATCTCGCCGGTGGCACCCGGCGGAACCGGGTTGCCGTCCGGGTCCAGCAGGTGCATCTCCAGGTCGGAGAGGGGCCGGCCGATCGGATTTCCCGCGCCGGGCGCGAGGTCGCGCTTGGTGAGCCGGTGGTACGTGGTGTGCACGGTGGTCTCGGTGATCCCGTACATGTTGACCAGCGCCACCCGGCCCAGGCCGACCCGGTCCACCCACGGCTTGAGCTCGGCGACCTCCAGCTTCTCGCCGGCGAAAATGACCGCGCGCAGGCTGAGCAGCTTGATCCGCCGGTCGCCGTCGGCCGCCGCGGTGACCACCGACCGGAACGCGGTCGGCGTCTGCGACAGGACGGTGACCTGCTGGTCGACCAGGAGGTTCAGGAAGTCCTCCGGCGAGCGGGACACGTCCCGCGGCACGACCACCAGGCGGCCGCCGAACGCCAGGGCGCCCCACATCTCGAACACCGAGACGTCGAAGGCGTACGAGTGGGCCATCGACCACACGTCGCTCTCGTCGAACGAGTAGTGCTCCTGCGCCGTGTCGAGCAGCCGGGTCACGTTGCGGTGGCTGAGCACCACGCCCTTGGGCCGGCCGGTCGAACCGGAGGTGTAGATGGTGTAGATGACACCGTCCGGGGTGGACACCCGCGGCGGGTTGTCGATCCGGCCCTCAGTGGGCGGCATGATCAGCTTCCCGTCGAACACGTCGGCCAGTCCGGGCGCCAGCTCGGCCGAGGTGACCACGATGTCCGCGCCCGCGTCCGCCAGCACGTAGCCGAGGCGCTCGACCGGGTTGGCCGGGTCGAGCGGCAGGTAACCGGCGCCGGACTTGAGCACGCCCAGCAGGGTCGGGACCAGGTCCAGGCCGCGGTCGAGGTGTACACCGACCAGGTCCTCCGGGCCCACCCCGGCGTCGCGCAGCAGCCACGCGAGACGGTTGGCCCGGGCGTTGACCTCGGCGTACGTGAGCTCGTCATCGCCCGCCACGACCGCGACAGCATCGGGGTCCGCGGCCACCCGGGCCTCGAACAGCTCGTGTGCGAGCGGGTCGTGTGCGAGCGGGTCGCCATCGTGAAGCACTGTCGCCTCCTCGTCGAGTCCGGCGGCGATCCCGGTCAGAACCGACCGGTACTGCGCCGCGAGTTGGTCCGCGTACCGCGGGGCGAGCAGCACGCCGTCGGTGGCGATGCCGATCCGGCGGTCGCCGAACGCGTGCACCGACAGACCGAAGTCGTTGGCCCGCTGGTTGACCGCCACGCCCTGGTCGACGATCTCGCCGTCGACCTGGTGGAAGTCGATGTAGTTGAAGAGCACGTCGATCAGCCGGCCGTCGACGGCCGCATCCCGCTGGATGCGGGACAGCGGGTACTGCCGGTGCCCCCAGACCTCGGTCTCCTGCTCCAGGACCCGGGTGAGCAGCTCACGCCAGGTCCGGGCGCCGGCCCGGTGCGGGAACGGCAGCGTGTTGAGGTGCATGCCGAGCACCCGCTCGGCGCCGACCGCCTCGGGCCGCCCGTGGAACACCACGCCGGTGTGGAAGGCCGCCGCGCCGGTGACGCGGCTGAGCACCTCCAGGTGGGCGGCGAGCAGCAGGGTCTTGAACGGGACACCGGCCTCGGCCGCGCGGGCCCGCAGATCGGTTGCCAGGTCGTCGATCGGGACGCTCACCCCGTACGCCTCCGGCTCGTCGCCCGGAGTGACCGCCCACGCGGCCGGAACGTCGAACCGCGCGTGCTCCTCGACCACCCGTTGCCAGAACGCGGCGTCCTCCGGATCACGCAGCGACGCCAGCTCTCCGGCGATGACGTCCGCGTAGCGGACGGCAGGCGGCTCGTAGGCGGCGGGCGCGCCGGTGTCGCGGATCTCCCGGTACGCGTTCGCCAGCTCCATCTCGAAGGTGGCGCTGCTCCAGCCGTCCGTGATCACGTGCGAGCAGGTGATCAGCAGCCACCAGGTGGTGTCGTTCTCCACCAGCGCGGCCAGCCGCATCAGCGGCGCGGACCGGAAGTCCATCGGGTTCGCCCGCTCGGCCGCCACCTCGGCGGTGAGCAGCCGCTCGTCGGCGCCGCGGGCGTCCACCACCCGCACCGGCACCTCGGCGGTCCCGTGCACGATCTGCATCGGCACCGAGTAGCCGGTCAGGTGCACCGACGTCCGCAGGTTCTCGTGCCGGGCGGTGATCACCTCGACGGCGCGGCGGAACGCGGCCTCGTCGAACGGCCGGCCGTCGGTGATCCGCCGGGCGGCCACGTTGTGGTAGGTCCGGCGCTCGCCGCTGGCGAAGTACTCGGCCACCATGCCGAGCTGGACCTCGCCCAGCGGGTAGGCGTCGACGGTTCCGGCCGGGAGCAGGGCCCGGTCGGCGGCGCTGATCAGCGCGTACCGCTCGGTGACCGCCGGCGCCGCGACGCCCGCTCCCCGGCCGGCCAGGACGGCGGCCAGGTCGGCGACCGTGCGCTGGGCGAAGACGTCCCGCACGGTCAGGTCGAAGCCGTGGCCGCGGAGCGCGCCTACCACCGCGACGGCCCGGATCGAGTCGCCGCCCCGCTCGAAGAACCGGTCGCCGCGGCCGATCGGGGCGGCGCCCAGCGCCCGCTGGAACGCCTCGGCGACGGTCGACTCGATGGCGGTCATCGGGGTGTCGTCGACGGTCTCCGGCCCGGCGGCCGGCGGCTCGGGCAGCGCCCGGCGGTCGACCTTGCCGTTGGCGTTCAGCGGCATGACGTCCAGCTCGACGAACCCGGCCGGGACCATGTACTCCGGGAGGCGCTGCTCGCAGAACGCGGCAACCCCTTCGGAAGACCCGACGAGGTACGCGATGAGCCGTCCCCCGGCGAGGAGGACGCGGGCCTCGGTGACCGCGGGGTGCTCGTTCAGCACCGCCTCGATCTCGCCGATCTCCACCCGGTAGCCACGGATCTTGACCTGGTCGTCGGAACGGCCCAGGTACTCGACCACCCCGTCACCACGCCAGCGGACCACGTCACCCGAGCGGTAGAGCCGGGAGCCGGCCGGACCGTACGGGTCCGGGACGAACTTCTGGGCGGTCAGGGCGGGACGGTCCACATAGCCACGGGCCACACCGGTTCCGCCGACGCACAGCTCGCCCAGGGCGCCGACCGGCACCTGGTTGAGGCGCTCGTCGAGGACCCGCATCACCATGCCGGGCAGCGGAGCGCCGATCGGCACCACGCCCGCACCGGGATCGGCCGGCACCGGGAATACGCAGGTGCCGACGCTCGCCTCGGTGGGGCCGTACTCGTTCACGATCCGGCCGGACGGGGAGTAGCGGCCCGCCAGGGTGCCGGGCAGCGCCTCACCGGCCACCACGATCACGCCGGCCAGGCCGGTGACCCGCTCCGGAGTGAGCTGGTGGGAGAGCACCTCCAGGTGGCCGGGGGTGAGCTTGAGGAACGCGAACGGGCCGGCCGAGTGCAGGCGTGCGCCCAGCTCGGACAGGTCCAGGTCCTGCGGGAGCATCTCGACCGGCTGACCGGCCAGCAGCGGCGCCCACACGTTCGGCACCACCAGGTCGAAGGCCACCGAGGAGAAGACGGCTCCGCCCGTACCCCCGCCGGTCCTCGAACCCGCGACGGCCAGATCGCGCACCGCCCAGCCGACGTGGTTCGCGAGGCCGCGGTGGGAGACCGCGACGCCCTTCGGCCTACCGGTCGAACCGGAGGTGTAGATGACGTAGGCCAGCTCGTCAAGGTCGACATCGACCGGCTCGAACGCCACCGGCTCCAGACCCTCGACCCGGACCACCGGACCGTCGAACACGGTGTCGGCGTCGGTGACCAGGGCGGCCGCGCCGTCCAGCATCGACGTGATCCGGGCCGCCGGGAACGCCGGGTCGACCGGCACATAGGCCGCGCCGGCGAACCAGGTACCGAGCATCGCGGCGTGCAGCCACGGACCCCGGTCCACCAGCACACCCACCCGATCACCGCGGGACACGCCCGCGTCCCGGAGCCGCGCGGCGACCGCGCCGGCCCGGCCCAGCAGCTCGGCGAACGACAGCTCGAAACCGTCACCGCGGACCGCGACCGCCTCCGGGGTACGGGCGGCCTGCCCGGCGAAGGCAAGCGGCACCGGGCGATCGGTGACCGTGCCCTCGGCGGCCGGCTCCCAGGCGGCGATCCGGGCGGTGTCGTCGGCGGGCAGGAACACCCGGCCGGCGTCACCCTCCGGGTCGGCGGCCATCGCCTCCAGCACCTGGCGGTACATCGAGGCGAGGCGGTCGGCGTGCTCGCGGGAGAGCACGGACGTACGGGTCTTGAGGGTGAGACCGCCGTTGGAGGTGGTGACGGTCAGCCCGAACTCGTTGGTGCCGGTGCCGAAGCCCGCGGCCAGGTCGATCCGCTCGCCGTCCAGGTTGTGGAAGTCCTGGTAGTTGAAGATGACGTCGACGAGCCGCCCGGTGCCGCCGGCCAGCCGGGAGACCCCGGCCATCGGGTAGCGGCGGTGCGGCCACATGGCCACCTCGGCGTCGAACACCGCGCGGACCAGCTGCCGCCAGGTGGTGGCCGACCGGTCGTACGGGAAAGGCAGCGTGTTGAGGAACATGCCGTGCACCCGGTCCGCGCCGAGCACCTCCAGCCGGGTGTCGCAGACCAGCCCGGCATGGAAGGCCGGCTCGTTGGTGAGCTGGCTGAGCACCTTGAGGTGGGCGGCGAGCAGCACGCTCTTCACCGACGTCCGGGAGCTCATGGCGAGCCCACGCAGCGGCCCTTCCAGGTCCATGGCCGGAACCGTGATCTGGTAGGCCTCGTCCGGCCCGGTCGCGTCGCCCCAGGCGGGCAGACGGAACGGCATCCGGTCGTCGACGACGCCCTGCCAGAACTCCCGGTGCGCCGGGGACTCCAGCGCGGCCAACTCGGCGGCGACCGTGTCGGCGAACCGGACCCCGAGGGTGGCCGGCCGCGCCGGGGTGGCGCCGTCGCGCAGCGCCCGGTAGCAGTCGACGAGCTCCATCAGCATCTCGTGCTGACTCCAGCCCTCGGTGATCATGTGGGACCGGGACAGCGCCAGCCACCAGCCGTCGTCCGCGACCAGGGCGCCGATCCGCAGCTGCGGGACGGCGGCCGGGTCGATCGGCCAGGACTGCTCGCCGGTGACGTAGTCGTTCAGCGCGGCGTCGCGCGCCGCGTCGTCCAGGCCGCGCAGGTCGACCACGCCGACCGGCGGTTCGGCCCGCTCGTGCACCAGCTGGAGCGGGATCGAGTAGGTGGACAGGTCGAACGACGTCCGCAGCGCCTCGTGCCGGGCGCAGACGGTACGGACCGCGGCCCGCAGCGCGTCCACATCGAACGGCGCGTCGTCGATCACTTTGTAGCCGCCGGTGCTGTGGTAGTGCGCCACCTCGCCGGCCTCCAGCTCGAACAGCATGCCGGCCTGCGCCTGGAGCATCGGGTAGGCGTCCGCCACCCCGTCCGGCACGAGCCGCCGGTCCGCCTCGCTGATCAGCGCGAACGGCACGGTGGCCCGGTGCGGCTCGGCCGGCGCCGTCCGGCTGCCGATCAGCTCGGCGAGCGCGGCGACGGTACGCCGTTCGAACACGTCGGTGACCGAGATGTCGTGACCGGCCGCCCGGACCGCGCCGACCAGGCTGACCGCCCGGATCGAGTCGCCGCCCAGGTCGAAGAACGAGTCCTCGACACCGGCCTGCGGCAGGTCCAGCACCTGCGCCCAGACCAGCGCGAGCTGCTGCTCCAGCGGGGTGCGCGGGGCGACCCCGGTGGCGGCCGGGAGCTGACCGCCGTCCGGGGCGGGCAGGGCCCGCTTGTCCAGCTTGCCGTTCGCGGTGAGCGGGATGGTCTCGATCTCGACCAGGGCGGCCGGGACCATGTAGTCGGGCAGCGTGCGGGCGATCGTCTCGCGGATCGCCCGGGTGTCCAGGCGGCCGGCGGACGGAACCAGGTAGCCGACCAGGCGACCGTCGGCCAGAACGGTGACCGCCTCACGGACGCCGTCGCAGGCGGACAGGGCCGCGCTGATCTCGCCGAGTTCGATGCGGAAGCCGCGGATCTTGACCTGGTCGTCGGCCCGGCCGAGGAATTCGAGCTTGCCCTCGGTCGTCCAGCGGGCCAGGTCGCCACTGCGGTACATGCGGGTGCCGGGCTCGCCGAACGGGTCCGGCACGAACCGCTGCGCCGTCAGCGACGCACGGCCCAGGTAGCCCCGGGCAACGCCGGGACCGGCGACGTAGATCTCGCCGGGAACCCCGACCGGGACCGGCTGACCGGCCTGGTCGAGCAGGTAGACCGCAAGGTCCGGCAGGGCGACACCGGCCGGGCTCACCGACGGGTTCGCCAGATCCTTCGCGGTCAACTCGTGGACCGTCACATGGACCGTGGTCTCGGTGATGCCGTACATGTTGACCAGCGCGACCTTGCCGGCCCACGGCTGGATCTCGGCGATCTCCAGCTTCTCGCCACCGAACACGACCGACTTGAGCGACAGGCGCTCGTCTCCCGCGAACGGGGTCAGCGAGCGGAAGGCGGTCGGGGTCTGGGAGAGGACGGTGACCTTCTCGTCGACCAGGAGCTGGAAGAAGTCCTCCGGCGAACGCGCCACCGACCTCGGGACGACCACGACGGTGCCGCCGTACATCAGCGCGCCCCACATCTCGAACACCGAGAAGTCGAAGGCGTACGAGTGCACCAGCGACCAGACGTCGTCGCTCTGGACGCCCAGCTCGGTGCGGCACACCTCCATCAGGCGCACGACGTTGGCGTGGGTGAGGACGCAGCCCTTCGGGCGGCCGGTCGAACCCGACGTGTAGATCGTGTAGATCACGTTGTCCGGCGTGGCGACCGTCGGCGGGTTGTCTTCGCGACCTGTGGAAGGCAGCACGATCAGCTTGCCGTTGAACACTTCGGACAACCCGGGCGCAAGGTCGGGAGTCGTCACGACGATCTTCGCGCCGGCGTCCCGCACCACGTAGCCGAGGCGCTCCATCGGGTTGGCCGGGTCCAGCGGCAGGTAACCCGCGCCCGACTTGAGCACACCGAGCAGGGTGGGGATCAGGTCGGCGCCACGCTCCAGGTGCACACCGACCAGGTCCTCCGGGCCCACACCGGCGTCACGGAGCAGCCACGCCAGGCGGTTGGCCCGGGCGTTGACCTCGCCATAGGTGAGACGGGACTCCCCCGCCACCACCGCCAGCGCCTCCGGGTTCTCCGCCGCACGGGCCTCGAAGAACTCGTGCGCCAGTCCTTCTTCGAACGGCCCGGCGACGGGCGGCACCACCACGGCGGCCCGCTCGGCCGGCGGCAGGTAGGTGGCCCGCGCGTCCCCGCTCGTACCGTCGGTGGCCATGCCCTCCAGGACGGCCCGGTACATGCCGGCGATCCGTTCGATGTTCTCCCGGGACAGCAGGTGGGTGTTGCTGCGCAGGCCGAGGACGCCGCCGATCGCGGTCACCGCCAGCCCGAACTCCATGGCGGTCCGGTTGATGCCGTTGCCCTCGTCGACCACGTCACCGTCGTCGAGCAGGTGGAAGTCCAGGTAGCTGAAGAACGTGTCGATCAGGCGCTGCCCGGCCGAGGCGATCGCCGGCATCGGGTAGGACCGGTGCGGCCAGGCGGCCGCCTCGTCGTCGAACACCCGGCGCACCAGGTCGCCCCAGGTGGCGGCGTCGCGGGCGGACGGGTGCGGCAGCGTGGTGATGTACATGCCGATCAGCCGCTCGGAGCCCTGAACCTCGGGCCGGACGTGCCCGACCAGGCCGGTGAAGAACCTTTCCGCGCCGGTGAGCTGGCTCAGCACCTTGAGGTGGGCGCCGAGCAGCACCGCCTTGAACGGGACGCCGGCCGTGGCGGCCAGCTCACGCAGGCCGGGCTCCAGGTCCGAGAAGGAGAACCCGCCGTCGATCCGCTCGGCCGGTACGGTCAGGTCGCCGTGCCAGTCCTCCGGCAGGGTCAGCGGCTCGTACTCGCCGACCAGCCCGTTCCA
Organism: Actinoplanes hulinensis; assembly: GCF_019429605.1. NCBI lineage: Bacteria > Bacillati > Actinomycetota > Actinomycetes > Micromonosporales > Micromonosporaceae > Actinoplanes > Actinoplanes hulinensis. The sequence goes on along the minus strand of NZ_JAHXZI010000002.1, from coordinate 488,671 downwards.
GAACTCGCGGTCGGCGTCCGAGGCGAGCGAGGTCAGCTCGGCCGCGACCGTGTCGGCGAACCGCACCGGCGGCGCCTCGTAGCCGACCTCGGTCCCGTCGCGCAGCCCGCGCAGCGCCTCCACCAGCTCCTTGAGCAGCTGGTGGTAGCTCCAGCCCTCCAGCAGCGCGTGGCTCTTGGTGAACGACAGCCGCCACGAGTCGCCGGTCTGCACGTGCACGTTGATCCGCAGCAGCGGCAGCGGCGTCGACAGGTCGAACGGGTCGCCCCGCTCGGCGGCCGCGAATGCCTCCAGCGTCCCCCGCAGCTCGGCCGGGTCGATGTCGCGCAGGTCGTGGCAGGCCACCGGGATGGTGACGTCGCGGTGCACGAGCTGCATCGGCACGCTGTAGCCGGTCAGGTCGACCGACGTACGCAGGATGTCGTGCCGCCGGGCGACCAGGGTGACCGCCTCGCGGAACAGGCCGGCGTCGAACGGCGCGTCGTCGCGGACCAGGAACGACGTGAAGTCGTGGTAGTTGGCCCGCGCCCCGGAGGCGAGCGTCTCGACGAGCATGCCGGTCTGCGTGCGCAGCAGCGGGTAGGCGTCGTCCAGGCCCTCCGGCAGCCGGGCCCGGTCGTCGTCGCTGATGAGCTCGAACGGGGCCACCGCGCGTACCGGGGTGGGTCGAACGGTGTCGCCGGTCGCCGACGCGCACAGCGCCGCCACCGTGGTGTGCTCGAAGACGTCCAGCACGCCGACCGCGAAGCCGGCCGCCTGGAGCGCGCCGACCAGGCTGACCGCCCGGATCGAGTCGCCGCCCAACTCGAAGAAGTCGTCCTCGGCGCCGACCCGCTCCAGCTTGAGAGCGTGCGCCCAGATCGCCGCCATCCGCTCCTCGTCGGGCGTGCGCGGGGCGACGTACCGGTCGTTGTCGTAGGTCTGCTCGCCGGGCGCGGGAAGCGCGCGGCGGTCGAGCTTGCCGTTGTTGGTCAGCGGGATCGTGTCGATCTCGACGAACGCGGCCGGGACCATGTACTCGGGCAGGGTGCGGGCGAGGGTCTCGCGGATGGCCCGCGGGTCGGGGGCGTGACCGACCAGGTAGCCGACCAGGCGGCCGTCGACCAGCACGGTGACGGCCTCGCGGACGCCGTCGCAGGCCGACAGTGCGGCGGAGATCTCGCCCAGCTCGATCCGGAAACCACGGATCTTGACCTGGTCGTCGGCGCGGCCGAGGAACTCCAGGGTGCCGTCGGCGCGGCGGCGGGCCAGGTCGCCGCTGCGGTACATGCGGCTGCCGGCCGGGCCGTAGGGGTCCGGCACGAACCGCTGCGCGGTGAGCGACGGGCGGCCCAGGTAGCCGCGGGCCACACCGGGACCGGACACGTAGATCTCGCCGGAGACACCGAACGGCACCGGGTGGCCGGACGCGTCGAGCAGGTAGACGCCGAGGTCGGAGAGCGGGTCGCCGACCCGGTTCATGCCGGGGTCGGCGATGTCCAGCTCGTCGAGCCGGTGGTACGTGGTGTGCACGGTGGTCTCGGTGATCCCGTACATGTTGACCAGCGCGACCCGATCCAGGCCGACCCGGTCCACCCACGGCTTGAGCTCGGCGACCTCCAGCTTCTCGCCCGCGAAGATGACCGCGCGCAGGTCGAGGCGGTCGATCCGCTCGTCGCCCTCGCCGGCCGCCGTCACGATCGACCGGAACGCGGTCGGCGTCTGCGACAGGACGGTGACCCGCTGGTCGACCAGAAGGTCGAGGAAGTCCTCGGGCGAGCGGGCCACCGAGCGGGGCACGACGACGATGCGGCCGCCGAAGGCCAGGGCGCCCCACATCTCGAAGACCGAGACGTCGAAGGCGTACGAGTGGGCCAACGACCACACGTCGGAGCTGCCGAAGGAGTAGTGCTCCTGCGCGGTGTCCAGCAACCGGGTCACGTTGCGGTGGCTGAGCACCACGCCCTTGGGCCGGCCGGTCGAGCCGGAGGTGTAGATGGTGTAGATGACGCCGTCCGGAGTGGACACCCGCGGCGGGTTGTCGGTCCGGCCCTCGTTCTCATCGCCCACCAAGATCAGCTTGCCGTCGAACACGTCGGCCAGTCCGGGCGCCAGCTCGGCCGAGGTGACGACGATCTCCGCGCCCGCGTCCGCCAGCACGTAGCCGAGGCGCTCCAGCGGGTTGGCCGGGTCCAGCGGCAGGTAGCCGGCCCCCGACTTGAGGACACCGAGCAGCGTCGGGACCAGGTCCACGCCGCGTTCCAGGTGCACGCCGACCAGGTCCTCAGCGCCCACCCCGGCGTCGCGCAGCAGCCACGCGAGACGGTTGGCCCGGGCGTTGACCTCGGCGTACGTGAGCGCGATGTCCCCCGCGACCACCGCGACGGCATCCGGCCGCCCGGCCACCCGGGCCTCGAACAGCTCGTGCGCCAGCACATCGGTCCCGGCTCGGACGGCCGGCGGGGCCACCAGCGCGGCCCGCTCGGCCGGCGACAGGTAGACGGCCAGCGCGTCACCGCGGGTGCCCTCGGCGGCCATGCTCTGGAGCACGGCCCGGTACATGGCGGCCAGGTTGTCGGCGGCGGCGGTCGTCAGGTGGCGGCGGTTGGCGGTCAGGATCAGGTAGCCGGCCCGGGACGCGACGGTCAGCGGGAACTCGGTCGGGCTGTCGTCCATGCCCGAGGCCGCGTCGACCACCTCGGTGTCGAGCTGGCGGAAGTCCTGGTAGTTGAAGTAGACGTCCATGATCCGGCCGCTGCCCTGCCACTCGCGCAGCACGGCCGGCAGCGGGAAGCGGCGGTGGCCCCACAGGTCCACCTCGGCCGCGAACACGTCCCGGACCAGGTCACCCCAGGTGCGGGCGCCACGGGCGTACGGAAAGGGAAGGGTGTTGAGGAACATGCCGTACACCCGGTCGGCGCCGGTCACCTCGGGCCGGACATCGCAGACCAGGCCGCTGTGGAACGACTCCTCCTCGGTGAGCTGGCTCATCACCTTGAGGTGGGCGGCGAGCATGACGGCCTTCATCGACGTGTCGGTCGCGGCGGCCAGCGCGCGCAGCCCGGACTCCAGGTCACGCCAGGAGAAACCGGTCTTGTACGGGGCGGCCGCCGGCGCCTCCGGGTCACCCCAGCCGGCCGGCAGGCTCAGCGGGGCGTGCGAACGGACCAGGTCCCGCCAGTAGGCGCGGTCGTCCTCCGACTCCAGTGCGGCCAGCTCACCGGCGATCGCGTCGGCGAACCGGATCGGCGGCGCCTGCACCTCCTCCGGGTTGTTCCCGGCCCGCAGCGTGAGGTACGTGGTGACGAACTCCATGAGCAGCGAGTGGTAGCTCCAGCCCTCGAGGATCGGGTGGCACTCGACCAGCGAGAGCCACCAGCCGCCGAGACCGGTGGTGGTGTGCGCGTGGAACCGCATCAGGCCCGGGACGCTCATGTCGAACGGATTGGCGCGCTCGCGGGCACCGAACTCCCGCACCTCGGTCCGCACCTGCTCGGCGGTCATCCCGGAGCAGTCCCAGACGTCGGTGGTCATCTCGGCGTGGGCGTGCACCAGCTGCATCGGCCGGGAGTACGCGGTCAGCTCGATCGAGGTGCGCAGGACGTCGTGCCGGGCCAGCACGATCCGCCCGGCCTCGGCGAACGCGCCCGGCAGGAACGGCTGGTCGTCGTGGATCCAGTACGCCGACACGTTGTGGTAGTTGTTCTGCCCGTCGTCGGCCAGCATCTCGATGACCATGCCGAGCTGGTTCTGGCCGAGCGGGTAGGCGTCGACGATCCCGTCCGGCAGCAGCGCCCGGTCCGCCTCGTCGATCAGCTCGAACGGCCGCACCGGCCGGTAGACGGCGTCGGCACTGGTCTCACCGGCGAACTCGACGAGCCGGGCCACCGTCCGGTGCTCGAACACGTCCCGGACGCTGACCTGGTAGCCGGCCTCGCGCAGGGCGCCGACCAGCGCCACCGCCCGCATCGAGTCGCCGCCCAGCTCGAAGAAGCTGTCGGTGACCCCGACCCGGTCGGCGCCGAGCACGGCACGCCAGACCGCGGCGACGGCCTCCTCGGCGGGGGTGCGGGGTGCCACGTACTCGCCCGCGCTCCGCAGCTGGGCGCCGTCCGGGGCGGGCAGGGCCCGCTTGTCCAGCTTGCCGTTCGCGGTGAGCGGGATGGTCTCGATCTCGACCAGGGCGGCCGGGACCATGTAGTCGGGCAGGGTGCGGGCCAGTTCCTCGCGGACGGCGGCCCGGTCCAGGTCGCCCTCGGTGACCAGGTAGCCGACCAGCCGGTCGCCGACCAGGACGGTGACCGCCTCGCGGACACCCGCACAGGCCGAGAGTGCGGCGGAGACCTCGCCGAGTTCGATGCGGAAGCCGCGGATCTTGACCTGGTCGTCGGCCCGGCCGAGGAATTCGAGCTTGCCCTCGGTCGTCCAGCGGGCCAGGTCGCCACTGCGGTACATGCGGGTGCCGGGCTCGCCGAACGGGTCCGGCACGAACCGCTGCGCCGTCAGCGACGCACGGCCCAGGTAGCCCCGGGCAACGCCGGGACCGGCGACGTAGATCTCGCCGGGAACCCCGACCGGGACCGGCTGACCGGCCTGGTCGAGCAGGTAGACCGCAAGGTCCGGCAGGGCGACACCGGCCGGGCTCACCGACGGGTTCGCCAGATCCTTCGCGGTCAACTCGTGAACCGTCACATGGACCGTGGTCTCGGTGATGCCGTACATGTTGACCAGCGCGACCTTGCCGGCCCACGGCTGGATCTCGGCGATCTCCAGCTTCTCGCCACCGAAGACCACCGACTTGAGCGACAGCTCGTCGAAACGGCCGTCCGCCACCGCGGTCAGCGACCGGAACGCGGTCGGGGTCTGCGAGAGGAAGGTGACCTTCTCGTCCACCAGGAGCTGGAGGAAGTCCTCCGGCGAGCGCGCGATCGAACGCGGGACCACGACGACCGTGCCGCCGTACATCAGCGCGCCCCACATCTCGAACACCGAGAAGTCGAACGCGAACGAGTGCACCAGCGACCACACGTCGCCGGCCTCGATGCCCAGCTCGGTGCGGCACACCTCCATCAGGCGCACGACATTCGCGTGCGTGAGCATGCAGCCCTTCGGGCGGCCGGTCGAACCCGACGTGTAGATCGTGTAGATCACGTTCTCCGGCGTCGCGTTTCTGGGCGGATTGTTCGTCCAGCCGTCCTCAGGGAGCGTGATCAGGCGGCCGTCGAACACTTCGGACAACCCGGGTGCCAGCTCGGGGGACGTCACGACGATCTTCGCGCCGGCGTCCCGCACCACGTAGCCGAGGCGCTCCATCGGGTTGGCCGGGTCCAGCGGCAGGTAACCCGCGCCCGACTTGAGCACACCGAGCAGGGTGGGGATCAGGTCGGCGCCACGCTCCAGGTGCACACCGACCAGGTCCTCCGGGCCCACACCGGCGTCACGGAGCAGCCACGCCAGGCGGTTGGCCCGGGCGTTGACCTCGCCATAGGTGAGACGGGACTCCCCCGCCACCACCGCCAGCGCCTCCGGGTTCTCCGCCGCACGGGCCTCGAAGAACTCGTGCGCCAGCTCTTCTTTCAAAGGCCCGGGGACCGGCGGGACCACCACGGCGGCCCGCTCGGCCGGGCTGAGGATCTCGATGCCCGACAGCCGGATCTCCGGATCGGTCACGGCCGCGGCCAGGACCCGCTGGAAGGCGCCGGCCAGCCGGGACGCGGTGGCCGGGTCGAACAGCGCGGTCGCGTACTGGAGGCGGCCGTGGATCGTGCCGTCCGGGCGCTCCTGCATCTGGAGGGTGAGGTCGTACTTCGCGATGCCGTCGTCGTCGCCGAACGGCTCGGCGGTCAGGCCGGCGAACTGGAGCACGTCCATGCGGTACTCGTGCAGGGTGAACGCGGTCTGGAAGATCGGCGTACGGGACTGGTCGCGGTCCGGCTGGAGCTCGTCGACCAGCCGGGCGAACGGCACGGCGTGGTGGTCGAACCCGTCCAGCACGGTGGCCCGGCCCCGGCGCAGCAACTCGGCGAAGGAGCCGTCGCAGTCGGCCCGCATGACGAGCGTGTTGATGCAGTAGCCGAAGACGCGCTGGAGGTCGGCGTGGGCACGCCCGGAGACGACCGTTCCCACCGCGACGTCGTCGGTGCCGCTGAACCGGGACAGCATCGCCTGGTACGCGCTGAGCAGCACGGTGAAGGCGGTGGTGTCGAACTCGCGGGCCCGCGCCCGGACCCGGTCGGCGAGCTCGGCCGGGACGTCGAACACCACGTCGGCGCCGTCGTGGCTACGGACCGGCGGGCGGGGCCGGTCGATCGGCAGCGAGATCGGCTCCAGTCCGGCCAGCCGCTCCCGCCAGTAGGAGAGCTCCCGCTCGCCACGTTCGCCGGCCAGTTCCCGGCCCTGCCACTGGGCGAAGTCGGCGTACTGCACCGGCAGCTCGGGCAGGGACGGCGACTCGCCGCGGGACAGTGCGTTGTAGGCCACGCTCAGCTCGGAGCCGAACATCCGGGTCGACCAGGCGTCACAGGCGACGTGGTGGAAGACGACGGCCAGCACGTGGTGGTCCTGGCCGAGGCGGAGCAGCGCGCCGCGTACCGGCCAGTCGGTGGCCAGGTCGAACGGCGCCTGGAGGTCACGGCGGATGAACGCCTCGACCTCGGTGTCGGGCCGGCCGGTCAGGTCGATCTCGGGCAGGGCGACCGGGCGGGGCGCGTCGATGACCTGGACCGGCTCGACACCGCGCAACTCGATCCGGGTACGCAGCACCTCGTGCCGGGCGCAGACCTGCTCCCAGGAACGGCGCAGCACGTCCACGTCGAGCGGGCCGCGCAGCCGCATCATCAGCGGGACCAGGTACTCGATGCTGTTCGGGTCCAGCCGGCTGAGGAACCACATCTGCTGCTGGCCGTGGCTGAGCGGCAGCACGCCGTCGCGGTCGGCGCGGGGAATCGTGTCCCGGCGGGCCGCACCGGACTGCCCGGCGAGCCGCTTGCGCAGCAGCTCCGCGCGGAGGTCGGCGACGTTCCTGGTGGACTGCTGGGCGGTCATGCCTGGGGCTCCTCGGTCATGGTGAGGTCCGCGACGACCTCCGAGTCGGACATCTGGTCGATCTCGTCACGGATCAGGTTCTCGATGAGCTCCGCCATCTGGACGATCGTGGGGCCCTCGAAGACGGCGCGGACGGGCAGCGTGACGCCGAACTCGTCCTGGATGGCGGCGATCAGGCGGATCGCGATGATCGAGTTGCCGCCGGCGTGGAAGAAGCTCTCCCGGGGGCCGGCGGCGATCCCGCACTTCTCCCGCCAGAGCTGCTGGACGTACTCGGCGACCGGCGAGAGCGGCTCCTCGTCCCGGTTCGCGTCCGACGGGGCCGGGTCGGGCAGTGCCGCCCGGTCCACCTTGCCGTTCGCGTTGAGCGGGATGGCGTCGATGGCGAGGAACCCGCTGGGCACCATGTAGTCGGGCAGGATCCCGGCGCAGTGCTCGCGCAGGATGTCGTCGGCGACCGGGGCCGGTCCGACCGGCACCCAGCAGGCCACCAGCCGCGTGCTCTCGCCCTGGTCGTCGACCAGGATGCGGGCGTCGGCCACGCCGGCGTGCTCGCGCAGCACCGCCTCGATCTCGCCGATCTCCACCCGGTAGCCACGGATCTTGACCTGGTCGTCGGAACGGCCGAGGAACTCGACGGCGCCGTCGCCGCGCCAGCGGGCCACGTCACCCGAGCGGTACATGCGGGAACCGGCCGGGCCGTACGGGTCCGGCACGAACCGGGACGCGGTCAGGTCGGGACGGTCCACATAGCCCCGGGCCACGCCGGTGCCGCCGACGAACAGCTCGCCGACCCCGCCGACCGGCACCTGGAGGAACCGCTCGTCGAGGACCCGCATCACCATGCCGGGCAGCGGGGCGCCGATCGGCACCACACCCGTACCGGGGTCGGCGGGCACCGGGTGGATGCAGGTGCCGACGCTCGCCTCGGTGGGGCCGTACTCGTTGACCAGCCGGCCGGACGGAGAATAACGGCCGGCCAGGGCGCCGGGCAGCGCCTCGCCGGCCACCACGATCACACCGGCCAGGTCGGTGACCTGCTCCGGGGTGAGCTGGTGGGAGAGCACCTCGAGGTGGCCGGGGGTCAGCTTGAGGAAGGCGTACGGTCCGGCCGCGGTGAGCCGCGAACCCAGCTCGGCCAGGTCCAGGTCCTGCGGCAGCAGGTGGACCGGCCGGCCGGCCAGCAGCGGCGCCCACACGTTCGGGACGACCAGGTCGAACGCGACGGACGAGAAGACCGCGCCACCACCGGCGCCGGCCGGCGCGAGGTCGCGGACCGCCCAGTTCACGTGGTTGGCGAGGCCCCGGTGGGTGACCGCGACGCCCTTGGGGCGGCCGGTCGAGCCGGAGGTGTAGATGACGTAGGCGAGTTCGTCCGGGTCGACCTCGACCGGGGTGAACACCGTCGGCACCAGGCTGTCGACCACGGTCACCGGGCCGTCGAACACCCCGGCCCGGGACGCGTCGGTGACCAGCGCGGCCGCACCGTCCAGCATGGACTGCGCCCGGGTCACCGGGAAGTCCGGGTCGACCGGCACGTAGGCCGCGCCGGCCAGCCACACGCCGAGGAGCCCGGCGTGCAGCCACGGTCCGCGCTCGATCAGCACGCCGACCCGGTCGCCGCGACTCACGCCGGCGTCCCTCAGCGAGCGGGCCACCGCCCCCGCCCGGGTGAGCAGTTCGCCGAACGTGAGGGTGAAGCCGTCGCCGCGAACCGCGATCGCCCGCGGCGTACGGGTGGCCTGCTCGACCAGCCGGACCGGCACGACAGCGCCGTCGATCGCCGGCTCGCCGTGGCTCCAGCGGTCCAGGTCGGCGGCGTCGGTCCCGGTCAGGGCGCTGAGCGCGGACAGCGGGGCGCCGGGCGCGGCGGCCGCCTCGGTCAGGACGTTCTCGAGGGTACGGGCGATGCGTCCCGCCGTCTCCGCGCCGTACAGGCTGGTGGCGTATTCCAGGCCGCCGACCAGTCCACCGTCCGCGGAGGGGCGCAGCAGCAGCGTCAGATCGGTGTGGGTGACCCGCCACATCTGCCGGATGGTGTCCAGGTCGTCGTCGACGGTCTCGTTGAAGTCGGCGCCGTGCAGGTCGAAGGCGGCCTGGTAGAGCGGGGTGCGGGACAGGTCGGGCTCGGGCACGATCCGGTCCACCAGAAGGTCGAACGGCAGCTCCTGGTGGGCGAAGGCGTCCCGGGTGACGGCCGCGAGCCGGGTCACCGCCTCGGTCACCGTCGACTCCGGGTCGAGCCGGCAGCGCAGCACCAGGTTGTTGAGGAAGAACCCGACCACGCCGTCCAGTTCGGCGCGGCCGCGGCCGGCGACGACGGTGCCGACCGGGATGTCCCACTGGCCGCTGTACCGGGCCAGGACCAGCGCGTAGACGGCGAGGATCGTGGTGAACCGGGTGGCGCCGGTGGCGGCCGCCAGGTCGTCCAGCGAGCGGACCAGGGCCGGCGGCACGGTGACCGGAACGATCGAGCCCTTCCCGTCGCGGATCTTCGGGCGCGGGTGGTCGGTGACCAGGGTGAGCGGCGCCAGCCCGTCGAGGACGGTCGCCCAGTGGCCGAGCTCGGCCTCGACGACCTCGTCGGTGAGCCGGTCGCGCTGCCAGGCGGCGAAGTCGGCGTACTGGATGTCGAGCTCCGGCAGCTCCGGCGTGCGCCCGGCCGCCAGCGCGGCGGTGACCTGCGTGAACTCGCGCTCCAGCACGGCCGCCGACCAGCCGTCGGTGGTGATGTGGTGCATGGCGACGGCCAGCAGGCGGCGGCCGTCGGAGACGTCGAGCACCACGGCGCGCAGCAGCGGCTCGGCCCCGTCCAGGGCGATGCCGCGGCCGAGCAGGGCGGCGATCCGCTGCGGCAGGCCGGCCGGGGTGGTGTGCTGCTCGCCGACCTCGACGGTGAGCTCGGGGCGGATGAACTGGAGCGGCTCGCCGTTCACCTCGCGGTATTCGGTGCGCAGCGACTCGTGCCGGGCCACCAGGATGTTCAGGGCCCGCTCGGCGAGGTCGCGGCCGGCGCCTTCGGGCAGCCGGAACAGCAGGCCGGCCATCCATTCGGGGCTGGCCGGGTTGAGCCGGTCCATGAACCACAGGCGGCGCTGACCGCTGGAGAGCGGCAGACCACCGGTACGGTCGGCGCGGGTGATCACCGATCCGGCCCGGGCGCCGTCGAGCAGCCGGGCCTGGGCCCGCAGGGTCGGCGCGTAGAGCAGGGCGCGCAGGTTGAGGTCGGCTCCGGTCCGCGTACGCAGGTCGGAGAGCAGTTTGGTCAGTTGCAGCGAGGTGCCGCCGAGCTTGAAGAAGTCGTCCTCGACGGTCAGCTCCCGGTCGCCGAGCAGTTCCTGCCAGGCGCGCTGGACGATCAGCTCGGAGGCGGTGGACGGCGCGGCCCCGGTGGGCGCCTGATCGGTCCCGGCGTCGTCGGGGTGCGGCAGGGCGCGGCGGTCGACCTTGCCGCTGGCCACCTGCGGCAGCGCGTCGAGGTGCAGGAAGCGGCCGGGCACGTGCGACTGCGGCAGCCGGTCCAGCAGGTAGGCCCGCAGGAGTGCGTCCAGGTCCGGTCCGGCGCCGGTACGCGGCACGATGTACCCGGCGAGCCGGGCGGCGCCGTCGGCGAGCCGGTAGGTGGTGACGGCCGCGGCCACGACATCCGGGTGGGTGGCGAGGGCAGCCTCGATCTCGGCCGGCTCCAGGCGTACCCCGTTGACTTTGACCTGGTCGTCGAGCCGGCCCAGGTACTCCAGTTGCCCGTCGGCGCGCCAGCGGACGCCGTCGCCGGTCCGGTAGACCCGGCCGCCGTCCTTGGCCAGCGGGTCGGGCACGAACTTCTCGGCGGTCAGGTCCGGGCGGCCGAGGTAGCCGCGGGCCAGCCCGGCGCCGCCGATCAGCAGCTCGCCGGGGACGCCGACGCCGACGACCCGGCCGCGCTCGTCGACGACCTGCACCCGGGTACGCGGAAGGGGCCGCCCGATCGGGATCGGCCCGGACAGCTGGGCCGGGTCGACGCGGGTGGCGAGCGAGTTGATGGTGGTCTCGGTGGGGCCGTAGACGTTCCAGATCTCGACGTCGGCGAGGCCGAGCAGGCGCTGGACCGGTTCGGCGTGCAGCTGTTCGCCGCCGGAGACGACGAGCCGTAGCGCGGAGCATCCCGCCCAGCCGTCCTCCTCGACCAGGGTGTGCAGGATCGACGGGACGACCTGCATGACGGTGACCGCGTGCTCGGCGATGACCCGCAGCAGGGTCGCCGGGGCGGTGTCGGTGGCGGGGGCGAGCACGAGCGTGCCGCCGCACACCAGCGGGGTGAAGATCTCGAAGGCGTGCGCGTCGTAGACGAGCGAGGTGCGCTGGAGCATCCGGTCGCCGGAGTTGAAGCCGACCTCGCGTACCGCCCAGTCGAGGAGGTTGGCGAGGCCGCCGTGGGTGACCACGACGCCCTTGGGGACGCCGGTCGAGCCGGAGGTGTGCTCGACGTAGGCGACGTCGTCGGCGCTGATCGTCACCGGCGGCACGGTGACCGGCCGGGTGGCCAGGTCGGCGGCGAGCGCGGCCTGGTCGAGCGGCTGGGCGCCGGCCGCGGTGACCGTGCCGGTCCCTTCGGCGTCGCAGAGCACGAGCGCGCAGCCGGAGGCTGTGATGATCCGGTCGATGCGGTCCTGCGGGTGGTTCGGGTCGAGCGGCAGGTAGGCGGCTCCGGTGCGCCAGACCCCGAGCAGCCCGACGATCAGGTCGAGGCCGCGGCCGAGCAGCACACCGACGTGTGTGCCCGGGCGCGCGCCCCGCTCCCGGAGGAGGTCGGCGAGTTGGGCGGAGCGGATGTCCAGTTCCCGGTAGGTGAGCCGCCGGACGCCGTCGATGACGGCTACGGCGTCCGGCGTCAGCACTGCCTGGGAGCCGATGAGGTCAGGCGTGAGCGCCGTGGTGGCCTGGGTGCTCAGGATTGCGGGCATGGCAGTGCTGTCTCCTCAGAACGGATCGGATGTCAGGCGGCGGCCTGCTCGGCCATGCGCCGGCGCAGGCTGGCCGGGCGCATGTCGGTCCACACCGTCTCGATGTGTGCCAGGCACTCGTCCTGGCTGCCGGTGAAGCCCTCGGCGGTCCAGCCGGCGGGCAGGTCACGGTCGTTCCACCAGATCGAGTACTGCTCCTCGTCGTTGCGGACGACGCGGTGGCTGGCGGTGTTCTGCTCGGACATCTGAACTCCTGTTTCGAAAAAGGTGGAAGTGGGTCAGTCGGTCATCGCGACGAGCACGCGACGGCTGCCGGTGAAGGAGCGCCGGCCGTGCGCGACGAGCAGGTTGTCGAAGACCATGACGTCGCCGGCCCGCCAGTCGACGTCGACCGCGTTCTCCAGTCCGCGGTCACGGACCTGGATGACGTACTCGTCGGGGATGGTGCTGCCGTCGGCGAACGTCACGTACTGCGGCAGTTCCTCGGGCGGAAGGATCTGGGCGAGCGCCTTGGCGGTGTCGTCGCCCAGGGCGGCCGGGTGCCACTGGTCGGACTGGTTGAACCAGACCTCGGTCCCGGTCACCGGGTGCCTGGTGGTGGACGGGCGCGGCTGCTCGACGTGCAGGCTGCCGTCCCTACGCCAGGTCCACTCGGCGCCGGCCGTCGACAGGTAGTCGTCGACCGCCGCCCGGTCCGCGGTCTCGAACGTGTCCTGCCAGCTCTTGCCGAGGCCCTGGCCGCCGTGCAGGTTCTGGGTGTAGCGGACCCCGTCGGCGAACGCCTCGCGCACCTCGGGGTCGAGTGACTCGAGCCAGAGCGCGGCGTCCACCAGCGGAGTCGCGCCGCCGGTCTCCGCGGCGATCTGGCAGTAGAACGCCAGCCGGCTGGGCCAGCTGGTGGCGTACGACATCTCGTTGTGCATGGAGATGGTGAACTCGGACGGGTACTCGGTGGAGGTGTAGAGGTTCGATCCCACCTTGGTGCGCGGCGAGTTGCCGTTGACGTACGCGAGCCGGCGCGGCAGCAGCCGGTCGAAGACGCCGTCGAGTTCCTCGGGCCGCACTCCGAAACCCCGGAAGACCAGGGCCTTCTCCCGTACGAGGAGGTCGTCGAGCTCGGCGCCGAGCGCGTCGAGGTGGTTGATGAGGGCCTCGGTCGTCGCCGCGGCCCCGATGTCCTGTGCCGTGATGTCCAACGGCTTCCAGCTCTGCCCGGCCATCGAAGCGGTTCCTTCCGTGTGGTGGCTGAGGTCGTGCGCAGCGTCCCGTGCCGGGCTATAGCCGCCCTATACGTGTTTCAGCAGGTGAATGAGGCCGGGCATTCGGAACTGGCTGGCGCCGCGGTCGACGGCGACCTCCTCGACCAGCCGGGCCTCGAGCAACATGTCGAGGACCTGTTCGGCCGTCACCAGCGAGGAGGGCTCGTCGAACACGTCGCTGAGCAGCACCTCCTGGTAGGCGTGGGTGAGCGCCTCGCCCGGGTTCACGCCGAGCTGGTCGGCCAGGGTCCGGCGGGCCCGGTCGTAGGCGACCAGGGCCTCGGAGCGGCGGCCGGCCCGGTGCAGGGCCAGGACCAGCTGGGCCCGGAACCGTTCGCGCAGCGGGTAGCGGGCCACCAGCTCGGTCAGCTCGGGGATGATCTCCAGGCTGGCGCCCAGGTCCAGCTCGGCGGCGGCCTTGCGCTCGCAGGTGAGTGCGTAGGCCTCGTCCAGCCAGGGCAGATGCCGCTCGGACAGCGGCTCGGCCACGTTGGTGAGTGCGGGGCCACGCCACAGCGACAGCGCCTCGCGCAGGTCGTCGACGCCGGCGGCCCGGTGGCCGTCGGCCAGCCGTTCGGCGCCACGCGCGGCGAGTTCCTCGAAGTCGAACAGGTCGACGGCGGCGTCGCCGATGTCGAGGGTGTATCCGGCGTGCTCGCGCACGATCTTCACCTGGAAGTCGAGGCGCTTGCGCAGCCGGGAGACGTACGTGTAGATCTGCGCGTCCACCGTCGCCGGCGGATCCCAGCCCCACAGCAGGGCACTCAGTTCGCCGTGCGGCACGACCTTTCCGCGCGCCAGCAGCAGCGCGGCCAGAACAGTCGTGATCTTGGAACCCGGCAGCATGACACGACGTCCGTCGCGCCACACCTCCACCGGTCCCAGGACTCGAAACTCAAGGTCACTCACGATTCCACCTCCGCACCCGGCACAAGGCCGGGGTACAGCCCCCGTTGGTTTCCTTGATGCGAGGTTCATTCACCCGCGCCTGCGAATCCACAGCAGACGGCGGAGATAGGGGTCGCCGGAGAGGCGTACCGGCCCCCTCAGGGGTGCGGTGGAGATAGGCAAAGTATCGAAGCCCGCCGGATGCTCGCCCCGGTCTGGTCTGCCCCGGCGACCAGCCGTAGATGGAGTGAGGAGAACATGCCAGGCGAAAGCATTCGTTTCCTGAACCGTGCCGACGTCGCCGTCTGCCTGTCCAAGATGGACGCGACGGAGGTGGTCGCCCAGACGCTGCGCGATCACACGCTCGGCCGTACCGAACTGCCGGCCGAGGGCTATCTGAGCTGGTCCAACAGTGCCGGCGCGTACAGCCGGGCGATCGCCATGCTGGGCGCCGTGCCGTCCGGCGGCGCGATGTCGTACGGCATGAAGCTGATCAACGCGTCGGTCAGCAACCCGGCCCGTGGCCTGGAGCGGGCCGGTGGGCTCAGCTTCGCCTTCGACCCGGAGACGGCCCGTCCGGCCGTGGTCGCCGAGGCCGGGCTGCTCAGCGCCGTCCGCACCGCCGCCTACACCGTGGTCAGCCTGCGCGAGCTGGGACCGGAGTCGTTCGGCGAGGTGAGCCTCATCGGCACCGGCACGCTGGCCCGGGTGCATCTGGACGCGATCACGGCGGCGTTCCCGGCGGTGCGCCGCGCCTACGTCCACGACCTCGATCCGGTACGCGCTGCCGCGTTCCGGGACGACCTCCGGGAGCGCCGCCCCGAGCTGGAGATCGTGGTGGTGGACAGCGCCGAACGGGCCGCCGGCGCCGCCCCGGTGCTGGTCACCGTGACCACCAGCAACGACCCCTACATCCCGGCCCGGTGGTTGACCGCCGGCCAGTTCATCGCGCACGTGTCGCTCGACGACCTCACCGAGGACGCCTTCCGGTCCGCCGAGGCGATCTTCGTCGACGACCTGGAACTGATCCGGGAGAACCCGCGCCGGATCATGGGCCGCCTGCTCCAGGAGGACGCCGTGGGCGACCCGCCCAGCCTGGGCGAGGTGCTGATCGGCCGGCAGGCCGCGCGACGGCCGGACCGGGGCTACGTGATCAGCAACCCGTTCGGCATGGCGGTCCTGGACGTCGCCCTGATCCACGCCGTCGCCGGCGTCGCGCGGGAGACCGGCGGCGGGCAGCTTCTCGACCTGCTCTGATCCGCATCATCCGACCCTTGTGGAGCTACCATGATCGTCGAATCCGCGCTGGACATACAGTTTCCCGACGTATTCCTCGAGCTGTCCGGCTTCCTTCCGGACAGCCGCCTCTATCTGAAGATCGAGGCGATGAACCCGGCCGGCTCGATCAAGTTCAAGCCGGCCCTCGCCATGGTCGACGACCTGGAACAGCGTGGCCTGCTCCGGCCGGGCAGCCGGATCATCGAGTCGTCCTCCGGCAACCTCGGCATCGCGCTGAGCATCGTGTCCAACGCCCGGGGATACCGCTTCACCTGCGTCACCGACATGAACACCGCCCCGGCCACGATCGAGCTGATGCGGGCGTACGGGGCCCACGTCGTCGTGATCGACAAGCGGGACACCAACGGTGGCTACCTGTCGATGCGCCTGAAGTACCTCCAGGACCGGATCCGGGCCGACCCGGCGCTGGTCTGGCCCAACCAGTACGCCAACCCGATCAACACGATGGCGCACTACCACACCACGGCGGCCGAGATCCTCAAGGAGTTCCCGCAGGTCGACGCGGTGTTCGTGGGCGCCGGCACGACCGGGACGCTGACCGGCTGCGCGCAGTACTTCGCCCGGCACCGGCCGGAGACGAAGGTGTTCGCGGTCGACATCATCGGGTCGACCACGTTCGGGACGCCGCCGGGCCGCCGGCACATCCCGGGGCTGGGCACCAGCCGTACGCCCGCGATCGCCTCCCTGCAACACGTCACCGACCTGGTGATGGTCTCCGAGCACGACGCCGTACAGGCCTGCCGGCGGTTGCGTGACCGCCACTGGCTGCTCGGCGGCGGCTCGACCGGCGCGGTGCTCAGCGGGGTGGCCGCCCGCGCCGGGATGCTGCGCCCCGGTTCGGTGGTCGTGGCGATCAGCCCCGACCTCGGCGACCGCTACGCCGGCACCCTGTACGACCCCGGCTGGCTCGCCGAACGCGGACTCGACCGGCCCTCGGCGCCGGCCGGCCTGCTCGAGCCCGCGGGCTCCTACTCCGAAGCCCACTGACCAGCACACGGAGGAACCCATGTCCCTGTCCGAAGCCTTCACCGGGTTGCCGCCCCGGCGCGACCCGCGCGGGCTGCTCTCCCTGGCCGACCTCACCCCGGACCGGCTGGCCGCGCTGGCCCGCCGTTCCGTCGAGTTCTACCGTGATCCCACCGCACACCGCGATCCGCTGCGGGGGCTGCTCGTCGGTGTGGTCTTCACCCGTACCTCCACCCGGACCCGGACCGCGTTCACCGTGGGCGTCGAACGGCTGGGTGGCCGGGCGGTCGGCTACGGTCCCGGCGATCTCCAGACCAACACCGGCGAGTCCATCGCCGACACGGCCCGCATGTTCGGGCTGATGCTGGACGGCATCGTCACCCGTACCGCCGGGCCGCTGGCCGACATGCGGGAGCTGTCCGCGGAGAGCGGCCTGCCGGTGGTCAACGCGATGGCCGCCGAGGAGCACCCGACCCAGGGTGTCTGCGATCTGGCCACGATCCTGCTGCACCGCGGCTCGCTGGACGGGGTGCGGGTGCTCTACGTGGGTGAGGGCAACAACACGGCGACCGCGCTGGCCCAGGGGCTCAGCAACTTCGCCGACGCCCGGCTGCACCTGCTCACCCCGGACGGCTACGGGCTGCCCGAGGACGTGCTGAAGGAGACCACCGCCCGGGCGTCCGGCAACGGCGGCTTCGTCACCGAGTCGCACGACGCGTCGGCCGTGCCGGCCGACATCGACTTCGTCTACACCACGCGCTGGCAGACCACCGGCACGAGCAAACCCGACGCGTCGTGGCGGGAGACCTTCCGGCCTTTCCACATCGACGAGACATTCCTTTCCGGTACGCCGGGAGCGCTCTTCCTGCACGATCTGCCGGCACATCGGGGTGAGGAGGTCTCCGGAGCCGTCCTGGACGGGCCCCGCTCGGTGGCGTGGTCGCAGGCGCGGATGAAGCTGTGCAGCGCGATGGCGGTGCTCGAGTACGCGTTCGCCGGGCAGGACTGATCACCGTGGGCGCGGACGATGCGGTGACCCGGATCGCCGGCCTGCTGCGCTCGGCCCATTCCCTGCGGGTCCGTTCGGCGATGCGCCAGGCCGACGAGATCCTCGCGTCGGTGGCGCCGGCCGACCGGGCCACGGTCCTGGACCGGGCCATCCACCTGGCTCTCCTCGACCGCTAGACACGACGAGGGGCTCACCCGTGGGGTGAGCCCCTCGTCGTGTGCTCAGCCGAGCGCCCCGGTCACCCGGAACACCTGCGGGCCGGTGAGGGACAGCTTGCCGGCCGCGTCACGGCCCTCGGCGACCATCCACAGCCCGCCGCCCGGGATCGGCTCCAGGGCCTCCACGTTCGTGGTGGTCGGGAACGGCCCGGCGATGCTCTGCCAGGCCGAGCCGGTCCACTTCCGCAGCGCGCCGCCGGGGATCTTGTCGTTGCTCCAGCGCGGTTGCAGGGCCGCGTACCAGTCGGCGCCGTACTTCACCACGCCGGTGCGCCAGACGCCGCCGTCGGTGCTCGCCGGGTCACCACAGATGTCGGTACGGGTGAAGCCGCCCCCGGTCGAGCGCAGCGTGATGCCGCACAGCGGACCGGTACCGCTGGTCAGCTTGGTGCCGGTGATCCACAGGTCGCCGGGCGCACCGTTCACCACGCTGGCGCGGCCGGCGCCGTCCGGCATCGGCACGGTGGTCCAGGTCTGCCCGTCGAAGCGGGCGGCGTTCATCCGGAACGTGTTCACGGCCGGGTAGGCGGTGCCGACCACCCAGACCTCGGTGTCGCTGATCCTACGGACGGCCTCCGGGCTGTTGGTCCTGCTGGCCTCCGGCAGCCGGGCGAACGTCCAGGCGGTGCCGTCCCAGTGCCCGGCCGCCGCGTGGAAGCCTCCGCCGGTCCGGTCCCGCCCGGCGACCCACACGTCGTCGTGTGCGACGACGTGAACGGCGTCGGTCTGGAACCTCACCCCGGGCGCGGAACGTTCGGTCCAGGCCGAGCCGTTCCAGTGGTAGGCGGAGAAGGTGTAGTCGTTGCCGGTGGCCGCGAAGCTCCACTGGTCGGACGGCGAACCGCCGGCGTAGGACGGCGTGCCGCCCGCCGCGTGGGGCGGCACCACGAGCTCGGTCCAGGCCGTGCCGTTCCACTGGAAGATCTGGTTCCGGACGGTGCACTCGAAACAGATCTGCGGCTCGGTCCCGGCGTACATCAGCGCGGAGTCCGGGCCGAAGACCTGGATCCGCGCCGAGGCGATCTTGCGGTATTCCCCGAGCGGCACCGGAACGGCCTGCCAGGAGGCCGCCGCGGCGGGCTGCTGGACGACGCCGACCAGGCCGGCGGCCAGCAGCACGGCGGCGGCCACGATACGAGAGGTTCGACGGATCAAGAGGGTCACTCCCCACGTGAGGTGTTGGAACGCCCAGTGTCGAATCCGGATCTATCGGTGTTTTATATCCGCTGCCCCTAGCCGGCGGCAGGGTACCCCGGCTCCGGTTCCAGGCCGCCGGACCGGCCCTTAATGTGGATTCATGTCCATTGTCGAGAAGGTTGGGCCCCGTCCGCCGGCGTGCGCCGAACCGGTATCGGGGACGTCATGATCGAGACCATCCTGCCCGGTGCCGTCACCGCGGTCGACACCTTCGCGGACCCGCCCCAGGCGACGCTGTTCCCCGAGGAGGAGTCGCTGATCAGCGCCGCCGTGCACAAGCGGCGTGCCGAGTTCACCACCGGCCGCTGGTGCGCCCGCCAGGCGATGCGGCGGATCGGGCACCACCCGTCGGCGATCCTGCCCGGCCCGCGCGGCGAGCCCCGCTGGCCCGACGGACTGGTCGGCAGCATCACCCACTGTCCGGGGTACCGTGCCGCCGTCGTCGCGCCGGCCGCGCGCGTCACCACCGTCGGCATCGACGCCGAGGTGCACGAGCCGGCCCCGCCCGGCGTGCTGGAGGCGGTCTCCCAGGCGGAGGAGCGCGACCACCTCGCGGCGCTGCGGCGCGACCATCCCGGCGTGCACTGGGACCGCCTGCTGTTCAGCGCCAAGGAGTCGGTCTACAAGGCGTGGTACCCGCTGACCGCCCGGTGGCTCGACTTCGAGGACGCCCGCGTCACCTTCTACCCGGCGACGGCCACCTTCACCGCCCGGCTCGACGTCACCGGGCCGCGCCTGCACGGCGCCGACCTGACCGGTTTCACCGGCCGCTGGGTGATCGGCAACGGCCTGCTGGTCACCGCCGTCACGATCCTGGAACCGGCTCTGGCCACCGCCGCCTGAGCACGGAACGAAGGAACGCCCGGCCGTTCGGCCGGGCGTTTCCCATCGGTGCGGGCGGGCGTCAGCCGGTCACGACGTGGTCCCGCACCAGGTGCGCCGGCAGATCGGTACGGCGGGTGACGTTGAGCTTCCGGTAGATCCGGGTCAGGTGCTGCTCCACGGTGCTGATCGTGATGTACAGCTTCTTGGAGATCTCCCGGTTCGTGTACCCGTCCGCGGCCAGGACGGCCACCCGCCGCTCGGCCTCGCTCAGCGTCGTGGCCGGGGTGGGTGGCGCGACCGCCTGCGTCCTGGCGTCGTCCGTGCCGCCCGGCTCCGGGTTCAGCGCCGCCAGCAGCGGCTCGGCCTCGAGCTTCTCGACCAGGGCGCGGGCCCGCTGGGCGATCATGCCGGACCGCCGCGGCTCGCCCAGCGCCTGGAACGCGTCGGTGAGGTCGATCAGCGCGCGGGCCTGCTCGTACTCGTCGACGGTCTGCAACTCCACGGCCTGGCGCAGGAACATCGGGCGGTGGCGCAGTTCGCCGGCCGCCGCGTACAGGCGCATCGCCATGCCCTGCACCCGCGGGTTCTCCTTGCCGCAGCGGTGCAGTTGCTCCTCGACGAGCTTGTGCGCCCGGTCCGGCCGGCCCAGCCGCAGCAGCGCCTCGGCGGCGTCCACCCGCCACGGGACCAGCCCGGGCGTGTCCAGCTGCCACCGGCCGGCCAGCTCGCCGCAGTACTCGAAGTCGCGCAGCGCCAGGTGCAGCTGCCCGATCGCCATGCTGTACCGGCCGCGCGCCTGGAGATAGTGCAGGCCGTACCGGGTCTGGAACATCTCCTCCGGCACCGGCTGGTCGAGCTGCTCACGGACCAGGTCGTAGCGGCCCATCGCGGTGGCCGCGATCATCATGGGCGCCGCCACGGAACCGATCGCGACACCCCAGCTGGTCGGCGGCATCACCTCCAGGGCGAGCCGCGCATGGCGTACCGCGGCCGGCAGGTCACCCATCCGCAGCGACACCTCGGCACGGATCGCCGACAGGCGGGCCAGCCTGCTGGGCGCGCGCCGGGTGACGGCCTCCTCGACGAACAGGTCGCACCAGGACGCCGCCTGGTCGGACCAGCCGCCGTAGGTGAGCGCCAGCAGCGCGCTCTCCACGGTGTCGAGGCTCATCTCGTCCAGCCGGGAGTTGTGCAGGATCCGGCCGACCGCGGTGGCGATCTTCTCGGACGGGCCCCGGGTGAGGACCGTGGCCAGGGCGGACGCCGCCTCGAGCCGATGGCTGGAGGCGACCGTCGACACCGCCGGGGGCCGCTCGGCGGGCTGGCGCAGCAGGGCGAAGAACGACGGGTACGTCGAGCGCAGCAGCGGCCGCGCGATGGCCAGCTCGGTGAGGCCCTCCTGGTCCAGGTCGTCGCCGGCCTCGTTGAGGTGCTCGAACACCGACCGCGCGTCGGTGAACCGGCCGTCCCACAGCAGCGCCTTGGTCAGCGCCAGGGCGTCGCCGCCGCGCAGGTGGCCCCGGCGCAGGGCCGCGGTCAGCTCGGGCAGGTAGCCGGTCGAGGTGCCCGGGTTGATCCGCCAGGCGGCCCGCAGCATGGTCGTCATGATCTTCGCGCGGTGCTGCTCGTCGCCGCAGGCCTGCCAGGCCAGCCGCAGGTAGCGCATCGCGGCGTCCACCCGGCCCTCGCGCAGCGCCCAGCGGGCGGCGTCCTCGAGCACCGGGACGGCCCACCGTTCCTCGGCCCGTCCGGCGCCGAGGAGCTGGTCGGCGACCACCCGGCTGGGCGCGCCGCCGTGGTGGGCCAGGACCGCGGCCCGGCGGTGCAGCTCGCACCGCTCCTCGCCGTCGATCTCGGCGAGCACCGCGTCGCGGGCCACCGGGTGCCGGAACTCGCCCTGGTGCAGGATGCCGGCGGCGGTCAGCGCCCGTACGGCCTGGCCGATCTGTGCCGTCTCGACACCGATCAGCTGGTCCAGGAAGGCGGCCCCGGGCAGGATGGCGGCGCCGCGGGCCACCCGGGCCAGGCGCGGGTCGGCGCGGTGCAGGCAGGAGACGACCGCCCGGGCGTAGTGGCCGCCCGCGACCGGCTCGTCGTCCGGGGCGCCGCCCTCGGCCAGGATCTGCCGGTGGTCCTCGATCAGGCCGGCGACCAGCAGCGGGTTGCCGCCGCTGAGCTGGTGCCAGCGGACCGCGGTGCGCTCGGCGTCGTCGTCGGCCAGCACGCCGGAGGCCATCCGCCGTACGCCCTCCGCGGTCAGCGTGGCGAGCGTGAGGTGGGCGCCCTGCGGGGGCCGGCTCAGCGCCTCCAGTTCGAGAGCAGGCTCGTCCGGGCGCCCGTGCCCGGAGTGGCTGAACACCACCAGCATCGGCGCGAACCGAACCCGCCGGGCCAGGTAGGCCAGGCAGAGCACGGACGCCGGGTCGGCGTGGTCCAGGTCGTCGACGACGACGACCAGCGGATAGCGCTGGGCCAGATCGAGCAGGACGGTGCAGAGCCCGTGCACGATCTGCGGGTCGAGACGGGCGGCGCCGTCCGGCCCGGCCGGGATGCTCTGCGCACCCTCGTGCAGCAGGTCCATGGCGCGCCGGCTCTCCTCGGCGACCAGCGGGGCGTCCATCAGCAGCTGCCCGAAGACGCCGAGCGGCAGGTTCCGTTCGGCACGCGAGCCGACCGCGGTGATGGCCAGGCCGTTCAGGTCCAGGACCCGCTCGGCGAACGTGTTCAGCAGTTCGGTCTTACCGGTGGCCACGGAACCCGTGACCATCGCGACCCGTCCCTTTCCGGCGACGGCGGCGGCGAGCATGCCGTCCAGCACCGCCGTCGCGGCGTCCCGTTCCACCAGTTCCATGATCTTCCCTTGTTAGCGGTATCGACCTGTGACCCGAACGCTACGGGTGCTCCTTGTCGATGCGTTATCTCCTACTTATCGCCCGTGACCTGGGGTTATCAGCTCGCTCTGGCGAGTGGGGCGGTGCTGCGCGGGCGCTCGGCGGTGCGGCCGAGCCGGGCCGCGGCGGAGCGGACCGCCGCCAGGATCGCGGTCTCCACGTCGTCGTCGACGGCGACGCCCCACAGTGGCCGGTCGCCGGTCCGCAACTCGGCGTAGACGCCGGTCCCGCCGGTGTTCGCCAGGCCGGTCCCGGTCCGGTGCACGGCCCGCAGATCGATGCGCCAGGCCGCGAGGCGCTCCTTGACCCGTTCCACCGCGTCCGTCCGGACCGCGCCGACCTCGAAGGCAGCGCCGTCGATGTGGACCACCACCGACACCCCGGGCGGCGGCAGCGGCACCGGCAGCAGCGGCCGGGTGACGTACTCGCGGGTGAACAGCTCGACGATCCGGTCGGCGCCGATCGGGCCGCCCTCGGCGTCGGCGCGGGCCTGCACCAGCGCGGCGAACTCCAGCTGGAGGTCCCGGGGCATGTTGAGGCCGAGGTGGGAGCTGATCACGTACGCCACCCCGCCCTTGCCGGACTGGCTGTTGATCCGTACGACGGTCTCGTAGGTGCGCCCCACGTCGCCCGGGTCGATCGGCAGATAGGGGATCTCCCAGCCGGTCGCCCCGGTGCGCTTGCGCTCGTCGAAGCCCTTCTTGATGGCGTCCTGGTGCGACCCCGAGAAGGCGGTGTAGACGAGGTCACCGGCGTACGGATGCCGCGGGTGCACCGGGATCCGGGTGCACTCCTCGACGACCCGCCGGACCTCGTTGATGTCGGAGAAGTCGACGCCCGGGTCGATGCCCTGGCTGAACAGGTTGAGCGCGAGCGTCACGAGGTCGACGTTGCCGGCCCGCTCGCCGTTGCCGAGCAGGCATCCCTCGATGCGCTGGGCCCCGGCCAGCAGTGCCATCTCGGCGGACGCCACGCCGGTGCCCCGGTCGTTGTGCGGGTGCACCGACAGGCAGACGTGCTCGCGGCGGCTCAGCCCGCGGTCCATGTACTCGATCTGGTCGGCGAACACGTTGGGGGTGGACCGTTCCACCGTGGTCGGGAAGTTGAGGATGATGGGGCGGCCCGGCCCGGGCTGCCACACGTCCATCACGGCCTCGCAGACCTCCAGCGAGAAGTCCAGCTCGGTGTCGTTGAACAGCTCCGGCGAGTACTGGAAGCCGAGGTCGCAGCCGGCCAGGGTGCGGTCGGCGTATTTGAGCATGAGCCGGGTGCTCTGCACCGCCAGTTCCTTGCACTCGGCCCGGTCCATGCCGAAGACCACCCGGCGGAACTGCGGCGAGGTGGCGTTGTAGATGTGGATGGTGGCCCGCGGCGCGCCCTCCAGGCTCTCCACGGTCCGCCGGATCAGCTCGTCC
The DNA here is from genome assembly GCF_019429605.1 of Actinoplanes hulinensis. NCBI lineage: Bacteria > Bacillati > Actinomycetota > Actinomycetes > Micromonosporales > Micromonosporaceae > Actinoplanes > Actinoplanes hulinensis. Next base: position 464,738 of record NZ_JAHXZI010000002.1, on the reverse strand, counting down.
CGGGCCTGCACCAGCACGGAGATCCGGACGTCGTCCGGGATCAGGTCCTTCTCGATGAGCAGCCGCAGGAAGTCGTGGTCGTCCCGGCTCGCGACCGGGAACCCGACCTCGATCTCCCGGTAGCCCATCGAGGTCAGCAGCCGGAACATCCGCAGCTTGCGCTGTGGGCTCATCGGGTTGGCCAGCGACTGGTTGCCGTCGCGCAGATCGGTGGAGAGCCACCGTGGGGCCGAGGTGATGGTCCGCCCTGGCCAGGCGCGCTCCGCGTTCGTCACCGGCGCGGCCGGCCGCACGTATTTCTCCACCGCCCGCCGAAACTGTTCCGACATGACTCTCCCTGATTTCCGCAAACGGGACTTCTCAGCCCCGGAATCCAAAATCCATCGAGTACGAATAAGGCGCGAGCCGCACCTGGATCCGGCAGCTGTCGGACTCGTCGGCCAGCCGCACGACGACCGAGACCTCCTTGTAGGCGGTGCTCAGCCCCAGCATGGCGAAATAGGCGTCGCTGTCGAAGACGATCTGGTACGGCCCCCGCCCGAACCGTTCCGCGGTCCAGTCCTTGATGCAGCCGTCGCTGTCCGTCTCCGTCTCGTCGACGGTCAGCCAGTCTTCGAGTTCCCGGCCGAGATCCGAGATCCTCCGCTGAAGGCGTACCTGAACACCGGCTGCCGGCCGCCCGTAGACGACGTCCACTGCTTGCGCGGAGATACTCATGAGGCCTCACCCTGCCGTCGTTTCCGTGGCGTCACCGCCCCTTGGCGCCATCCTCGGTTATCGCGTTATCGTCACGCATTCTCTTCGTTATCGCCGGACCGGCCGCCGATAGAAGCCGCCGACAAACCATTTGATAACTCGTCGATAGGGGTGGTCCATAACGTCTTCGGTGTCGACACGGAATGCACCGGGTCGGAAAACCCCTACCGAAGGATGACCTTCCCATGCGCTCTTTCGCCCGCTTCGCCCTGGCCGCCGTCGCTGGAATCGCCTTCGCCGTTCTCGGCGCCGGCGCCGCGCAGGCCGACGACACGGCGACGCCGGACACCACCCAGAGCACCCCGACGACGCTCAGCCACCCCTGGACCTGAAATCAGCCTCGCCCGCGAAAAGGGGAAAGGCATCCGGTCGGATTCCTTTCCCCTTTCCTGTACGGACGGATCAACCGATGCTGCATCGCCCGTTCACCCGCGCGAGCACGGTCAGCACGCTCTCCTCCAGCACCGGGGCGCGCATCTCGCGGAACATGTCCCGGGCCCGTTCCAGATGGGTGATCGCCGTCTCCCGGTTCCCGCTCGCGAGTTCCAGTTCGCCGAACCGGTATTCGAATCTCGCCTCGAGGATCGGCATGCCGCTGGTGGCCGCCCGCTCCCGGCCGGTGGACAGGGCCACCCGGGCCGCCGCGTGGTCGCCGCCGGCCAGATGCGCGGCGCCTAATCCGAGCAGCACGTACGACTCGCCGATCACATCGCCGAGATCCCGCGTCGCGGCCAGCGCGTCGTTGAAGACCGTCACCGCCTCGAGCACGTCATCGGCTTGGAGATGGGCCTGACCGAGCCGGGACAGCGCCTGCGCCTCGATCCGCCGGCTGCCGGCCCGGCGGCTGACGTCGAGCGACTCGACGAGCAGGGCGGTGGCCTTCGCCGGCTCCCCACGATCCAGCTCGACCTGCGCCATGTTCTGCAGGACGTACGCGGTCGCGGTCACGTCGTCGACCCGGCGCAGGACCGTGAGCGCCTGCTCGTACCGGCGGTATGCCTCACCGAGTTCGCCGTCCATCCGCTCCAGATAGGCGAGGTGCCGGTTCGCCACCGCCGCGCCGTGTTCCTCACCGAGTGCCTCGAACAGCGCCACGGCGTCGTCCAGGCACCGGCGCGCGTCGGCGAGCCGGTTCTCCACGACACCCAGGGAACCCATCGAGTACCGGATCGCCGCCTGGCCGAACCGGTCTCCGGCCTGCTGCGCGGCGGCCAGAGCGATCTCGTTGGTCTCCCGCCAGTCGTTGAGATAGTCCCGCGACTCGAACAGCATGACCGCGGTGATCGTCAGACCCCAGGAGTAGTCGGCGGCGCCCACCTTGGCCGCCTGGCGGATCGCCGCCACGATGCACTGCCGTTCCCGTTCGAACCAGTCGAGCGGGTCGCTCAGGATCCGGTCGGTGGCCCGCGGCGGAAGCTGCCAGCTCGCCGCCCGGCTGTGCAACGGATTGCCCTGCCCGTAGAACTTGCGGTGCGCCTCCTCGGCGAGGAACAGCATCCCGCCGAACGCGCGCCGCAGCGCGGCGGTCCGCTCGGCCAGCGGCTCCTCGGCGGCCAGGCGCTCCCGGGCGAAGACCCGGATGAGGTCGTGCATCCGGTACTGCCGGTGCCGGCTGTGCTCGGTGCCGACGGTCTCCACGAGCTGCGCGTCCACCAGCTCGTCGAGCAGGTCGTGGGCATCCGGCAGCGCCTCGTCCAGCAGGGCGGCGCAGACCCAGGCCGAGAAGTCCGGGCAGTCCACGACGGCGAGCAGGCGGAACAGCCGCCGGGCCGGCTCGCTGATGTTGTCGTAGGTGATCGAGATGCTGACCCGTACGCCCATGGCGCCGTGGTTCAGCTCGTCGAGCCGCCGCGACTCGTTCTCCAGCCGGTCGACCAGGTCCTCGACCGTCCAGTGCGGACGCGCCGACAGCCGCGCCCCGGCGATGCGCAGGGCGAGCGGCAGCCGTCCGCAGAGGTCGATGAGCTCCTCGGACGCCTCCCGCTCGGCCCGGACCCGGTCGTCGCCGGCGATCCGGGCGAGCAGGTCCAGGCACTGCGGCGGTTCCAGCACGTCGATGTCCACGTGCACGGCTCCGGGCAGGGCGCCGAGCCGGCTGCGTGTGGTGATCAGCACGGCGGTACGCGGATTGCCCGGCAGCAGCGGCAGCACCTGGGCCTCGGATCCGACGTTGTCGAGCACGACCAGCATGCGACGGTCGGACAGCAGCCCGCGGTACATCTCCGCGCGCTCCTCCAGCCCGTCCGGGATCGAGGTGCCGGCCACCCCGAGCGTCCGCAGGAACCGCTCCAGGATCTGCATCGGGCTGACCCGGTCGGAGCTGCGGCCGTGCAGGTCGGCGAAGAGCTGCCCGTCGGGGTAGCGGGGCGCCAGCCGGTGCGAGACGTGGACGCCCAGCGCCGTCTTGCCGATGCCCGGTTTGCCGGCCACCACGATGATCGGCACGGCCAGCTGGCCGGTGTCCGCCGCGGCCATCGCGAGCTGCAACTGGATCGCGTCGATCTGCCGGCTGCGGCCGGTGAAGTCGGCGATGTCGGTGGGCAGCATGCACGGGACCGGCTGGCCGGGGCGGGCCGGAGGCGCCGGATCGGCGAGCGCCCGGATCGGTTCCGGCTCGCCGGCCACGATGCCCAGGGACGGCACGTCCGGCCCCGGTACGGCGATCGGCGCGGCGACGGTGACCGCCTCGGGCGCGCTGAGGTCGGCGTCCGAGGTGAGGATGGAGCGTTCCAGCTGCTGCAACCACTCGCTCGGCTCCAGGCCCAGTTCGTCGATCAGCGTGCGGCGGGCCGCGCGATAGGCGTCCAGCGCCTCGGCCTGCCGCCCGGAACGGTAGAGCGCCAGCATGAGCTGGCCGCGCAGTCGCTCCCGTAGGGGATGGGCGCCGACCAGGCCGACCAGCTCCGGGATCACCTCGCGGTGCCGGCCCAGCTCCAGGTCGTACTCGATGCAGTCCTCGTTGACGGTGAGCCGCCGCTCGGCGAACCGGTCGGCGACCATCCGCAGCGGCTCGCTGTCGAGCCCGTCCAGCGCCGGGCCGCGCCACAGGCCCAGCGCCTCCCGGTAGCGGGCCGTCGACTCCTCCCGGCGACCGGCGTTGCCGGCGGTCCGGGCCTCCTGAACGAGCCGTTCGTAACGGTGCAGGTCGATGTCGATCCCGGTGGGCACGAGCACGTACCCCTGATTCCGGGTGGCGATGGCCTTGGGATGGCCGTGCGAGCCGAGCAGCCGGCGCAGCGCGGAGACGCAGATCTGCACCTGGACCCGGGCGCTGGACGGAAGGCCCTCGCCGTAGACCGCTTTCATCAGGCGGTCGATGGAGATGACCGTTCCGGCTTCGAGAACGAGGCTGGCCAGAACGATCTGCTGACGGTTACCGCCGATGTCGAGGCGCTGACCGTCGAGGACCGCTTCCAGCGGTCCCAGTACGTGAAACTCCATGGGCGCCCCTTACCGCCCACCAGGTGGTAGTCGTTGCGCCGGGATATCGTCTATGTGCCCCCTTCTGTCGTTTGGATCCGCATTTCTCGGGCCGAAGACGGGTCGCCGGTGGATTCGTGTCCGCAAGTCTCTGTCCCCCATGAGTCGCCCCGAGCCTACGAACTATCCGAAGTGGTCGCCACCTCTTGCCCACTAATCGGATACCAACTGACCAGGACATAGTGCCCGATCTATCGGTTACGCCCATTGGAGGCGCTCCGACCAGGCGTGGCGCCGCGAATGCGATCACTCTCACGGCATTCTCACAGGAACGTTCTGAGCTGCGATTTCGACGATGCTGGCGGGTTACGGCGACGTTACCGGCCGATGTCGATCAAGAAGAGTGAACGACGCTGTGGCGACTTTCCGACAGGTGGACACCTACGAAACGAATACGCATTCACTCGTTCTGGCCTTTCGGGGCCACGCCGGAATGGACAGCGAACGGATCAAGCCCCGGAGAAACGGAAAACGCGGCCCGTCTACTGACGAACCGCGTTTTCCGTTGGTAGCGGGGACAGGATTTGAACCTGCGACCTCTGGGTTATGAGCCCAGCGAGCTACCGAGCTGCTCCACCCCGCGTCGGTAGGTAAAGCTTAGCTCGTCCTCCACGGGGCCCGCACACCACCCCCCTCGCAGGCGGCGCGATGCCGTCCACGCAGGGAAAACAGGGGTACGAGGTCGAGCACCAGTCCGGCCACCGCGACCGCCGTGACCCTGCCGGCGCCGGGGCGGAACGGGGTGAGGTCGGCGGCCGTGACGGTAGTCACGCCCAGGATCGCCGTGACGGCAGCCCGGGCCCACGGGCGACGCACCGTGAGCGCCCACCAGACCGGAAGGTGAGCGTGCGGCGGATGGGCGTGGGCCAACCGACCAGCAGAGTCACCGGTGCGAACGGGCTGGAGTAGCACGGTGCGCCGTCTGTGGGTCCAGGCTGCCGTTACGAGGCCGCGGAGGTCATTGTGCGTGCGCTGATCGGTGCGGACGGGCTGGACCTGGAGCAGCGGGCGGAGGATCAATCGACCAGCAGGGTCACCGCCGATAGCCGGCCGGATCACAGACCAAGCCCCGCGCGTGGGACAGCCGGAGCATCGCCGACATCCACGACCCCGCCCATCCACTGAGCCTCCCCGCGTGGGGCCGGCCAGCGCATCGCCGATGTCTACGAGCCCGCTCATCCCGCCGAGTCCGGTGCGCGATGGCCCGGGGTCAACCCCAGCCCGGAGACGTACCCGGCGTCCCGCCGAGTCCGGCGCGCGAGGGCCTGGGATTCGCCGGCGAGAAGTGGCTACAGGCCGAACGGGAGCGCACAGAGACGATGTCGTGGCCACGCTACGAGCCGGGCGACAGGTCGCCCGGCGGGACCGCCCACCCAGCGCGATCACCGCACCGTGGGGTCTGGGGCTCGGGCCCCAGGAGGCCAATACGAAGAAGGGGCCCGGTCCGCGTTTCCGCGAACCGGGCCCCTTCTATTCGTAGCGGGGACAGGATTTGAACCTGCGACCTCTGGGTTATGAGCCCAGCGAGCTACCGAGCTGCTCCACCCCGCGTCGGTTTCTTAACCCTAGCGCATCGGCTCCGGGGGCCGCAAAACGGCCCCCGGAGACGATCGTCACCCGCCCGATGTACCCGACGGGCTGGCAGCCGTGGACGGGCTCGGCGACACGCTGGGCGCGGCACCGGGCTTGTTGGCCGCCTGGAAGCGGGCCAACGCCTCGTCGAGGGCCTTGAGCGCCTCGCCCTCCTTGACGAAGTCGCCGGCCTGCTTCGCGGCGCGCAGGTCCTCGATGGCCTTGTCGACGTCCGCGGCCGCCTGGGCCAGCTCGGCGCTTATCTGGCCGGGCGGCTGGTTCGTGGTCGGCGGTGTCGTCGGGGTCGTCGGGGTGCCGCCGGTGCTGGGCGCGCCGACCTTACCGAGGGCCGCGAGCGCTTCGAGACCTTCGGTGAGGTTGTCCTCGAGGACGACGTAGTTGCCGGCGTCACCGTAGGAGATCAGCACCTTCTGGAGCAGTGGCGCCGTGTTGCCCTGGCTGTCCCGCACGTAGACGGGCTCGACGTACAGGATGTCGTCGGCCAGCGGCAGCGAGATCAGGTTTCCGTAGAGGACCGTGGCCTGGCCACCACGGGTGAGAAGGGTCAACTGCTGGGAGACGGAGGAGTTGTTGACCATCCGCTGATGCACCTGGACCGGACCGGGAACGACCGTGTTGTCGGGCAGCTCGAGAACCTCGAGCCGGGGTTGCCCGTCGATGTAGGAGCCGGAGATCAGGGCCGCCATGTTCTCCCGGTTGGCCGGGGTGACCCCGGAGGTGAGCTGGAACCGGGTCTCCTGCTGCTCGGGCAGCTTGACGTTCAGGTAGAACGGCGGCTGCTTGCCGCTCGACGGCGAGTCCGGAGCGTCCGGAACCTGCCAGAAGTCGTCGCCGGAGAAGAACGTCCGCGCGTCGGTGACGTGGAACTTGGTGAGCAGGTTGCGCTGCACCTTGAACAGGTCGGCCGGGTAGCGGAAGTGCTCGGCGAGCGCCGCCGGGATCTGGCTCTTCGGGACGATCAGGTCGCCGCCGAACGCCTTGTTCCACGCCTTGAGGACCGGGTCCTGCTCGTCGAACTCGTAGAGCGTCACGGTGCCGTCGTACGCGTCGACGGTCGCCTTGACCGAGTTGCGCATGTAGTTGACGTCGTCCTTGGCCAGTGCGAAGGAACCGGTGCCGGTCAGCTCGTCACGCGTCTCGGTGGCCAGGTTGACCTTCTGGGCGTACGGGTAGGTCTTCGCGGTCGTGTAGCCGTCGAGGATCCAGGTGATCCGCCCGTTGACGACGGCCGGGTACGGGTCGCCGTCGATGGTGAGGAACGGCGCGACCTTGGCGACCCGCTCACGGGGCTCCCGGGTGTACATCAGCCGGGAATCGGCGTTGACCGCGTCGGAGAGCAGGAAGTTGCTCTCGGTGTTCTTGATCGCGAACACCATCCGCCGGAAGAACGACCCGATCTCGACGCCGCCCTTGCCCTCGTACGTGTAGAGCAGGTCACCGCTGCTCGCGTTCTGCTCCTGCGGCCGGTCGAACTCGACGTTCTTCGTCTTGTCCTCCTGGCCGACGATCACGTACTCGGTGGACTGCTCGCCGTAGTAGATCCGCGGCTGCTCCGCCTTGATCAGGTCGGTCGCTTCGGCGCAGTCGGTCTGGACCTGCCCACCGCCGCCGAGGAAGCCGGACACGAAGTACGGCAGGCCGGTGCCGCAGACCCGGTTGGCCGGCGCCGCCACCAGGCCGTAGCCGTGGGTGTAGACGGTGTGCCGGTTGATCCAGTTGCGCTGCTGGGCGGTGAGCTTGTCGTCGTTGATCTCGCGGGCGCCGACCACGTAGTCCTGGCTCTTGCCGTCGATCGTGTAACGGTCGACGTCCAGCTTCTCGCCGAAGTCGTAGAAGCCACGGGGCTGCTGGGACTGGGTGAACGCCTGGGAGACGAGCTGCGGGTCGACCAGCCGGACGTTCTGCGCGCTGGTGTCGGCGGCCAGCGTCTCCGGTGGCCGGGCACTGCGGGCCGCGTACTGCGTGACGTCGGTGTTCTCCAGCCCGAACGCCGCCCTGGTCGCTTCGATCGACCGTAAGATGTAGGGCGACTCCTTGTCCGAGAGGCTGGGCTTGACCTGGAAGTTCTGCACCGCCAGCGGATAGATGCCGCCGATCGCCACGGCCGAGATGGCCAGCAGGGCGAGCGAGACACCGGGCCAGACCAGGTTCCGCATCACCGCGTTGGAGAAGACGATGATCGCGATCGCCACCACCACGGAGATGTAGGCGAGGATCTCCTTGGCCGGCAGCAGCGCGTTGACATCGGTGTAGCCGGCGCCGTAGAGATCCGGCGACACGTGCTTCTCCAGCAGCAGGGCCCGCCGGTCCAGCACGTAGGCCACCGCCTTGAGCAGCACGAAGACCGCGACCAGGGTGGTCAGGTGGGCGCGGGCCGCCACGGTCATCCGGTCGCCGACGCCCTGGAGGCGCACACCGCCGAAGATGTAGTGCACCGCCAGCGCGCCGAGCACGGACAGCACCACGGCCGTGAAGCCGAGCCCGAGCAGGTAGCGCAACCACGGGTACTCGAACACGTAGAACGAGATGTCGACGTTGAACTGCGGGTCCGGGACGCCGAACGGCTCGCCGTTGCGGAACAGCATCCAGTCGCTCCACCGGCTCTGCGCGGAGAGGCCCGCGAAGAAGCCGATGACCAGACCGGTCACCGCGATCCACGTGCCCAGGCGCGGGGCGAGGATCATCCGGTAGCGCTCGAGGGTGGCCTGTTCGGCGGAGTGCGGGCGCAGCAGCGGCCGCAGACGGTACGCCAGGTAGAGGTTTCCGGCGACGATCAGGGTCATCACCACACCGACCGCCACGAACAGGACGAGGCGGGTCAGCAGCACCCCGGAGAAGACACTCGTCTTCTGAACCTCGGAGAACCACAGATAGTCGGTGTACGCGTCGATACCCCAACCGAGCAGCGTGAATAGGATGAAGACCCCGACCAGGACGCCGACGGTGACGCGACCGCGCCGGCTCATCCTCGGTAGAGGACTGTTACGCATGACCACGTTGGCTCCACACTTCCTCTGGCCGGTTCTTCACCTTACGATGTCCCATCCAGCTTCGATACGCGGCAGAACTGTCTCGTCACTCCCGGCACACGCATCACGATGCCGAGCACGGCTTCGGGGCGTTGCCGGAGGTGAAGGCCTGTAGCGCGGTGAGCGCGTCGTCCACCGTGGCCACCTCGGCCATCGGCAGGCCGGGCACGGCGTTCTTCAGAGCCTCCGCACAGTTCCCCCGGGGGACCAGGAAGAGCTCGGCGCCGGCCTTCTTCGCGCCGACCAGCTTCTGCGGGATGCCACCGATCGGACCGACGTTGCCGTTGTCGTCGATGGTGCCGGTGCCCGCGATCACCTTGCCGCCGGTCAGATCCTCGGGGCGCATCTTGTCGATGATGCCGAGGGTGAACATCAGGCCGGCGCTCGGTCCACCGATCTTGTCGAGGTCGATCTCGATCTCGTACGGGTTGGGCTGCTTGGTGTCGATCTCGATGCCGATCCGCGGCGTGCCGTCCTTCTCGTCGGCGCGCGAGGTGATCTGCGCCGTGGCGGGCTGCCCACCCCGGGTGTAGGCGACGGTCAGGGTCGACCCGGCCGGCTTGCTCCGGACCACCTCGGCCACCTGGGCACGGCCGGTGATCGGGGTGCCCTCGACCGCGGTGATCACGTCGTCCGCCCGCAACACGCCCTCGGCCGCTCCGCCCGGGGTGACCTTGGCCACGTAGACCTGCACCGGGTAACCGAGCTCACGCAGAGCCACCGTCTCGGCGCTGCTCTGCGACTGCTTCCACTCCTGCGCGTTCTGCTCCTGGACCTGCTTCTCGCTCTGGTCCGGCGGGTAGATCAGCTCACGCGGCACCACCGCGTCGGAATCGCTCAGCCAGCTGCGGATCGCCTGGACCAGCTCCACCTGTGACTGCACGTTGACGGTGGTCAGGCGCAACTGCCCGGCCGACTTCGAGGTCTCGCCCTTCGTGACCTGAATGACCTCGGTGCCGTTGTCCGAACCGAGGGTGTCGACCGTGGGGCCGGGCTTGAGCACCACGTAGGGCATCGGTGCGACCATGACACCGGCAGCCAGGAGTGCGGTGATCAGGGCGCCGAGGATGACGGTGACACCGCGACGTCTCATGCGCGGAAGCGTACCCACCTTCTCTGAGTTCTCTCTGAGCTGACACCGCCCTCGGTCCGCTACGGGGTATTCGCGCGTACCGTGGGGGTCGTGCCTGATATCCCGTTCGGCTTCTCCCTGCCGGGCGCTCAGCCGCCCGACCCCTCCGACCCGCAGCAGATGCAGCAGTTCATGGCGCAGCTGCAGCAGATGTTCGCCGCGCCCGGCAGTGGCCCGGTCAACTGGGACCTGGCTCGACAGGTCGCCGCCAGCCAGCTCTCGGCGTCCGGTGACCCAGCGGTGAACATGCTGGAGCGCCACCAGGTCGAAGAGGCGCTCCGCCTCGCCGATCTCTGGCTCGACCCGGTGTGTGCGCTTCCCAGCGGCATCCACAAGTCCGTGGCGTGGAACCGCAACGAGTGGATCTACAACACTCTCGACGTCTGGAAGAAGCTGTGCGAGCCGATCGCCGGCCGGATGGTCGGCGCCATGGGCGACCTCGTGCCCGAGGAGGCCCGCGCCCAGCTCGGCCCGATGCAGTCGATGGTCGCCACGCTCGGCGGCGCGCTCTTCGGCGGCCAGCTCGGCCAGGCCTTCGGCCAGCTCGCGGCCGAAGTCCTCTCGGCCGGTGACATCGGCCTTCCGCTCGGTCCGGCCGGCACGGCCGCGCTGGTCCCGTCCAACATCAAGGCGTACGGGTCCGGCCTCGAGCTCCCGGAGGACCAGGTCCGGCTGTACGTGGCGCTGCGCGAAGCCGCCCACCAGCGGCTGTTCGGGCACGTCCCGTGGCTGCGGGCACACGTGCTCAGCGCCGTGGAGACGTACGCGAGCGGCATCACGGTCAACCGGGAGGCCATCGAGGAGGCCATGAGCCGCGTCGACCCGAGCGATCCCGAGTCGATGCAGGCGATGGCCCTGGAGGGCATCTTCACTCCGGAGGACACCCCGCAGCAGAAGGCCGGGCTGGCCCGGCTGGAAACCGCGCTCGCCCTGGTCGAGGGCTGGGTGGGCCACGTGGTCGACGCCGCCGCGGGGGACCGTCTGCCGTCGGTGGCCGCGCTGGGCGAGGCGTTCCGCCGCCGCCGGGCCGCCGGTGGGCCGGCCGAGCAGACCTTCGCGGCCCTGGTCGGCCTGGAGTTGCGCCCACGCCGTCTGCGCGAGGCCGGCGCCCTGTGGGCCGCCGTCACCGAGCACCGCGGCATCCCCGGCCGGGACGCCCTCTGGGACCACCCCGACCTGCTGCCCACCAACGACGACTTCGCCGACCCGGCCGCCTTCGCGCGCAGCCGCAACGACTGGGACATCAGCGAACTCGAGGGCCTCGAAGACGGCCCGACCGAGGACTGACCTGCCCGGGGCGCCGACCAGGCGCCCCGGCCCAGGGCGATCCTCAGCCGCCGGCCCAGGACCGTGGTGATCCTCAGCCGCCGGCCCTGATTGTGGTGATCTCAGCCGCCGAGCAGGGCGCGGGTGTTCTCCCAGCCCTCCAGGGCCGGGTCGAGGGTGGCCAGGTCGGCCGGGCCGCGCAGGCGGCGCCACTGCGGGGTGGAGGTGACCTCGCCGGGGGCGGGCGCGGTCTTCCGCAACGCCGAGGCGGACCCCTGATCCAGGTCGTGGTCGGCCAGCCATTCGGGCGCGGGCAGGCTGGTGGCCACCCCGAAGAGGCCGCCACCCGGACCACCCGCGGCCACCGCGACCGCTTTGCCGTCGAGCGGGCGGAGCAGCTTGCCCAGCGTCATCCCGGGCACATCCGGGGCGTCGGCGGCGATCACCGCGGCCTGATCGAAACCGTCCTCCGCGGCCGCCCGCAGCACCGGCAGCACGGTCGGCGCCGGGATCTCGTAGATGCGCATCCCCGGCCAGGCGATCTCCTCGGCCAGGTCCCGGTCCCCGGGAGCCGCGGCGATCGCGGCCTCCGCCTGGGCCAGCCGGGCGAGCAGGTCGACCACGTCCTCGGCCATGGCGGTCCGCCAGGCGACCCGGTCGACACCCGGCGGGCTCCACGGAACCGGAACCAGCATCGCCACAACCACCCGCCGCGTCACGCCGTCACCCTACCGACCGGCGCCCCGCTCCCACCCGCAACACCGAACCCTGCCAGAGCGGTCTCAGAGCCAGCCGGGAACCACTCGGCTGTCTCGGGGGAGACGAGGCTCAGCGCGAGTCGGGCGCTGAGGGTGACCCACCACAGCGATCTCACCGGGCGGGACCGGCCCGTCACGCCGCAGGCGCGCCGCGGCCGGGAGTGGGCAGCGAGCCGGGACCTCCCGTCCAGGGGACGCGTAGGCGTACCGATGAAGGGGTTATTCGGCCATCACGAGCGTGCCGGCCGCAGAGACGCCTTCCAGATAGCCTCGGGCGCGTTCGGCCTTGGGGAAGCGGTTCACCAGGTCCCAGAAGCGGGCGTTGTGGCTGGGCACGACCAGGTGGGCGAGTTCGTGCAGCAGCACGTAGTCGATGACCCAGTCGGGCATCTCCTGGATGCGGTGGGAGATGCGGATGGTCGCGTCGTCGGGGGTGCAGGAACCCCAGCGCCCGTTCTGGTTGGTCACCCAGCGCACGCTGGCCGGCACCACCCGGTCGGCGTGATCGGCCAGGTAGCGGCTGGTGAGGCGGCGGGCGCGGGCCAGCAACTCGGCGTCGGTGCACCGCAGGCGTTCCTCGCGGGCGGCGAGCCGGGCGAGCATGCGCTCCACCCACTCCGTCTCCTCCGCACGGGAGAAGCGGTCCGGGATGAGTACCACGACTCGCTCACCGTCGCGATACGCGGACACCGTCCGTCGCCGGCGCTGACTGCGCCGCACTTCCACGACAGGCTTGCGCGCGCGGGCCATTACCGGCTCGCGCGGCCCAGATTCGGGTTCACGTTGAGACGCTAATCCGCCGCACCCGGGTCACCGCAAGAGTACGGACAATGACTGTCACGGAAAATGCGCACTTCGCCCGCATATACCCGAAAAAAATTTCCCCACCGGCAACAGTGGTGACATCCGTCAACCTAGACCATCGTCGACTCAATCACCCAACCGGCCCACCTGTCCGGTTTATGCCTCTACGACGAGAATTGTCGGCGTGTCTGGGCAAAACAGGCTATAAAGGGTACTTAGGACCGGCACACTCACGTCGTCGGCGACACCGCCGACGCTGCGCTGACATGGAACCGTCTTGACCTGGGTAAGTGAGCGCCCCGGATGGGGAGCACACGACCACCCGGACAGGGGTGGCCACATCCGCGTGGCCGCATCGCGGTCCAGCGCCGCAGAGAGGTTCGCGCCCGCCGCCGCGAACAGAGGCACCGGGCCGGGCGGCCGACGATACGACGAGGAGGAACCGTGGCCGAAACCACCTACAACGGCTACTGCGTCAAGTGCAAGGAGAAGCGTGACTTCCAGGGCAACGTGGAGGTCTCCAAGACCGGCATGAACATGGCCAAGGGCAAGTGCCCGGTCTGCGGGACGACGATGAACCGGATCCTGGGCAAGGCCAAGGCGTGAGCCGCCACCACCGGGGAGGAGCCACCACGGCCACCTCCCCGGTGGAGCGGTGACCGATCGCCCGTAACCGTGTCCGCTCAGACACGTTGAGTCAACTGGGACCCGACCGGCCTGTGGATAACTAGCCCCGAACCTGTGGACAACCGCAGTCGTGGCACTCGGGCCTGTGGATAACATCACCACTGCGCAGCTTCGCAGTGACACCCTGTCATGCATGAACCGGACACCGCTGCCCCGGCCCACCCTGGTTCCGGGTCTGTCCCGCTTCTGGCGCACCGCGGGCGAGCTGCAACTCGGGCTCGATCCCGCGCACGCGGTGCTGCTGCGGCTACCCGATTCCCGGGCCGCCCGGCTCCTCGATCTGCTGGACGGCGACCGGGCCGAGCGGCTCGTCCTGGTCCGGGCCGCCGAGCTGGACATCCCACCGGCCGACGCCCGCACCCTGCTGGACCTGCTGCACGAGGCGGGCCTGGTGCTGCCCGCCGCCTCGTTGCTGCCCGCCGCCCTGCCGTCGGTCGTCCGGGACCAGCTCACCGCCGAGGCCGCGGCTCTCGCGCTGGGTCGCGCCGCCCGTTCCCGCGGGCCGGGCGCCGACCGGTCCGGCCCGTCGCCCGCTCAGATCCTGCGCCGCCGCCGGGAGGCCCGCGTGGTGCTCACCGGCCGCGGCCGGCTGGGCTCGACCATCGCGGTCGCGCTGGCCCAGGCCGGGGTGGGGCACGTGTTCCCGGACCTGGCCGGGGTGGTCGGGCCGACCGAGATCACCGGCGCCCCGCTGCTCGCGTCCGACGTCGGCAGCCCCCGCCACGAGGCCGTCAGCGCGGCGCTGGAGCGGATCGTGCCGGGCACCGGAGTGCACCCGATCCGGCGTACGCCCGCTTCGCTCGTCATCCAGTTGGCCCACGACGAACCGCCCGCCCTCGTCGCGGCCGGGCACCAGGCACGCCGTCAGCCGCATCTGTCCGTGACGGTGCGCGACGGCGCCGGGGTGATCGGGCCGCTCGTGCCGGCCGCCGGCGCGCCCTGTCTGAACTGCGTAGACCTTCATCGCCAGGATCGGGACGACGGCTGGACCGGGATCGCTCCCCCGGCCGCCCCGGACGGGATCGAGCCGTGCACGGTGACCACGCTGCTCGCCGCCACGGCCTACGCGACCGCCGAGGCTCTCGCCTTCCTGGACGGGGCCGCTCCGGAGACCCTCGGCGCCGCCGTGGAGATCTCCACGGCCGGCCGGTTCCGGCGCCGAACCTGGCCGCCGCACCCCCGATGTGGTTGCCAGAGGGGTCGGCGGAGGCCAACCTTCACCGGACCTTCACCGCATAACCACCAAACCACCTTCGGGCGGGCGGGGTGAGGACCGGACGTCGGTCACAATGATCTGGTGACGGACATACCGCGCCGCGCCGCTTCCCGGACGGCGAAGCTCGCCGCACTTCCGCTCGGTTTCGCCGGGCGTGCCGCCCTCGGTCTAGGCAAACGTGCCGTCGGCATAGCCTCCGACGTCATCTCGGCCGACATTCAACAGCGCACCGCCGAGCAAATCTTCAGCGTGCTGGGGCAGCTCAAGGGCGGGGCGATGAAATTCGGTCAGGCCCTGTCGGTGTTCGAGGCCGCGCTGCCCGAGGAGATGGCTGGGCCCTATCGCCAGGCCCTGACCAAGCTCCAGGAGGCCGCGCCGCCGATGCCGGTGGCCAACGTGCACAAGGCGCTGGCCGAGCAGCTCGGCCCGGACTGGCGGGACCTGTTCGCCGAGTTCGATGACGGCCCGGCCGCCGCCGCCAGCATCGGGCAGGTGCACCGGGCCGTGTGGAAACTGCCGCCGGCCCGGCGCAACGCGAAGCCGAAGCTGCTGCCGGTGGCCGTGAAGGTGCAGTACCCGGGTGCTGGCGACGCCCTGATCGCCGACCTCAAGCAGCTTTCCCGCCTGGCCGGCATGTTCAAAATCATCCAGCCGGGCATCGATGTGAAACCGCTGCTGGCCGAGCTTCGTGAGCGGATCACCGAGGAGCTCGACTACGAGATGGAGGCGGAGACACAGCGGGCGTTCGCGGAGGCGTACCGGGACGATCCGGAGATCTTCGTGCCCCGGGTGGTCGCCTCCGCCCCGCGGGTCCTGGTCACCGAGTGGGTGGACGGCACCCCGCTGGCCGATGTGATCACCGGTGGCTCGCCGGCCGAGCGGGACGAGGCGGGCCGGCTCATGGCCGTCCTGCACTTCTCGGCTCCCGGCCGGGCCGGTCTTCTGCACGCCGACCCGCACCCCGGCAACTTCCGGATCCTGCCCGACGGCCGGCTCGGCGTCATCGACTTCGGCGCGGTGGCCCGGCTCCCCGAGGGCCACCCGGAGCCGATCGGCCGACTGGTCCGGCTCGCCCTCGACGGCCAGGCGCAGGCGGTCGTCGACGGGTTGCGCGACGAGGGTTTCGTCAAGGCGACCGACGATCTCGACGCCCAGGCGCTGCTCGACTTCCTGCTGCCGATGATCGAGCCGGTGGGGGCCGAGCGGTTCCGGTTCACCCGGAGCTGGCTGCGGTCGGAGGCGACGAGGCTGACCAATCCCCGGGGCCCGGCGTACCAGCTGAGCCGGCGGCTCAACCTGCCACCGTCCTACCTGCTCATCCACCGGGTGACCCTGGGCTCGATCGGGGTGCTCTGCCAGCTCGAGGCGGAGGCGTCCTATCGCGAGATCCTGGAGGAGTGGTTACCAGGGTTCGCGCCGATCACGTGAAAACGGCCCGTCCGCTGCTGCGGACGGGCCGTTTCATTCCATCAGGGTCGGTTGTCAGAGCCCGACGCCGCGGTCACGGGAGGCCCTGCTGCGGGCGTCCATGGTGATCTGGCGGGCGGAGCGGTAGGCCTCAGGTGCACGGTCACTCTGAGGCCGACGCATTCGGGCACGGGACAACGCTTCTTGGATGAGTCTCATCTTCGGG
This sequence comes from Actinoplanes hulinensis, assembly GCF_019429605.1. Taxonomy (NCBI): domain Bacteria; kingdom Bacillati; phylum Actinomycetota; class Actinomycetes; order Micromonosporales; family Micromonosporaceae; genus Actinoplanes; species Actinoplanes hulinensis. The sequence goes on along the minus strand of NZ_JAHXZI010000002.1, from coordinate 448,384 downwards.
GCTCCACTCGGGTTCATGTCGTTACTCGGCTTTCGGATTTCGATCTCGGGCTTGGGGAGGGTGTGCATCTCAGGCCGCCAGACGGACCGAGCTGCGGGTGTCGAGACCGTTCGCGGCGAGCCGCTCCTCGACCTCGACAGCCAGCTCGGCGTCGCGAGCGACGTCGGCCTTACGCGGACGACCACGGGGCCGCTTGCGCGGAACCACGGCGCCACGCTCGAAGATCTCGCCACCCCAGACACCCCAGGGCTCCGCACGGTCGACCGCACCGGCCAGGCACTCGGCGCGCAGCGGGCAGTCCCCGCAGAGCGACTTGGCCAGCTCCAGCTGGGCCGGGGAGTCGGAGAACCACAGGTCCGGGTCGAACTTCCGACAGGGCAGGTTCGCCTCGATGTCGACGCTCACGTCGATCGGGGCCAGCGCCAGACTCATAAAGCCCGGTCACCTCTCTCTTCTTCTCGATCTTCTGGATCGTGTTTCGGGTCATGCACCGGCCGGTTGGGCCGGAAAAAGATTTGAGGCCGCGGATCCCATTTCTGGGTTCCGCGGCCTCGAGGTGAGCCGGAGGTCTGTTTGTCAGACCGGCCTTCCTCGAGGCGGGACACCGCTGCCACCATCCGTGTAGCGCTTGCCGGAGATGGTGATGTTGCTGCCCTTGAAACCAGTTGTCCCGTTGCTTCCACCCATGCGCACCAGGGTCGCTTTGCCCAGCTCGGCCTGGACGCGGACCTGGTGCTCCCGCGGAGCCGGGACGAGCGCTGCCGCGGTCGGCAGGGCCCGGACGGGCTCGAACGGGGTCCGCTCAGCGGCCATCAGCGCCAACGGAGCGGCGGTGGCGGGCAGTGAGGCGGACAGAGGCCAGGCAGCAGTCAGCAGCATCGACGGATTCGTCATCGTGATGTTGAGCTTCATCGGTGCCACCTCCCTCTCCATGACCTTGCACTCGTGGTTAGAACTATGTCGTTTCAATCTTGAGCAAGCGAACCGCTCGCCAAGACGTGTCCTGAGGCTATGCCTGCCCTACACGGGAGGGCAAACGAATTAACGCACTAGTTTCCGAAGTTTTTCGGCGCAAGATCATCTGGGCTCGCTCCGGCCACCAGAGCGAAGACCGCGTCGCCGTACTGACCCAGCTTCCGGGGGCCGATCCCGGCGATCGCCAGCAGCTCCGCCGGGCCGGTCGGGCGGCGCTCCGCCACGGCCACCAGAGTCGCGTCGGTGAACACCACGTACGCAGGGACTTTGAGCTCCGCCGCGGTGCTCGCGCGCCACACCTGCAAACGCTCGTGGAGGTCCTCGTCGAGGTCCGACGGGCAGGTGGGACAGCGGCCCAGTTTGCGGTCGGCGCCGGCCAGCAGGGTGGCGCCGCAGATCCGGCACGAGGACACCCGGATGGGGCGCCGGTCGGCTTTCCGACTTCCATCGACCGGGGTGCGTTCCCTGGACGTCGAGCGTTCCAGCTGCGGAAGGAACCGGCACGGGCGGCGGGCCCGGCCACCGGGGGCGCGGGACTGGCCGTAGGAGAGCCAGAGCAGGTGACGGGCCCGGGTCACCCCCACATAGAGCAGGCGGCGCTCCTCCTCCAACTGCTCGGGGGTCTTCGCGTACGTCGTCGGAAGCGTCCCGTCGGCGAGCCCGACCAGGAACACGGCGTCCCATTCGAGGCCCTTCGCGGAGTGCAGCGAAGCGAGTGTGACTCCTGCCACAGTGGGTGCGTGCTGCTGCTCGGCACGGCGGGCCAGCTCGTCGTTGAAGGTGGACAGCGACACGTCCCGCTGGATCCGCCCGGCCTCACCGATCGGCAGGATCTCCGGCTCGGCGGCGTACTCCTCGGCGAGGGTGACCAGCGCGGCGAGCGCCTCCCACTGCTCGCGTGCCGCACCGCCCGGCGGGGGCTGGTGCCGGTTCCACCCGGTGGCGGCGAGCGCCTCCACGACGGCCTCGACGAGCGGGGTCTCGCCGGGGACCGACCGCACGGCGGCACGCAGCGCGACCATCGCCTTCCGCACCTCGGCACGCTCGAAGAACCGCTCGGCGCCCCGGACCACGTAGGGCACCTCGGCCTCGGCGAGCGCCTCCTCGTACGCCTCGGACTGCGCGTTGGTCCGGAAGAGCACCGCGATCTCGCTGGCCGGGGTGCCGGCCGCGATCAGTTCCCGGCATCGCCGGGCCACCGCGACCGCCTCTCCCGGCTCGTCCGGGAAGATCTTGAGTTCCGGCTCCGGCCCCGGCGGCCGCTGCCCGACCAGCTCCAGGCGCAGTTTCGCCTCGGTGCCTCGGGCCTGCCGGATCACCGCGTTGGCCAGCCCCACCACCTGCGGTGTGGAGCGGTAGTCACGGACCAGACGGACCACCACGGCGTCGCGCCGCTGACGCGGAAAGTCGATGAGGTACGCCGAGGTGGCGCCGGTGAACGAGTAGATGGTCTGGCTGGCGTCGCCGACCACGGTGAGGTCGTCGCGCCCACCCAGCCAGGCGCCGAGCAGCCGCTGCTGGAGCGGGTTGACGTCCTGGTACTCGTCGACGACGAAGTGCCGGTACTGGGCGCGGATCTGTTCGGCGACGTCCGGGTGCTCCTCGATGCCCCAGACCGCGGCACGCAGCATGTCCTCGAAGTCGATCACGCCCTGACGGCGCTTCAGCGACTCGTAGGCGGCGAACACCTCGGCCACCCGGGCCGGCTCGAACGGCGGCTCACGCATCGCCTTGGCCGCGGCCACCACGTACTCCCCCGGCTCGACCAGGGAGGACTTGGCCCACTCGATCTCACCGGCCAGGTCCCGGGCGGCGGCCCGGTCGGTGCGCAGCCCGGCCTTCGCGGCCGCCAGACCGACGACGCGGACCTTGCTCTCCATCAGCTCGGGCATCTGCCGGCCCTCGAGAAGCCGCGGGGCGAAGTATCGGACCTGGCGCAGCGCGGCCGCGTGGAAGGTACGGGCCTGCACCCCCGCCGTACCGAGGGCGGTGAGCCGGGCCCGCATCTCGGCCGCGGCCCGCGCCGTGAAGGTCACCGCCAGCACGTGCCGCGGGCTGATCTCACCGGAGAGGGTCCGGTACGCGATGCGGTGGGTGATGGCCCGGGTCTTGCCGGTGCCCGCGCCGGCGAGGATGCAGACCGGCCCGGCGGGGGCCGTCACCGCCGTCCGCTGCTCCGGATCCAGCCCGGCCAGCACCCCTTCAGTCCGCACGGTAGGGAATCATGACACCCGTACGGGGTGTTGTGCTTGTCGGACGCACCACCGTGTGACCTGTATCGAAGGAGCCCTGACCGATGCTGACCATGTACTCGACGTCCTGGTGTGGGTACTGCCACCGCCTCAAGTCGCAGCTCGACCGCGAGGGCATCGCCTACGACGTCGTCGACATCGAGCAGGACGAGGCCTCGGCCGCGTTCGTGCGCAGCGTCAACGGGGGCAACCAGACCGTGCCGACGCTGAGGTTCGCGGACGGTTCGGCGCTGACGAACCCGTCGATCGTCCAGGTGAAGCAGCACCTCGCCGCCATCGCGGCCTGAGGTTTTCGGGAGGGGCCGGGCCCCTCCCGAACCTTTACGGAATCAGCGCCGGGATGCTCGAGTCGAGCAGACCCCGCTCCTTGAGGGCGCCGTAGAGCGGCGTGGTCTCCGGGTAGTGGCCCCACTGGTGGTCACCGTCGCCGTCACCGAAGCCGCCGAGCAGCTGCTTCTGCACCTCGTTGAGCTCCGCCCAGGCCGGCGTGTTCGGCAGATCCGCGTTCTCGTCGCGCATCGCGATCCACCGCGGGGTGTAGCCGAAGAACGCGCCGACACGGGTGATGTCGGAGTAGTTGTCCGACCGGGCGTGCCAGATGCGGCGGTCGAAGACGACCAGGTCACCGGCGTTCGCCGTGATCTGGGTCGCGCCCTCCGGCTGCGGGAACGGCAGGCCGCGGCTCTTCGGGCCGGGCAGCCAGTTGGTCTTGTGGCTGCCCGGCAGCACGGTGAAGTTGCCCCGGCCGGTCTCGCTCACGTCGGAGAACCAGTACGCCAGCTTGACCGACAGCATCGGGCGCGGGTCGGTCTCGATCTCCCGGTTCTGCCGGCCGCCGTCCTGATGCCAGTGCCACCACTCCTTCTGCTGCTCGTGCAGCTGGGGGTGGACGTCGATGTGCGAGTGGTAGATGTGCAGGTTCCACCCGAGCAGCGACCAGATGTACTTGAAAGCCTTGGGGTGGTCGATCAGGAAGGCCAGCTCGGGCAGGTGAGCGATCGGCGACAGCTGGTGCAGCGCACCGGTCGCGCTGAGCTTGCCCTCGGCCTCGCACTTCTCGTAATACCCCAGGATCGCGGCCCGGCCGGCCTCGATCTCGCTCTCACTCAGCACCGACGGCACGACGATGTAGCCGTCGCGATCGAACGCCTCCCGCTCCTCCGCGGACATCGGCGTCCACGCCGGCGCCTCCACCTGAGTCATCGCTTCCCCCTTCGTCTTTGAAAGGAAGACGCGACGACCCCTCGGATTGGTTGCCGCCTAACCGGAAAAAGTTTCCGGATCCTCGTGGAGCCACTTCTCGATCAGGTAGAAGGCGATCGACGAGTTCATCGGCAGGGCCGGCGTGCCGTCGCCGGCGACCATCTTCGCGACCGCCTCCCGGGTGAACCAGTGCGCCTCGTCGATCTCCTCCGGGTCCAGGACCAGCGGCTGGGCCGGATCGGCGATGCCGTGGAAGCCGAGCATCAGCGAGCCGGGGTACGGCCAGGACTGGCTGCCCTCGTACCGGATCTCGGAGAGGCGGACGCCGACCTCCTCGTGCACCTCGCGGGCGACCGCGGCCTCGGCCGACTCGCCGGCCTCGACGAAGCCCGCCAGGCAGGAGAAACGCCGGCTGCCGTCCGGCCGGGGCGGCCAGGCCGCGTTGTGCCCGAGCAGGCAGCGGCCGGCCGGACCCGGTACCCCGTCGTGCACCAGGATGATCATCGCCGGGTCGGTCCGCGGCCACATCAGGCCGCCGTCCGGGTCGACTCGCGCCCACCCTGCCTCCACCGCGACGGTCGGTTTCCCGGTACGCGGGGAGAACTGGTGACTGCGATGCCAGTTCCCGAGGGCGACCGCGGTGGTCAACAGGCCGGTGTCGCGGGCGTCGAGCAGGTGCCCGACCGAGCGCAGATCCATGGACCGGGTGCCGTCGCCCGCCGTGAGCGGGGCGTCGACGGCCCAGAACGGGGTGTCGTCCGGACCGGTGCCGAGAAACCAGCGCTCCCCTTCCGGCGCCTCCGACGGCGGCACCAGGACCAGCGCGGAGCCGCCGTCGGGACGGTCGGTGACCAGCGCCCGGCCGCCCTTGGCCAGGTCCACCACGACGACCTGGCCGCGGTCCCAGGCGGCGGCGAGCCAGTCCTCGTCCTTGCGGCGGTGGGCGGCACGGTCGAGGGTGGTGCGTGCGAGCGGTGGGCCGCCCAGTTCTTCGGAACTGGTCACGCCGCGCCGCGCTCCACGGCGGTCAGCGCGGCGAGCTGTGCCTCGATCCGCTCGGCGTCACCCAGGACGACGGTCACCGCGCGGGACGGGGCGAGGTACTTCGCGGCCGCGGCGGCGACCTCCTCACGGGTGGCGGCCGACAGCGCCGCCGAGTAGTCGCGCAGGTGGTTGAGGCGCAGCCCGAAGCCGGCGTAGATGCTGGCCAGCCCGGCCAGGCCGGCCTGCGTGGACATGTTGAGGCGGAGGGCTCCGAGGGCGTACCGGCGGGCCTGCTCCAGCTCCTCCTCACCGGGGGCGAGGCTGGCGATGCGGCCCAGCTCGTACTGCGTCTCGAGCAGGGACGGGCCGGTCACCTCGGTGGCCACCTCGGCGGCCGCGACCAGGGCGGAACCGGCGACATAGTGCTCGATCGACGAGTACGACCCGTAGGTGTAGCCCTTGTCCTCCCGGATGTTCTCCGTCCAGCGGGACGAGAAGTAGCCGCCGAAGACCAGGTTGGCCAGGTAGAGGGCGGCGTAGTCGGGGTCGGTGCGGGTGAGCGCGGGCAGTGCGATCCGCAGCGAGGACTGCACCGAGCCGGGCCGGTCCACGAGCAGCAGCGGGCCGGTCTCCAGCGCGGGGGTGGCCGGGATGGTCCCGTCCGGGGCGCTGCCGGTCCAGCCGCCGAGGATCTTGTCGGCGGTATCGATGGCCTGCTCCGGGTCGATGTCGCCGACGAGCACCAGCACCGCGCCGTCCGGGCGGACCCGCTCGGCGTGCAGCTCGCGCAGGGCGGCCGGCTCGACGGCGCGGACCTCCTCCGGGCCGGGGGTCTGCACCGCGTACGGATGGGCTCCGTACATCCGGCTGAGCAGCGCCACGCGGGCCAGGTGGCCGGGCTGGCTGAGGGCGACCTGGATGTGGTCGACCAGCCGCTCTCGTTCGGTGGCCACCTCGGTCTCCGGGTAGGCGGCGCCGGTGAGCACCCCGGCGAGCAGCTCCAGAGTCCGGTCGAGCCCGTCGGCGAGGGCGTTGCCGCTGATCAGCAGGCGGTCCGGGTCGAGCCCGGCGGCCAGGCTGCCGCCGACGGCCTGCAACTCGGCCGCGATGTCGATGCTCGACATGGCGCTGGTGCCGGTGAGCAGGGCCTGCGACAGCAGGGTGGCCGGGGCCAGCGGCGCCCGCCCGAACGGGATCCGCAGCCGCACCTCGACCAGCGGCACGGCGGACCGGCGGATGGCGATCACGGTGAGGCCGTTGGGAAGGGTGCGCTCCCTCTCCAGGGGCAGGTTCAGCTCAGCGTCCGGCACCAGGTCCGGCAGGGTCTTGGTCATGCCGTGGCTCCCGGGATCACTTCGACGGAGGCGCGGCGCTCGGGCCGCAGGGTGGCCGCGGCGGCGACGATCTGCTCCGCGCGCACCTCGCTGATCAGCTTGGGCAGGTCGTTCAGCAGCTCGGGGCGGCCTCGCTGCAATTCCAGCACAGCCATCGGCAGCGCCCGGCCGAGCACGTCGTCGGTGCCGTTCAGCAGGCGGGTCGCCATCCGGGCCTGGGTGCGGTCCAACTCGCCCGGCTTGAGACCGTCGGCGGCGAGCCGGTCCAGCTCCTCGTCGATGGTCCGCAGCACCTTGTCGGCGTCGCCACCGGGCGGCAGGTGGGCCTGGAGCAGCAGCGCGGTGGGGTTGCGCACCTGGTACTCGTCGCCCATGAAGCCGAGGTAGCCGCCCAGGGTGGTGGCCGTCCGGTCCCGCTGGACCAGGCGCTCCACAAGCCGGGAGGCGTCACCGTCGGTGAGCACCTCGGCGAGCACCACGAACGGCAGGTAGTCGTCGAAGGTCCCGATCGGGTCCGGCACACGCCAGCCGCCGGCCACCGCGGGCAGCGGGGCGATGCGATCGACGTACGACTCCCGGCGCTCCGCCGTCAGGTCCGGCTCGAAGAAGTCGGGCAGCCGCGGGGCGGGACGGGCGGGTACGTCACCGAAGTGCCGCTCGATCATGGCGGTCGCCTCGGCCACGTCGAAGTCGCCGGCCACCGACAGGACCGCGTTGCCGCAGGCGTAGTAGCGGTCGAAGAACCCCCGCGCGTCCTCGACCGTGGCGCTCTCCAGGTCCTCGAACGAGCCGTATCCGTCGTGCGCGTTCGGGAAGGTCTCGAACATCACCGGTGGCAACTTGAGCCACGGGAACCCGCCGTACGGCCGGTTCAGCACGTTGACCCGGATCTCCTCCTTGACCACGTCGACCTGGTTGCGCAGGTTCTCCTCGGTGAGCCGGGGGCCGCGCATGCGGTCGGCCTCGAGGAAGAGCGCGCGCTCGAGGCCGCCGGACGGCAGCACCTCGAAGTAGTCGGTGTAGTCCAGGTGGGTGGAGCCGTTGAAACTGCCGCCCGCGCCCTGCACGTGGCGGAAGTGCGCCAGCTTCTCCAGGTTCTCCGAGCCCTGGAACATCAGGTGCTCGAAGAGATGGGCGAACCCGGTGCGGCCTTCCGGCTCGCTGCGGATGCCGACGTCGTAGACGACTGCCACACCGACCACGGGGGCGCTGCGATCCGGGGAGAGGACCACGCGCAGACCGTTGCCGAGAGTGAACCGCTCGACCGGGTATTTCGTCGCGGGGATCTTGATTCTGGGCGCCACGGTACGAATCTAGCGGACGCTGCTCCGTAGTCGAGTGGCGACGCCGGGTAAATACATCAATATCCGTTCCCGATCTTCTGCCGCGAATCGGACGGGGACATCACCCCTGGGACGGACTTGACGCACCAACCCCACATGGCCCAGTATTCCCATCCAACAGATAGGTGAACACGGGGAAGGGGGCGCGCGTCGTGTATGTCTCGGCACGCACGGACTACGCCGTACGCGCGATGCTCGCGGTCACCGCGGAACATCCGCACCTGGTCAAGGCCGCCGGGCTGGCGGCCGCCCAGGAGATCCCGCTGAGCTTCCTCCAGGGCATCCTGCTCGATCTGCGCCGCGCCGGGCTGCTGCACAGCCATCGCGGGGTGGACGGCGGATACGCGCTGGCCCGCCCGGCCGAGGAGATCACCGTCGGCGACGTCGTACGCGCCGTCGGCGGGGCCCTCACCACGGTTCGCGGCCTGCCCACGTCCACGGCGACCTACCACGGTGCGGCGACGGCGCTGCATGACGTGTGGGTGGCCGTCGAGGCGGCCATCGAGGGTGTGGTCGACCACAAGACCCTGGCCGAACTCTCCAGTAATTCAGTGAAACGAAATTAGGAGTGAGCATGAGCTCCCGCACCATACGCGCGCTCGCCTTCGCCACCGCCGCCGTTCTGGCCTCGACCGCCCTCGCCGCCTGCGGTTCGGACGAGGAGACCCCAGCCGCGGCCGGCTCCGGCGCCGCCGAGGCCGAATCCATCCGTCTGGGTTACTTCCCGAACATCACCCACGCGCCGGCCCTGGTCGGTGTCAACAAGGGCTTCTTCACCGAGGCCCTGGGCAGCACCAAGCTGGAGGAGAAGACCTTCAACGCCGGCCCGGCCGCGATCGAGGCGCTCTTCTCCGGCGCGATCGACGCGACCTACATCGGCCCGAACCCGGCGATCAACGGCTGGTCCGAGTCCAAGGGCCAGGCGCTGAAGATCGTCGCCGGCAGCACCTCGGGTGGCGCCGGCCTGGTGGTCAAGGAGGGCATCAACACTCCGGCCGACCTCAAGGGCAAGAAGATCGCCACCCCGCAGCTGGGCAACACCCAGGACGTCGCGCTGCGCGCCTGGCTGAAGCAGAACGGCCTGAACGCCGACAAGCAGGGCGGCGGCGACGTCTCGGTGCTGCCGCAGGACAACGCGACCGCGCTCCAGGCCTTCGCCCAGGGCGCGATCGACGGCGCCTGGGTGCCCGAGCCCAACCTGAGCCGGCTGATCCTCGAGTCCAAGGGCAAGCTGCTCGTCGACGAGAAGACCCTGTGGCCGAACGGCGAGTTCGTCACCACGCACCTGATCGTCAGCCAGGAATTCCTGAAGAAGTACCCGGGCACGGTCAAGAAGCTGATCCAGGGCCACGTCAAGTCGGTCAAGTTCATCGAGACCAGCAACGCCGACGCGCAGGCCGCCGCGAACGCCCAGATCGAGAAGCTGTCCGGCAAGGCGCTCAAGCCGGAGATCCTCGCGTCCGCGTTCAAGAACCTGAAGTTCACCCACGACCCGATCGCCTCCTCGCTGTACACCAGCGCGAAGAACGCCGAGTCGGTGGACCTGCTGGACCCGGTCGACCTCAAGGGCATCTACGACCTGACCCTGCTCAACGAGGTGCTCAAGGCCGAGGGCCAGTCCGCGGTCAGCGACGCCGCGGCCTGACGGACTGATTCTCCGAGTGATGGGAGGGCGAGCATGAGCACGGTAGTGCGGATCGACGACGTCACCAAACAGTACGGTTCGGGCAGCAATGCGCTGCTCGCCCTCGACCACGTCTCGCTCACCGTCGACAAGGGCGAGTTCGTCTGCCTCCTCGGTGCGTCCGGGTGCGGCAAGAGCACGCTGTTGTCCCTGGTGGCGGGCCTGGACAAGATCACCGGCGGGACCCTGGAGATCAACGGCAAGCACATCTCCCTGATGTTCCAGGAGGCCGCCCTCTTCCCCTGGCTGTCGGTGGCCGGCAACGTCGAGCTGGCACTGCGCCTACGGGGCGTCGGCCGGGCCGACCGCCGCAAGCGGGCGCAGGAGCTGCTGGAGATCGTCCGGCTGGGCGGCTTCGGCGGCAAGCGGCCGCACGAGCTGTCCGGCGGCATGCGGCAGCGGGTGGCGCTGGCCCGGGCACTGGCTCAGAACGCCGACATCCTGCTGATGGACGAGCCGTTCGGCGCACTGGACGCGATGACCCGCGACATCCTGCACGACGAGCTGGAGCGGATCTGGCGCGAGCAGGAGCTCACCGTCCTCTTCGTGACGCACAACGTCCGGGAGGCGGTCCGGCTCGGGGACCGGGTCGTCCTGCTGAGCAGCCGGCCGGGCCGGGTCCTCGAGGACTTCAAGATCGATCACCCGCGCCCGCGGCGTATCGACTCGACCGAGGTGGCCGCCCAGGCCGCCGAGATCACCGACCGGCTTCGTGCGGAGGTCGCCCGTCATGCCAACTGAGGCCATCACCGCCGACAAGACGGCCGACGAGGTCAGCGGCCTCGACGCGCTGGAACTCGCACCCCGGCCGGACAAGGGCGACCGCGGCCGGCGGATCTGGAACAGCGCCTGGCCCAAGCTGCTGGCCGTCGCCATCGCGATCGCCGCCTGGCAGCTCGTGGTGCTCTCCGAGTGGAAGCCCACCTACGTGCTGCCCGGCCCGGTCGACGTGTTCGCCGACCTGAAGGAGCTCGCCACCACGCCGGACTTCTGGGACGGCGTACGGCTGACCCTGACCAGGGCCTTCACCGGCTTCCTGCTCGCGGTCGCCATCGGCACCGTGATCGGCGCGGCGGTCTCCCGGTTCGCCCCGCTGCGGGCCGCGATCGGCTCACTGATCACCGGCCTGCAGACCATGCCGTCGATCATGTGGTTCCCGCTGGCCATCCTGCTCTTCCAGCTCAGCGAGAGCGCCATCATGTTCGTGGTGGTCATCGGCGCCGCGCCCTCGGTGGCGAACGGCCTGATCAGCGGCATCGACTACGTGCCGCGGACCTGGCTGCGGGTGGGCCAGGTGCTGGGCATGAAGGGCCTGTCCAAATACCGGCACCTGATCCTGCCGGCGTCGCTGCCGTCCTTCATCTCCGGGCTCAAGCAGGGCTGGGCGTTCTCCTGGCGCAGCCTGATGGCCGGTGAGCTGCTGGTCATCGTGCCGGGCGCGCTGTCCGTCGGCGCCCGCATGCAGAACGCCCGGGACCTGCACGAGGCCTCGCTGGTGATCAGCTACATCATCGTCGTGCTGATCATCGGCATTCTGATCGACATCCTGTTCAACACGGCGGACAACGCCCTGCGCAAGCGCTGGGGCCTGACCGGCAACTAGAGGTCTAGAGCGGCCGGACCGACTCGAGCACCTCGTCGATGACGTGGTCGAACTGCTTGTGGGTGCCGGGCACCGAGACGTACAGAATCGCGGCCGTCGGTTTCCCGACGTCGATGACCGCCACCGCGGACAGCTCCTCGGTGGCGGTCAGCCCGGCTTCGGAGAAGCGCAGCCGGAACTGGCTCACCCAGGCGGGCCGCCCGCCCAGCGTCGTCACCTCGTCGCGCAGCGGCTCCATCCGGTTCGGCTGCGGGTAGTACTCGGCCCGCACGTCCGCCGCGACCTGCCGCCCGACACACTCCAGATCCAGCGTGACGGCGTCGTTGTCGGCCGCCGGCACCGCCGCCGACAGGATCGAGGCGTGGTAGCTGCCGCCGCTGTAGACCTCGGTCACGAAATGCTGCCCGGCCCGGTAGGGCACCCGCAGCGTCCCCGCCTCCCAGACGTCGGTCCAGGTCTCCCAGGGGGCGCCGTACCGCTGGTAGGAGATGCCGGCAACGTCGTCGACCGTGCGCTCCCCGGGGGCCGGCGGCGGCACGCCCGGCGCGACTGTGGGGGCGGCGCTCGGCGCGACGGTGGGCGCCGGGCAGGCCTGCGCCAGCGGCGGCCGCACATCGGCCGGTGGGCCGGCCTTCGACCCGAACGGGTGGCCGTCGCCGCCCACGATCACGATCAGCAGGACGGTGAGGCCGATCGCCACGATCGCCCCGGCGACACCACCGAAGATCATCAACTGCCGCCGGCGCCGGCGTGGCCCGTCCGGCGGAGGCGCCTTCGGCGGGGTGGGCGGTTGCGGCGGAGACTGCGGGGGTACGCCGTACGCGGTGACCATCCCCGATGCCCATGGGGACGGATCAGGACGCGCATCGGTCATGACTCCAGTGAACACCACGGGCGCCGACATCCCACGAGCCGGTAGGCCCGCCGGGTTTGTCCGGCCGACCTACGCCGATCCCGGAAACGTCGGCTACCGTGCTGCCATGGAACTGGTGTATCCCCCGGTCGTCGCCCTTGCCAAGACGATGTTCCGCGTGCTCGACAACAAGATCGAAGTCGAGGGCGCCGAGCACATCCCGACGAGCGGCGGGGCGGTGCTGGCCAGTAACCACTCCAGCTACCTGGACTTCATCTACTGCGGCCTGGGCTGCCAGCCCGCCAAGCGGCTGGTCCGGTTCATGGCGAAGAAGCAGGTCTTCGACCACAAGATCAGTGGCCCGCTGATGCGCGGCATGCGGCACATCCCGGTCGACCGCAAGGCCGGCACCGCCGCCTTCAAGCACGCCATCGAGTCGCTGCGCGGCGGCGAGATCGTCGGCGTCTTCCCGGAGGCGACGATCAGCGAGTCCTTCACCGTGAAGACGCTGAAGTCGGGTGCCGCCCGGATGGCCCAGGAGGCCGGGGTGCCGCTCATCCCGATGGCCGTCTGGGGTCCGCACCGGCTGTGGACCAAGGGCCGCAAGAAGGAGCTGACCAAGCGGCACGTGCCGGTGCTCATCAAGATCGGCGAGGCGATCGAGGTCCCCGCGGACGCCAACCCCGAGGCGATCACCGCGACCCTGAAGGAGCGGCTCACCGAGCTGCTCGACGCGGTCCAGCGGGCGTACCCGGCGAAGCCCTCCGGCCCGGACGACCGCTGGTGGCTGCCGGCGCACCTGGGCGGCACCGCCCCGCTGCCGAGCGGCACGGCCGCCTGAGGCCTATTTGACCGAAACCGACCATCGAGGGCTTCCGGCGCGCCGGGGGCCCTCGATGCGTGAAAGGCCCCGGAACGGCATCGGCGCCGCACCCTGACCGGGTACGGCGCCGACCTCACTCGGTGCCGGCCGCTATCCGCGGCCGAGGCTCAGCGTGAGTCAGACAGAACGGATGTTGGCCGCCTGCGGACCCTTCTGGCCCTGGGTCACCTCGAACTCCACCCGCTGGTTCTCCTCCAGGGAGCGGTAGCCCGACATCTGGATCGCGGAGAAGTGGGCGAAGACGTCGGCGCCGCCGTCGTCCGGGGTGATGAACCCGAAGCCCTTGTCCGCGTTGAACCACTTCACAACACCGGTAACCATGCTCGTCTCCTCGACGATCGATCATTCCCGACCATTATGGACGGGAACGAGGTAATAAGACCCGCATTCTGTGGGTCTCGTGCTGTCGTACTGATCGCCCGACCGGAGAAACCCGGGTTACGACAAAGAGCGCCTGGGGCAGACTTCCCCACAGGCGCTCCTGAGTACTTGGGAACCAAACTGACAACGTGGGCCAGCGTAGCACGGGAACAGGGGTCGGGAAGTGCTCGGCGTACAAGTGGCGCGGCAGCTCAAGGCCGCCGGACTGGCCTGGAAGCCACAGCTCGGCGACCGTTTCGCCATCCCGGACCGGGATCTGGACGACGAGCTGTTCGTGCTCAGCAACATGCTGATCCAGGTGCACGACCGCCCGGAGGGACGAATCATCGCCTTCAACGGCACCACCGAGTGGGCGCTCGACGACGTCGATCTGGGCGAGGCGCTCTGGCTGCCACGCGAGGATCAGCTCCGCGAGCTGCTCGGCGGCACCTTCCGCGAGCTGCGCCGGGAGCCCGGCGGCCACCTGGTCCGCGTCGAGCTGCTCGGCCACGAGCACACCTTCACGGCCGCCCACGCCGAGGAGGCCTACGCGGCCGCCCTCCTGCACGTCCTGGCGGCGGCCTTCTGAACCCCTTTCCGGTACGGACGACCTCGAACCCGCCGAATCCACCCCGTCCCGCGGCACCCCGCGATCATCTGCCGGGGCGGGCCCGCGACGCGCCGCCGGGCTGAGATCGGTGGTCCCGCTCCGGGCCGCGGGAGTGGTCAGAGCGAGTCGGCCGGGATCTCCTCGATCAGGGCGGCCAGCTCGGCGGCCTCCATCAGGTCGGTGGGCCGGACCGTGACCTGCTCCCGGACGTAGTGGAACCCGGCACGCACCTTGCGCACCGGCACCCCGGCCAGCGACGCCCAGGCGATCCGGTAGGCGGCCAGCTGCACCGCCGCCGCCTCGGCCTCCGCACCGCCCGGCCGCCGCCCGGTCTTCCAGTCGATCACGTCAAACCGGCCGCCCGGATCGGCGAAGACCGCGTCCATCCGCCCCCGGATCACCACCCCGGCGACGGTCGTGGCGAACGGCACCTCCACCTCGACCGGCGTCCGCTCCGCCCACTCCCCGGTCAGGAACGCCTCCTGGAGCAGGGCCATCTCGTCGTCACCGGCCGCGTCGTCGTCGGCCGCGCCCGGCAGCTCGTCGATGTCGATCAGCCGCGCCGACCCGAACCGCTGCTCCAGCCAGGCGTGGAAGGCCGTGCCCCGGCGGGCGTGCGGGGCGGGCCGCTGCGGCAACGGGCGGCGCAACGAGCGGGCCAGGGCCTGCGGATCCCGGCGTAGCACCACGAGCTGGGACACCGACAGGTGCGGGGGCACCACCACCTCGATCGGGCCCTCCTGACGGGTGCGCTCGGCCCGCTCGGCCAGCAGCAGCCGCGCCTCGTGCCGCCACCGGGCGATGTCCGGATCCCCGGCCTCGGCCGCCCGGTCGGCCGCCTCCACCGCGGCCACCACCTCCGCCCGGTCACGCCCGTCCGCCCCGGCCGCTTCCGCTCTTGGCGCGGCCCCGCTCGCGTCGGCCCCGCTCGCGTCGGGTCCGGCGTCACCAGCCACCTCGGCCTGCGCGGCGGCCGGCCGATCGTTTTCGGTCGCGGCCACTTCCGGGGTCGCCACACCGGCACTGTCGTCCGGGTGGGGGCCGGAATCGCCCTCGCTCCGCCGTACCCCGGATTTGGACGTTTTGTCTGGTGAGCGGGGTGAGGGGACCGACCAGCCGGCGCCCTCCTCGGCAAGGCCGACGAGGTCGGCCGCCAGGCCGGCCCGGGCCGCGACCTCCGGATCCGCGGCGGCCAGGTCGGCGAACGCCTCGGCCGCGGAGGCGTCCGGGTTCTCGATCATGCGGCGGATCAGGTCGGCGGCGGCCGCCATCGCCGGGCGGCGCAGACCGAGCGGATCGGCCGGCCACTCGGCGGTCGCCACCACCTGATCGCTCGGATTGGTGTCGCCGGGCGCCGGCTCCGGCGTCCAGACGTCCACCACCCCCGCACCGTCGGCGCAGGCCGCGCGGATCTCGTCGAGGAAGACCGACGGGCCGCGCGGGCGCTTCACCCCGTCCCCCCACCAATAGCCGGAGCAGAGCAGCAGGCGGCGTGGCCGGGTCACCGCGACATAGGCCAGGCGGCGCTCCTCCCGCTCGTCGTGCTCCCGCCAGGCACGACCGAAATCGGTCACCGCGGCGGCGACGCCCTTCTGTTCGACGGCGTCGCCGAGATCCAGCGCCGGAAGCCCCGACGAGTCGCCACGCAGCGGAAACGGCAGCACCCCGATACCGCCGAGGTAGTGGTCGGAGGAGCGGACCAGGCCCGGCCAGACCCCCCGGCACAGGCCGGCGACCGAGACCACGTCCCACTCCAGGCCCTTCGCGGCGTGCGCGGTCAGGATCTGCACCGCGCCCTCGACCACATCCACCTGGCCCGGCTCCAGACCGCGTTCCTCCTCCTCGGCGGCCGCCAGGAAGGCCAGGAACCCGGCCGGGGTGCCGGTCTCGTTCTCGGTGATGTAGCGGGTCGCCGCCTCGCCCAGCGCGTCCAGGTGGCCGCGGGCCAGCCCGGCGTCACCGGCCGCCCAGCCGCGCACCGCCACCTCCACGTCCAGGCCGATGGTGCGCTCGATGTCGGCGAGCAGGTCGGGCAGCGGCTGGTCCAGGCGGCGGCGCAGAGCGGCCAGCTCACGGCCGTAGTCCCGCACCCGGCGGTAGCCCTCCCCCGAGTACTGCCGGGGAGAACCCGGGTCGGCCAGCGCCTCCACCAGCGTGGCGTCGTCCAGACGGTCGGTGTTGATCTCCTCAGGGTCGTCGCCGGACCGGCCGGAGGCGGCCGCCCGGGCCGCCGCGATCGCCCGGGCCCGCCGGTGCAGGGCCACCAGATCGCGTGGGCCGATCCGCCAGCGCGCCCCGGTGAGCAGCCGCAACAGCGACGCGCCGTCGGCCGGGTCGGCCAGCACCCGCAGCGTGCAGACCACGTCCCGGACCTCCGGGGTGTCCAGCAGGCCGCCCAGGCCGACCACCTCGACCGGCAGGCCCCGGGACCGCAGCGCCTCCTCGAGCACCGGGATCTGGCTGCGCACCCGCACCAGGACGGCGCTGGTCGGGCGCTGTTCGAGCGGGATCTCGGCGGCCGGGGCGCTCGGCATCCCGGCGACCAGACGCCAGGCGGTCAGCATCGAATCGGCGATCCAGGCGGCCTCGTCCGCGTACGTCGGCAGCAGCGCGCACGTCACCGTCCGCCCGCCGACCGCCGCCGCCACCCGGTCGGCCGACTGCAGCTGGTGCACGTGGGCGCGCAGCGGGGCGGAGATCGTGTTCGCCACGCGCAGGATCTCCGGCCGGTTGCGCCAGCTCCGGGTCAGCGTGCGCTCCCAGGCCGGCCGGTCCCCGGAATCCCGGAACTCCGCCGGGAACCGCTCCAGCGTCCCCGCGGACGCGCCCCGCCACCCGTAGATCGACTGGCAGGGGTCGCCCACCGCGGTCACCGGATGGCCGCCGCCGAACAGGTTGTTCAGCATCGTCACCTGGGCGTGGCTGGTGTCCTGGTACTCGTCGAGCAGCACGATCCGGAACCGGCCGCGCTCGATCTCGCCGACCTTCGGATGATCACGGGCGACCAGCGCGGCACGGGCCATCTGGTCCCCGAAGTCCATCGCCTCCAGGTCGAGTTTGCGCTGCTCGTACGCCCGGACCAGGGGCAGCAGGGTGAGCCGGCCCTGCTGCCGGCGCAGCACCTCGGAGACGTCCTTGTACATCCGGCCCGGGAACTCCTGCACCTCGGCGAAGAACCGGCCGGTCCAGGCCGCCAGATCGCCCGGCGTGACCAGGTGCTCGGACAGCTCCGCGGAGAGTGCCAGGACGTCGTCGGTGACCGTGCCGGGCGCGCGGTTCAGCCCCGTCATCTCACCGGTGTAGGTGCGCACCAGCGAGTCGACGATCTGCCAGCGGGCCGCCTCGGTGAGCAGGCGCGCGGACGGTTCGTACCCGGCGCGGAGCCCGTGCTCGGTGACGACCCGGGCCGCATAGGCGTGGTACGTCGAGATGGTGGCCTCACCGGCGAACGCGTCGTCCCGGCCCAGCCTGCGGACCAGCTGGCCGAGCCGGGTCCGGACCCGGTGCGACAGCTCGCCGGCCGCCTTCCGGGTGAAGGTCAGGCCGAGGATCTCGCCGGGATGCGCGTACCCGTTCGCGACCAGCCAGACCACCCGCGACGCCATCGTCTCGGTCTTGCCGGAGCCGGCGCCCGCCACCACGAGCAGCGGCTGCACCGGCGCCGCGATGATCGCCTCCTGCTCGGTGGTCGGCTCCGGCAGGCGCAGCAGCCGGGCCAGCTCCCGCGGCGTGTAGCGGGGCCCCGAGTCGGCGGCGCGGCGGCGCGGCGGCGGCCCTTCGGCGAACAGCGTCGGCTGCGTCATCGATCAGTTTCCGGTCGTCTCGTATCCAGTGGTCCAGGTACCTTTTCCCATGCGCCACGTCATCCGTCGCGCCCCTCTTCCCGGCACTTCCCGGCGGCCGTCATCCGTCGCCCTCCGGGGCCGGCTCGACGACCTGGCGGCCCTTGCCGGAGATCGGGCAGCTGGTGCGGACCGGGCACACCCGGCAGCGGCTGTTCGCCACCGCGGAGAAGGTGGCGGCGGCCATCGTCTCGGCGGTGCGGCGGACCATCGCGTACGCCCACTGCGGGTCGGCCGCCTCGGTGATCGGCACCTGGAGCTGCTCGCGGGCGTCCTTACCGGGCCCGAGCTGCACCAGGGCCGCACCGCCGCTGTCCGACCCGTAGTCCGCGAAAGCTCCCGCCGCGATCGCCGCCTGATAGCCGCCGAGCTGCGGATTCTCGGCCACGTCGGCGGACGAGACGGCGGTGGTCTTCCCGGTCTTCAGGTCGATGACGACGAGCCGCCCCTCCTCGTCCACCTCGAGCCGGTCCACCCGGCCGGTCAACTGGATCGGCCGGCTCTCGTCCTCCAGCCGGACCGTGAACTCGTGCTCGATCGCCAGCAGCCGCCGCGGGTTGACCGCCAGCCAGCGCAACAGCTTGTCGACCATCGCCTGGGCACGCTCCTGCTCCGAGCCGGCCAGCCACTGTGCGGCCAGTTCGATCGAGTCGAACCGGGCCGACACGTACTCGACCAGCTTCTCCCGGTCCGCGTTCGCGTCCTCGGCCAGCATCGCTGCGGCGTGCACCAGGTTGCCGATGCCCTGCGCGGGCCCGGCCGGGGCCGCGCCGCCGTGCCGCTCCAGCAGCCAGCGCAGGCTGCACCGCAGCGCGCTCTCCATCGACGACGGCGTCACCTTGACCGCCTCGCCCTCGTCGACGAGCGGCCGGTCGTCGGAGAGCGGCCGCAGACCCCACCACTCGTCCGGATGCGCCCCCGCCACCCCCGCCGCCGCCAGACGGGCCAGCTCGGCCGCCGCGGCGCGCCGCCGGCTGGGCGTCTCCGCACTGCCCACCACGACGGTACGAAGCTCGGCCACCAGCGAGGCAAGGGTCAGCGCCCGGGGCGGCCGACCCATCGGGATCTCGACCTCGGCGTCCCCGTCCTCCGGCGCCGCTCCGCCGGCGGAATCGCTGTGCCCCGCACCGCGCTCATCGCTGTCTGACGGCTCGGCGTCCCCGTCTTCCGCAACAGGCCGTGCGGCATTGCTCCCCACCGACCCTGCGGGGTCGCCCGGATCGGGCGAGCCATCCGGGCCGACCGGGCCGACCGGGCCATCCGGGCCGACCGGGCCATCCGGGCCGACCGGGCCGACCGGGCCATCCGGGCCGACCGGGCCATCCGGGCCATCCGGGCCATCCGGGCCATCCGGGCCGACCGGGCCGGACGAGGGTTGGGGAGGGCCGGTGTCCCAGGGGCCGGGATCGGGTGGAGGATCGCCGCCGGTGCGGCGGACCGGGGTGGCGAGTTCGGCGAGGAAGCGGCTCGGCTGTTCCTCGCCGATGGAACCGCCCACACTCGCCGACGAGACGGCGGTGACGACCAGGCGGCGCCGTGCCCTCGTGACCGCCACGTAGAAGATCCGCCGCTCCTCGTCGAGCAGGGCCGACGTCTCGGCGACCACCGCGGCCGGGCCCGAGGCGGGACGGCCGGCCAGCACGTCGACGAGGCGTTCCGAGCCGAGCAGGCTGCCGCGCAGGCGCAGGTCGGGCCAGATGCCCTCCTGAACACCGGCGAGGATCACGACGTCCCATTCGAGGCCCTTCGCCGCATGCGCGGTGAGGAGCCGGACGGCCTCGCCACGGTCGGCGCTCGGGGCGATCGAGTCGGCGGGCAGCTCCTGGCCGAGAACGTGGTCGAGGAAGACCGAGACCCCGGCGCCGGGCAGCCGGTCCACGAACCGGGCGGCCGCGTCGAAGAGGACCACCATGGCGTCCAGGTCGCGGTCGGCGGCCTCGGAGCGCCACTGCCGGGCACGACCGGAGTCACGCTGGTCCGGCATGGGGACGTTGCCGGTGCTCATCGCGAACCACCGGTCGTGCAGGCCGCTCTCCCGCCACACGGTCCAGAGCACCTGTTCGGCGGAGACACCGGGGGCGGCGGCCGCCTCCCGGGCGACGGTGATCAGGCGGGCGATCATCTGCGCCGGGCGGGCCCACCGCCGCTCGACCAGGTCCAGCCCGGCCGGGTCGCGGATCGCGTCGACCAGCAGCTCACCCGAGGGCCGCCGGTCACCGGCGGCCACGGCCAGTGCCCGCAGCCCCTGGCGCAACCGGCGCTCGGCCAGCGGATCGGCCCCGCCGAGCGGCGAGTGCAGCAGAGCGACGGCCGCCTCCTCGTCGAGGGCCGCCGGATCCACCGCACAGCGCAGGAGCAGCAGGAACGGCGCCACCGCCGGTTGCAGGTGCAACGGCAGGTCCTCGGCGTGGATGACGGTCGGCACCCCGGCCGCGGCCAGCGCCCGCTGCACCGACGGCTGTTGCAGCATCGTGGACCGCATCAGCACCGCCATCCGCGACCACGGCACCCCGTGCAGCAGATGGGCTTCCCGCAGCGCGTGAGCGATATACGCCGTCTCCGCGGCGGTGGACCGGAATGTCCGGACCACCGCCTCCGGCCGTGGCCCCCACTCCTCGCCGCTCACCCCGACCGACGGCGAAGCGGACCCGGAAGCGGACGCATCACCCACGGCTCCGCTCACCCCGACCGACGGCAAAGCGGACCCGGAAGCGGACGCATCACCCACGGCTCCGCTCACCCCGACCGACGGCAAAGCGGACCCGGAAGCGGACGCATCACCCACGGCGAACGGAGCCCCGGCGGATGAAGATCCCGCAGCCGAAGACCCCGCGGACGAAGACCCGGCGGGTGTGGGGTCGGCCGGGGCGGGTGGGTGCATGGGGCGGTGCCCGATCGGGCCGCGCATGCGGCGGGCGACCCGGCCGGTCGCGGTGAGCAGGGACGGAGCGGCCCGGTAGTTGGTGTGCAGGACGATCGTCTCGGCCGGGGTGCCGGAGGCGGCGCGGAAGGTGGCCGGGAAGGTGCCGACGACGCCGGGGTCGGCGCCCCGGAAGCCGTAGACGGACGAGTCGGGGTCGGCGAAGGCGACCAGGGGCTTGCCGCCGCCGGCGACCAGGTTGAGCAGCTCGATCTGGGCGGGGTCGGTCTCGGCCAGTTCGTCGGCATAGACGAACGCCAGGCGGCGGCGCTCGGCCTCGAGGAGGTCGGGCTCGTCGGAGAGGAGGCCGGCGGCGGCGCGGACCAGCTCGGCCGGATCGTACGCCGCCGAGCCGCGGGTGGTGACGTCGCGCAGGGCGAGGACCGCCACATACTCCCGGAGGAAGCGGGCGGCGGCGGGCCAGTCGTCGCGGCCCAGGCGCTCGCCGAGGCGGGCCAGCTCGACCGGGCCGACGCCACGCTCGGCGGCGCGCTGCATGAGGTCGCGCAGCTGCTGGGCGAAGGCACGGGTGGGCAGCGCCGGGCGGAGGGCCTCGGGCCAGCCGATGTCGCCGGTGGCCTCCGGGTCGGCGACGGCGGCCAGCAGCTCCCGGATGATCAGGTCCTGCTCCGGGCCGGTGAGCAGGCGTGGAGACGGTTCGCCACGCTCGGCGGCGGCCCGGCGGAGCAGGCCGAACGCATACGCATGGAAGGTCCTCACCAGCGGCTCGTGCACGATGCGGCCGGGCTGGTCGGCGATCCGTGCCTCGATGCGGTCGCGCAGCGCGGCCGCCGCGCGGCGGCCGAAGGTGAGCACCAGGATGCGCTCGGGGTCGGTGCCCTCGGCGATCCGGGCGGCGACCGACTCGACCAGCATCGACGTCTTGCCCGTGCCGGGGCCGCCGACGACCAGGAGCGGCCCGGCGGTGTGCTGGATGACGCCGCGCTGCACCGGGTCGGCGGGCAGGGCGGCCGCGACCGGGCGGGGACGCCGGACCAGACGGTAGGTGGGCCGGCGCACCGGGGGGAGGGATACCGGCGTGCTCACGGCATCTATGAGAGCACGCCGGTACGACGTTATTCCGGGGCGGGAAGCGCATCGACCCCGGATTTCACGCCCGGAGGACCGATGCCGGGGTCAGGCGCCTTCGGCGGGGCTGGCCGTCCCGGAGGCCGTGCCGGACGGCGCGTCACGCGGGCCGGCCAGCGCGTTCTCGATCAGGTCGACGGCTTCCGGCACGGTACGCGCGACGAGCAGCAGCTCCATGGCGGCCGGCCGGACGAACTTCTGGTCGACGAGCGCACCGAGCCACCGGGTCAGCCCGTCGTAGAACCCGTCCGGGTCGAGCAGCACGATCGGCTTGCGATGCACGTCGAGGGTGGCGGTGGTCCAGACCTCGAACAGCTCGTCGAGGGTGCCGAGCCCACCGGGCAGCGTGATGAACGCGTCCGACCGGTCGATCATGACGGTCTTGCGGGTGCCCATGTCCCCGGTGACCTGGAGCTCGTCGGAGTCGTGGTCGGCGACCTCCAGGTCGACGAGGCACTGCGCGATGATGCCGAGGGTGTGCCCGCCGGCGGCTCGGGCGCCGTCGCCCACGGCGCCCATCATGCCGACCGAGCCGCCGCCGGAGACGAGCGTGTGCCCGCGTTCGGCGAGGATCCGGCCGGTCTCGGTGGCAAGGTCGAGCCAGCGCTGTTCGAGGGTGGTGGAGGAGGCGCAGAAGACGCAGATGTTCGCCATGTCAGCGGGGCTCGCTCGTCTCGGAGAGGACCGCCTCGGAGTCGATGATGATCCGGACGGCTTCGGCGACGTCGTCGGTGAGCTGGATGAGGTCGAGATCCATGGTGGATATCTTGCCCTCGCCGAGCATCCGGTCCTTCATCCAGTCGAGAAGCCCGCCCCAGTAGTCCGTGCCCATCAGGATCACCGGGAACCGGGTGACCTTCTTCGTCTGGACCAGCGTGATCGCCTCGAACAGCTCGTCCAGGGTGCCGAAGCCGCCGGGCAGGACCACGAAGGCCTGCGCGTACTTGACGAACATGGTCTTGCGGACGAAGAAGTAGCGGAAGTCGATGCCGACGTCGACCCAGCCGTTGAGGCCCTGTTCGAAGGGCAACTCGATGCCGAGCCCCACGGACATGCCGCCGGCTTCGGTGGCGCCCCGGTTGGCCGCCTCCATGACACCCGGCCCGCCGCCGGTGATGACCGCGTACCCCGCTTCGGCGAGCGCCGCGCCGAGACTCTCGGCGAGCTCGCACTCGTAGCTGCCGGGGGTGCTGCGGGCCGAACCGAAGACGCTCACCGCGGGCGGCAGGTCGGCAAGGGTGTCGAAGCCCTCGACGAACTCGGAGAGGATCCGCAGCGCCCGCCAGGCGTCCTTGGTCTTCCACTCCCCGCGGTGCGGGGAGTCGAGGAGTTTCTGGTCGGCCGTGCTCGGCGGAATGGAGTCGCGGCGCAGTGTGACGGCTCCGCGATGCCGTTCGGGGGCCGGTTGCGGTCGCCCGTTGGTGCTGTCCGTCATGCCACAAAGGTAGTGCGGAGGGTCGGCACCCGGTGAATATCGGGGCGCGTTTCGGCAAGAGGATTGCGACCCGCAGACCTTTTTGCCAGATTGAAGCAACCGACAGTGACTCTGACGCGTCTGTACTGTTACCGACCTGGCATCACCGGGCTCCCGGCGAAGGAGCAGTCACCATGACGAACCGACACGAGCGCCTCAGGATGCAGCGCCGGATCCGCCTGGTGCTGGAGGAGCGGCGGGCGGCTTTCGCGACGCGCGACGCCGAGCCGGCCGTCGACCCGGAGGCGACGATGGAGATCCCGCCACCGCAGCGTGCGGTGGGCCGGGTGACCGTGGAGTACTAACGGGCGAGCCACCGGTAGAGGGTGGCCGCCCCGTCACGGATCTTGCCGATCTCGACGTGCTCGTCCGGCGCGTGGGCGAGCGCCGGATCGCCGGGGCCGTAGTTGAGGGCCGGGATGCCGAGGGCCGCGAACCGGGCCACGTCGGTCCAGCCCAGCTTGGCGGCCGGTTCGATGCCGACGGCGGCGAGGAATTCGCGGGCCGGGGCGGCGTCGAGGCCGGGCCGGGCGCCGGGCGCCGAGTCGGTGATCTCCAGCTGGAACCCGTCGAAGACCTCGCGCAGGTGCTCGTGGGCCTGCTTCTCCGAGCGGTCCGGGGCGAACCGCAGGTTGACCTCGACGCCGCACTCGTCCGGTACGACGTTGCCGGCCACACCCCCGAAGATCCGCACAGCGTTGAGGCCCTCCCGGTAGGTGCAGCCGTCGATGGTCACGGTCCGCGGGTGGTACGCCTCCAGCCGCCGCAGCACCTCACCGGCCGCGTGGATGGCGTTGACCCCGCGCCAGGCCCGGGCGGTGTGCGCGCGCCGGCCCCGCAGGCTGACCTGCGCCGAGACCGTGCCCTGGCACCCGGCCTCCACCGTCCCGTACGTCGGTTCGAGCAGCACCGCGAGGTCGGCCTGGAGCCATTTGGGGTGCGCTCCGGTGACCAGGTTGAGCCCGTTGTGCTCGGACTCGATCTCCTCGGACTCGTAGAACAGGTAGGTGACGTCGTACCGGGGATCGGGCAGGGTGACGGCGAGGTGGAGGGCGAGGGCTACGCCGCCCTTCATGTCCGAGGTGCCGCAGCCGTAGATCAGGTCGTCGACGACGGTGGACGGCAGGTTGTCGTCGACCGGCACGGTGTCGAGGTGCCCGGCGAGGATGACCCGCTGGTCGCGGCCCAGTTTGGTCCGGGCCATCACCGTGTTTCCCACCCGGCGCACGGACAGGTGCCCGACCTTGCGGAGGGCGTCCTCCACGCAGTCGGCGATCACCTTCTCGTCCCGGGACACGGACTCGACGTCGACCAGCGCGCGGGTCAGCACAACCGGGTCGACCAGCACGTCCGGGGTGAGCGGGTTGGCCATGTGCGCACCATACCGGGGTGGCGCGAGGCTCCTGGTGGCTCATGTAGGTCCGGTAGGGTTTCGCTCGTGGAAACCCCGATCTCGACTTCGCCCGCCTGGGGCATCGGCCTCGCCACCGTCACCGCCGAGGGACAGGTTCTGGACACCTGGTTCCCGGCCGGGCACCTGGGTCTCGGCGAGGAGCCGGCCGACGTTCCGGTGCTGCCGGCCGGACTGACCGGCCCGAAGCTGCTGCCCGGACTGAGCACCGTCGAGGTGCGAGTGGTGGTCAAGTCGCTGGCCGACCCGATCGCCGACGCCTCCGACGCGTACCTGCGACTGCACCTGTTGTCGCACCGGCTGGTCCGGCCGAACGAGCTGAACCTGGACGGCATCTTCGGCAAGCTGGCCAACGTCGCCTGGACGTCGGCCGGCCCGTGCCCGCCGGAGCGGGTGGACGAGCTGCGTTTCCTGGAGCGCGCCGCCGGCCGTCAGCTGAGCGTCTTCGGGGTGGACAAGTTCCCGCGGATGACCGACTACGTGGTGCCCTCGGGTGTCCGGATCGCCGATTCCGACCGGGTGCGCCTCGGCGCCCACCTGGCCTCCGGGACGACGATCATGCAGGAGGGATTCGTCAACTTCAACGCGGGCACGCTCGGGACCTCGATGGTCGAGGGCCGGATCGTGCAGGGCGTGGTGGTCGGCGACGGCTCGGACATCGGCGGCGGCTCGTCGATCATGGGCACGCTCTCCGGCGGCGGCAAGGCGAAGGTGCGGATCGGCGAGCGCAGCCTGCTGGGCGCGAACGCGGGCGTCGGCATCTCGCTCGGTGACGACTGCGTGGTGGAGGCGGGCGTCTACATCACCGCAGCCTCCAAGATCACGCTGCCCGACGGCCGGGTGGTGAAGGCCATCGAGCTGTCCGGCGTGAACAACCTCCTGTTCTGGCGCAACTCGGTCTCCGGCGCCCTGGAGGCCCGTCCCCGCAAGGGCACCGGCATCGAGCTGAACTCGGCTCTGCACGCCAACGACTAGTCCCTGATCAGCGCTTGGGCGGCCGCCGTGCGAACGGCGGCCGTCAGTGTGTCCAGGGATTTCGAGGAGAGCCGCCAGCACTGCCAGTAGAGCGGGACGTCCAGGTGCCGGCCGGGCCGGACCTCCACGAGGCTGCCGGCGGCGAGATGTTTCCGGGCCTCCTGCTCGTAGAGCATCCCCCAGCCCAGGCCGAGCAGCAGGGCGTGGTTGAAGCTCGCGGTGGCCGGGATGTAGTGGACCGGTGGGTCGTACCGGGCGGTCAGGAAGCGGTGCTGGATCCGGTCCTTGCGGTTGAAGGCGAGCAGCGGCGTCCGGTTCAGGTCGGTGGTGTCCAGGCCGGGCGCGGCCACCGCGAGGTACCGCATGACACCCAGCCGCTCCACCCGGCAGCCCTGGACCGGCTGGTGGTCGGCGGTCACGGCGGCCATCGCGGTGCCGTTGCGCAGCAGGTCGGCGGTGTGCTCCTGGTCGTCGGTGTGCAGTTCGAAGAGCACGCCGGGCACCTGCTGGAGCACCGGGAGGAACCAGCTGTCCAGCGAGTCGGCGTTGACCACCACGGAGAGCCGGGTGTCATCGCGGGCCTGGTCCAGCGCCTCCCGTTCGAGCAGGGCCACCTGGCCGGCGAACCGGACCAGCGCCGCGCCCGCGGTGGTCGCCGTGCACGGTTTCGCGCGGCGCACCAGCACCTGGCCGACGGCCTGCTCCAGCGCCTTGATCCGCTGACTGACCGCGGACGGCGTGACGTGCAGCACTCGTGCCGCCGCCTCGAAACTGCCCTCCTCGACCACCGCCAGGAAGGTCGCCAACTGCACCTGGTCCACGTTAGGAAAACTAATCCATCCTCAAAATGATTAGCTGGAGACACGCGTGGGTGGTGGCTAGCGTCGAGGCATGTTCGCCTCCGCTTTCGCCGGTTTTGTCGCCTCCGCTGTGCTGATCATCGCGATCGGAGCCCAGAACGCGTTCGTCCTGCGTCAAGGGCTGCGCCGGGAACACGTACTCCCGGTGGTCCTGACCTGTGCCCTCTCCGACCTCGCGCTGATCTCCGCGGGTATCGCCGGGCTCGGCGCGGTCCTGACCGCGCGTCCCGAGCTGATCTCGGCGATCCGCTGGGCCGGCGCCGCGTTCCTGCTCGGCTACGCGGTGCTCGCCGCGCGCCGCGCGATGCGCCCGGAGGTCCTCGATCCGGCCGGGAAGGCGCCGGCCACGCTGCGCGCCACCCTGCTCACCTGCCTCGCCCTGACCTACCTCAACCCGCACGTCTACCTGGACACCGTGCTGCTGCTCGGTTCGGTGGCGCAGCAGCATCCGCACCGGTGGCTGTTCGGGCTGGGCGCGGCCGCCGCCAGCCTGACCTGGTTCGTCGGCCTCGGCCTGGGCGCGCGCCGGCTGGCCCCGGTACTCGCCCGGCCCGCCTCGTGGCGGGTGCTCGACGGATCGATCGCACTGGTCATGGCCACTCTCGGCATCACACTGATCGTGCAAGCTTGACTCTCCACCAGGTGGAGACACCAGGGTTCAGTGATGTGGAGAGCGACATGCGAGGCATCGGCGAGGCGGCCCGGGCGAGTGGGCTGAGCGTCAGCGCGCTGCGGTTCTACGACGGCGCGGGCGTGCTGATCCCGGCCGCCGTGGACCCGGTCACCGGCTATCGCCGGTACACCGCGGAGCAGATCAGAGCCGCCCGGCTCATCGCCGGCCTGCGGCGGGTGGGCATGCCCGTCGCCGAGATCGCGGATGTGGTGCGAGACCTCGACGACCCCGCTTCGGTACGGGTGAGGCTGGACGATCACCTGGCCCGTCTGGAGGCAGGTCTCGCCGATGCCAGACGTGAGCTCCTCCGCCTGCACACCCTGCTCGACCTGGAGGAGAACCTGATGACCCGCATCACCCTGTCCGCCGCCGACCTGTCCGCGGCCCTCGACGCCGTGCTGTTCGCCGCGGTGGGCGCCACCGACCCGATGCCGGCCGGCGTGCTCGCCGAGACCGGCGACGGCGACGTCACACTGGTCGCCACCGACCGCTACCGGATCGCCGTGGCCACCACCCCGGCCACCGTGGAGGGCTCGGCCGCCCGGCTGTTCCTCCCCCTCGACCTGGCCCGGGACCTGCGCGGCCTCGGCGGCGGTGAGGTCACACTGGACCTGACCGCCGACCGGGTGACCGCGCGCGCCGGCGACCGGACCGTCGAGGGCAAACCACTCGACCTGGAGTTCCCGGACTGGCGGCGGCTGATCGCGACCGGCCCGGAGAGCCGCCGGGTCACCGTCGACGTGGCCGAGCTGCGGGGCCTGCTCGACGGCGCCCCGGTGATCGACCGCGAGCACGAGGGCCGGGCGTACCCGGTCTCCGTCCTCACCGTCGACCCGGCCGGCGGCGTGCGGTTCGCCGGCGCCGACGAGTGGGCCGCCGACACCGGAACGCACGTCGCGGTGAACCGGGAGTTCCTGCTCGAGGCGCTGGACGCGGGCGGGGCCGGGCAACTGGTGCTGGAGCTGGACGGCCCGGTCCGCCCCCTGGCGCTCCGGGGTCTGAGCAGCGAATCCCGTTTCTCGCTCCTCATGCCGGTCCGCCACTGACTCTGGTAACCGTTCAGCCACAGTCCGGCACCGGTCCTGGAAAGGCCGTGGGATCGAGTCGCTGTTCAACAGGGTGTGCGGATACTTTCGGTCCGTGCGCAGCAACCGGCAGGAGGAAGAGCTCAACGCCGCGACCGCCGGCGCCTCCATGACCGGGTGGGAGTTCGCCTGGCTGGACGGCCTGGCCGTGGCGTCGGAGCCGTCCTGGTCGTACCTCGAACTGGTCCGGCCGCTGATGCGCCGCGCCACGAGCGTCCTCGACCTCGACACCGGCGGCGGTGAGCTGCTCGCCGAGCTGGCCCCGCTGCCGCCGCACACCGTCGCGGTGGAGACGTGGGCGCGCAACACTCCGGCCGCCCGCGAGCGGCTCACCCCGTTCGGGGTCGAGGTCCAGACCGAGCTGCCGTCCGAGGAGAACGAGTTCGACCTGGTGCTGAGCCGGCACGGGCGGTTGCCCGTGGCCGACATCGCCCGGCTGCTCAAGCCCGGCGGCGTGCTGCTCACCCAGCAGGTGGGCAGCGCCGACCTGGCCGATCTCAACGTCGCCCTCGGCGCCCCGCCCCCGCATCCGCGGCGGTGGGACGCCGAGGTGGCGGTGGCCGCGCTCCAGTCGGCCGGGCTGCGGGTCACCGAGGTGCGGGAGGAGCATCCGCTCCTCACCTTCCGGGACATCGTCGCGGTGGTCCATCATCTGCGCACGGTGCCCTGGCAGATCCGCGACTTCACCCCACATCGGTACGAGCGGGAGCTCGGCCGTTTGTCGGCCCTCATCCGGACCCGGGGCGAATTCGTGGTGCGGGCGCACCGGTTCCTGGTCCGGGCCGAGCGCCCGACAGAGGCATAGGTCGCAAGCCTCTTTCAGGGGAATGGCTCCGCCGTCGGGTGACCCGTTCGGGTTCCGGATCGGGAAATCCCTTTCCGGAAAGCGCGTGGATTCGGCCCGAAACTTCACGTTTCAAGCTTCGATCCGGGCCGTCCAGGGCAGATGTGTGACCTGAACCCGGTTCGGGCTTGCCTCCGCCCCGAACGCCTGGCTGCGGCCATGCCCCCAGGTGGACGCGGGTTTCGTGGATCTCCGCGGCGGTCCGCTGTGGCCGGTGCGGTGAACGCCGTCACGCCTGCGGGGTAACCGGGACGGATCGCGTCCGCCGCCGTCTCGCATGCAACAGCCGGACGGTACGGACGATCGCCGGGTGGGAACGGGTCAGCCATCTTTGTCGCAGCGCCGGGTGGCCTTGTGGCCCCGGTGACATCCGATTAACGACGTGCACCCCGAAACGGTCGCTCACGACTCGTCCGGGTGTGGCGCTCGCCTACCCCGTTCCAGGAGGAACCTCCCCATGCCCAAGTACACCAAGCGTTCCGCAGCCATCATCACCGCCGGCATCGTGGTCGTCGGCGGAGCGGGCGCCGCGTACGCCTGGACGCTCAAGGGCTCCGGCTCCGCATCGGCCACGGCGAGTTCGGTCGCTGCACTCACCGTCTCCGAAGTCTCCTCCACCCCGCTGGTTCCGGGCACGCTGGCCGACGTCAAGTTCAAGGTGAGCAACCCCAACGCCTTCCCGGTCGAGATCACGGGCGCCGCCTTCAAGGAGGTCACGAGCAACACGGCGGGCTGCGACAGCAAGTTCGTCGAGATCCTTGAGGGTGAGCTGCCCAAGAAGGCGGAGGATGTCACCGTTCCGGAGAAGAAGGGCCAGGCCAACGGCACGTTGGACATCACCTTCGCCAAGTCGTTGAAGCTCAAGAACAACGCGCCGAACGAGTGCATCGGCGCGAAGTTCACCTTCGCCGTGACGGTCGACGCGCAGACCGTCGGCCACCAGGGTCCCGGCAACAACTGAGCCACCGAGGGAGGGCCTCCGGAGGGAGGTCCTCCCGCTTCGCGTTCTCCCTTCGACAGACAGGAAGTGGCAACGTGCGCGGTTGGGGCCTGCGAACCCGATCCGTTCTCGCGGTGGTCGCCACCACCGCACTGGTGGCGGCCGGTGGGGCGGCATGGGCGTGGAGTCTCGGCGGATCCGGCACCGGATCCGCCAGCGCGGCGACCGTCGTCGAACTGAAGCTCAGCGCGCGGCCCGACCCGAAGGCTCCACTCCGTCCAGGAGTGGTCACCGACCTCAGCGTCACGGTCCGCAACGACAACCTCTTCCCCATCCGCGTCACCGCGATCCGCCCGGGCAGCGGCCCCACCCAGGTGGACCAGGCACATCGCGACGCCGGTTGCCTTCGCTCCGGTGTCTCGCTGACCCGGCAGGGCTTCGGCGTCTCGTGGCGGGTGCCGGCCGGGGCCAGCCGCGGATTCGTGATCTCGGAGGCCATCCAGATGACGAACGACTCCGACAACGCGTGTCAGGGCGCCACCTTCACCGTGCCGCTGAGCGCCGGCGGAGTGAACGATGATGCTTGACCTCCGCCGCGCCCTGACGGTCAAACGGTGGGTGGCCGGCGGAACGGCCGTGGCCTGCGTCTGGGCCACGGCCGGTTCGCATGGGTCCGAGTTCACGCCGGTCGGGACCTACACGTTCGCCGTCGACGGGACCCCGGTGCGGGACCTCCATCCAGGCGCCACCGCGCGGACCCGGGTGACCGTGGTGAATCCGTTCCCGTTCCTGATCAGGGTGCACTCGATCGACGCGCGGCTGTCCTCGGCATCGGCGCGGCGCTGCAAGCCGGTGGAGAGCAACCTTCGGGTCGGCCCCCACCGCGGAAGGCTGCCGCTGACCGTGCCGGCACACGGACGCCGAAGTGCTGGAGAGTTCGAGGTCATGATGCCGAACACGGCAGCCGACACGTGCCAGAGCGCGACATTCCGCCTGGCGCTCACCGCCACCGCGACAGAGGTGAAGCGATGAGGCGGCAGACCGCGGCGCTGATCGTCGCGGCCGGAGCGCTGGGGGCGATCGCGGTGGGCGGCGGGCTCAGCGCATGGGCGGACTGGTCGGTCGGCACCACCTCCGGGCAGGTGGTCTCCACGGGGGACACCTTGCCGGGCATGAAGAAGCCGGTGGTGGAGCTGGCCGGTGGGGTGCCGAGGGTGAGCTGGGAGGCGGTCGAGTTCGGGTCGGGGCAGGCGGTCGGCGGGTTTGTCGTGTTCCGGCATGACGGTGGCGACCGGCTTGCGGTGTGCCGGGGTCCGGCCACCAAGCTGACGTGCACCGATGACAAGGCCGAGGCGGGGCGGGCGGTGACCTACACGGTGGCCGCGATCGCCGGGGACCACTGGACCGGGCCGGCCAGCCCGATCAGCGACCTGGTCATCCGGCCGGGCGGACCGGGCGCCGCGAGTCTCGCGGCGGGATCGCCCACGCCGTCCGCGACGCCCGAGACCGGCCGTGCGGGAGAGGACGGGACCGGTAGGACCGAGGCCGGAAGGACCGTGCAACCGACCGCGAGCCCCAGCGGGACGGCGCCGGAGACCTCGGCGTCACCCTCCGCGGCGGCTTCGCCTTCACCGTCGACGCCGGGAAAGGCCGGATCGGGCGGCGCGAACTCGCCCGCGGTGAACCCGGGGAAGGCCGGGTCAGGCGGCGCGAAGCCGTAGTGAGCGCGGGAGAGGCCGGATACGGCGGCGCGAGGCCGGCCAGTGAGCCCGTCCGCTGTGAAGTGGTCTCCGCGGCGGGCGGGTGACGCGCGCCAGAGCTGGATCGACCGGCTGGCGGCAGCCGGGCCCGCGGTCGCGGGGGCAGTGGCGCGGCCCGATTCCCTCACCCCGCTGGGGTAAACCGGATGGGCAGACCTGTCCGATTTATGCGCCAGAAGGGCGGACGGAAAACCGATCACATCGGACATCTCTATCGGGGAACGTTGTATGAGCGCCGAACCCGGCATCATTTCCACCGGCCTTCGAGGAGGACGAGCCGCATGTCCGACCTGAGCGATTCCCGCGCGGCTACCACCACCGAGGTCGTTTCGTGAATCGGCGCGACGTCCTGTCCGGTTTTCCCGAGGATGCCCACCTGGAACTCGATGCGGTTGATCATGAGGAACCCACCTGGGAGTTGCGGCAGCCCCGGGCACGGGGCCGGTTCGATCGGCGGTCCCGCGTCATCCTCGGCGCCGCCGCGGTCGCCGCGGTGCTCGCCAATGCCGGGGCGGCCTGGGCCTACTGGCGGTTCCGGGGGCCGGAGACCGAACCGCTGCCGCCGGCCGCGACCAGTGTGGAGATGGCGCTGACCGGGAAGTCGGACAACAGCTTGCCGCTGCTGCCCGGCGAGACCGGCGATCTGACGGTCACGGTGACGAACCAGCATGCGGTGCCGGTGCGCATCACCACGATCATGGCGGCGCCCGGCCAGGTGGTCGCGGATTTCGAGCATCGGGAGGCTGGCTGCGTGAATCCGCCGGTGGAGATCACCCGGGAGAGCTTCGCGGTGTCGTGGGAGGTGCCACGGAACACGATCGGAGCGTTCCCGGTGGACGGGGCGCTGTCCATGGGGGCGAACGCTCCGGCGGCCTGCCGTGGGGCCACCTTCACCGTTCCGGTGCGCGCGCACGCCGTACACCCATAGGGGGTCGCTTGCCGGAAGTGCCGGGTCAGGCCGGCGGCAGGGTCGGCTCGGTGATGGTGACCCGCAGCAGCACCCGCGCCTCGACGGTCTGCCGCTCGGGCGACAGATCGAAGCCGCCGGTGTCCTCGGCGGCACCGCCGGCAAAGGCGGCCCGCATCATCGGGTGCCCGCCGGCCGTGTCGGCGTCGGCGATCTCGAGGATCCGGTCCAGCTCGGAGCCGACCGCCGCGGCGTACTCCCGGGCGCGGGTCAGGGCGTCGGCGACCGCCTCCCGGCGCACGTCGGCGCCGGCCCGGCTGCCCGGGCGCAGCTGCCACCAGGGGCCGGAGATGGAGATCAGCTCCTCGCCGGCGAGCTGGTAGAGCAGCTCGCCGAGGGGCTCGAAGTCGGTGACGGTCACGGTCGTGGTGATCGATCCCTGGTACGCCTCGGCGCGCCGGCCGCGCCGGTTGTACTCCGGGTGCATCTGCAGGCCGGTGGTCTCCCGGCGCTCGACGGCCTGGGCGTACCGGTCGAGGAGGGCCGACGCCTCGGTCGCCCGCTGGTTGATGCGGGCGACCAGGGCGGCCTTGTCCCGGTCCACCGCGGAGACCGTCACGGTGAAGACGGCCTGCTCCGGTGGGACCTCACGGCGCGCCTCGCCGTGGACGGTGACGATCGTCTTCTCCACGGCGGGGCGCCCCTCTCAGTCGGTGAACGGCTCCGCGAGGCGGTCGGCCGCGGCCGCCACCCGCTCGTCGGTCGCGGTCATGGCGATCCGCACGTGGCGTGCGGCCGCCGGACCGTAGAAGGCGCCGGGCGCGGCAAGGATGCCGCGCCGGGCGAGCCGGTCCACGGTCGCCCAGCAGTCCTCGTCGCGGGTCGCCCACAGGTAGAGGCCCGCCTCCGAGTGGCTGATCTCGAAGCCGGCCTTGGTGAGGGCGGTCCGCAGGGTGTCGCGCCGGGCCGCGTAGCGGGCACGCTGGTCGGCGACGTGCGTCTCGTCGGTCAGCGCCGCGATCATGGCCGCCTGCACCGGCGCCGGGACGATCATGCCGGCGTGTTTGCGCACCGCCAGCAGCTCGGCGACCAGCGCCGGGTCGCCGCCGACGAACCCGGCGCGGTAGCCGGCCAGGTTGGAGCGCTTGGAGAGCGAGTGCACGGCCAGCACACCGGTGTGGTCGCCGCCGGTCACCTCGTCGGCGAGCACCGAGACCGGGGTGGTCTCCCAGCCCAGCGACAGGTAGCACTCGTCGCTGACCACGGTGACCCCACGCTCGCGTGCCCAGTCGACCACTTTGCGCAGGTGCGCCGCGGGGAGCACCCGGCCGGTCGGGTTGGACGGTGAGTTGATCCAGATCAGCTTGACCCGCCGGTCCGGGCCGACCGCGGTGAGCGAGTCGGACCGGATCACCTCGGCGCCGGCCAGCCGGGCGCCCACCTCGTACGTCGGGTAGCAGACCGAGGGGATGACCACCACGTCGCCGGGGCGGACCCCGAGCAGGGTGGGCAGCCAGGCGACCAGCTCCTTGGAGCCGATCGTGGGCAGCACACCCGGCTCACCGGTCGTGCCGCACGCGCGGGCCAGCCAGCCCGCGATGGCGGCGCGCAACGCCGGCGTGCCCGCGGTCAGCGGGTAGCCGGGCGAGTCCGAGGTGGCGGACAGCGCCTCCTGGACGGCCGGCGGGACCGGGTCGACGGGGGTGCCGACCGACAGGTCCACGATGCCGTCCGGGTGGGCGGCCGCGAGGGTCTTGGCCGGCTCCAGCAGGTCCCAGGGGAAGTCCGGCAGAGCCGACGAGAGGGCGCTCAGTGTGCGTCCCCGCGCGGCGGCTGGGCGGCCACGAACGTCGCGTCCTTCTCGATCTTGCCGACCTTGGAGGCGCCACCGGGCGAACCGAGGTCCTCGAAGAACTCGTAGTTCGCGTTCGTGTAGTCCTTCCACTGCTCCGGGACGTCGTCCTCGTAGAAGATCGCCTCGACCGGGCAGACCGGCTCGCAGGCCCCGCAGTCGACGCACTCATCGGGGTGGATGTAGAGCATCCGGTTGCCCTCGTAGATGCAGTCGACCGGGCACTCCTCGATGCATGCCTTGTCGAGAACATCGAGGCAGGGCTCAGCGATGATGTAGGTCACTGGTCTTTCCCTTCAAAGCCACGCCGCGGAACCGCCGACGACAAATTGCAGAGCCTAGTATTCCTGCCGAAGGGGGTAATGCGTGCTCCGACAGCAGGATGTGGGACACCGGGTGGTGGTACGGCGAATTGTAGGCGTAACCGGGGACCGCACGCTCTTCACGGATGCGCTCGGTGAACTCGTCGACCTCACCGAGACCGATCTCACACTGGCGACGGCCAAGGGCACGCTCCGGGTGCCGCTGCGCGAGGTGCACCGGGCCAAGCGGGTGCCACCGGCCCGCCGTCCGCACGCGGCCGCGGTGATCGCCCTGGAGACGGCCGCCGACGAGGCGTGGCCCGCTCCGGTCCGGTCCCGGCTGGGCGGCTGGATCCTGCGGGCCGCGGACAACTGGACCGGCCGGGCCAACTCGGCGCTCCCGGTCGGCGATCCGGACCGCCCGTTGGAGGCGGCCATCGACGCGGTGGTGAAGTGGTACCACGACCACGGCCAGCAGCCCCTGATCAACGCGCCCATGCCGCTCGCCGCGCCGGTGAACTCGGCGCTCGACGAGCGCGGCTGGACGAGCCGGCCGCTGACCCTGGTGCAGACCGCGCCGCTGGCGCCGTTGCTCGCCACGCCGGCCGCCGCCGGGCTGCCGCCGGTGGAGCTGGCCGACGCGGCCGGTGACGACTGGTACGCGATGGTCGCCGAGCACAAGGGCACTCTGCCGGCGGCCGCGATCCGCATTCTGAACGGCGTACCGGAAAGGGTCTTCGCTCAGATCCGCGACGCGGAGGGTGACCTGGTCGCGGTGGCCCGGGGCGCGGTGACCGGTCCGGATCGCTGGCTCGGCGTGTCGCTGTTGCAGACCGCGCCGGCCGCCCGCCGGCAGGGCCTGGGGCGGCACGTGATGCGCGGGCTCGCGCAGTGGGCCGCGCAGCGTGGCGCGACCCGCGCCTATCTACAGGTGGAGGAGCGGAACACGGCGGCCGTGGCGCTCTACGGGCGGCTCGGGTTCAGCACCCATCACACCTATCTGACCCGGGAAGCGCCCGGCTAGCGGCCGACGACCCGGCGGGGGCGGCTCTTGCGGGCCTCGGTGAAGGCCTTCAGCGCGCGGGAGCGGTAGTCGCGGCCCAGCATGACGGCGGTCCAGAAGCCGAGCAGTGTCCCGGCGACGGCGCAGGCGCCGTAGATCCAGATCTGGGCGAAGAAGTCGCCGGCGCCGTCGGCGAACGGGCCGTGGCCGCTCAGGAACGGTCCCACCAGGACGGTCAGGAGCATGCCGCCGAGCGCGCCGAACGCCACGTCGGGCAGCCAGCCGGACGGCCTCTCCCGCTGCGAGCGGACGAAGGTGAGCACCGCGAGGGCCAGCGCGATCACCGTGAACATGACGATCGTGGCCCTGCCCTGGGCGGAGTCGGCGCCGTCGAACGCGAAGCGGATCACCAGCCGGGCCACCGCGTTGATCGCGAACAGGCCGAGCGCCAGCGCCGTGATCCTGAACCAGCGCTGCTGCCTCATCTCGTCCTCCAGGGGGAATCGCACCGTGTGAATGTTCCGCCGGACATCTTCGCGGATGGCACCCGGTGATTCCTAGAGGGTGCCTGAGAGTCCGCTGTCAGTCGTTGCCGGAACGGGCGGCGGTTTCAGGATCAATCGGTACGAGAACATGGCGAATGTCAGGCTGCCGGCCACCATCGTCACGAGGAACACCCAGTTCGCCCCGCCGACCAGATAGTCGCCGCCGTCCGTGCGGACGCCCGAGGCGGCCAGCATGATCAGCGTCCACAGGGCCCAGGGAAGGGCCACCGCCCAGCGGCCGACCGTGGTGAGGGCGAACCAGGCGAGCGCCAGGTTGGCCCCGACCGCCAGCGGGACGGCCAGCGGCAGTGGGAAGCCGCTCCCCTCGTACGGTGAGTCGCCGGCCAGCAGCGAGCCGACCGCACCCACCCGCAGGGCGCTGAGCTGCATCTCGAGGAACGCGGTGACCACCGTGGCGACGACCACCACGGTGATCCCCGCGGCCCGGGTCGCGGTGGAGATCATCGGTCGCCCGTGTCGATGCCGGCGAACAGGTCGCTCTCCCAGCCGTGCGGGCCGGAGGCGGGGCCGCGCTCGCCCTTGACCAGCGTGTAGTACTCCACGCCCATGAACTCGCCGCCGAAGTCGCCGGCGATCCCGTACAGCCAGGAGTTGTCCGGGATCTGGGTGGCGTGGGCGCGCATCGCCGCGGTCTTCTTGGCGTAGTGGTCGGTGCCGTCGATGCGGGCCGCGATCTCCGCGTCCGGCGTGCCGAACGGCAGGTCCTCGGGCTTCTCCACCTCGGCGAACGGGTTGCTCTCCGAACCGCGGAACGCCTCCATGCCGTCGACCAGCACGCTCAGCGGCATGGCGGTCCAGTAGATCTTCTCCGGGCCGTCCGGGCCGGCCAGCTCGGCGGCGCGCATCGCGACCCGGTGGGCCTGGATGTGGTCCGGGTGACCGTAGAAGCCGTTCTCGTCGTAGGTGATCATGACCTGCGGGCGGATCTCCCGCATGATCTCGACCAGGTGGGCGGCCGCCTCGTCCAGGTCGGCGCCCCAGAACGCGCGGGGGTGCTGGTTCGTCGGCAGGCCCATCATCCCGGAGTCACGGTATCGCCCCGGACCGCCCAGCATCCGGTGGTCGGTGACGCCGAGCGCCGTACAGGCCCGCTCCCACTCGACCAGGCGGTAACCGCCCAGCTGGTCCGCGTGCGCCGCGCCGAGCCGGGCCAGATCCGGCACGTGGATCTCGCCCTCCTCACCGAGGGTGCAGGTGACCAGGGTCACGTGGGCGCCGGCGGAGACGTAGTGCGCCATGGTCGCGCCGGTACCGATGACCTCGTCGTCAGGGTGGGCGTGCACCAGCAGCAGGCGGCGGGCTGGAAGGTCAGTCACGGCGGATACTGTACGCGCGACCAGCGCCGAACTCGCTTCACCAGCCCGCGGTTTGCCCGGCGCGAGTCGCCCTTGATCGGCGATGCTGGGAAACGTGGAGTACCCGTACGCCGTGACCGTCGGTGCCGACGGCGCCCGAGTCGTGTTCCTCCGATCCGCCGAGTTGTGGCTGCTGGACGTGGCCTCCGGGACGGAACGCCGGGTCGCCGAGGGGCCGGTCGGCTCGTACGCGGCGGATCGCGACGCCCGTACCGCCGCGATCGTGCGCGACGGTGAGCTGTTCCGCGCCGACCTGATCGGGGACACGGTCACCCCGGTGCCGACCGCCGGGCCCGCCCACGACGCCCGGCCCGACCCGCAGGGCCTGCGGATCGGCTACGTCACCGACCTCACCGGCGCGGCGTCGCTGCACGTCACCGGGCCGGAGGGGGACTGGCTGCTGGCCGGTGAGCCGGGCAACGCGTGGCGGGAGCACGGCGGCACCATCGCCTGGGGTGTGCCCGGCCCGGCGTCGGCCGAGTTCGGGCGGAACCGGGGCTGGTGGTGGTCGCCGGACGGGACCCAGATCCTGGCGGTGCGCAGTGCCCGTGCCGCCAGCCTGCACCTGCTCGACCTGGACTACGGGTGGGTGGACGTGCACTGGGACCGGGAGACCTACCCGTACCTGGCCCAGGTGCGCTGGTTCGGCGGCGGCCCGCTGATCACCGTGCTGCGCCGGACGCAGCAGCACGGGCTGATCCTCTCGATCGACCCGCGCACCGGGGAGACCCAGGTGCACGCGGAACTGGCCGACGCCCGCTGGGTGGAACCCATCCCGGGCACCCCGCGCCACCTGCCGGACGGCCGGGTGCTGGTCGGCGGCGAACTGGCCCACGACGGCTTCGACGCCCGCTGCCTGTTCGCCGACGGCAGCCTGCTCACCCCGCCCGGGCTCTACGTACGGCGGGTCGCCGGGACGCTGCCGCACGACGGCGGGCCGGCCGGGGCGCCGGACCTGATCGTCGAGGGCAGCCTCGGGGATCCGGCGGTCCGCGAGGTGTTCCGGGTCCGCACGTCGCTGGGCAGCGGCGGGCCGGAGGTGAGCCGGGTGGCCGTGCTGGGCGGCGCGGACCGGGTCACCGTGGGCGGGGACGTGCTGGTCGTCGGGGCACAGGTGTGGCGCGGGGACCGGCGGGTGGCGACGTTGCGCACGCCGGGGCCGCACCTGCCGTACCGCCCGGATCCGGCTCTGGAGCGGGTCACCGACCGGCGGTTGCCGGCCGCCGTGCTGTATCCCACCGGCTTCGTGGCCGGGTCCCGGCTTCCGGTCCTGGTCACCCTGGGCGAGGGGCCCGGGCATCAGCAGGTGGTCGCGGACCGCGCGGCCTGGCAGGAGCGCCGCCGCTGGGCCGACTCCGGCTTCGCCGTCGTCAGCATCGATTCCCGGGGTACGCCGGGGGTGGCGCCCAGTTTCGAGAAGGCGGTGCACCGCAGGCTCGCCGAGGTGATCCTCGCCGACCAGGCCGACGGCCTGCGCGCGCTGCACGGCAAGCACCCGGACCTGGACCTGAGCCGGGTCGCGGTGCGCGGGCACGGGCTGGGCGGCTGGCTGGCCGCGCTGGCCGTGCTGCGCCGCCCCGAGGTGTTCCACCGCGCGGTGGCCCGGGAGCCGGTCACCGACTGGGCCGACCTGCCGGTCCCGGTGGCCGAGCGCTACCTGGGCGACCGGTCCGACTCCGCCGAGGTCTACGCCCAGCACGCCCTGGGCGGCGCCTCCCCGGACGTGCTGCTGGTCGGCGCGGAGCTGCCGGGCTTCC
The DNA here is from genome assembly GCF_019429605.1 of Actinoplanes hulinensis. Lineage (NCBI taxonomy): Bacteria > Bacillati > Actinomycetota > Actinomycetes > Micromonosporales > Micromonosporaceae > Actinoplanes > Actinoplanes hulinensis. The sequence goes on along the minus strand of NZ_JAHXZI010000002.1, from coordinate 408,685 downwards.
GGTCGGTCCCGGACGCCGGTTTCGACGAGGAGCGCGCCTTCCTGCTGGACCACTGAAAGTGTCGCACCCGGCACATAGGGTCGGGTTCATGAGCCACTTCGATGAGGCGGATGCGGCGGTGCAGGCAGCACTCGACGCCGGCGCCCGATATGCCGACGCACGCGTCATGGTGCGACGGACCGAGGCCATGTCGGCACGTGACGGCGATGTGGAGGATCTGAGCTTCGACGAGAGCGCCGGCCTGGGCGTCCGTGCTCTGGTCGGGTCGAGCTGGGGTTTCTATGCCGTCCCGGATCTGTCCGGGCCCTCCGCCCGCGCGGCCGGCGAGCGCGCCGCGCGGATCGCCGCGGCCGGCGCCCTGGTCCGCGGGCCGGCCGCCGAGCTGACACCGGCTCAGCCGGTCACGGCGAGCTGGGCCGCCGACTGCGTGATCGACCCGCTCGGCGTCCCGCTGTCCGACAAGGGTGACCTGCTGGTCCGGGCCACCGCCGCGGCGAGGGCGGCGGGCGCCGACGTGGCCGAGGCCAACTACGCGATCTGGGACACCCGCAAGTGGTTCGCCTCCAGCGAGGGCCACCGCATCGACCAGCACATCCGGGAGTGCGGCGCGGGCGTCACGGCGATCGCGATCGGTGACGGCGAGGTGCAGCGGCGGTCCTGGCCGTCGCACCGCGGCCAGTTCGGCACCCGCGGGTGGGAGCTGGTCGAGGAGCTCGACCTGGTGGGCAACGCGCCCCGGATGGCCGAGGAGGCGCGGGCGCTGCTGACCGCGCCGCTCTGCCCGGCCGGCGAGACCACCCTGGTGCTCGGCGGCGAGCAACTGGCCCTCCAGATCCACGAGTCGGTGGGGCACGCCATCGAGCTGGACCGGATCCTCGGCTGGGAGGCGGCCTTCGCCGGCACCAGCTGGCTGGATCTGAGCCGGCTCGGCTCGCTGCGCTACGGCTCCGAGCTGATGAACATCACGATCGACCCCACCTTCCCCGGCGCGCTGGGCAGTTTCGGCTTCGACGACGAGGGCACCCCGGCCGCCAAGCGGCACGCGGTTCGCGACGGTGTCTGGGTGGGTGTGCTGGCCGGGCGGGATTCGGCGGCGGTCGCCGGGCTGGACTACGCGGGCAGCGTCCGCTCCGACGGCTGGGCCCGGCTGCCCATGGTGCGCATGACGAATGTCGGGCTGGAGCCCGGTCCGCACACCCTCGACGAGATCATCGCGGCCACCGGCGACGGCGTGTTCATGGACGTCAACCGCTCCTGGTCGATCGACGACCGGCGGCTGAACTTCCAGTTCGGGTGCGAGATCGGCTACGAGATCAAGAACGGGAGGCTGGGGCGGATGCTGCGCAATCCGACCTATACCGGGATCGGACCCCGGTTCTGGCAGTCGATGGACATGCTCTCCAGCGAGACCGTCGCCTGGGGCACACCCAACTGCGGCAAGGGGCAGCCCGGCCAGATCGGCCACACCGGGCATCCGGCGGCGCCGGCCCGGTTCACTGACGTCCGGGTGGGGGTGCGCGCATGAGCGAGCTTGCGAGTGAATCATCAGGCTCAGTCTTGAACTCATGGCGACGCCGGAGCGAAGCGGAGGTGGCGCCATGAGCGAGTTCCACTTCTCCCCCGGGGCCGGGCTGGAGCTCGCCGCCCGGATCATCGAGCTGGTCCGGGAAGTGGCCGGGCGCGGCTGCGAGGCCGAGGTCAACGTGCGGCACGAGGCCGAGGCGCTGACCCGGTTCGCCAACTCGGCGATCCATCAGAACGTGGCCTCGGCCACCACCGGGGTCCGGCTGCGCCTGCACACCGACGGGCGGACAGCCGGTGGCTCCACCACCCTGACCAGCGCCGACGGGCTGCGCGCCCTGGTCGAGCGGACCCTCGCGGCGGCCCGGGTGAGCCCGGCCGACCGGTCCTGGCCGGGCCTCGCCCCGCCGGCCCCGCTGTGGCTGTCGCCCGGCCACCCCGGCTCGGACGAGTGGTCCGGGTTCCCCTTCGGTTTCGACGAGGCGACCGCCCGGGCCGATCCGGCCGAGCGCGCCGGCCGGGTCCGCGACTTCGTCGACGCGGCCGGCGGCCTGGAGACGGCCGGCTACTGCCGGACACTGGCGGTGTCGGCCGCCTTCGCCAACACCGCCGCGCAGGCCGTCGAGGGGCGGACCGCGGAGGCCGCGATGGACGGCATCGCCCGCGCGGACGGCGCGGACGGGGTGGCCCGGCTGGCCTCCGCCCGGCTCGCCGACCTGGACGGTGCGGTGCTCGGCGCACGCGCCGCCGCCAAGGCCCGCGCCGCCCGCAATCCGGTCGAGCTGCCCCCGGGCGAGTACGAGGTGGTCCTCGAACCGGACGCGGTCTCCGACCTGCTGGAGAACCTCGCGGTCTTCGGCTTCGACGGCAGGGCGCACCACCAGCAGCAGAGCTTCGCCGAGCTGGGCAAGGAGCAGTTCGACCCGTCGGTGACCATCGTGGACGAGCCGCTCGGCGGCCGCGAGGAGCCGGCCGCCGACCTGCCGTTCGACGACGAGGGCACGCCCCGGCGCACGCTGGTGCTGGTGCGCGACGGGGTGACCACGGCGGTGACCCATGACCGCACCTCGGCCGCGCGGGCGGGCGCCGAGTCGACCGGGCACGCGTCGCCGGCGTCCCGCTCGTGGGGGCCGCACGCCACGCACCTCCGCATGGAGGCGGAGCCCCTTTCCGGTCACGGCCCGTCAGCCGGTGGCCCGGAGTCGATCGCCGATTCGGCCCGGCCGCTGGTCGCCCGGATGCGCCGGGGCCTGCTGGTGACCGATCTTTGGTATACGCGGGTCCTCGACCCGAAGACTCTCGTGATCACCGGGCTGACCCGTAACGGCGTCTGGCTCGTTGAGGACGGTGAGATCACCGCGCCGGTGAGCAATCTTCGTTTCACCCAGTCCTACCCGCAGGCGCTGGCCCCGGGCCGGGTGCTGGGGATCGGGCCGTCGACGGTGCTGTTGCCGGAGCGGTGGGGCCGGTCGCGGTACGGCGCTCCCGCCCTGCACCTGGCGACGTGGAACGTGACGGGGAACGCCTCCGGATAGATCCATTAACTTATCGGTTCCGATCTCTGCGATCCGGGATGGCGTTTTTGTGACCCGCCCCGCACAAGATGCCGGACCTTGGGCGTAACGTGTGCCCCACATCACCGTCGCGGAGCGACGGCGGAGTGGGGCACCACTGTGTCCGTCCACCGTCGCCCCGCGACCCTGCACACGGCACTGTCCAGGGAGATGGAATGACGACGACGGCAACGCGGCCGGGCGGCGGCGAGGAACGCGCGGCGATCTCCGCGCGCACCCTGCGCACCGACCGGTGGTGGCTCGCGCCGCTGGTGACCTTTATCGGACTCGGGGCGTGGGTCACCTACGCGACCGTCCGGGTTTTCATGCACAAGTGGTTCTGGGTGGAGGAGTTCCACTACCTCACACCCTTCTACTCACCGTGTCTGACCGACCGGTGCGGTGACGCGGCGATGTTCGGCACCCCGCTGCCGAACTTCTTCCTCATCCCGGAGGCGGCGTTCACTCTGCCGTTCCTGCTGCTCTTCCGGTTGACCTGCTACTACTACCGGAAGGCCTACTACCGGGCGTTCTGGTTGTCGCCGCCGGCCTGCGCCGTGCCGGACGGGCACAAGAGCTACTCCGGCGAGACCCGGTTCCCGCTGATCTTCCAGAACGCGCACCGGTACGCGTTCTACGCCGCCGTGATCATCTCGGTGATCAACACGTGGGACGCGGTCCTGGCGCAGAGCACCGGGCTCGGGCTGGGCAACGTGATCCTCTGGGTCAACGTGATCATGCTGTGGGCGTACACATTGTCCTGCCACTCCTGTCGGCACATCGCCGGTGGCCGGCTCAAGCACTTCTCGAAGCATCCGGTGCGCTACCGCTTCTGGACCTTCGTCTCCAAGCTCAACACCCGGCACATGCAGCTGGCCTGGATCACGCTCGGCACCCTGGCGCTGACCGACTTCTACATCATGGGTCTCGCCGCCGAGTGGTTCTCCGACCTGCGCATCATCAACTGAAGGGCCCCCCAATGAGCGAGCTTGCGAGCGAATCGTCGCGTAGCCGGAGCGCGGCGGAGGCGAAGCGATGAGCAGCACGATCGAACGACACCTGTACGACGTCGTCGTGATCGGCGCCGGTGGTGCCGGACTCCGCGCGGCGATCGAGGCCCGGCTCGCCGGGAAACGTACCGCGATCATCTCGAAGTCGCTGTTCGGCAAGGCCCACACGGTGATGGCCGAAGGTGGCGCCGCCGCCGCGATGGGCAACGTCAACTCGAACGACAACTGGATGGTCCACTTCCGCGACACCATGCGCGGCGGCAAGTTCCTGAACAACTTCCGGATGGCCGAGCTGCACGCCAAGGAGGCCCCGGAGCGGATCTGGGAGCTGGAGACGTACGGCGCGCTCTTCGACCGTACGAAAGACGGAAAGATCTCACAGCGGAACTTCGGCGGCCACGAGTACCCGCGCCTCGCCCACGTCGGCGACCGCACCGGCCTGGAGCTGATCCGCACCCTGCAACAGAAGATCGTCTCGCTCCAGCAGGAGGACTTCGCCGAGACCGGCAGCTACGAGTCCCGCATCCGGGTCTTCCAGGAGACCACGATCACCGAGCTGATGCTGGACGGCGACCGGGTGGCCGGGGCGTTCGGCTACTACCGCGAGTCCGGGGATTTCCTGCTCTTCGAGACGCCGGCCGTGGTGCTGGCCACCGGCGGTGTGGGCCGCAGCTACAAGGTCACGTCGAACTCATGGGAGTACACGGGCGACGGCCACGCGCTGGCCCTGCGCTCCGGGGCGACGCTGATCAACATGGAGTTCCTCCAGTTCCACCCGACCGGCATGGTCTGGCCGCCCAGCGTGAAGGGCATCCTGGTCACCGAGTCGGTCCGGGGCGACGGCGGGGTGCTGCGCAACTCCGACGGCAAGCGGTTCATGTTCGACTACGTCCCCGACGTCTTCCGCAAGCAGTACGCGGAGACCGAGGAGGAGGGCGACCGCTGGTACGAGGACCCCGACAACAACCGCCGCCCACCGGAGCTGCTGCCCCGTGACGAGGTGGCCCGGGCCATCAACAGCGAGGTCAAGGCGGGCCGGGGCAGCCCGGCCGGCGGCGTCTTCCTGGACGTGTCCACCCGGCTGCCGGCCGAGCAGATCATCAAGCGGCTTCCGTCGATGCATCACCAGTTCAAGGAGCTGGCGGACGTCGACATCACCAAGGAGCCGATGGAGGTCGGGCCGACCTGTCACTACGTGATGGGCGGGGTCGAGGTCGATCCGGACACCGGCGCGGCCTTCGGCACGGTTCAGGGGCTGTTCGCGGCCGGCGAGGTGTCCGGGGGCATGCACGGGTCCAACCGGCTGGGCGGCAATTCGCTCTCCGACCTGCTGGTCTTCGGCAAGCGGGCGGGTGAGCACGCCTCCGCCTATGTGGACACTCTCGGCGTACGCCCGAAGCCCGCGAAGATCGACGTGGCCGCCGCGGCCGAGGTGGCGCTCGCCCCGCTGGCCCGCGCCGGCGGGGAGAACCCGTACACGTTGCAGCAGGACCTCCAGGCGGTGATGGGCGATCTGGTCGGCATCATCCGCCGTGCGGGCGAGCTGACCGACGCGATCAAGCGTCTCCAGGAGCTGAAGGCCCGGGTGGCGAACGTGAGCGCCGACGGCGGCCGGCTCTACAACCCCGGCTGGCACCTGGCCCTCGACCTGCGCAACATGCTGGTCGTCTCGGAGTGCACGGCCAAGGCGGCGCTGGAGCGGGAGGAGTCGCGGGGCGGCCACACCCGCGAGGACTTCCCGAAGATGAGCCCGGAGTGGCGGCGCGTGAACCTGGTCTGCTCGCTCGACGAGGCCGGCGAGGTGCACCTGGAACGCAAGCCGGTCCCGCGGATGCGGGCCGAGCTGATCGACCTGTTCGACCGCAGTGAGCTGGCCAAATACATGACCGATGAGGAACTCGCCGAGGTGGAGGCAGAGTGAAACGCCACTTTCGTGTCTGGCGCGGCGACGCATCCGGCGGCGACCTGCGCGACTTCGACGTCGAGGTGAACGAGGGCGAGGTCGTCCTCGACATCATCCACCGGCTGCAGGCCACCCAGGCGCCCGATCTGGCCTGCCGGTGGAACTGCAAGGCCGGCAAGTGCGGCTCCTGCTCGATGGAGATCAACGGCATGCCGCGGCTCGGCTGCATGACCCGGATGTCGACGTTCACCGAGGACGAGACCATCACGATCACCCCGATCCGGACCTTCCCGGTGATCCGCGACCTGGTCACGGACGTCTCCTTCAACTACGAGAAGGCGCGGGAGACGCCCGCGTTCGCCCCGCCGCCCGGTGTCGCCCCCGGCGACTACCGGATGCAGCAGGTCGACGTGGAGCGCAGCCAGGAGTTCCGGAAGTGCATCGAGTGCTTCCTCTGCCAGAACACCTGCCACGTGATCCGCGACCACGACGAGAACAAGCCGGCCTTCTCCGGCCCGCGCTTCTTCATCCGGGCCGCCGAGCTGGACATGCACCCGCTCGACGCGCTTGAGGACCGCAAGGAGTACGCGCAGGCCAGCCAGGGTCTCGGCTACTGCAACATCACCAAGTGCTGCACCGAGGTCTGCCCCGAACACATCAAGATCACCGACAACGCGATCATCCCGATGAAGGAGCGCGTGGTCGACCGCCGCTACGACCCCCTGGTCTGGCTGGGCCGCAAGATCTTCCGCCGCGACGAGCTCGAATCGGCGTCCGGTAATCCGCATCCGGCCAAGCCGCCGACGTTCAACCCATCGACGGCCAAGCCGCCGACGGTCAATCCGCCGATGTCCAGCGCCCGCCTCCCGCAGACCGCGCCGGTCGGCCCCGACGGCCACATGGACATCGCCGAGCTCGTCGCCCCGCAGCAGGGCGGCCTCTCGCCCTTCGGCGAGGACCTCGAGTTCCCGCTCCCGCCGGAGCAGATCGCCTACCACCACCCCGAACCGAACAAAACCCCCGACCATTGACCGGCGCGAGCGAGGCGGCGGGCTCCCCCTCGCCGTCTCGCTCCAACCCCTTCCCGGTACGACCGGAGCACCGCCCTCGCCTAGAGTCGCTGGGTGCCTCTTCTCACCACGCCCGCGCTTCCGTCGGGTTCGCTGTCCACGGCGGCGCAGCCCGTCATCGACGGTGAAGGGTTGCGGCTTCGGCCGTGGCGGGAGACCGACGTGGACGCGGTCGTGGCGGGTTTCGCCGACCCGGCGATCCAGCGATGGCACTGCCGGAGCCTGAGCCAGGACGAGGCGCTCGAATGGATCGCGCAGTGGCCGCTCCGCTGGCGGGCGGAGACGGACGCGGGTTGGGCGATCGTCGAGAACGAGCAGGTCGTGGGCCAGACCGGCCTGCGGCACATCAGCCTCACCGAGGGTCTCGGGCACGTCTCGTACTGGGTGCTCCCGTCAGCCCGCGGACAGCGGATCGCACCCCGCGCCCTGACCGCCTTGACCCGGTGGAGCATCGGCGAGCTCGGCCTGCACCGCCTGGAACTGAGCCACTCCACCCACAACGCCGCCTCCTGCCAGGTCGCCCAGCGGTCCGGCTACCTCCTGGAGGGCACCAAACGCGGCGAGGCCCGCCATGCCGACGGCTGGCACGACATGCATCTGCACGCCCGCCTGGCCACCGACTGATCCCACCCGGCTCGCTGGCGCCGGTTTCGCTCCTGTCCCCTTCCGGAACTGGCGGCTAGGCGGCTGAGGTGTCGCCGATGCTGTTGGCCCGCCAGAGTTCGAGGCCGTCGAGGATCCGCTCCAGGCCGAAGGCGTAGCTCTGGTCCCAGACCTGGTCCGGGTCCATCTCGGTGACCCCGTTCTCCTGCCGCCAGCGCGCGTAGTCGGGGTAGTCGCCGGCGGTCTTCTCCATGAACGGCTCCAACTGCTCGCGGATCTCGGCCGCCGACTGCCCGGCTCGCTGGACCGCGGCGACGACCGCGGCCTCGGTGGTGGCCGCGCCGATCACGTGCGCGGTGATCAGCGAGTGCACGTGCGACAGGGCGGGCCCGGTAAACCCGGCCGCCAGGAGCAGGGCGACGCTGCGGTTGCCCATCCGCATCACGTTGGGCCCGATGGTGGGCCGCACACCGAGCAGCCCGATCACCCAGGTATGACGCAGCAGCATGGCCCGCATGCCATTGGCCATCACCGACACGCCCACCCGCCACGGGGTGTCCCCCGGCTCCGGCACGTAGATCTCTCCCATCACCTGATCGACGGCCAGTTCGAGCAGGTCGTCCTTGTTCGCCACGTGCCAGTAGAGCGAGGTGGCGCCGGAACCGAGGCGGGCGCCGAGCCGGCGCATGCTCAGGCCGGCCGCTCCCTCCGCGTCGAGGAGCTCGATCGCCGCGCGCACGATCTGCTCCCGGCTGAGGGTCGGCTGACCGGTGCGCGGGCGGGCCGGGCGGGTCCACACCGAGTCGGTGAATTCGGGCATGAGGTCATCATAAAGTGACTCGCACAGTGTTCGAGTCGACTGGTACGGTGTTCGAGTCCAACCGAACATCGTACGAGAGAGGCGTGTCCATGCCCGACCGTCACCCCCGCCGCTGGCTGATCCTGGGCGTGCTCTGCCTGAGCCTGCTCGTGGCCGTCGTGGACAACATGGTGCTCAACATCGCCATCCCGGCCCTGATCCGCGACCTCGGCGCGAGCACCGCGGACATTCAGTGGATCATCGACGCCTACATCCTGGTCTTCGCCGGCGCACTGCTCACCGCGGGCAGCCTCTCCGACCGGCATGGTCGCCGCCTCGGTCTCGTCACCGGCCTCGCGATCTTCGGTGGGGCATCCGCGCTGGCCACCGTCTGCCAGACCCCCGGCCAGCTGATCGCGGTCCGTGGCCTGATGGGGCTGGGCGCCGCCTTCCTCATGCCGGGCACCCTGGCCATCCTCACCACGGTTTTCGCGGAGGACGAGCGCAAGAAGGCGATCGCGATCTGGAGCTCCGTGCTGATGCTCGGCGCGATCGGCGGCCCGACCCTGGGCGGCTTCTTCCTGGAGCACTTCTGGTGGGGCTCGGTCTTTCTGCTGAACATCCCGATCGTGGTGCTCGGCATCGTGGCCGCGGTGCTGATCATCCCGGAGTCCAGGGGCCCGGCCACCCGGCCCGACACGCTCGGCGCCCTGCTCTCCACCATCGGCATGACCGCCCTGGTCTGGGGCGTGATCTCCGCACCCGAGCACGGCTGGCAGTCGGCACGCACCGTCGGCGGTTTCCTCATCGCCCTGGTCGCGCTGACCGGATTCATCCTCTGGGAGCGCCGGGTCGCCGAGCCGATGCTGCCGCTGTCGCTCTTCGGGGACCGCAATTTCCGGGGCGCCAGCCTGTCGCTCGTGCTGCTCTCCTTCTCCGCCGGTGGTGTGATGCTGGCGATCACGCAATACCTCCAGTTCGTCCTCGGATACGAGCCACTGCGGGCGGGCTCGGCCTTCATCCCGATGATCGTGACGACGATGGCCTTCAACGGTGTCGGCGTGGTGGTGGACAAGCGGTTCGGCGCGCGGGTTGCGCTGGCGGCCGGTCTGCTGCTGGTCGCCGGCGGCTTCGCGATCCTCTCGTCGCTCGACCCGGACGATGGGTATCTGAAGCTCGCCGCGGCCCTGGTCGTCATCGGCATGGGCAGTGGTGTGGCGGCGCCGGCCGCGGTGGGAACGCTGCTCGGCGCGCTTCCGCCGGAGCGGGCCGGGGTCGGCTCGGCGGTCAACGACACGGTCCAGCAGGTGGGCACGGCGCTGAGCGTGGCGATTCTGGGAAGTGTGCTGACCACGGCATATCGCGCGTCGATGCCGGCGGACGTCACCGGGCCGGCGCGGGACTCGCTCGGTGAAGCGCTCGGGGTGGCGGTGGCGACCGGAGACACGGGCCTGGCCGAGGCCGCCCGTGCCGCTTTCGTGGACGCCATCGCGGTCACCTCTCTCATCGGCGTGGTGGGCGGGATCGCCGCGGCGGTCCTGGCCGCCACGGTGTTGCGCCCGAAGCCTGCCACGGACGGGGCGGAGACCGGCCCGTTGTCCACAGAAGGCGAAGCGGGGAATCCGTTGTCCACAGGCTCGGAGATGAAGGCCGCCGGAATCGAACGCCAGTACTAACATGGCGGCATGACCAGCGCCTACCAGCCTTCGATGCTCGATCTGCTGTCCGGGCCGGCTGAGGTCCGGGTCGGGTCACTGACCGGCCGCCTCACCCGCCGCCACCTCACCGCGGGCGCCTGGGTGGACATCCTGCCCGGCTGGTTGCCCGGCTCCGACGCCGTCTTCGAGACGCTGCTCGGCATCGACTGGCGCGCCGAGCGCCGCCGGATGTATGACGACGTCGTCGACGTCCCACGGCTCCTCCGCTGGTTCTCGGCGGAGGAGCCGCTGCCACATCCCGCTCTGACCGCCGCCCGCGCCGAGCTGAACCGGCACTACGCCGATGAGCTCGGCGAGGAGTTCATGACCGCCGGGATGTGTCTCTACCGCGACGGGCGTGACAGCGTGGCCTGGCACGGCGACACCATCGGCCGCTCCGCCACGCAGGACACGATGGTCGCGATCGTCTCGGTCGGCTCCCCACGGAATCTCCTGCTGCGGCCACGCGCCGGCGGGCACGACACGCTGCGGCTGCCCCTCGGTCACGGCGATCTGATCGTGATGGGCGGCTCCTGTCAGCGCACCTGGGAGCACGCCGTGCCCAAGACCGCGAAGGCCGCCGGACCCCGGATCAGCGTGCAGTTCCGCCCCGCCGGCGTGGCCTGAGGTAACAGGGTCATCGCAAGTGGTTGACGAGTCCGCCGAGAAAGTTACACTCCAAGTGTAAATAGTTGATGCTCCATCTCCATCTAGGATCCCCACCGGTCCGGCGAGGCGGCCATGTCAACAGATCCCCCGCTCAAGGAGCTCGCGCTCCACAACATCACGGTCCGCTTCGGCGGCTTGACCGCACTCGATGACGTCTCCCTGCGCGTGGCGCCGGGGCGGATCGTGGGCGTCATCGGGCCGAACGGCGCGGGCAAGACCACCCTTTTCAATGTCATCTGCGGCTTCGTGAACCCGACCTCCGGGTCGCTCACGCTGGACGGGCAGCCCTGGCGGCCCCGGCCGCACCATTTGAACCGCCTCGGCATCGCACGGACCCTCCAGGGCGTCGGCCAGTTCACCGGCATGACCGTCCTGGAGAACGTGATGGTCGGTGCACGCAACCGGCATGCCGAGCGGGAGGCACTCACCGCCCTGGAGCGGTGTGGCGTCGCCCGGTACGCGGGCGCCCATCCCGGCGCGCTGCCGTACGCGATCCGTAAACGCATCGAGCTGGCACGGGCGCTGGTCGCCAAGCCACGCATCCTGATGCTCGACGAGCCGGCCGGCGGGCTGGACTCGGACGAGATCCGCTGGCTAGGCACCCTGATCAAAGAGGTCGGCACCACCGTCCTGCTGGTCGAACACCACATGGACCTGGTGATGTCGGTCTGCGACGAGATCCTGGTGCTCGATTTCGGCAGGTCGATCGCGCTCGGCACCCCGGGCGAGATCAGCGATAACCCACGGGTGACCGAGGCCTATCTCGGCGCTCCGGCCTGATCCGGGCCACCGTTTCCCTTCCGGCCTGACAGCGCGGCACGCCTTTCACAACACGGGGCCGGACCGGCCTCTCATTTCGCATATCCGGAAAGCCGGGCATGACCCGGCTCTCCTCGGCATACCCACCGAGCGGCCCCGAAGGAGGAGCGCCGATGATCACCCGTACCCGGAGCGCACCGGAGGCATCGCCATGACCGGGGCGTTACTGCAGGTCGACGGCCTGACCGCGGGGTACGGTGCGGCACCGGTCCTGCACGACGTCGGCCTCACCGTCCAACCGGGAGAGATCGTCGCCGTGCTCGGGGCGAACGGCGCGGGCAAGACCACTCTCCTGCGTACCCTCTCGGGTCTGGTCCGCAGCTCGCGTGGCCGGGTCCTCTTCGACGGCGCGGACCTCGCCGGCACCAAGGTGGAGCATCTGGTGCGGAGGGGCATCGCGCACGTCCCGGAGGGGCGCGGCGTGGTCACCGAACTGACCGTGGACGAGAATCTGCGGCTCGGCGGGCTCTGGCGGCGCGACCGGGCGGATGCCCGGAAAGCGCTCGACGAGGTCTACGAGTTGTTCCCGCCGCTGGCACAACGTCGCACCTTCGCCGGCCATCAACTGTCCGGCGGTGAGCGGCAGATGCTGGCCCTGGGCCGGGCGCTCGTCGGGCGGCCCAGGCTGCTGCTGCTCGACGAGCCGTCGCTGGGCCTCGCGCCGAAGGTGACCGGCCAGATCATGGCGCTGCTCCGTGACCTGCGGGAACGCACCGGCCTGGCGGTCCTGCTGGTCGAACAGAACGTACGCAGCGCGCTCTCCATCGCCGACGAGGGCGTGGTGCTCGCGCTGGGCCGGGTGGTGGCCCGTAACAAGGCGTCGGTGTTGCGCGACGACGCCGATCTCCGACACGCCTACCTGGGGTTCTAGCGATGGACCGATTCATCTATCTGACCTTCGACGGGCTCAGCCGCGGCCTGGTCTACGCCGCGTTCGCGCTGGCCCTGGTCCTGATCTGGCGCGCCGCGCGGATCGTCAACTTCGCGCAGGGCTCGATGGCGGTGGCCGCCGTCTACGTCGCCTATTCGGTGACGAACGCGACCGGGTCCTACTGGCTCGGGTTCGTGGTGGCCCTGCTGGCCGGGCTCCTGCTCGGGGTCCTGGTCGAGCGGGTGGTGATGCGCTTCGTCGACCACTCGTCACCGCTCAACGGGGTGGTGGTGGCGCTCGGCCTGGTCCTGGTTCTGCAGGGCACGCTCGGCATCATCTACGGCAACGAGTACCAGCCGGTGGAGACGCCGTTCAGCCGGGACGCGTTCGAGGTGGGCGGGATCGCGATGCTGTCGCGGTACGACCTGTTCGTCTTCGCCGCGGTGGGCACGGTGGTCGTCGTTCTCACGCTGCTCTTCACCCGTACGGCGATCGGTCTGCGGATGCGGGCCGCGGCCTTCGCACCGGACGTGTCCCGCCTGCTCGGCGTCTCGGTGGGCGGCATGTTGACGCTCGGCTGGGCGCTGGCGGCGGCGGTCGGGTCGCTCGCCGGGATGCTGGTCGTCCCCACCGAACTGGGCGTCCACCCGACCGCCATGGACGTCGTCTTCGTCTCGGCGTTCACGGCCGCGGTGGTCGGCGGTCTGGACAGCCCGATCGGTGCGGTCGTCGGCGGCCTGATCGTGGGTCTGCTGCTGTCGTACGTCAGCGGATACATCGACGTCACGGTCGCCCCGATGGCGATCCTCGCCCTGCTCGTGCTGGTGCTGCTCGGCAGGCCGGGCGGGCTGTTCTCCAGTTCGAAAGCGAGGGTGGCATGACCGACTGCACCGAGCGGCACCTGGCCGCGGCAGACCGCGCAGCTCGTAGGCGAGGGCCGGGAGGGCATGCCCAGGGAGGCCCAGCATGACCGACGTCCAACAGAAGGCGAACGCGGCCCCCGTACCGGATGTGGGGTCTGCCGTGCCGAAGCGCCGACGGCGCCTGCACCCGGCTCTGGTGATCGTGGCCGGCGCGGTCCTGGTGGTGGCGCTGACGTATGTGCTGCCGCCGTTCCGGAACTATCAGCTCGCCACGACGGGCGCCTACTTCTGCGTCACCGCGGGCCTGACCGTCCTCACCGGACTGAACGGGCAGTTGTCCCTGGGGCACGGCGCACTGATGGCGACCGGCGCCTACACGCTGGCGCTGACGCAGAACAAGTGGGTGAACCTGCCGCTCAGTTTCGCCGTGGCGGTCCTGGTGACGACCGCCGCCGGCGCGGTGATCGGCCTGGCCGCGGCCCGGCTGCGCGGCCCCTATCTGGCCGGCCTCACCCTGGCCGTGGCAATCGTGGTCCCGTCGGTGACCAGCACCTTCGACGAGACTTTCAACAGCGACCAGGGCCTGTCGGTGATCCTGAACCCACCGCCGGAGACGATCCCGATGGAGCGCTGGCAGGCCTGGCTGTGCTGGGGCGCGGCGCTGGCCGTGGTGCTGCTGCTGGCGCTGCTGATCCGCGGCCGGTTCGGGCGTGACCTGCGGGCCGTCCGCGACGACGAGACCGCCGCCAAGCTGGCCGGGATCAACATCGCGCGGACCCAGGTGCTGGCGTTCGTGGTGAGCGCCGTCTGCGCCGGTGTCTCAGGCGCGCTGTTCGCCGTGCTCGCGCAGAGCGTCTCACCCGGCGCGTTCCCGCTGACGCTCTCCCTGTTCCTTGTCATGGCCATCGTGATCGGCGGGCTGGGAAGCCTGTTCGGCGCCCTGTGGGGCGCGGTTCTGCTGGTGGTGCTTCCCACGCTGGCCCAGTCCGTCGGTGAGCAGACCGGATCGCAGCAGCTCGAGGGCAACCTCGCGCTCGTCGTCTTCGGTGTGGTGCTCGTCGTCGTCATGCTCGCCGCCCCCGGCGGCCTCGCATCCATCCCATCCCGAATTTCACGTCTTATCAGGAGGAATCGATGAAACGTACGGCGACGGCGGCCCTGGCCGTCGTGCTGCTCGCCACCGCGGGCTGCACGAGCGAGGGCGGCGGCAGCGGTTCCAGCGGCACGAGCGTGCCGGGTGTGACCGACAGCGAGATCGTGGTCGGCACCCACATGCCGCTGACCGGCCCGGCCGCGGCCGGCTATTCGAAGATCGCGCCGGCCACCAAGGCGTACTTCGACTACGTGAACGCCAACGGCGGCGTGCACGGCCGGAAGATCAGCTACAAGATCAAGGACGACGGCTACAACCCGGCCAACACCCAGACCGTGGTGCGCGAGCTGGTGCTGCAGGACAAGGTCTTCGCGATCCTCAACGGCCTGGGCACCCCGACACACACCGGCATACTCGACTTCCTCAAGACCAACCGGGTGCCGGACCTCTTCGTGGCCAGCGGCAGTCGCAGCTGGAACCAGCCGGACAAGTACCCGGGCACGTTCGGCTTCAACCCGGACTACACAGTCGAGGGCAAGATCCTCGGCACGTACGTCAAGGAGAACCTGGCCGGCAAGAAGACCTGCTTCCTGGGCCAGGACGACGACTTCGGCCGGGACAGCCTGGCCGGCATCGAGAAGATCCTCGGCCCGGTGGCGGCCAAGGAGAGCTACGTGACCAGCAACCCGAACGTGGGCCCGCAGATGGGCGCACTGAAGGCGGCCGGCTGCGAGGTGGTGGTACTGGCTACTGTGCCCGGTTTCACTGCCCTCTCGATCGGCACGGCTGCGAAGATTGCGTTCAAACCGCAGTTCGTGGTCAGCAACGTCGGCGCCGACCCGACCACCGTCGGGAAGACGCTGGGTGCCGCCGCGCCCCTGATGGAGGGCCTGGTGGCCACCAACTACCTGCCGCTGAACAACGACGATGCCAACCCGTGGATCCAGCTGTTCAAGAAGGTGAACGCGGCGCACAACGGCAACGCCGAATTCGACAACAACGTCGTCTACGGCATGTCGGTCGGCTACCTGTTCGTGCAGGCGCTCCAGGCCGCCGGCAAGGACCTGACCCGCGACAAGATCATCGAGGCCGTGCAGAAGAACGGCTTCCAGGGCCCGGGAACGGTGCCGCTGCGCTTCTCCGCGCAGGACCACTCGGGGTACGGCGGAGAGCAGCTCACCAGGATCCAGGGCGGCAAGGCGGTGTACTTCGGCACGCCGTACACGACCGACGACAAGGACGGTCCGGTCACGCCGTACACGGGCCAGCCCGTGGCTCCGCCGCAGAACGGCGTACCGGCCGCGTAATATCTGCACTCAGACTGCAAAAACACGACTCAGGAGGTTTGAGCGATGGCGGACCAGATAGCGATCGTGACCGGGGCAAGCCGCGGAATCGGGTTCGCCATCGCCCAGCGATTCATCGCACAGGGAGCGAAAGTCGCGATCACCGGCCGTGACGCCGACGCCCTCGAGGCCGCGGTGAAGGAGCTCGGCGGCCCCGAGGTGGCCCTCGGCGTGGCCGGGAAGGGCGACGACCCGGCGCACCGGGCGGCCGTGGTCGACACGGTGCGGGAGCGGTTCGGGCCGGTCACCACACTGATCAACAACATCGGGATCAACCCGGCGTACGGGCCGCTGGCCAGCCTCGATCTGAACGCGGCCCGCAAGATGGCCGAGGTGAACCTGATCGGCACGCTCGGCTGGATCCAGGAGGCGCTGCGCGGCGGGCTGGCCGACACCGGTGGCTCGGTGGTCAACATCTCCTCGGTCTCCGGCGTGCGCCCCGCGCCCGGGATCGCCTTCTACGGCACCACCAAGGCTGCCCTGATCCACCTCACCGAAGAGCTCGCGGTCGAGCTGGCCCCCAAGATCCGGGTCAACGCGGTCGCGCCCGCGGTCGTGAAGACCCGGTTCGCCTCCGCCCTCTACGAGGGGCGGGAGGCGGAGGTGGCGGCCACGTATCCGCTCAAGCGGCTCGGCAACACCGATGACGTGGCCGGCACCGTGGCGTTCCTCTGCTCGCCGGACGCCGCCTGGATCACCGGGCAGACGATCGTGATCGACGGCGGCCTCACCCTCACCGGAGCCGTCCAGTGAAACGGGTCGTGGTCACCGGCGCCGGCGGCGGGATCGGGGCGGCGCTGGCCCGCCGGTTCGCCGCCGACGGCGCCCGGGTCGTGGTCAACGACCTGAACGGCGACGCCGCCCGCTCGGTGGCCGGGGAGATCGGCGGCATCGCGGTGCCCGGTGACGCCGCGAGCGAGGCCGACGTCCAGCACCTGATCGACACCGCCTGGACCGAGCTGGGCGGCATCGACCTGTTCTGCTCCAACGCCGGGGTGCTGTCGTCCGGTGACGAGACGACGCCGGACGCGCAGTGGCAGCGCGACTTCGGGGTCAACGTGATGTCGCACGTCTACGTGAGCCGGGCACTGCTGCCGCGCTGGCTGGACAGCGGCGAGCCGAAGCGACTGTTGATCACGGTGAGCGCGGCCGGGCTGCTGACCCTGCTGGGGAGCGCCACCTATTCGGTCACGAAGCACGCGGCGCTGGCCTACGCCGAGTGGCTGCGAGCGACGTACGCCCATCGGGGTCTGATCGTGCAGGCGCTCTGCCCGCAGGGCGTGCGCACCGACATGCTGACCCGCGGCAACGACAGCGGCAGCGGGTCCGCGTCGCTGCTCGCCGAGGGGGCGCTGGCCCCGGAGACGGTCGCCGACCTGGTCGCCGATTCGCTGGACGGCGAGGGTTTCCTGATCCTCCCGCACGAGGAAGTCGCGGGCTACTACCGCTTGCGTGCGAGCGATCCGGACCGTTGGCTGGGTGGCATGAACAAACTTCAGCGCGGTTTCGAGCGGCAGGCGTCCTCGTGAAGGGCCTCGACCTGGAGAAACTCCAGGCCTATCTGGACAGCCCGCCGCTCTCCGGGACGATGTTCGCGGGTGGTAGGTCGAACCTGACGTACGCGGTCACCGACGGCGTCAACCGGTGGGTGCTGCGCCGCCCGCCGCTGGGGCACGTGCTGCCGACCGCCCATGACATGGCCCGCGAGCACAAGGTTCTCGACGCCCTCTCCAAGGCCGGTTTCCCGGTGCCGAAGCCGGTGCTGCTCTGCACTGACACCGAGGTGATCGGGGCGCCGTTCTACCTCATGGAGCACGTCGACGGCACCATCTACCGGGACGCCGCGGGCCTCTCCCCCACCGAGTTCCGGGAGTTGACGTTCACGCTCGTGGACACCCTCGCCGACCTGCACGCACTGGACCCGCAGGCGATCGGGCTCGGTGACTTCGGCAAGCCGGAGGGCTTCAACGCCCGGCAGGTGCGCCGCTGGAAGCAGCAACTCGACGCGTCCCGCAGCCGGGAGCTCTCCGGCATCGACGAGCTGCACGCCCGTCTCGCCACCGACATCCCGGACGGCGCCGGCGCCGTGGTGCACGGCGACTTCCGGCTCGACAACGTGCTGGTCAGCGACAAGCTGACGGTGAACGCGGTGCTGGACTGGGAGATGTCCACACTGGGCGACCCGCTCAGCGACCTGGCGCTGATGCTGATCTACGCCGGGCGCCCCATGCTGGAGCGCGACGGTGTGCCGGTAGCCCCGATCGACATCCCGGGCCATCCCACCCTCGACGAGATCTCCGCCCGGTACGCCGAACGGAGCAAGCGGGACGTCAGCGACCTGCACTGGTACGTGGGCTTCGCCGCCTTCAAACTCGCCGTCATCCTCGAGGGCGTGCACTACCGCTACACCAAGGGTCAGACGGTCGGCCCCGGCTTCGACACCGTCGGGGCGATGGTTCCCGCCCTGGTCGAGCAGGGCCACCGAGCGCTGGAAGGAAACTGATGGACTTCGAGTACGACGCGAAGACCGAGGACTACCGCAAGAGACTGCTCGCCTTCATGGACGAGTACGTCTACCCCGCCGAGGCCTCGTTCCACACCGACGGCTGGGAGCCGCCCGCGATCCTGGCGAGCCTGAAGGAGGCCGCCAAGGAGGCCGGGCTGTGGAATCTCTTCCTTCCGGGTGAGCACGGCGCCGGCCTGACGAATCTCCAGTACGCGCCGCTCGCCGAGATCACCGGCCGAAGCCCGGCGGTGGCGCCGGCGGCGCTCAACTGTGCCGCCCCGGACACCGGCAACATGGAGGTACTCGCCGAGTTCGGCACTCCGGAGCAGCAGGAACGCTGGCTCAAGCCGCTGCTGGCCGGGGAGATCCGGTCCGCCTTCGCGATGACCGAGCCGCAGGTCGCCTCGTCCGACGCCACCAACATCGGCACCCGGATCGAGCGGGACGGCGACGACTACGTCATCAACGGGCGCAAGTTCTACATCACCGGCGCGATGAACCCGAACTGCAGGATCTTCATCGTGATGGGCAAGACCGATCCGGACGCCGCCCGGCACGTGCAGCAGAGCCAGATCCTGGTGCCCCGGGACACGCCGGGCCTGACCGTCAAGCGCGGCATGACGGTCATGGGCTACACCGACGGCGACCACGGCGGTCACGCCGAGCTGATCTTCGAGAACGTGCGGGTGCCGGCTGCCAACCTGATCGGCGTCGAGGGCGGCGGCTTCGCCATCTCCCAGGCCCGGCTCGGCCCCGGCCGGATCCACCACTGCATGCGGCTGATCGGCATGGCCGAGCGGGCGCTGGAGCTGATGTGCACCCGGGCGCTGGCCCGCACCACCTTCGGCAAGACCCTCGCCGAGCAGGGCGTCATCCAGGACTGGATCGCCGAGTCGCGGGTCCGCATCGAACAGGCCCGCCTGCTGGTGCTCAAGGCCGCCTGGCTGATGGACACGGTCGGCAACAGGGGCGCGCACACCGAGATCCAGGCCATCAAGATCGTGGTGCCGTCCGCCGTGGAGTGGATCCTCGACAAGGCGATCCAGACGCACGGCGCGGCCGGGCTCAGCCAGGACACCCCGCTCGCCGGGCTGTGGGCGAGCGCCCGCATGCTGCGCCTGGCCGACGGCCCGGACGAGGTGCACAAGCGTTCCCTGGCCCACCGGGAGCTGAAGCGTTACCGGAGCGGTTCGTGACCACACCGCCCACCCGCGTCGACGGTCGCACCGCACGGTCCGAGCGGACCCGCAACGCGATCGTCGATGCGCACCTCCGGCTGATCGGCGAAGGGGACATGCGCCCCACCGCCGACCGGGTGGCCAAGCTGGCCGGGGTGTCGCTGCGCGCCCTGTGGAGCCACTTCGCCGACATGGAGGCGCTGATGGCCGCGAGTGGTCAGCGTGTCCTGGAGCAGCGCGACGCGTCGTACCGGCCGATCCCGGCGGATCTTCCGCTGGCCGAGCGGATCGAGGCGTTCAGCCACCAGCGGGCCCGCCTGCTGGAGGAGATCGGGCCCGCTGCGCGGGCTTCCGCGCTCAAGGAGCCGTTCTCGGCCGGATTGCAGCGCTATCGCAAGTTGCACACCGCACGGGTACGGGACGAGTTGACCACCACTTTCGCCCCGGAGATCGGCAGCGACGAGGACCTGCTCAACGCTCTGACCGCGGTCAGCCTCTGGCCGACGTGGGCCTCGTGGCGCGACGGCATGGAGCTGTCTGTCGAGTCGGCCCGGTCAGCCCTGGCCCGCACGGTGGGTGCGCTGATCAACCCGGGCGCGGCAGCCCGCGTTTAAAAGAGCCGGGGCTGAGCGTTACGCAAACGGATGCCGCTGAAACCCACGGTGCCGGCGGTGACCTGGTCCCAGAACGGCCACAGGTTGTCGAGGATCCGCAGCTGGATCCCGGCCGCGGCGTGGCAGGCGATCAGGTCGCCGACCGGTTCCGGCGGGCCCAGTGGCTCGACCGGATCGGTCGCCACCCACGCGTGCGGACAGGGCTCCCCGAACGGGCGGAACCGGTCGGCGGGCAGGCGGTAGGCGTACAGGGTGGTGGTGCGCACGGCGTCCAGCCAGGCGTACTCGATGGCGTGCACGCGTGTCCCGCAGCCCGCGCCGATGATCCGGTCCCGGTCCGCGCCGGTCGTGACGCCGGGCCGCACCCAGGCCATCGCGCGCGGGCACTGCCGTGGGAACCAGTAGGCGGGCGCCTGCTCGTGATCGACGGCCCAGACGTACGCCTCGGGCTGTCGCGCCGTCGCCGCCACGTGCGGCACGAAGGCCCGGATTCCGGGGTCCTCCGAGAAGTGCAAGACCTGTCCCGCATCTGTGCGCATCCGACCTTTGTATCGCACAACCAGTCCGGCTCGCGTGTATAGAATTATCTAACCTCCATCGACGTGGAGGAGTGGGAGATCCGAGTTACGCATGAATTCCTGGCCTGGGCCGAAACCCTGGACGCAGGTTCATACGACCAGATAACAGCGGCCATCGACCGGCTCGCCGAGGACGGGCAAGAACGCCAAGACGAGGAGCGAAACCGATGACCGAATTCCCGCTGTGGAAGGACGTCCGCGCCGAGTTCGTCGAGAAGGCGGGTGGCGAGGAGCGAATCACCGAGGCTCGCCGCCGCCAGCAGGCCTACATCGACGGCTACCGTCTCGCCGAACGTCGTAAGGCGTTCGGGTTCACCCAGGCGGAGGTGGCCGAACGGATGGGTGTCACCAAGGGCCGGGTCTCGCAGATCGAGAACGGCGACGTGTCCACCGTCGATGCCATCGCACGCTATGTTCAGGCGCTCGGGGGTCATCTCCAGATCGCCGCCGTCTTCGGCGACGATCTCTACATTCTGCGCAGCACCGAGACCGACGAAAACGCCCGGTCCGACGCGGCTTGAGATCGCCCGGAGCCGGCCGCGACGTGGTCGGCTCCGGACGATCGGCAGCGGTCCGCGCGATCAGCCGACCAGGGATTCCACCGGTTGACCGGTGATCGTGGCGATGAGCTCGAAATCCTTGTCCACCGCGAGCACGGTCAGGCCGGCCTTCTCAGCGGTCGCCGCGATGAGCAGGTCCGGAATCGACGGGGCCCGGTGCTGGCCTCGGTCAGCGAGGATCATCTGCACTTCCAGGGCCCTGTCCTCGATGGCGGGCGTCAGGTATTCGACCGGCATGTATGACAGCGGTGGGCGTGCGAACTGTCGCCGGCCGGCCTCACCCGAGCGCGCCGAGTAGCCGAGCTCGAGCCGGGTGATCGTGGAGAGCCGCACCAGTCCACGGCCGATCCGGGCGCTCCACTCGTCCCGGTTCGCTACCAGGCCGGTTTGCAGGCGGACATAGGCGGACTTGTCGATCAACCAGCTCGTCACCGCCACGCCGACTCCATCACGTCGGGATCGTCCAGGTCCGCGAAGACCTCGGCGGATCGGTCCCAGTCCGCAGCGGTCACCGTGCGTTCGGCCGGGGGGATGCCTTCCTCGAACCTACGGCGAAGGTATTCGTTTCGCGACAGCCCGAGCCGTGCCGCAGCGGCGTCGATCCGGTCGACGGCTTCCTGGCTCAGGTCCCGGATGAGAATGTTCGGCATGGCGACCTCCGGCATGCAGGCAGTGATATCACGATATCAATCACCCCTGGCCGATGTTCCCCCGAAAGGGTGAGCCACCGAGCGGCGGGGCCCACCCTTTCGGCGGTCAGAGGAGGGCTACGGAGCGGGCGCCCTCGCCGCGGGACATGCGGTCGAAAGCGGCCGGGACCTCCGCCAGGGTGATCCGGTCGGTGATCAGGTGGTCCAGGTCGAGTTTGCCGTCGAGGACGTCGCGGGCCAGGGCCGGCACCTCGATGTCGGTGTCGGCCTGGCCGTACACCGATGCCTTGAGCGTCCGCGCCGACGAGAAGATGTCGAGCGCGCCCAGCTGGACCATGTCGTCGGCCGCGCCCATGCCGACCACGGTGACCTGGCCGCCGCGCCGGGTGGCGCGCCACGCGGCGCGGATGGTCGACGCGCGGCCGACGCATTCGATGGCGTGATCGGCGCCGAGCTTGCCGGTCAGGTTGCGGATCTCCTTGGACAGGCTGTCCGAGGAGACCACGAAGTCGGTGGCGCCGGCCGCCTCGGCCAGGCCCTTCTTCGCCTCGGTGACGTCGACGGCGATGACCTTGCCGGCACCGGCCGCGCGGGCCGCGGCGACCGCGGACAGGCCGACCCCGCCGAGGCCGATGACCAGCACCGATTCGCCCGGCTGGACCTGGGCGGTGTTGCGGACCGCGCCGCTGCCGGTGAGCACCGAGCACCCGAGCAGGGCCGCCACTTCGAAATTCAGTTCCTTCGGTACGGGAATGACCGCGTTCTCCGGGGCCACCACCTGTTCCGCGAAGGCGCCCAGCCCAAGGGTGACGTGGACCGGCGCCCCGTCCAGGGTGAGCCCGTTCTCCAGGGCCGCGACGCCGGACGAGGTGCTGCACAGCCACGGCTGGCCGTGCTCACAGAACCAGCAGGTCCGGCAGGCCGGCTGCCAGTTGAGGACCACGTGGTCGCCCACCCGGGTGCGGGTGACGTGTTCGCCGACCTCGACCACCTCGCCGGCCGCCTCGTGACCGAGCACGAGCGGGTGCGGCGGGCGCAGCGTACCGTTGATCATGGAAAGGTCGGAGTGGCAGACACCGGCCGCACGGACCTTGACCCGCACCTGGCCCGGCCCGATCTCGGGCAGCCGCAGCTCGACAAGCTCAGCCGGAACGCCCGCACTACGAACGACCAGGCCCCGAATGTAGTGGCTCATCGCGCCCCCTCCGCTTCGCTCCGGCGTCGCGATGAGTTGCCAACTGTGCCGAATGATTCGCTCGCAAGCTCGCTCATTGTTGGATCGCCTTCACCTGCTGGAATTCGGCCAGGCCGTACGCGCCCAGCTCACGACCGATACCGGACTGCTTGTAGCCGCCGAACGGGGCGAACGGGTTGAACGCCCCGCCGTTGACGTCGACCGCGCCGGTACGCAGCCGTCGCGCCACGGCCAGGGCCCGCTCGTCGCTGCCCCAGACGGCGCCGGCCAGGCCGTACCTCGAATTGTTGGCGATCGCGACGGCCTCGTCGTCGGAATCGAAGCCGATGATCGACAGGACCGGGCCGAAGATCTCCTCCTGGGCCAGTTCGCTGTCCGGGTCGACGTCGGCGAAGACGGTCGGCGCGACGAAGTGGCCGGTGGCGGGCACCGGCGCGTCCAGCCCACCGGCGACGAGGCGGGCGGAGGCCCGTTCGATGAACCCGCGGACCCGGTCCCGCTGGACGGCCGAGGCGAGCGGGCCGAGCCGGGTGGCCGGGTCGAACGGGTCGCCGAGGGTGTAGCCGGCGGCCGTCTTGGCGGCGAGTTCGACGGCCTCGTCGTAGTGGACCCGGTGGACCAGCATGCGGGTCCACGCCGTACAGGTCTGGCCGGAGTTGAGGAAGGCGTTGCCGACGCCGACCTTGACCGCCTTGACCAGGTCGGCGCCCTCCAGGATGACGTTGGCGGACTTGCCGCCCAGCTCCAGCGACACCCGGGCGACGCGGTCGGCGGCGGCGTGGCTGATCGCCCGGCCGGTCGCCGTGGAGCCGGTGAACGACACCATGTCGATGTCCGGGTGCCCGGCGATGGCCGCGCCGACCACCGGGCCGGTGCCGCTGACCAGGTTGAGGATGCCGGGCGGCAGGTCCGCCTCGGCGGCCGCGTCGGCGAGCAGGAACGCCACGAGGGGGGTCATCTCGCTGGGCTTGAGCACCACCGTGTTCCCGGCCGCCAGGGCCGCGCCGACCTTGGCGATGACCTGGTGCAGCGGGTAGTTCCACGGGGTGATGGCGCCGATCACGCCGACCGGCTCGTGCACCACCAGGGAGTTGCCGATCGTCTCCTCCGCCCACGGCTGGGCGGCGAGTTCGGCGTACCCCGCGAGGACGGTGAGCGGCAGGCCCGCCTGGACCGCCTTGGCGATCTTGAGCGGTGTGCCCAGTTCGAGGCCGACGATCCGGGCGATCTCGTCGGCGCGGGCCGCGAGCGCCCGGTGCAGGCGCCCGAGGGCCGCGCCGCGCTCGGCGGCCGGCAGGTTCGCCCAGCCGGGCAGGGCGGCCCGGGCCGCCGAGACGGCGAGGTTGACGTCCTCGGCCGTGCCGGCCGGCACGTGCCCGAACACCTCCTCGGTGTACGGGTTCTCCACTCCGATCCGTTCGCTGGATTCCGGGGGCACCCACGCGCCCCCGATCCAGAGCTCGTCACGGTGGACCGGCGTCATCGGCGTACCCCCAGGTCGTAGCGGTCGGACAGGCTGGTGATCAGGAGATCCAGCCCGAGTTGGAAGGCGCCCTCGTCGACCGCGTCCCGGTGGGCCGCGAGTTCGTGGGCGCGGTGCAGGTGTGGATAGTGGTCGTACAGCTCCGGGTCGGCGTCGAAGCCGAGGGCGAAGGAGCCCAGTGCGGAGCCGGTGATCAGGTAGCGCATCAGGGCTCCGATGTGGGTGGCCCTGGCCCGTGACCAGCCTGCGTCGATCAGCGCGCCGTAGACCGCCTCGGCCATGGCCAGCCCGGCCGGGCGGCGGCCGGGACCGGTGGCCAGCACCGGCACGATGTTCGGGTGCGCGGCGAGGACCGCGTGGTACGACTTCGCCCACAGCCGCAGCGCCTCACGCCAGTCGTTGCCGTGGAACACCGAGATGTCGACCTGCGCGACCACCGCCTCGGCGACCGCGTCGACGATCTCCGCCTTGGTGGCGAAGTGGTTGTAGAGCGACGGGCCCTGCACTCCCAGTTCGGTGGCGAGGCGCCGCATCGAGCACGCCTCCAGCCCTTCGGCGTCGATCAGGGCGGCCGCCGCCTCGACGATGCGCTCCTTGGTGAGCAGCGCCTGCCGGGGCCGGGCCATGAGTACTCCCTGCGAGAAAACCGAAATCAGCACTGGACGTGTAAAAACTTACGCCGCTAGTTTAAGCACAGCTGCGACGTACATCACTTAGGGAGATCATCATGACGACGCTATCCCTCGCCACCGTTCTGGCCGAGGCCGCGCGCCGGTACCCCGAGAAGGTGGCGATCGTCGACGCCGGCGGGGAGCGCATCACCTATCGCGAGCTGTGGGCGCAGACCCGCTCGTACGCGGCGGGCCTGCGCGAACTGGGCGTCGGGCCGGGCGACACCGTGGCGATCATGATCCCCAACGTGGGCGACTTCCCCCGGGTCTACTTCGCCGCGCTGGCCGTCGGCGCCCGGATCGTGCCGGTCTCGCTGCTGCTCAACGCCGAGGAGGTCGGCTACGTGCTGGCCGACAGCGGCGCGAAGCTGCTGGTCACCCACTCGGCGTTCCTGGCGGCGGGCGCTCCCGCGGCGGCCGCGGCCGGTACCGAACTGGTCAACGTCGGCCCGCTCCCGGCCGATCTGCCGCAGTACCCGCCGCGCCTGGAGGAGATCTCGGCGACGGTGGAGCCGCTGCGGACCTACGTGACCCGCGAGGCCGAGGACGTCGCGGTGATCCTCTACACCAGCGGGACGACGGGCAAGCCCAAGGGCGCCATGCTGACGCACCTCAACCTGGTCATGAACGCGGCCGTGAACGTGTTCGACGTCCACCCGCTGACCGGTGACGACGTGGTTCTCGGCTGTCTGCCGCTGTTCCACACGTTCGGCCAGACGGTCGGGATGAACGCGACCTTCCGGCTCGGCGGGACGCTGGTGCTGCTGCCCCGGTTCACCGGTGAGGCGGCGATCGAGCTGATGCTCAAGGAGAAGGTGACGATCTTCCACGGCGTGCCGACCATGTACATCGGCCTGCTGGAGGCGGCGGGCAAGGCGGAGACCCTGCCGCGGCTCAAGCTCTGCGTCTCCGGTGGCGCCTCGCTGCCGGTCGCGGTTCTGGAGAAATTCGCGGGAGCCTTCGGCTCGACGATCTGGGAGGGGTACGGGCTGAGCGAGACCTCCCCGACGGCGACCACCAACCAGCCGGCGTTCGGGGCGAAGCCCGGTACGGTCGGGCACCCGATCTGGGGTGTCGAGGTGGAGATCGCCCGGCCGGAGGTGCCGGAGCGGATCGAGTTCCTGCCGGACGGCGAACTGGGCGAGATCGTGATCCGCGGCCACAACGTCTTCGGCGGCTACCTGAACCGCCCGGAGGCGACCGCCGAGGCCCTGATCGACGGCTGGTTCCGCACCGGCGACCTGGGCGTACGGGACGAGAACGGCTTCATCAGCATCGTCGACCGCACCAAGGACCTGATCATCCGCGGCGGCTTCAACGTCTACCCGCGCGAGGTCGAGGAGGTGCTGGCCCGGCACCCGTCGATCCAGCAGGTCGCGGTGATCGGTGTGGCCGACGAGACCCTGGGTGAGGAGATCTGTGCGGTCGTGGTGCTGGAGGACCCCAAACCTGAGGAGAACAGCCTGACCGAGGCCGAACTCATCGAGTGGTCGAAGGAACGGCTCGGCAAGCACAAGTACCCGCGTCAGGTGCGGTTCACCGAGTCGCTGCCGCTCGGCCCGAGCATGAAGGTGCTCAAGCGGGAGCTGCGTAAGCAGTACTCCTAGACCTTGAGCAGTGGCGGCAGCTCCGCCACGATCGGCACGTCGGCGGGCAGCCACGGGACGCTGTCCAGCTGGTCCACGGTCAGCCAGCGCATGGAGCGGTGCTCCAGCGCCTCCGGCACGTCGCCACCGAGCAGGGTGGCGGCGTAGACGCGGAGCACGGCCCGGCCGTGGGCCAGCGGCACGTCCGGGCCGACCCGGTCGCCGACCTCCACCCGGACGCCCAGCTCCTCGGCACACTCCCGGGCCAGCGCCTGCCGCTCGGTCTCCCCCGGCTCGACCTTGCCACCCGGGAACTCCCACCGTCCGGCCGCCTCCGGCGGGGAGCTGCGCTCGCAGGCCAGCACCCGGCCGGCGGTAATGATCACAGCAGCCACGATCACCCTGGGTGACGGGTGGCGCTTGACGTACTGTTCGGGCCGCATGCGATCAAAGATCGCACAGAAGTTCGGCGTTCAGGTTGCCCACTGGTGCCCTGATCGTCACGCAATCACGGATATGTGGCCGTGGACACGAGTGTCCGGACGGACGAAACTGTGGAGCACCGACCATGACGACACGGCGACAGTTCGGCCACAAGCCGGCAACGACGCTAGGGGGGGTGCGGCAGTGCGGGCCAGAAAACGCCGGGACTCCGGCGCGGATTATCTCAGCGACGCCCTTGCTCTACTGAGCGGATGGACCCGTGACGGGGTGCAGCTCCGCCGGGATCTGGCATGTGACGACAGTCAGCACGCCGCGTTGACCGAGCGGATCAAGGTCGCGGCGGACACTCTTCACATCAGGCCGACCATCCGGCGCGTCAACGGTCACACTCAGATCTGCCTGGGCCCGCAGGACGGTTCGACCATCACCGACGGTGAGGTCACCCTGGCGGCCCGGATCGAGGATTTCTACCGCACCGTGGTCGGAAGGCCGTAGAACGGGCGGATTACGCTGCGCCATATGACTGACGTGGCGTACGACAACAAGGGCCAGTTCGAGCAGATCCAGAGCGGTCTGCTGGATGGCGAGCAGATCATCGCGGTCTACGACGCGATCGGCGCCGGGACCGGCTTCATCGGTCTCACCAGCCGGCGGATCATCATCCAGGACAAGTCCTTCGTCGGTAAGCGCTTCGCGATCACCAGCATCCCCTACTCCAAGGTGAGCAGCGTCAGCGTGATCAGCAACAAGAGCTGGGCCGGCCAGTTCTTCTCGTCCGGCACGATCGGCATCACCGTCGGCACCCACGTGTACGAGATCGAGTTCCGTGGCTCCGACAAGGCCCACCACGTGCACAACCTGATCCTGTCGCACGCCTCCTGACCGGGTTCAGTGCCCGCCGACCGCCTGCGTGAGATCCCAGACGTAGCGGCGGCCGGCGGGTTTCTCGTCCCGCCACACCACCTCCCACCGGCCGCGGGCGTCGCGCTCGGGTTCGCTCATCTGGCCGTACCCCTGTCGTTCCTTGACGCTGGGCGGCTGATCACTGTCCGGGAAGCTGAAGGTCACCTGGAAGCGGGTGAAGGCGGACGGGGTGCCGCTCGCGGTGGGCAGGCGGTCCTCCCAGACCAGCTGGTCCCAGCCGCGTTCGCGCAGTGGCCGCCACAGTCCCCGGGGGCGGTACTCGACCTGCCACTCGGTCGGCGTGGTCATCGCCGGGTCGAAGATGAGCCAGACCCGCAGCAGCCGGGTCTGTTCCAGGGGCAGCGCGGTGATGGTGCCGCCGACCGGCCGCAGCGTCTTGAACGAGATCTCGTCGAGGCGGGCCAGCCGGTCGGTGTCGGTGGGCACGATCGGGCGCATGGTCCGGTGGGTGACCAGCGGTTCCGGGGTGGTGACCCGCTTCTCCACGATGCGGTCGCTGTCGTCGTCGGCGCCGATCGCGACGAGCACCTCGAGGGTCTCCGTGAAGAGCGGCTTCTCCCGGTCGCTGATCCGCTGGATGGCGTCCAGGTAGTGCTGGTGCCCGGCCTGCTGGAGGGCGAGCCGGCTGGTGGTCTCCCGCAGGTCGGCCTTCAGGTCGCGGATCCGGACCACGAAGGCGAGCTGCCACAGGCGGACCACGAAGTAGAGCAGGCAGGCGAGGGATATCGCGGTGAGCGCCCACTGGCCGATCCGGGTGGGTATCTCGGCCAGCTGCGCGACACCTGATGCCAGACCGATGAGCACGACCGAGGCGTTCAGGGTGCCCCTGAACAGTGCGTGATACGTCGATGGTGTCTCCGGCATCGCCCTAATGATGGCGAAGTGAGCGTTACCGACAAATCCTCACATGGAGTGAATGGTCACGGCACGGGACGCCTGTTCGCCCGATATCCGGTGACCGATCAGGGGAACGACCATGCCAGACCGGCCCACCCACGACGGTTACTGACGAGTAGCCATTGCTCGCCGATTCCGGCCCGCCGCATGCTACCGGGAGTCATCGCAATCGATCGAGTAACGCCGTTCGATCCTCGACCCCCGGAGGCGATCACCGGTGCTCACCCATCTGACGAGGCCGTTGACCCGGAGATATCGGCCGGAACTCTTCGGTCACGACCTGGATCCGGTCCCGGCGCCGGGCGGTGGTGAGGGCGGTCAACCCCGTCGGCGGGCGATCCTGCTCGGTCACAACACCGTCTTCGCGGTGGCGATGCTCCTGTCGGCGGTGCTGGTGGGCCTCGCCACGGTCGCTCTGCACTGACCGGGGACGGAGACCCACGTCAACGTCAGCTACCGCCTTCGCCGCCCTTGCCGGACATGGTTCTCCTCACACCTACGAATGGACTCCGAAGTCACAACGGAGCCGGTCGCCTCCGGGTTGCGGATTTTCGACTTCAGCCTAGCGAGCCGGCAGGCGGGCGGCAGCGGAGTCCACAGAACCGCAGGTCACCGCAACATCGTCGCGCACGCGTCGGTGGTCTCCAGGACCAGATCGGCGGCCAGATCGATCGCGGCGGCGAGGCGTACCGGATCGCCGTCCACCGTGGCGAACACGGCGTCCATCCGGGTCTTGAACCGGGCCGGCGCCCCGGGCAGCGCGGCCGCCGCGGCGACCGCGCCCTTCTCGTTGATCAGCCAGTGGCCGGCCGCGCCGTGCAGCGCGTGTGCCAGCACCCCGGCCATCCGGAACAGGCACCCCGCGACGTACGCGCTGTCGCCGCGGGACACCGCCTTGCGGGCCAGCCCGACCAGGAAGTCGGCCTCCCACAGCCCGGCCACCAGGGCCTCGGCCAACGGCCTCGGATAGACCCGCATCCCCGCCCGGAGATCGGCCAGCTCACCGGAGGGATCGGCCAGGATGCGGCCGGATGCCAGTTCACCGGGGTACGAGAAGTCGGTCACGCCCAACGGATGGCCGGCCTGGACGTGGAACGCGTACCGGCCCCGCTCGGCGTCGGCCCAGCAGGCCCGGACCCGGTCGACGTCCCGGTAGATCCAGTCCACCGGGCCGCCGTCGACGGTCAGCCAGCCGCCACCGTCCACCCACGGCCCCCACTCGCCGGTCGCCGTGACCCGGGCGCCCGGGCCGGCCACCTCCGCGGCGAGTTCGCCGAGGCGGCCGGTGTCCAGCGGCCCCCGGTAGTACAGGCCGAGGTCGGTGTCGGAGTCCGGAGTGTGCGTGCCACGGGCCCGGCTTCCGCCGAGCAGCACCCCGACCACGCCGGGCACGGTGACGAGGTGCTCGGCCAGCTCGCCCAGACGGGCATCGGTCAGTCCCATGTCCCCGATCATCACCTCGCGGCGGTCAGCACAGGGAGGCGGGTTCCAGGAGTACGCCGTCGAGCAACTCCTCCCCGGCGGCCAGCAGGTCCTCCTCGGTCACGACGGTCCCGGGCGACGGCGTCGCCGCCACCGTCACCGCCGGGCCGGGGGTGGCCTCCGGCGGGCACACCGCGGTACGCCCCATCGGCACGCAGAGAGCCATCGCCTGCTCGCAAGCCGCGTCCAGGTCCGGCTTGTGGAAGGCGCCGAAGACCACGACCCGGTTCTCCGGTTTCCGCGTGACGGTCCTGCCGAGCAGCCGGCGCGCGGTCTGCTTTCCGTCGGTGAGGGTGACCAGGTACCGCGCGGTCTCCACACCGGGCGCGCCCGGCGACCGCACGAACCGGGTGCCACGCGGCAGCGCCGGATCGCGGACCACCTTCGTCCGGAACGGGATGGGCCGGGTCTGTTCGTCGGTGCGGGTGGTGACGACCGGGCCGGCGGCCGGTTCCCGCCGGTCCCGGCCGGCGCGCTTCACGCTGGTGTGCGCGGGCCGCGGCCCGGTCCGGTCGGCGCGCTCGTCGGCGACCCGGGCGCGGCTCAGCTGGTCGGTGCCGGCCGGCTTCCCGGAGGGGACCGGCGCCGCCGGGGTGTGGCCGTGGCGTTTGGGCAGCGGCTGGGCGGCGGCCGCGGCACGGCTGACCACCTCCGGGTCCTCCTCCAGCCGGGCGGCGCCCGGGTCCGGCTGGAGGGCCGCCTCGGCGGTGGCCGCGACCGGCGTCCCGTCCGGGGTGGTCATCGTGGAGATCCCCGCCGCTCCGCCGCCGACGAGCACGAACAGCGCGCCCGCACCGGCGGCCATCCGGACACCGAACGGCAGCTGGGCCCACCAAGACTTTCGTGGCATTTCGAGCAGATGCTGCCAAGAGTCACTAGTTGTCTGGTTTTGCACCAAAGCATTGTTACTTGCCCCGGCGCGCAGGCAAGTCTCCCGCGGTCACCCGAATCGGGGACCCGCGCAGCCCGCGACCGGGCTCACGCGTTGCCCCGGCGAGGCGCAGAGTGGTTCGCGCCCCGCCGTACGATCGATTCCATGTCCCCGACCGGCCCCGTACCGCTCAGCCCGGACGAGGAGGCCGTGATGCGGGCGCTCGGCCGGTTCCTGCTGGTCATGCCGCGTGCGCTGGACGCTGATCTGATGCGCGAGCAGCGCATGTCCGCCAGCGAGTACGCGGTGTTGCGCCACCTCTCCGAGACCCCCGGACAGCTGATGCGGATGAGCGAGCTGGCCACCGCGTGTGACATGTCACTGAGCGGGATGACCCGGCTCGCCGCGAAACTCGAGTCGCTCGGCCATCTGCGCCGGATCCGCTGTCAGGAGGATGCCCGCGGCGCCAACGCCGTCCTCACCGAGAAGGGGCTGGCCCGCCTACGCGAGGCCTGGCCCACCCATCTGGCCAGCGTCCGCCGCCACATCTTCGATCACCTCGGCGACCTCGACCTGAAAGCGCTGGCCACCGCCTTCCAAGCTATGACCGGACCTGATGACTGAGCCTGATGGCTCCGCTTCGCTCCGCGGCAAAACGCCTTGTAACCGGTGTTTTGCGGGTTATATGGCAGCTGTTGCGATGATGGTGACGTGATCAACGCCGTCGCCGAAGATCGCCGGAACGCTCTGGACCGGCTCGCCACCGTCGTCTCCGAGGTGCTGGCCCCCGCGGTCCTGGTGGCCGTGCTGCTGCTGACCGTCGGCTGGCACGCCGGCGACACCCCTGGCGTCTCCCGCTGGTGGGGCCTGCCCGGAGCGCTCTTCGCCGCGGTGATCCCGCTCGGCTACGTGCTGCACGGCGTCCGCAAGGGACGGCTCACCAACCACCACATCCCGGAACGCGCCGCCCGGCGGATCCCGCTGCTGTTCGGCACCGCCTCGCTCATCGCCGGCCTGCTGGTGATGCTCGCGCTCGGCGCCCCGCGCGAGGTGCTCGCCCTGCTCACCGCGGGCGGCGCCGGTCTGGCCGTGTTCGCCCTGGTCACCCACTGGTGGAAGATGTCCATCCACGCCGGCGTCGCCGCCGGCACGCTCACCGCGCTCACCGCGGTCTACGGCCCGGTCGTCCTCATCGGCACCCCGCTGGTGCTGCTCGGCTGCTGGGCTCGGGTCCGGCTCACCGCGCACACTCCCGCCCAGGTGGTGGCCGGGGCCCTGGCGGGCTTGATCATCGCGGGCACGATCTTCCCGGCGCTCCGCTGAAACCATTTCCGGTACGTCTACGGGAGAAGCCGCCGTACCAATGAAGCGGCCTCACCGCTGGTCCCGGCCGTAGCGCCCGCGCCGGGCGTGAGCCTCTGGTCACCCAGAAGATCAGACTCGTCGCGTACATCGGCTCCGATCTCTCGATTCGCTACGAGCGCTCCCTGGGCATCACTGGTTCGCTAACCTAGTCCTATGACAGCGCTGCCCGACTGGATGCGCCCGCCACGCGCGGAAGGCTGGTTCGCCGACGACCTGGACCGCCTCCCCGAGGCCCCCCGCCACACCGAACTCATCGACGGAGCGCTCGTCTTCATGATGTCCCCGCAGCGCGCCTGGCACAGCCGCACTGTCTCCGCTCTCAAACACGAGCTCGCGGCACAGGCGCCGGCAGGTCTCGAGGTCGACCAGGAGATGACGATCCGGCTCGACGAACGCAATCGGCCGGAGCCGGATGTCGTGGTGACCACCGCCGCCTACGACCCCGGCCGCACCTACTTCACGCCCGACGTCGTGCGACTGGTCATCGAGGTCGTCTCCCCCGAATCCGCCCACCGAGATCGCACTGTCAAACTCCGCAAATACGCGGAGTCAGGAATCCCGCACTACTGGCGCGTCGAGGAGGAGGACGGCAGACCGGTCGTCCACGCCTACGAACTAGATCAACCGACCCGCGCTTACGCCCCCACCGGCATCTTCCGCGGAACCCTGCACAGCCCGGCGCCCTTCGACATCACGATCGACCTGGACGGGCTCACCCCATCCGGCCCATGACAGCCGCCCACCAGCACCCAAGAACCCCGTTATGACGCTCCTGTGCACCGAATGCGCCAGGTTCGCCCTAAAGCGTGATCTCCCACCGAAATGGGGGCCACGTCGGCTGCTTCAACATGAAATTGGCTCGGAATCTACAGCCGACCAAGGAGTCAGCAATGTTCATGCCCCTTTTCATGCTGTTCAGCGACCCTGACGGCCTCAAGTTCGTCGACCTCGGCGATGCCGGCCGCGCGATTTTCGGTACAGGCGCCAACCTCTTCTGAGACCGTTGCCGCCGGGGCCGGGCACGCACCCGGCCCCGGCGGCATCCCCTCACAGGTCGAAGCGCAACTCGACCAGGTTCCGTCTTACGCCAGGGTCGCCGTAGGCGGACTCAAACCGCCACCAGTCGGACACGATCGCCGCAGAGCTTGGCCATGTCGCCGATGTCGGAGGTCAACATGACCACGGGCCGGTGCTGACGCAACGCGGCCTCGGCGACCGCTGCATCGATCGCATACTTGTGCCCATGCAGACCGGCACCCATCAGCAGCTTCGACGCCGCCCTCGCTTCCTCCTCGCCCACCGGGATCACGCGTAACCCGGATAGCACCCAGCTCAGGCGAGCCTTGTGGGTGCGGGCATGGACGGCCTCGATGATGGTGAGTGCGCTGATCACGGCTTCCATGCCACGCGAGCGCGCCTCGGCGATCATCGCCACCACCTGCTCGTCGTCGGCGAGCAGGTTCGAGAGCCCCTCGCTGTCGAGGATCAACGTCCCCTGGTGGATCAGCTTGCGGCGGGCCATGCGCCCTCCTCGGCGAACACCTCGTCGAAGATCTGCCGCGCCCGCTGACGAGCCTTCTCGGAAACCGGCCCCTTGCGGCTCTCGTAATCCGCCAGGTACTCGTCAAGCACCTGCCCGCGCAACTCCCGCTCGACCGC
The DNA here is from genome assembly GCF_019429605.1 of Actinoplanes hulinensis. Taxonomy (NCBI): domain Bacteria; kingdom Bacillati; phylum Actinomycetota; class Actinomycetes; order Micromonosporales; family Micromonosporaceae; genus Actinoplanes; species Actinoplanes hulinensis. The sequence continues at coordinate 374,205 of NZ_JAHXZI010000002.1, read as the reverse complement.
CTCGGCGATGAACGCGGAAAACTCCCGTTTGCCGACCCGCGCCCGAATCGCCTCGGCGGTCCCCTCCGGCAGCGACAGGCTCACCCGCGTCGCCGGACCTTCCCCGATGCTGTAGACCGTCTCGCCCATTATCCGAGTGTGTCAAACGAGTAGGAAAAGGGCCACGATCTAGACGTTGAAGCGGAATTCGACGACGTCGCCGTCCTTCATGACGTAGTCCTTGCCCTCCATGCGGACCTTGCCGGCGGCCTTCGCTGCCGACATCGAACCGGCCGCCATCAGGTCGTCGAAGCTGACGATCTCAGCCTTGATGAAGCCACGCTGGAAGTCGGAGTGGATGACACCGGCGGCCTCGGGGGCGGTCGCGCCGACCGGGACCGTCCAGGCGCGGGCCTCCTTCGGGCCGGCCGTGAGGTAGGTCTGCAGGCCCAGGGTGTCGAACCCGACGCGGATCAGCCGGTTCAGGCCAGGCTCCGACTGGCCGGTCGACTGGAGCAGCTCCAGGGCCTCGTCGTCGTCGAGTTCGATCAGCTCGGACTCGATCTTCGCGTCCATGAAGACCGCCTCGGCGGGGGCGACCAGGGCGCGCAGCTCGTCCAGGAACGCCTCGTTGCCCAGTTCGGCCTCGTCGACGTTGAACACGTACAGGAAGGGTTTGGTCGTGAGCAGGTGCAGCTCGCCCAGCAGGTCCAGGTCGATGCCGGCGGCGCCGGCGCCCTGATAGAGGGTGACCCCGTCGTTGAGCAGCTTGAACGCGGCCTCGGCGGCGGCCACCGTGGCGGCCTTCTCCTTCTTGAGCTTGGCCTCCTTCTGCAGGCGGGGCAGCGCCTTCTCGACCGTCTGGAGGTCGGCCAGGATCAGCTCGGTGTTGATCGTCTCGATGTCGTCGGAGGGCGACACCTTGCCGTCGACGTGCAGCACGTTCGGGTCGGAGAAGGCCCGCACCACCTGGCAGATCGCCGACGCGTCACGGATGTTCGCGAGGAACGCGTTGCCCCGGCCCTGCCCCTTCGACGCGCCGCGGACCAGGCCGGCGATGTCGACGAAGCTCACCGGCGCCGGCAGGATCTTCTCACTGCCGAACAGCTCGGCCAGCTTCCCGAGCCGCTCGTCGGGCAGGCCCACCACGCCGACGTTGGGCTCGATCGTCGCGAACGGGTAGTTCGCGGCGAGCACGTCGTTCTTGGTCAGGGCGTTGAACAGGGTGCTCTTGCCGACGTTGGGCAGGCCGACGATTCCGATGGTGAGGCTCACGGAACGCCAGTCTACGCAGTGGCTATCGGAAGAACTTCCGCAGTTCGGCAGCGACCAGCCCGGGCCGGCCGCTGTTGTCCGCGGCGACATGGCCCACGCCGGTCAGGGTCACCCGGCGCACTCGCGGCAGGACCGGCTCGAGGCCGTTCAAGACCCCTTTGAGGTACGCCGGGGAGCGCTCGCCACCCAGCAGGAGCGTCTCCGCGGTGACGCCCGCATAGGTGCTCAGCGGGCCGGCCGCGTCCTCGACGACCGCCGCGTCCAGGCGCATCGTCGGGACCAGGTCACCGATCCGGCGGCCCTCCCCGGCACGGAGGGCCAGGCCGGCCATCGGGATCAGGGCCGCGCGAGGCGCGTACCGGAAATCGCCTGTGCCTTTCGCGACGGTGACGAACGCGGCGGCCCGCCGGCCCCGGGACAGCTCCTTCTCGAACCTCGGCAGCCAGGCCACCGGATCGTGGTCACCGTGCTTGAGCGGCGGCTCGTAGAGCGCGAGCCGGACGATCGGCAGCTCCATGGCCGCGCGCAGCGCGATCACCGCGCCCGAGCTGAGGCCGAAGACGTTGCGCGCCCCGGTCTCGTCGAGCAGCGCCGCCAGGTCGTCGATCTCGGCGCGCAGGCCGTGGCCGGGAGCGGCCGGACCGCTGAGCCCACGGCCGCGCCGGTCCGGGACGTAGACGGTGAATTCGGGCGCGAGGGCCTGGGCCAGTTTCGTGAAATTCGCCGAGGTCTGCATGCCGCCGTGCAGGAGCACGACCTTGGGGCCGCCACCGAGGGCGCGCCACCGGATGTCCGTCCTTGCCACCATCACCTTCATGCCGTCAACCGTAGTTGACAGCCACGACGTTCGTCAACCTCAGTTGACAGCATCCTTCATGTCCGAATCCCGCCAGCCGGATGGTTCGGCGCGGGGGCAGACTCGACGGCATGGAGCTGGACTTCGAACGCTGCTACCGGGCCGTCGACAGCCGCGACCAGCGGTTCGACGGGTGCTTCTACACGGCCGTACGCACCACCGGCATCTACTGCCGGCCGTCCTGCCCGGCCGTCACCCCCAAACGGCAGAACGTCTCGTTCTACGCCAGCGCGGCCGCCGCACAGCGCGGCGGCTACCGGGCCTGCCGACGGTGCCGGCCCGACGCCGCCCCCGGCTCACCGGAATGGGACAGCCGCGCCGACACCGTCGGACGGGCCATGCGGCTCATCGGCGACGGCATCGTCGACCGGGAAGGAGTGCCCGGACTCGCCGGGCGGCTCGGCTACACCGAACGGCACCTCAACCGGATGCTCACCGCCGAACTCGGGGCCGGGCCGCTCGCGCTCGCCCGGGCCCAGCGTGCCCAGACCGCGCGGATCCTCGTCGAGACGACCGACCTGGGGCTCGCGGAGATCGCGTTCGCGGCCGGGTTCGGAAGTGTGCGGCAGTTCAACGACACCATGCTCGAGGTGTACGCGCAGGCGCCCAGCCAGCTGCGGGAACGGCGGCCGGCGGAACGGGGCGAGGCCGGGGTGGTCAACCTGCGGCTCGCCTACCGGAGTCCGTTGCATGCCGGGGCGCTGCTGTCGTTCTTCGCGGCCCGGACCCTGCCGGGGGTGGACGAAGTGGACGGGCAGACGTACCGGCGAGGGCTGAACCTGCCGCACGGCGGCGCGGAGGTCGCGCTGCGGCCGGGAGACCGGTGGGTGCACGCGACTCTGCGGCTCGAGGATGTGCGGGACCTGGCGCCGGCGGTGGCGCGGTGCCGGCGGTTGTTCGACCTCGACGCCGACCCGGTGGCCGTGGACGGGATGCTGGGGGCCGGCCCAGGGCTGCGGGAGGTCGTGGCGGCGGAGCCGGGGGTGCGGGTGCCCCGGGCCGTGGACGGGTTCGAGATGGCTGTCCGGGCGGTGGTGGGACAGCAGGTGAGCGTGGCGGGAGCCCGGACGACACTGGGACGGATGCTGCGTGCTGCCGCGGCATCGCGCTCCCCCTCTCCCCGAACCGATAGCGCCTCCGGCCGCCTGGCCGGCTTCCCGGACGCGCACACCATCAACGAACTGCCTGACGATGCCTTCGGCATGCCGGCCGCCCGCCGCGACACCATCCGCGCCCTGGCCCGGGCGGTCGCCGACGGCAAGCTCGACCTGGACCCCGGCGCCGACCGCGCCGAGACCGCCGCCCGCCTGACCGACCTGCCCGGCATCGGCCCCTGGACTGCCGGTTACATCGCCATGCGCGCCATCGGTGACCCGGACATCTTCCTGGCGACCGACCTGGCCGCCCGCCGCGGCGCCGCGGCACTCGGCCTGCCGGACACGGCCAGAGCCCTCGCCGAACACGCGGAACGCTGGCGTCCCTGGCGTTCCTACGCGTTGATCCGTCTCTGGCGCGCGGCCTGACCAGCAACCTACCCCGTTCCGGCACCGGCCGGACCGTTGTCCACATTGGCGGCCCTGCTGCCGCGGTTGTCCACAGGCGGACCGGATTTCCGCCCACGCCCCCGGAGAACGCGCCACGCTGGTGGCCCCTCGTGAGGAGAAGACGATGTTGAGCTATTCGACGATGGACACCCCGGTCGGCCCGTTCACGCTGGTGGTGAGCCCGGCCGGGGCGGTGCGGGCGGCCGGTTTCACGACCGATGTGCCGGAGCTGCTCAGCCTGGTGCATCCGATGCTGCGGGAGCCGGCGCAGGCGGTCGACGCCACCGGGGCCGACGAGCCCGTCCGGGCATATCTCGACGGCGATCTGACGGCGATCGACGCGGTGCCGGTGGAGCAGCACACGGCCGGCGCGTTCATGCGGCATGCGTGGCGGGTGATGCGGAGCATCAAGCCGGGTGCCCCGGTGACCTATACGGCTTTCGCCGAGTTGTCGGGCCGTCCGGCGGCGGTGCGGGCGGCCGCGGCGGCGTGTGCCCGCAATCCGGTGGCGCTGTTCACGCCATGCCATCGGGTGTTGCGGACGGACGGTTCGCTGGGCGGCTACCGGTGGGGTCTCGAGGTGAAGGAGTGGCTGCTGAAGCACGAGTCGGGCGATTGAGACGGTGGCGCGGGGCGGGCACACTTCACGTGACCGCCGCGCGGAGGTGTCATGGGGTTCGCGGAGTGGCTCGCCGCCTATCGTCGTCTGGCGTCGAGGGTGGTGCACGTCTGTTCGGTGTGCGGCCGGCCGATGACGTCGTCGTTCTTTCGGGCGTCGACCGGGGAGACGTATTGCGCCCGGCATGCGGGCGAGCGGCCGTGCCTGTGTTGTGGCATGCCGTCGGATCCGCGGCTGGTCATGGAGATTCCGCTGTGCGGTCGTTGCGCGGCGACGGCGGTGCGGGATCAGGCGGCGGTGAAGCGGGTGCTGCCGCCGATCGCGAAGCGGATCCGGGCGCTGTCGATCCGGACGACGACGCCGGTGCGGGTGCGCCTGGTGACGCGCGACGAGTTGCGCGGCCACCATCCGGAGGGCGCGAATGCGCTGGGTATGACGATTTCGATGGGCACCCGGGTGCTGGATCTGATGGTGGTGCGGGATCTGCCGTTGGTTCAGTTCGGTTCGACGGTGGCGCACGAGGTGATGCACGCCTATCTGGCGCAGCAGGGTTTCGGGGTGTTGCCGCCGCCGGTGGCGGAGGGCCTCTGTCAGTTGCTCGCCTACGCGTGGTTGCGGGATCAGCCGGATCCGCTGGCGGCGGTGGAGCGGCGCCGGATCGCGGAGGATCCGGGGCCGGTCTATGGCGACGGTTTCCGGGCGGCGCGGGCCGCGTCCCAAAGGGCGGGTGTCCGGGCGATGCTCGATCACGTGCGCCGAAACGGCTCGTTTCCGTGATCGGGAAAGCGGATCACGTGTTGCGGCGGAGCTTGTGGATGATCGTCCGGCCGGCGGCAGCCGAATCGGTGATTTCGCCGGGCTGGGGTCCGACCTGGAGGGGCGAATCTGGCATCGGGCGGGCGGGCCTCGATAGGCTCACGCACAACGTCGCAGCTATTGATCTTCATCGTGGGGCGGGATCCCCGACTTTGCCAGCACAATTCCTGACCTAGTAGCGCAGGAGCGGATATGGCCGACTCACGACAAGCAAATGACGACAGGGTTCTGGCCCTGGCGTTCTATCTCCTGGTCGACGTCTCGTATTCGATGGACGGCGCGCCACTGGACGCGGTGAACCGGATTCTGCCGGAGGTCATCGACACGATCGAGGAGAGCCCGACGCTCGGTGACATCGTGCGGTTCGGGGCGCTCGACTTCGCCGATGACGCCCGGACCGTTCTGCCGCTCGGCGATCTGCGGGATGTGGAGAACATTCCGAGTTTCACGGCTCGCGGCGGCACGTCTTATGCGGCCGCTTTCCGCCAGCTCCGTAAGGACATCGAGCACGATCTGGCGCAGTTGAAGAGCGACGGCTACAAGGTCTACCGGCCGGCGGTCTTCTTCATCACCGACGGCGCGCCGACCGACAACATGACTGATGTGCAGGCGGCGTTCAGCGATCTGACCGATCCGGGTTTCCGGGGCCGTCCCAACATCATTCCGTTCGGGGTGTCGCCGTCGCTGTCGAAGGCGGTGCTGGATCCGTGGGTGTCGCCGAAGCCGGCGGAGAGCAACAAAGCGATGCGCAGTTACGTCTACAACGGAGCCGGTGATGCGGCGACGGCGATCAAGCAGATCGCCGAGGTGCTGATCAGCAGCATCGTGGCGTCGGCGACATCGGTGAACGACGCGGGTGCGGCGGGCGGATTCGTTCCTCCGGACGACGACGACCTGGACGACTGGATCTAGCGCGGGGACGACGGATCGGCATGGTCAATCGGAGGAAGCCGCAGGAGCCCGAGCCGACGAGGGTGGAGTTCGCGCCGCATGTCCCGGCGAACCTGCCGGAGTCGTGGCAGGAGACCTGGGAGAAGCCGCCGGAGAACGGGCCGTCCGGCCGGGAGATTCCCGAACCGGAGGTGCCGGCACCGACCCGGCGCCCGCAGGGGCAGGTGTATGTCTCCCGCCGACATGAGATGGATCGGTACGACGATCCGGACGAGGACGCGCGGTATGCCAATCCGGCCCCGCCGCAGGATCCGTACGAGTCGTTCGAGATGCCACCACACCTCGACGGCGGCGGGCAGGGATACGAGGAGCCGCTCCGGCACGAGGAAGAGGCCGGTGAGGTGACCGCTCCCGAGGAGGAGTGGGACACGGCGCCCGCCCCGCGGCGGCCCGAGGAGGGCGAGGATCGGGCCCGGCCGTGGGAGCGGTATCCGAACGACCGCTGGGTGGTCGGCGACGCCGGGAACCAGCCGGCGGTGCGGCCGCGGGTGCCGCACAAGTTCCGTAATCCGCCGCCGGACACGGTGATCGACGGGGCGGAGATCGGCTCGATCTCCTACCGTGCCGCGTCGGTGCGCGGCATCAGTCATCAGGAGCGTGGTGAGCCGCGGCAGGACGCGTACGCCGTGCATTTCACCCGTGACCAGGACTGGCTGGTGGGGTGCATCTCGGACGGGGTGTCGCAGGGGACGCGCTCGCACGAGGCGGCGGCGGCCATCTGTGAGCGGATCAGCCGCGCTCTGGTGGATCATCTGATCGCGTCGCCGCCGTCGGCGGACAGCGGGCGCTGGCCGGAGGAGATCGGGAGCATCCGGTGGAAGGACGCGGTCCGGTCGGCGAACGCCGCGGTGTGTGAGCTGGCCCGGCCGTACCTGCGGAAGTCGGCGCAGAAGCGGGGTGGGCCGCCGCCGGTGGATCCGGCGGACCCGGTGCCGTTCGCGCAGGCCCGGCTGATCATGTCGGGGACGGCGCTGGCGTTCGTGGTGGCGACGGAGCCGTCGCCGAACGGCACGTTCCGGGCGATGTTGGCGAATGTGGCGGGCGATTCGGCGGCGTTCGTGGTGCAGGACGGGCACTGGCTGCCGCTCACGATGATCAAGAATGAGGGCGAGGCGATCTTCTCCAGTTCAGTGAAGGCGCTGCCGGCCGAAACCGACGTGCAGGCGAAGCCGTTCTACCTGGAGCCGGGCCAGCCGTTGATCATGATGACGGACGGCCTCGGTGATCCACTGGGGGCGGCCCGGGGCGCGGTGAGCCGGTTCCTCGGCACCCAATGGCACACGCCTCCGGACCTGCTGGCGTTCGCGCAGCATCTGGCGTTCTACCGGAAGACGTTCACCGACGACCGTACGGCCGTGGTGGTGTGGCCGGGCCCGGTCCGGAGCGGGCGATGACCGCTCCGCTGGAGTTGACGCCGGGGCAGCTCGGCCGGTTGGACGAGCTGGCCCGCGGCGGCACGGCGACCGTCTATCTCGCCCCGGAGTTGCGGCTGCCGGGCCTGGATGACGAGCGGTTCGTCTACAAGAAGTACAACGAGGCCACGAAGCAGAGCGCGGGGCCGTCGCTGGGCACCGGTCTGTCGAACTTCGTGCGGTTCCGGGAGCGGCTGCCGGAGGAGCAGCGGGAGGCGTGGGACGCGCGGATCATCTGGCCGGTGTCGGTGGTGCTGGACGATTCCGGCGGCGCCGACGGGGTGATCATGCGGTTGATCCCGGAGCGGTATTTCCAGGAGTTCACCAAGCGGGCCGGTGGGGTGAACCGGAAGCCGCGTGAGGTGGAGACGCTGTTCGGCGACGACGTCACGTCGGCGCGGAAGGGTCTGCCGGGGGTCGATCTGCCGGCGCGGATCCGGCTGATCCGGGCCATCGCCGCGGCGTACGGAATGATGCACAAGCAGAACGTGGTGGTGGGCGACATCTCCGGCCGCAACATCATCTACGATCCGGATCCGGCCCGGCCGAGCATCATGGTGGTGGATGTCGACAGCGCCCGGATCAAGGGCAACCGGGCGGTGTTCGGGATGCAGCCGCACACCCCGAACTGGCAGCCGCCGGAGGCGCTGCTGGCGAGCGCGGCCCTGCAACGGGCGTCCCGGTCCTCGCCGTCCCCGCCGGTGGAGATGCTGGACCGGCTGCGCAGCCGGTGGGCGATCCAGACGACGGCCACGGATGTGTACAAGTTCGCCCTGATGACGGTGCGCATCCTCAGCAACGGCCGGGGTGGCGCGGTGAGCCGGGATCCGGCGCGGGCGCGCGGCGTCCTGAAGGCCCGGATCGGCGACACCGCCGCCGATCTGCTGGACGCGAGCTTCTCCGACGACGCGAAGCAGCGGCCGACCATGCGCGACTGGTACGACGCCCTCCAGCACCGCAAGCCGGGGTCGAAGACGCCGTCCCCACGAGTGGCCGCGGACGAGACGCCGGCGGTGGAGAAGACGTCCACGCTGCTGGCGAACGGCCATCAGGTCGGCCAGTGGGTGTGGGTCGAGGGCCAGGGCTGGGTGCGGCGGAGTTCCCGGCCGCGGCCCTAGCAGCCCGTCCGGGCGGTTGCCGTCCGATGCGGAGGGACGGCGGAAACGCCTGGCCGGTCCGGCCGGGTCGTCCTACGCTGACCGGCATGACTGATACGGGAACCGGACGCCACGGTCTCCCCGAGAAGCCGTCGCTGGACGGCCTCGAGGACCGGTGGGCGCCGCGCTGGCAGGAGGAGGGCACGTACGCGTTCGACCGTTCCAAGGAGCGGGCCGACGTGTACGCGATCGACACACCTCCGCCGACCGTATCCGGCTCGTTGCACGTCGGCCACGTCTTCTCGTACACGCACACCGACACGGTCGCCCGCTTCCAGCGGATGCGCGGCCGGACGGTCTTCTATCCGATGGGCTTCGACGACAATGGGCTCCCGACCGAGCGGCGGGTGCAGAACCTGTTCGGTGTCCGATGTGACCCGTCGCTGCCCTACGACCCGGCCTGGGAGCCGTCGACGGGCGGCGGCGAGGAGAGGATCTCGCGGCGCAACTTCGTCGAGCTGTGCGGCCGGCTGACCGTCGAGGACGAGAAGGGTTTCGAGGCGCTGTGGCGGCGGCTCGGGCTGTCGGTCGACTGGGGGCTGACCTACACGACGATCGGCGCCACGGCGCGGGCCGTCTCGCAGCGGGCGTTCCTGGCGAATCTGGCGGCCGGTCAGGCGTACACGGCGGAGGCCCCGACGCTGTGGGACGTCGGGTTCCGCACCGCCGTCGCCCAGGCCGAACTGGAGGACCGGGAGCGCCCGGGGGCGTACCACAAGCTGCGCTTCCACGGCCCGGACGGACCCGTCGAGATCGACACCACCCGGCCGGAGCTGCTGCCGGCGTGTGTCGCCCTGGTGCATCATCCGGACGATCCCCGCTTCGCGGGTCTCACCTCCGTGCGGACCCCGCTCTTCGACGTCGAGGTCCCGGTCCGTGCCCACCCGCTCGCCGACCCGGGCAAGGGTACGGGGATGGCGATGGTCTGCACGTTCGGCGACCTGACCGACGTCACCTGGTGGCGCGATCTGGCTCTGGACACGCGGGTGGTCCTGGGCCGGGACGGCCGGTTCCTGCCGGACGCCCCGCCCGGTGTCCCGGTCGCCGCCTACCGTGGGCTGGCCGGGCTGACCGTGGCGGCGGCCCGCGCCGAGACGGTCCGGCTGCTGCGCGAGTCCGGCGATCTGATCGGCGAGCCGCGCCCGGTCACGCATCCGGTCAAGTTCTACGAGCGCGGCGACCGGCCGTTGGAGATCGTCACGAGCCGGCAGTGGTTCATCCGCAACGGTGGGCGCGACGCCGGGCTGCGGGAGCGGCTGCTGGCCCGGGGCCGGGAGCTGCGGTGGACGCCGGAGAGCATGCGGCACCGCTACGACCACTGGGTGGGTGGCCTGACCGGGGACTGGCTGATCAGCCGGCAGCGGTTCTTCGGCGTGCCCATCCCGATCTGGTACGCGCTGGACGCCCACGGCGAACCCGACCACACCCGGCTGCTCGTCCCGGACGACGCGGCGCTGCCGGTGGACCCGTCGTCGGACTGCCCGCCCGGCTACATCGAGGATCAGCGGGACGTCCCGGGCGGGTTCACCGCCGACCCGGACGTCATGGACACGTGGGCCACGTCGTCGCTGTCACCGCAGATCGTCACCGGCTGGAGCACCGACGCCGACCTGCACGCCCGCACGTACCCGATGGATCTTCGCCCGCAGGGGCAGGAGATCATCCGGACCTGGCTGTTCTCCTCGGTGCTGCGCGCCGACCAGCTCGGCGACAGTCTGCCGTGGCGGCGGGCAGTGCTGTCCGGATGGATCCTCGACCCGGACCACAAGAAGATCTCCAAGTCGCTGGGCAACGCCGTCGAGACGCCGATCCAGCTGCTCGAACAGTACGGGTCGGACGCGGTCCGCTACTGGGCCGCGAACGGCCGGCCGGGCGCCGACCTGGCGTTCGAGCCCGCGCAGCTGAAGGTCGGGCGGCGGCTGGCGACGAAGCTGCTGAACGCGTCGAAGTTCGCGCTCGGGCTGGGCGCGGCGGCGGCGCTGCGGCAGCCGGTCACCGAACCGCTGGACCGGGCCATGCTGGGCCGGCTGGCCGAGGTGGTCGTCACGGCCACGACGGCGTTCGACGAGTACCAGCACACCGACGCGTTGCAGACCACCGAGACGTTCTTCTGGACGTTCTGCGACGACTACGTCGAGCTGGTCAAGGACCGGGCGTACGCGCAGGGCCCGGGCGGCGACTCGGCCCGGGCGGCGCTGGCGGCCGGGCTGTCGGTGCTGTTGCGGCTGTTCGCGCCGTTCCTGCCGTACGTCACCGAGGAGGTCTGGTCGTGGTGGCGTTACGGCTCGGTGCACCGCTCGACCTGGCCGACGAGGTACGAGCTGACCCGGGTGGCGCCGGAGAGCGATCCGGGTCTGCTGGACCTGGCCGGTGAGGCGCTGCGGCAGGTCCGCCGGGCCAAGTCGGACCGGAAACTGTCGATGCGGACGGAGATCCCGCTGGCCGAGGCGCTCGGCCCGGCCGACATGCTGGACCGGCTCGCGCTGATCGACGGCGACTTCCGGGCGGCCGGCCGGATCGGCAAGCTGGACCTGCTCCGGGACCGCACCCCGGAGCTGGTGATCGCCTGCGCATTCTGAGCGGGGCCGCCACCATAGGAGGCATGTCGCTCACCCCTGAGGAGGTTCGGGCCCCGGCCCGCGACGCGGTGGTGTTCCGGTCGTCGCGGGCCCGGACCTTCGTCGTGGTTTTCGCCGTGCTGATGGGCGCCTACCTGGTGGTGTCGCCGCTCGTCGACTGGATCACCGGGAGCGCCGGCGACCCGTGGTGGGCGATCCTGCTCCAGGGGGCGCTGATCGGGGCGGGCTTCGCCGGCGCCTACGCGCTGTCCGCCCGGGCCGCTCTCACCACCTGGGTGCGGGTGTCCTCCGCCGGCCTGGAGCTGGCCTCGCAGGAATCCGACCCGATCCTGCTGGACTGGGGCGACATCGTGGCCGTGGTGTTCCGGCGGGACGGGCTGCGGACCGTGCTCGAGGTGCTGCCGGCCGGCATGGACAGCGTGCACCCGGTGCAGGGGGGCGCCACCGGCGGGCCGGCGCTGGCCGACACCCCACGCGGTCCGGTGTTCACCGCCGACCTCACCCAGATCTGGCCGAGCCCGCGCGCGCTGCGCCGCGAGATCGCCCGCCGCACACGAGGCGAGAAGCGGGGCTAGAAGTCGCCGCCGAAATCCCCGAAGTCGCCGAAGTCGCCACCGAAGGCATCGCCGTCGCCGCCGAAGTCCATGTCGCCGAAACCGGGTGACAGCAGCGCGTCGAAGATCAGCATGCCGCCGAGCACTCCGGCGCCGGCACCGAGCGCTGTCTTCCACACCGGCGTCGAATACCAGCCGGCCGGCACCGGACGGCCCTGCACCCGCCCGCCCGGGTAGTAGTAGGGGGTGTCGGCGCCCGGCTGCGGCCCCGCCTTGTACGAGTGCCCCTCGACCGTCACCTCGCGCTCCTGGGTGATCTGCCCGGCGCCCTGGGCGGCGTGCAGCGACGGCAGGTCGGGGCCCGGGTCGAGGCCCATGGCCAGGCGGGCGGCCCGCACATAGGTGAGGCCCTCCAGCGCCGACTCCCGGGCCAGCGCGAATTGCCGGACCGAGTTGGCCTGTTGCAGTTGACCGCCGGCGGCGTTGTAGCGCTCGCCCGCGTCGGCGAGCGCCTGCCGGGCGGCCGGTTCCTCGGAGCTGAGGTTCATCACCTGGCCGCCGAGCCGCTCGTACCACCGCTGGGCCTCGGCGCGGGCGTCGTCGAGTTGCGTCTGGCGGCGGGCCTGCCCGGTGCGCTGCACGGCGGCGATCAACAGCAGCACCATCGCGACGATGGCCAGGAGCAGCAACACGCGCATCATGTTTCCACGCTACCCCCGCCTGTCGTGTCCGGGCTTTCTGGCAATCTGCGGTGGTGACGTTCTCGACACTGGCCGTGGTTCTCGCCTGTCTGGCCGCCGGGGCGGCGATCGGCTGGCTCGCCGCGCGGGCCCGCGCGGCCACCGACATCGCCCGCCTGGAGGCGACACTGGAGGCCGCCCGGGAGGGTGAGCGGCGGCTGGAGCAGTCGCTGCGGGCGCTGTCCTATGAGGCGACCGCCCAGTCCCAGGAGGCGGTGGCCCGGGCCGTCGCTCCGCTGCACGACACCCTGCAACGGTACGAGCAGCGCGTCGCCCAGCTCGAGCACGACCGGGTCGACGCCTACGCGGAGCTGCGCGAACAGGTGCGGTCGATGGGTGTGGTCTCGGGTGAGCTGCGCACCGAGACCCGGCAGCTGGTGGCCGCTCTGCGGGCCCCGCAGGTGCGCGGCCGCTGGGGCGAGCACCAGTTGCGGCGCATCGTCGAGGCGGCCGGGCTGCTGGAGCACTGCGACTTCGCCGAGCAGGTGACCGCCGCCACCGACGATCAGGGGGTGCGGCCCGACCTGGTGGTCCGGCTGCACGGCGGGCGGACCGTGGTGGTCGACGCGAAGGCCCCGCTGGAGGGCTACCTGTCGGCGATGGAGGCGCGCGACGAGCACACCCGCGACGGGCACCTCGACCAGCACGCCCGGCACCTGCGCCTGCACGTGGACGCGCTGTCCGGGAAACGGTACTGGTCGGCGTTCGAGTCGGCGCCCGACTTCGTGGTGCTGTTCGTGCCGGCCGACCCGTTCCTGGACGCCGCCCTGCAACGGGACCCGGCGCTCATGGAGCACGCCTTCCGCCGCAACATCGTGCTGGCCACCCCGGCCACGCTGATCGCCATGCTGCGGACCGTCGCCTACTCGTGGCGGCAGGAGGCGCTGACCCGCAACGCGGCCGCCGTGCACGGGCTGGCCCGCGAACTCTACGGGCGGCTGTCCACCCTCGGCGACCATGTGGACAAGCTGGGGACATCGCTGTCCGCGGCGGTCGGCGCCTACAACCGGGCGGTCGGGTCGCTGGAGTCGCGGGTGCTGGTCAGCGCCCGCAAGCTGGCCGAGATGGGCGTCTCCGACGAGGAGCTGCTCCCGCCCGTACAGGTGGAGGTGGCCCCCCGCCAGCCGCAGGCGCCCGAGCTCAGCTAGCTCGCCTTCCCCGCGGCTTTCATGTCGCGGCGCAGCTCCTGCGGCAGCGAGAAGGTGAGGCGCTCCTCGGCCGTGGTGAACTCGGTGACCTCGCCGAAGCCGCGTTCGGCGAGGCGCGCGAGCACCTCCATGACCAGCTCGTCGGGCACGCTGGCGCCGGACGAGACGCCGACCGTGGTGGCGCCGGCCAGCCACTCGTCCTGGATCTCCGAGGCGTAGTCGACCAGGTGACCGGCCCGGGCGCCGGCGCCGAGAGCCACCTCGACCAGGCGGACCGAGTTGGACGAGTTGGTGGAGCCGACCACGATCACCACGTCGCACTCCGGCGCGATCTCCTTGATCACGTGCTGCCGGTTCGAGGTGGCGTAGCAGATGTCGTCGCTCGGGGGCGACTGGAGCAGCGGCAGCCGCGTCTTGAGGCGGGCCACCGTCTCCATGGTCTCGTCGACGCTGAGCGTGGTCTGGGACAGCCACACCACCTTCGCGGGGTCGCGGACCACCACGTTGTCCACGTCGTCGGGGCCGTCGACGAGCTGGATGTGCTCGGGAGCCTCGCCGGCGGTGCCGATGACCTCCTCGTGGCCCTCGTGGCCGATGAGCAGGATGTCGTAGTCGGCGGCGGCGAACCTTTTGGCCTCGTGGTGCACCTTCGTCACCAGCGGGCAGGTCGCGTCGATCGCCTTGAGGTTGCGCTCACGGGCCTGGTCGTGCACCTCGGGCGCCACGCCGTGGGCGGAGAACACCACGGTCGAGCCCTCGGGAACCTCGAAGTTCTCCTCGACGAAGATCGCGCCGCGGGCCTCGAGCGTGCTGACCACGTGCTTGTTGTGCACGATCTGCTTGCGCACGTAGACCGGGGCGCCGTAGAGCTTCAGCGCCTCCTCGACGGTCTGCACGGCGCGGTCGACACCGGCGCAGTAGCCACGCGGCTTGGCGAGCAACACCCGCTTACGAGGTTCAGTCACCCGGCCATGGTACGTGCCCCGCCGGGTGCCCCGCCGCTCTGCGATCAGCGCCACAACCGGAGCTGGCGCGGCCTTGCCATACTGCGCGCATGACGGTGACCGATAAGGTCGAGATGGTGGGGCCGGCCCGCGCGGCGATCGGTCTGATGAGCCTGCTCATTGGCGGGTTCTGGCTGGTCATGAGCCCGTTCGGCGGCGACCTTACGGACGCGTTCCTGGGTGCCGTGGTGGCCGCCGGCGGGCTGGTGCTGCTGCTGTGGCATCGGCTCGGGCTGTCCGGACGGCCCGTCTCGGTCGCCGCGGGGGCGGCCGGGGTGACCGGGACTCTGGCCGGCCTGACCGTGTACGCCAGCGGCATCTGCTGCATGTTCAGTTTCTTCGAGTCGCGTGGCTGGCCGCTGACCTGGCTGGGCCGGGGCGCGGTGGCCGATACGTCGGACGAGGCGATCCGGCTGGCCCGGCTCGAGTCGTGGGGCGTCTACCCGACGGATCTGCTCATCGACCTGGTCGTCTGGGCGTACGCGGGAATGGTCCTGGCGGTTTTGATCGGTCTCGTCGTGAGGGCCATCCGCAGCCGGTAAGCCCGTTTTGGCCCGGATAAGCGGTTAGCGGCTTGATAATCGGTACGTGAACGCGAAGTTGTGGCCCTCGATTCCGGCCGTCCTCCGCGTGATGGCCGGCTGGTTCCTGCTCGGCATCGGCGTGCTGAACCTGGCGGTCTCGGCCGACGGTGGCCTCACCGACACCTTCCTGATCTTTCATCTGGTCCTGGTGGCCGGCGGCGTGCTGCTGCTGATGCGGCGGCGGCTGATCCCGAGCCGGCCCGGGATCCTGGTGGGAACCGTTCTCACCCTGGCCGCGATGGTGGCGACCACGATCCCCACCACGACGCGGTGCTGCATGGCGGAGTACCCGGCGCGGCACGGCTTCCCGTACCCGTTCCTGGGCATCGACGGCGGCGTGCACGTGGACGTCAAGTACCTGGTCGCCGACCTGATCTTCTGGGCCTGTGCCGGGCTGCTCACGCTGGCCGTGATCGCGCTCGTCGAGGCCCTCCTGCCGGAGCGGCGCACGCCGGTCGATCTGACCCGGTACGGCGGCCACGCCGAGCCCCGCGCGAGAGACACCGCCGAGGATCGCACCGGCGAAAATGTCGGAGGGCTTACGTAGTCTGGCCGGGTGAACGAGCCCGACAGCACGGCGCGCAGCACCCCCGAGGACCCGTGGCCGGTCCGCGTGGTCAGCCAGAAGATCAGCGGGTGGATAGCCAAACTCGGCTGGGTGTGGGTCGACGGGCAGGTCGCGCAGATCAGCCGCCGCCCCGGCTCCGGCGTGGTGTTCCTGACCCTGCGTGACCCGTCGGCCGATCTGAGCCTCACCGTGACGGCGCACCGTGACGTGCTCGACGCCGGCGCCCCCGAGCTGTCCGAGGGTGCCCGGGTGACGATGCACGCCAAGCCGGAGTTCTACCCGGCCCGGGGCACGCTCAGCCTGCGCGCCGACGAGATCCGCCAGGTCGGCCTCGGCGAGCTGCTGGCCCGGCTGGAGAAGCTGAAGCGCCTGCTGGCCGCGGAGGGCCTGTTCGCCCGCGAGCGCAAGCGGCGACTGCCGTTCCTGCCGCGGCGGATCGGCCTGATCACCGGCCGGGCCAGCGCCGCCGAGCGCGACGTGCTGATGAACGCGCGGCGCCGCTGGCCGTCGGTGGACTTCCGGGTGATCAACGTGCCGGTGCAGGGCGCCACCGCGGTGCCGCCGATCATCGACGCGCTCAAGGTGCTCGACCACGACGACACCGTCGACGTGATCGTCATCGCCCGGGGCGGCGGCAGCGTGGAGGATCTGCTGCCGTTCTCCGACGAGGCGCTGTGCCGGGCGGTGTTCGCGGCGCGCACGCCGGTGGTCAGCGCGATCGGCCACGAGACCGACACGCCGCTGCTCGACTACGTGGCCGACCTGCGCGCGTCCACGCCGACCGACGCGGCCAAGCGCATCGTGCCCGACCTGGCCGAGGAGCAGAAGCTGATCACCCACGCCCGGGCCCGCCTGGACCGGGCGGTGATCACCCTGATCGACCGGGAGCGGCAGCGGATCGAGGCGTGGCGGTCCCGGCCGGTGCTGGCCCGCCCCGAGGTGCTGCTCGATCAGCGGGGCGCCGAGGTGACGGCGCTGCGCGACCGGGCCGGGCGCAGCCTGGATCACCGGCTGCGCCGCGCCGACGACGCGCTGGAGCACACCCTGGCCCGGCTGCGCGCCCTGTCGCCGGCCAAGACGCTGGAGCGCGGTTACGCGATCGTGCAACGCCCCGACGGTCACGTGGTCCGCTCCGCGGACGAGGTGGCCGCGGGTGACCTTCTTCGGATCCGGCTCGCCGAGGGCGAGCTGCAGGCTGCGGTGGTGGAGAGCTGATGAGCGACGAGAAGCTGACGTACGAGCAGGCCCGCACCGAGCTGGCGACAGTGGTGGAGCGGCTGGAGCAGGGCGGCGGCACCCTGGAGGAGTCGCTGGCCCTGTGGGAGCGCGGCGAGAAGCTGGCCGACGTGTGCCGCCGCTGGCTGGACGGCGCCCGCGAGCGCATCGAGACCGCCCGCGCCGCCCGCACCGAGGACTAGGCGCTAGGACAGCGACGAGGCCAGCTTCTCCAGGTTCTCGGTGTCGCCGTCGTCACCGATGATCACGATGGTCCGGGCCGGCTCGGTGAAGATCAGCGCGGTCTCGCCGGGCCGCCCGGCGTACTGCATCCACACCCGCTCGTCGGTGCGGTAGGCGCCGATCCGCTTGCCCGAGCCGCCGACCTCGGCCGGGATCAGCGTGGTCGAGGCGACGGTGCTCTGGACGAGCTGCAGGGCCTTGCCGGCCGGGCCGACGTAGCCGATGCGCAGCGTGGCGCCGCCGCCGTCGACACGGCGGAAGGCGGCCGACGAGACGTGCCAGTCGTCCTCACCGAGCCCCTGCGGCTGGGCCACCGGGAACTCCCGCTGGGCCGTCTGGATCGTCTCGGCCGGATCGATGGAGATCGGCTTGTCGCCGTCCAGCACCACCCGGTAGAAGGTGAGGAACAGCGCGATCGGCACCAGCAGCACCAACAGCGACATCATCATGTCGCGCGGCGACCGGCCCTCCCGGGTGGAAAGGCGAGGCGAAGGCTGGGGTCCGGCTGGGGTGGGTTCCACCCCGCCATTGTTAACCATGTCGCTGAACCGAGACTTGGCACGTCCCGAAGTGCCAGGATCAGGAGAATTGACAGCCCCGCAACGTCGCGAGGAGGCCGCCGTGCCCGCCCGAGTCCCTCAGGACCTCGACCGCAACATCGCCCTCGACCTCGTCCGCGTAACCGAAGCCGCCGCGATGGCAGCCGGCCGCTGGGTCGGCCGCGGTGACAAGAACGGCGGTGACGGCGCCGCCGTCGACGCCATGCGCAAACTCATCAACTCGATCCAGATGCGCGGCGTCGTCGTCATCGGTGAGGGCGAGAAGGATGAGGCGCCCATGCTCTTCAACGGGGAGCGGGTCGGCGACGGCACCGGCCCCGAGGTGGACGTCGCGGTCGACCCGATCGACGGCACGACGCTGATGAGCAAGGGCATGCCCGGCGCGATCGCGGTGCTCGCGGTGGCCGAGCGCGGCGCCATGTTCGACCCGAGCGCGGTCTTCTACATGGACAAGATCGCCGTCGGCCCGGACTGCGCCGACGTGATCGACATCGACGCCGGCGTGAAGGAGAATCTGCGCCGCATCGCCAAGGCCAAGCGGTCCAGCGTCTCCGACGTGACGGTGTGCATCCTCGACCGCCCGCGTCACACGAAGCTGGTCGAGGAGGTGCGGCAGGCCGGCGCCAACATCAAGTTCATTTCGGACGGTGACATCGCCGGCGCCATCTCCGCGGCCCGTCTGGAGTCCGACGTGGATGTGCTGATGGGCATCGGCGGCACGCCGGAGGGCATCACCGCGGCCTGTGCGCTCAAATGTCTCGGCGGCATGATCCAGGCCAAGCTGTGGCCGCTGGACGACACCGAGCGGGAGAAGGCGATCGCCGGCGGGCACGACCTCGACCGCGTCCTGACCACCGACGACCTGGTCACCGGCGACAACTGCTTCTTCGTGGCGACCGGCGTGACCGGCGGCGACCTGCTCAAGGGCGTCCGCTACCGCTCCGGCGGCGCGCACACCCAGTCGATCGTGATGCGGTCCAAGAGCGGCACCATCCGGGTCATCGACTCCTACCACCGCCTGGAGAAACTCGCCCTCTACTCGGCGGTCGACTTCGACGGCCACCTGCCGGCGGTCCCGCTGGGCGACCCGGCCTCCTGAGTGTCCCGATCCGGGCCGTCTCCTGCACGGCCCGGATCAAGACCCCTTTCCGGTACGGGGTGGAGCGTTCCCCACCGCATTCCGGGCGCCCCCTGGCGCACCGCGAGGCCCGTGCATGGTCCAGACCATGCCGCGACCGCCGGGCGTGAGCGGTGGGTCCGGCTGGCTCCCAGAGCTGTTTCAAACGCCTTGAGGCGGCCCTGAGCGCCAGCTGGAAAGATCAGCGGCGGCGGAAGACGATAGCGGCGATGACGCCGCCGAGCAGGCCGAGCCCGTGCCCCTGCCAGGAGATCCGCTGGTCGGTGGGCAGGATGTTGAAGAACTGGTACCAGTACAGCAGGCCGATGAACGCGGCCACCGCCAGATGCCACCAGCTGCGCTCGACCAGGCCGCGGGTCAGCAGCAACCCGAGATAGCCGAAGATCACACCGCTGGCGCCGACGACCACCGTGTCCGGGTCGCCGACGAACCAGACGCCGAGCCCGGCGACCAGCATGATCAGGGCGGTCGACCAGAGGAACCGGCGCGCTCCCCCGGCCAGCACGAACGTGCCGAGCAGGATGAGCGGGACGGCGTTGCCGTACAGATGCTCCCAGTCGCCGTGCAGGAACGGGCTGAACAGCACCCCGTCGAGCCCCGCCACGGTGTGCGGGATGATGCCGCCGGCCACGTCCAGCGTGCCGGCGCCGAGGGCAACGTCGATCGCCTCGATCAGGAACAGCGCCGGGACCACGGCGCACATCGTCACGAACGCGCGTCCCAGCGACGCGTAGAAAGCCTCGGTGCCGAAACGCCCCGCGTCGTCCGTGCGTGCGCCGGCTGCCCACCCGTACTCCATGCATCGATGGTCGCAGGGCGGCGCACCCTCGGCCACCGGAGGAGGCTGTCAGCTCAGTTTGCGCACCGCTTCCCGGATCGCCTCCCGATAGACCGAGATCTGCGTGTAGACACCGAAATATCCGTCCCGCGCACAGCCCAGCCCCCAGCTGACGATCCCGACCTGCGCCCAGCGCCCGGCCCGGTCCCGGCGGACCATGGGCCCGCCGGAATCGCCCTGGCAGGTGTCGACGCCCCGCCGCCCGGCACAGATCGACTTCTCCTTCATCACTTTGACGCCGACCTTGCGATACGCGGCCGCGCACTCGGCGTCCGGGATCGTCGGCACGTTCGCGTAGTGCAGGCGGCGTTCCTGCTGCGGCGAGCTCTCCCGGGTCTGCCCCCACCCCATCACCGTGAAGGTGCCCTGATCGGCGTTGTCGGCGACGAGTTCCAGGGTGGGCAGTGCCAGTTCGCGTTCCAGGCGCACCACCGCCCAGTCGTCCCCGGAGGTCTCGGTCACGAAGTCCGGCGAACGATAGACCTCGACGGATTTCACGGTGATCGCCTGCCGGGACTCCAGGTCGGTGGAGCCGGCGGTCACGGTGATGCGGTCGTTGGGTCCGGTCGGCCCCACGCAGTGCCCGGCGGTGAGCACCACCCGGGGCGCTGTGAGGGCGCCGCCGCAGCCCATCGAGAGCCGTACCGCCCAGGGGAACCGGCCGTTGCCGGCGATCTTTCCGCCGACCACCTCACGGACCGGTGGTTTCGCGGGCTCGGCGCGGGCTTCGCTTCCGCCCGGTGTGACCGAAACCAGGACCGTGAGCAGACAAAAACCCGCTTTGGGGACCATATGGACATTGGATCACAGCGAAAACGGGGCCGCGCGGTTGCCGCGCAGCCCCGTCAACGAGCTCGGATCAGTACCAGCCGACATCCTGTGAGTGACCCCAGGCGCCACACGGAGTGTCGTAGCGACCCTCGATGTAGCCGAGACCCCACTTGATCTGGGTGGCCGGGTTGGTCTTCCAGTCGTCCGCGACCGAGGCCATCTTGCTGCCCGGCAGAGCCTGCGGAATCCCGTACGCCCCGGAGGAGCTGTTCTCGGCCTTGTAGTTCCAGCCGCTCTCCTTCTTCCACAGCCTGTCCAGGCAGGGGAACTGGTCGAGGCCGAAACCGGCGTCGAGCATCAGGGCGCAGCCGATCTCCCGGCTGCCGTTGTACTCGTTGCAGGACGACGGGATCTCCCCGGTGAAGACGACCGGGCCGGACGCCTCCTCGGCCTTCTTGGCCTCCTCGGCCTCCTTGGCCTCGATGACCTTCTTCTCCAGCGTGCGCGCCTTGGACGCGGCGGCCTTGACCTCGCTGGCCGCCTTGGCCGCGGCGGCCTCCTCGGCCTGCACGCGATGCGCCCGGGCCGCGGCGTGATCCGCCTGACGCTGTTTCAGCAGCCGGATCTCGTCCTGATTGGCCTGCGCGACGAGTTGAGCTTCGGCGCCCTGCTGCTGGACATCCCGGTCCTGGCCGAGGTACACGCCGCCGGTGAGACCCGCCACGAGAAGAGCGACGGACGCAGCACGAACTCCGAGCCGGCTCCAGAGCCGCTTCACGAAGATTCCCTTCGTCGGGGGCAATGACACGGCGCGTCCGCTCAGGGCGAATCGCGCCGGGAGCACCGCGACCCGACCGGGGCCACCAGATGGCGCTCGCCAAAGACCATGGCGCAAGGTGAAGTGGATGTGAAACGCCAGCGCGGAGTTGTGACCTCAATCACATGACTTTCTGGGGGAATTCGGCACGAAATCCCCGCGCTGGCGCTACCTCACAGAGGGATCTCCTCCAGCAAATCGGTGACAACCTCAGCGATCGGCGACCGCTCGGAGCGGGTGAGAGTGACATGGGCGAAAATCGGGTGCCCCTTGAGAGCCTCGATCACCGCGGTCACGCCGTCGTGCCGGCCGACCCGCAGGTTGTCGCGCTGGGCCACGTCGTGGGTCAGCACCACGCGCGAGTTCTGCCCGATCCGGGACAGCACGGTGAGCAGCACGTTGCGTTCCAGCGACTGCGCCTCGTCCACGATCACGAACGCGTCGTGCAGGCTCCGGCCGCGGATGTGGGTCAGCGGCAGCACCTCGAGCATGCCGCGGGCCAGCACCTCCTCGACCACGTTGGCGTGCACCACCGAGCCGAGGGTGTCGAAGACCGCCTGGGCCCACGGCGACATCTTCTCCGACTCGCTGCCGGGCAGATAGCCGAGCTCCTGGCCGCCGACCGCGTACAGCGGGCGGAACACCACCACCTTCTTGTGACGGTTGCGCTCCATGGTCGCCTCGAGGCCCGCGCACAGCGCCAGCGCCGACTTGCCGGTGCCGGCCCGGCCACCCAGCGAGACGATGCCGATCTGCTCGTCGAGCAGGATGTCCAGCGCCACCCGCTGCTCCGCCGACCGGCCCCGCAGCCCGAACGCGTCCCGGTCGCCGCGGACCAGCTTGATGGTCTTGTCCGGGTTGACCCGGGCCAGCGCCGAGCCACGCGGCGAGTGGATCACCAGGCCGGTGTGGCAGGGCAGGTTCTCCGCCTCCTCGGCCTCCAGCTCCTCGCCGGAGTACAGCGAGTTCACCTGCTCCTCCGACAGCTCCAGATCGGACATACCGGTCCAAGTGGGATCGCTGGCCTGGCCGTGCCGGTACTCGTCGGCGGTGATGCCGACCGACGCCGCCTTCACCCGCAGCGGCATGTCCTTGCTCACCAGGGTGACGTCGCGCCCCTCGGCGGCCAGACCGAGCGCCACGGAGAGGATCCGGGTGTCGTTCGAGTCGTTGCGGAACCCGTGCGGGAGAGCGCTCTGGTCGGCGTGGTTCAGCTCCACCCGCAGGGTGCCGCCCTCGTCGTTGCAGAGCACCGGCTGGTCCAGCCGGCCGAACTTGATCCGCAGCTCGTCCAGCATCCGCAGCGACTGCCGCGCGAACCAGCCGAGCTCAGGGTGGTGACGTTTGCCCTCCAGTTCGGAGATGACCACGAGCGGGACGACCACCTCGTGGTCGGTGAACCGGCGGAACGCCGCCGGGTCGGACAGCAGGACCGAAGTGTCCAGAACGAAGACCCGGCCGGCCGGGGCGGGTTCCGCGTCGGCGTGCCGGTCCCGGGTCTTACGGCGCCCGGTGGTGGCGCGGCTGCTGGGCACTTTGTCGGCCGGGTTCTGGTCGATCCCGGCATCGGTACGGCGAGATGTCACAGGCCTGCTCCAGCGGGCGTGCAACCCGGTCCGCCCGCGGTCCGCCACCTACCGGTCGCCGGCCCTCTGCACGGGGTCGGATTGCGGTCCCCGTGGCGCAGTCGTCGCAGGTCCGGGCCGACCGGCTGGCCCGGGACGACCCCGCGCCATGACTCAAACGCTAGCGGTCAACTACGCCTGGCGGTAGTGCGCAAAATCAGTCCCACAAGGGTGACGACCGCCGCACCCGAAAATCACCAGGCTTAAAAGACGACCATCCGCGGGTAGTCTGGGCCCGTGGCAGAGACTGCACGTCCGACCCATCCACTGACCACCGACGAGGCGTGGGCGTTCACCGCCGAGCGCGCCTCCGCGACGACGTTCTTCTTCGACTTCGACGGCGTCCTATCTCCCGTCACCGAGGACCCCGACGCCTCCCAGCCGGTGCCCGAGGTGCTCGGAGTCCTGGAGCGACTGGCCGAGTCGGTCGCCCGGGTGGCCATCGTCTCCGCCCGCCCGGTCAGCTTCCTGCGGTCCCGTTTCGAGACGCTCGGCAATGTCGACCTGCACGGCCTCTACGGCCTCGAGGTGTGGCACGACGGCCAGGTGGTCACCGAGCCGGCCGCCCTCGACTTCGTGCCCACGATGGCCGACCTGGCCGACTCCGCCCGCGCCGAGCTGCCCGCCGAGATCCTGGTGGAGTACAAACGGCTCTCCGTGGCACTGCACTACCGCACCGCCCCCGACCACGCCCGCACCGTGGAGCGCTGGGCCCACGAGCAGGCCGAGCGCCTGGGGCTGCGCATCCAGCACGGCCGCATGGTGGTCGAGCTGAAGCCCCCGGTCGACCAGGACAAGGGCATGGTCATCACCGAGGGCGTCCGCAACGCGGGCTGCGCGTGGTATTTCGGCGACGACATGTCGGACGTCAAGGCCTTCGACGCGCTGCGTGCCCGGGAGGCCGTCGACCCGGCCTTCTTCGGCATGGCGGTGGCCGTGGCGAACCCGGAGACGGGCGCCGAGGTCTCCAGCGCCGCCGACCTGACCCTGGAGTCCCCCCAGGCCGTAGCCACCTTCCTGACCGAGGGCCTACGCCGGTTCTGACTGTGCCTGATGGCTCCGCTTCGCTTCGCGGCGCTGGGCCTGATGGCTCCGCTTCGCTCCGCGGCAAAACGCCTTGTAACCGGTGTCGAGGCAGGTGATTTCCCGCCGCAGCACACCCCGCTGCGTCGGCAAATCACTTGCCTCGACACCGGCGGCGTTTTGCGGGGGATGTTGAGTGCACCGCCGTCGGGGTGACAGGGACCGTTTCGTGGTGGGAAAGCTGGTCGGCGACCGCTCACCCCGCCCCGGCGGGCGCGCTACGTGCCTTCCTTCAGGCCCCGTATCGGCGCTGGCGGGTGGCGTAGGAGCGCAGCGCCCGGAGGAAGTCGATGCGGCGGAAGTCGGGCCAGTTGGCGTCGTGGAAGTAGAACTCCGAGTGCGCCGACTGCCACAGCAGGAAGCCGGAGAGTCGCTGTTCACCGCTGGTGCGGATGACCAGGTCGGGGTCGGGCTGGCCGCGGGTGTAGAGGTGTTCGGCGATGTGCTCGACGTCGAGGATCTCGGCGAGCTCCTCGATGGTGCCGCCGGTGGCGGCGTGCTCGTAGAGCAGGGAGCGGACCGCGTCGGTGATCTCCCGACGGCCGCCGTAGCCGACCGCCATGTTGACCTCGACGCCGTCACCGCGGTCGCGGGTCTTCTCCTGCGCGGCCTTGAGGGTGGCGGCGGTGGCGGCGGGCAGGATGTCGAGGGCGCCGACCATGCGCAGCCGCCAGGGGTTGCCCTCCTCGGCCAGCTCGGTCGCCAGATCCTCAATGATCTTGACGAGCGGGTCCAGCTCGGCGGACGGGCGGCGCAGGTTGTCGGTGGCCAGCAGGTAGAGCGTGACGTGCTCGATGCCGGCCTGGTCGCACCAGGTCAACAGCTCCTTGACGCGGCTGGCGCCGACGCGGTGGCCGTCGTTCGGGTCGACGAAGCCCATCTCCCGGGCCCAGCGCCGGTTGCCGTCGCACATGACGCCGACGTGCCGGGGCACGGGCTTTCCGGCCAGCTTCCCCGCCAGCCGCCGTTCGTAAAAGGTGTAGACCAGAGAACGCACGCTCATCACCCCAAAGCGTAGCCACCCCTGCCGCAGGCTCAAGCGGGGACGGCCCGCCCCGGGACCAACTGCCCGGAGGATGCGCCCGATCGTGCTAGCGGGCGCATCGGCCGACCGGCCGGTCCCCGCCCGGGCGCCGTTGCCGCGAGCGGGGGACCAGCCGGTTGTTCATGCGTCGGCGAGACGGGCTTTCAGCGCGTCCAGCTCGGCCCAGAGGACCGCCGGGAGCTTGTCGCCGAACCTGTTGAACCACTCGGTGACCTGGGGGATCTCGGCCTGCCATTCCTCCGGGTCGACCCGCAGAGCCGCCGCCAGGTCGGCCGGGTCGAGGTCCAGGCCGGTCAGGTCGAGCGCCTCCGGGGTGGGCACGTGGCCGATCGGGGTCTCGACGGCGTCGGCCTTGCCGTCGAGGCGCTCGACCACCCACTTGAGAACCCGGCTGTTCTCGCCGAAACCGGGCCACAGGAACCGGCCGTCGTCGCCGCGCCGGAACCAGTTGACGTAGAAGACCTTGGGCAGCTTGGCGGCGTCGCCGGACGCGCCCTTGGCCATGTCGATCCAGTGCTGGAAGTAGTCGCCGGCGTGGTAGCCGATGAACGGCAGCATGGCCATCGGGTCACGCCGGACCACGCCGACCTGGCCGACCGCGGCCGCGGTGGTCTCGGACGACAGGGTGGCGCCCAGGTAGACCCCGTGCACCCAGTCGCGGGCCTCGCTGACCAGCGGGATGGTCGTCTTGCGGCGGCCGCCGAAGAGGATCGCGTCGATCGGGACGCCGCGCGGGTCGTGGTACTCGTCGGCGAGGATCGGGCACTGCTCGATCGGGGTGCAGAACCGGCTGTTCGGGTGGCTGGAGACGGCCTCCGACCCGGGCGTCCAGTCCTTGCCCTTCCAGTCGATGAGGTGCGCGGGCGGTTCGCCCATGCCCTCCCACCAGATGTCGCCGTCGTCGGTGAGCGCCACGTTGGTGAAGACCGAGTTGCCCTTGGCCAGGGTGCGCATCGCGTTCGGGTTGGTGTGGAAGTCGGTGCCGGGCGCGACGCCGAACAGCCCGAACTCGGGGTTGGTGGCCCAGAGCCGGCCGTCCTCACCGAACCGCATCCAGGCGATGTCGTCACCGATGGTCTCGACCTTCCACCCGTCGAGAGTCGGGTCCAGCATCGCGAGGTTGGTCTTGCCGCAGGCCGACGGGAACGCGCCGGCGATGTAGCGGACCACACCCTCCGGCGAGGTCAGCTTCATGATCAGCATGTGCTCGGCGAGCCAGCCCTCGTCGCGGGCGGCCACGCTGGCGATGCGCAGCGCGAAGCACTTCTTGCCCAGCAGCGAGTTGCCCCCGTAACCCGAGCCGAACGACCAGATCTCCCGGGTCTCCGGGAAGTGCGAGATGTACTTGGTCTCGTTGCACGGCCAGGCGACGTCGTCCTGGCCTTCCGCCAGTGGCGCACCGATCGAGTGCAGTGCCGGCACGAAGTCGGCGTCGTCACCCATCACCTTGAGGACCTCGGCGCCCATCCGGGTCATGATGCGCATGCTGGCCACGACGTACGGGCTGTCGGTGAGCTCGACGCCGAACATCGGCTCGGCCGCGTCCAGCGGGCCCATGCAGAACGGGACGACGTACATCGTCCGGCCGGTCATGCAGCCCTTGTACAGCCCCGTCATGAGCTGCTTCATCTCGGCCGGGTCCATCCAGTTGTTGGTGGGACCGGCGTCGGCCTCGTCGACCGAGCAGATGAAGGTGCGTTCCTCGACGCGTGCCACATCGGACGGATCGGTGCGCGCCCAGAACGAGTTCGGCTTCTTCTCGTGGTTGAGGCGGACCAGTGCGCCCGATTCGACGAGCTCGTCGGTGAGGCGGGTCCATTCGGCCTCCGAACCGTCGCACCAGACGATCCGGTCGGGCGTGGTCAGGGCGGCGACCTCGTCGATCCACGCCAGCAGGCGCGGATGCGAGGTAGGGGGCTGAGACAAGGTGAAGCTCCTTCGGTCGGCACTGACCTATGACGAAACAGCCGGGATCCGGCCGTCTTCATGGGAGTTACGTCAGCGTAAGCCCGACAGCGCGTTGAGTTCATCGGCTTCACCTGTGGACAACCGCACATTCTTTGGCTGCTGTGCGCGTAAACGATCGATTCTTCGCCGGAAAGTGCACGAGCTTGCAAGGCCGCTTGAGCCACACCGTTCTCGCGACAACTTTCACAAAACGGACTTAGCACCTTAGACTTTCACCTAATCGGGCTTTCCTCGCAGTTCCGGCCACAGGAGGCGGAATGACGATGCCGGGTGACGGCGCGGACTCGGACACCGATCTGCTCGGAGCGGTCCGGACCGGTGACACGGCCGCGTACGGGACGCTCTATCAGCGGCACCAAGCGGCAGCCCGCAGGTTCGCCTTCGGTCTGGTGAGCGATCCGGCGGACGTCGACGACCTGGTCGCCGAGACGTTCGTGAACGTGTTCGCCACGCTCCGGGCCGGGCGGGGGCCACTGGTCGCCTTCCGCGCCTACCTGCACACCACCATGCGGCACCTCTCCTACCGGCGGGCCCGGGTGGACCGCCGGCTGGAGTTCACCGACGACCTGACCCGGTACGACGCGTGCGAACCGTTCACCGACCCGGCCCTGGACCGCCTGGAGCGCAGTTTCGCCGCCGCCGCGTTCCGGCAACTGCCGCCCCGCTGGCGGGACGTGCTGTGGCAGACCGAGGTGGAGGGCAGCACCCCGGCCGAACTGGCCCCGCGGATGGGCCTGACCCCGAACGCGGTGGCGGTGCTTGCCCACCGCGCCCGGGAGGGTCTGCGCAGCCTCTATCTCCAGCAGCACGTGACCGCGGCCGATCACCCGGAGTGCCGGTGGGCGGGCGAGCGGCTGGGCGGCCAGGTGCGCGGCCGGCTGGCCCCGCGCGACGCCCACCGGATGCGTACCCATCTCGGGTGGTGCGCGGACTGCCGCAACCGGCTCGCCGAGATCCGCGAGGTCGACGGCTTCCGTAACCCTCCGTACCGACAGCGTCACCCCGCCGGGACGTCCGGTTAAGACCCGGCAACGGGGACAGCGATCCGTGACCCGCGCCGGTACCCTCGGATCCGTGCCCCCGAATTCCCCGCAGGCGAGTGGCCTGCGCACCCGAATCAAGGCACTCATCCCTGAGCTGGGCAAGTTCGGCCTGGTGGGCGGTTTCGCGTTCACCGTCGACTTCGTGCTCTACAACCTGTTGCTGCGGGCCGGCGCCGAAACGCTCACCGCGAAGGCCACCTCCACCGTGATCGCCACGACCATCGCCTTCCTGGGCAACCGGTTCTGGACCTGGCGGGACGGCGACCACACCAACATGGCCCGCCAGTACACGACCTTCTTCGTGCTGAACGCCATCGGCCTCGGCATCGCCCTGGCCTGCCTCGGGATCAGCCACTACGGCCTCGGCCAGATCTGGCCCGCGCTGCGCAGCCCGTTCGCCGACAACATCTCCGGCGTGATGATCGGGACCGCCCTCGGGACACTGTTCCGCTTCTGGTCCTACCGCCGTTTCGTCTTCCGGGCCGCTGCCGCCCCGGTGCCCGCTGCGACGCCGTCGCCCTCCTCACAGTGACTCGGCGTAATCACCCCCGTTCCCTTAAGGTTGCCCAATGCCCTCAGCCAGCACGCTGACGGAACGCCTCCGCCGTCTCGCACCCGAAGCCATCGCCTTCGGCATCATCGGGGCCGGCAACACGCTTCTGTACCTCGCGATCTACTACGTGTCGATGCCGATCGGCCCGGTGAAGGCGAGCGTTCTGGCGACGGTCATCACGACCACCCTGGCGTACGTGGCGAACCGTTACTGGACGTACCGACACCACACCCGGACCGCGCTGCGCCGTGAGTACACGCTGTTCTTCGGGTTCAACCTGATCGGCATGCTGATCCAGTCCGGCCTCACCTACCTGGGCAAGTACGGGTTCGGCTTCTCCGAGCACGACGACAAGATGGCGCTGCTGGCGCTCACCACGTTCGGGATCGGGCTCGCGACACTGTTCCGCTTCTGGGCGTACCGGACGTTCGTCTTCCTCAAGCCGCCGGTCGACGGCCACGAGGGCGCCATCGCCGACCTGGACGCGACCGCCGGCCTCGCCGAGCTGAGCGCGGTGGACGAGCCGGGCAGCGTCGCCAGCCTCGACCTGCGCTAGCCGACCTCCTCCTCCTCGGGCTCGCCGGCCGGGGCCAGCTCGATCAGCTCGTAGAGGGTGCTCTGCACCAGTTCGGCGGCCGGCGCCCCGGCCAGCACCACGTTCTGCTCGCCGATCGAGTCGACGGTGAGGGTGCCGCTGCCGAGCAGCCGGTCCAGCAGCGACTGGGTCAGGGCGTGATCGTTGATCCGGTTCAGCGGCAGGTCCCGCCGCTCCCGGGTGAACAGGCCGCGCTGGAGCAGGATCCGCTCGGTGGTCAGCACGTAGCGGGTGGCGTGCCACTCCAGCAGCGGCAGGACGCCGTAGCGGACCGCGTAGTAGAGCATGATCGCGGCCACCAGCAGCAGGCCGATCCGGCCCGCCTCGGTCCCCGGCAGCTTCACCCAGCCCAGGACCAGGCCGGTCAGGGTCAGCGCCAGGATCAGGACCGGGGCGACCGCAGCCTTCCAATGCGGACGCAGGTGGAGAACTATCTCCTCCTCGTCCGCGAGCACGTCTTCCGGGAACGCCACGCGTTCAGCGTACGTGCAGGACGTCCCCGGCCGAGACGGAGAAGTCAAGCCCTTCCACCGTACGGATCACCAGTTGCCCGTCGGCGTCCACCGAGACCGCCTCCCCGGACCGCTCGTCACCGCCGGGCAGCAGCACCCGCACCCGGCGGCCCAGGGTCGCGCAGACCCGCTGGTACTCCCCCGTCAGCCCGCACATCTCGGCGTCACCGCCCGCCTCGCGCCAGCCGGTGTACCAGCGCTCCAGGCCACGTAGCAGTGCCCGCAGCAGGGGATCGCGGTCGGTGTTCTCCGCGCCGGCGACCCGCAGCGAGGTGGCCTCGGCGCCGGTGGTGGCCGGCAGCTCCTCGGCCCGGGTGCTGACGTTCAGCCCGATCCCGATCACCACGGCGTCACCGGACACCTCGGCCAGGATCCCGGCGCATTTGCGCTCGCCGACCAGCAGGTCGTTGGGCCATTTCAGGGCGGCCTCCACACCGGCCACCCGGGTCACCGCCTCGGCCAGCGCCACCCCGGCCATCAGCGGCAGCCAGCCGAAGGAGGCGGCCGGCACCGACGGACCGGGCCGCAGCAGCACGCTCAGCGTGAGCCCGGCCCGGGGCGGCGAGGTCCACTGCCGGTCCCGGCGGCCGCGCCCGGAGACCTGGCTCTCGGCCACCACGACCAGGCCCTCCGGTTCTCCGGTCCGGGCGGCGGCGGCCACGTCGGCGTTCGTCGAGCCGGTCTCCTCCGGGATCTCGAGCCGCGACCACAGCCCGCCGGGCACCACCAGGGCGCGGGTCAGCGCCCGGACGGACAGGGGCGGGCGGTCGAGCTCGGTGTAGGCCACTCCGGCAGCTTAAGCCGGTGGACGCGCGGAGTGGCGGCTGACGTACGGACGGGGCCGCGGACTGGGCCGGGACTCCCCATCCCGCTGGTCGTCACGGTCCGCCCAGGATCGGGGCTGCCGGGCCCGCTGCTCGTGCGGGGGCCACTCCGGCTCGGCGGGCACCACCGGCAGGTCGAATCCGGTGGCCGGCTCGTAGGACGGCACCGGTGGCAGCCGGTCGAAACTCTGGGACGGGTAGAGGTCGTCGGGCACCGGGGTCCAGTAGTCGCCGGCCGGCGGGCGGTCGTCGACGTCGGACCAGCGGGGCCAGTCCCAGTCCGGCACCGGCTTCTCGTCGTCCGGTTCGGCATAGCGTCCCGCGTACCCCGTGGGGTTCTCGGCGTCTCGCCGCGCCCAGGCCGGGCCGTCCGGTTCCGGCTCCCGCCGGCGGCGGGCCGGCCAGAAATCGTCCTCGAGATAGCCGTCCTCGTAGCCGAGCCGTTCCTCCTCGTCGAAGAACAGCGGCCCCAGCTCGCCGAGGTCCTCCTCCTCTCCGGGGTCGTGGTCGGCAAAGCCGATCCGGCGGTGGGCATCCTCGTCCTCCTCGTCGGCCAGCCCGATGGAGGCCAGTCCGCTCGAGGCCGGCCCGCTCGGGAGTGCGTCCGGCTCGGCCGGCTGTCCGCTGAAGGCGGCCGCCAGCCTGCGACGGCGGCCGAACCGGGGCTCCCCGCCCGCTACCGGACCGGCGTCGACCGCGGAGCGAGGTCCGGGTGTGGACCTCACGGTGGATTCCGAGCGCCGGCGGCGAGCGGATGAGCCGGCCCGGTTCGCCCGACGAGCCTCGCCGCCGAAGAGCACGGTGCGGAAGCTGATCAGTGTGGCGAGGCCGCCTGCGATGAAGGCGAGCCCGGCCGCGGTCATCCAGTTCGTCACGCCAGTCGTAACGAATGGGGCATTGGGTATGAAACGCACGCGTAGCGACGCCCTCCGCGTGCGACGGGATCTGGTTACGATGCTGATCGTTGCCTTAACGAGCGCTCAGAGGGTGGAGACCTTCGTGACGACAGAGCCCGACATCCACACCACCGCCGGCAAGCTCGCCGATCTGACCCGCCGAACCGAGGAGGCCGTGCACGCGGGCTCCGCGCGGGCCATCGAGAAACAGCACTCCCGCGGCAAGAAGACCGCGCGGGAACGCATCGAGCTGCTGCTCGACAAGGGCTCCTTCGTGGAGCTCGACGAGTTGGCCCGGCACCGGTCCACCGCCTTCGGCCTGGACCGCAACCGGCCGTACGGCGACGGCGTGGTCACCGGCCACGGCACCATCGACGGCCGGCAGGTGTGCGTCTTCTCGCAGGACTTCACGGTCTTCGGCGGATCCCTCGGCGAGGTCTTCGGCGAGAAGATCGTCAAGGTCCTCGACCTGGCCATGAAGATCGGCTGCCCGATCATCGGGATCAACGACTCCGGCGGCGCCCGGATCCAGGAGGGCGTGGTGGCGCTCGGCCTCTACGCCGACATCTTCTTCCGCAACGTACGAGCCAGCGGCGTCATCCCGCAGATCTCACTGATCATGGGCCCCTGCGCGGGCGGCGCCGTCTACTCCCCGGCCATCACCGACTTCACCGTCATGGTCGACCAGACGTCGCACATGTTCATCACCGGACCCGACGTCATCAAGACGGTCACCGGTGAAGAGGTCGGCATGGAGGAGCTGGGCGGGGCACGTACCCACAACACCCGCAGCGGCAACGCGCACTACCTCGCCAGCGACGAGGAGGACGCGATCGAGTACGTCCGGGCCCTGATCTCCTACCTGCCCAGCAACAACCTGGACGAGCCGGCGGTCTACGAGGAGCCGGCCGACCTGGAGCTGTCCGAGCGGGACCGGGCGCTGGACACCCTCATCCCGGACTCGCCGAACCAGCCGTACGACATCAAGACCGTCATCGAGACCGTGGTCGACGAGTTCCTCGAGGTCCAGCCGCTCTACGCGCAGAACATCGTGATCGGCTTCGGGCGTGTCGAGGGACGGCCCGTCGGCGTGGTCGCCAACCAGCCGATGAGCCTCGCCGGGACGCTCGACATCGCCGCGTCCGAGAAGGCCGCCCGCTTCGTGCGCACCTGTGACGCGTTCAACATCCCGGTGCTCACCTTCGTGGACGTCCCCGGCTTCCTGCCCGGCACCGGACAGGAGTGGGACGGCATCATCCGGCGTGGGGCGAAACTCATCTACGCGTACGCCGAGGCCACTGTGCCCAAGGTCACCGTGATCACGCGGAAGGCGTACGGCGGGGCGTACGACGTGATGGGGTCCAAGCACGTCGGGGCCGACGTCAACTTCGCCTGGCCGACCGCGCAGATCGCGGTGATGGGCGCCCAGGGCGCGGTCAACATCCTCTACCGGGCGGAGCTGGCCGCCGCGAAGGATCCGGTTCAGCGCCGGGCCGAGCTCATCCAGGAGTACGAGGACACGCTCGCCAATCCGTACATCGCCGCCGAACGGGGGTACGTGGACGCGGTCATCCAGCCGTCGCAGACCCGGACCCAGATCGTCCGGTCGCTGCGGATGCTGCGCACCAAGCGCGAGTCCCTGCCCCCGAAGAAACACGGCAACATCCCGTTGTAGCCATCTGTGAACCCGCGATTCGCCGCCGGTGAGATGGCACGCGATTTTTCGACGTCCGTGGGGTTTGCGGACGGCAGAAAATCGCCTGCCATCTCACCGGTTACAAGGCGAATCGCCGCGGAGCGAAGCGAAGCCAGCTAGCTCAGCCACTGGCCGGCGAGCAGGAAGGCGCCGGCCAGCAGGGCCGCCACGTTCACCGCCAGGAACACGGTCACCCAGAACAGGGCCGGCAGGTGGGTGAGCCGGGCCAGCTGGTCGGGGTCGGAGTCACGCATCCGGCCCCGGCTGCGCAGGTTCTGCAGCTCGAAGACCGGGCGGATCCCGCCGAAGAGCAGGAACCACACCCCGGCGTACGCGAAGGCCGCCTGCACGTCGGGTTCGGCGTACCAGGAGACGGCGAACACGATCGCGCCCGTCACCAGCAGCGAGATCACGCCGAACAGGTTCCTGATGTTGATCAGCATGAGCAGCAGCAGGGCCACCGCGAGCCAGAGCAGCAGCGTGATCCGGTTGCCGCCGAGCAGCCACGCGCCCAGCAGACCCACCAGCGACGGCGCGATGTAGCCGCCGAGCAGGGTGAGGATCATGCCGAACCCGGTCGGGCGGCCGGCCGACAGGGTGAGCCCGGACGTGTCGAACTCCAGCCGGATGCCCCGCAGCTTGCGCCCGGTCACCAGGGCGAACAGCGCGTGCCCGCCCTCGTGGGCGATCGTGACGGCGTTGCGGGCCACCCGCCACACCGGGCGGATCGCCACCGCGAGGAACCCGGCCAGCGCCGTGAGCAGCACCAGCATCCCGGGCGGGTCGGGCTGCGCACTGAACAGCTGGTCCCACAGGTCAGTCACACCGTCGATCGACAACACGCCGGGGACTGTAGCCGATCCCGCTACGAACGGCGGCGCACCACGACCTTCGCAGGCTCCGGATCGGGCCGGCCCAGGGATCGGGCAGCGACCACGCCGACTCCGGTGACCACCGCGAGAGCGGTCAGGACCAGCAGGATCGCCAGCAGCCCGGTGGACGCCAGGATCGCGACGTCAGCCACCGCGACCAGCATCCACAGTGCGATCGTGGGCTTACCGCCGTGCCGTCGACAGTTCATGATCCACCTCCATCCGTGATCGTGGATAACTACCCAGCCACCCGGGAATCACGCATGACGGAGGTCACTTACGAGGCTCGAACCCCTCGTAGATGCTCTGCAGGTCGGACTTCGCCTTCTCCCAGTCCTGGTCCTCGGTGTACCAGGTCAGCACGTACATCTTGTCCCCGACCCGGATCACCCGCCGCACCACGTGCTGGGGGCCGCTGCTGATCGAGCGAAAGTACTCCTTGTCAGCCGCCTCGTACCCCTTGAACTCGACCCTGGTCGGGCCGACCTCGTCGTACCCGCCGGTGTTGTCCTGCGCGTGGTACTCCATCGGGTCCATGCCGCTGTCGACGATGTCGAGGCGGATCTGCCGACTCTTGCCCCACCCGAAGGTGCGCCCACCGCCGACAGCGCCACCCTCGTTGCGGGCGTTGTCCGGAACCGGAAGGGCGTAACCGGAACCCCGGTAGAGGCGCCAGCCCTCCGGAAGCCCGGCGGCGGTCGGCGAAGTCGACGGCGTCTGACTCGCGGGCGTGCTCGGCTTGTCCGGCGACTGCTTGCCGCCGGACTGCTGCACGGCGGCCGACGCACCGGCCTGCGAGACCTTCTTGTCGTCGCCGTCCGTGCCGAACGCCTGCACCACGATGATGCCGACGAGCAGCACGAACGTCATCACGATGCCGAGACCGATCGCCGCCTGCCGGCGGGTCAGGGTGGTTCCGAAGATCGTCACCCCACCGGTACGGCGGTCCGACGGCCGCAACTGCATCGGGGTCCACGCCGGGCGCGACGGCCGGGCGAACTCCGGCACCGTCGCCAGGTCACCGACCCGGGTGGCGTCCGTCACCGGGCGCCGCCGCGGCGGGATGTTGACCACCGAGGTGCGGTCGTCGTCCAGCGCCAGCATGGTGGTCTTCTCCTCGGCCGGCGCGGCCAGCACCGAGGTCATCTCCTCCACCGCGGGGCCGGCCTCGGCGGCCGGTGCCAGCAGCGTCGTCTTCTCTTCCGGTACGGGCGGGGCCGTGACCGTCTCCTCGACGGCCTCGGCGGGCGTGTCCGCTTCCGCGGCCGGCTCGTCCTTCGCCTCGGTGCCGATCGCCGCCCCTGCTTCGGCCGGCGGCTCCTCGGACCCGGCGTCCGCCTCGGTCGTCACCTCGGACGCCGCCTTCGACTCCGATCCGGTGTCGTCGGCAGTGACGGGCTCGGCTGTCCCGGCGCTCGTCGCGGCGTCCGGCTCGGAACCGGCGTCAGCGCTGGTGGCGGCCTCCGGCTCGGTGCTGGTCACCGTCTTCGCCGCCGCCTCGGCCTCGGTCACCGGCGGCGCCTCGACGGCCGGCGTCTCCGCCTGCTCGCCCGCGGGCGCCTCTTTGCGCGGGGTCACCACCGGGTAGCCGGCCGTGGCCTGAGCCAACGACTGCTCGTGCTCGGGGGCGGCCTGCTTACGCCGGTTGGCGGCCACGTCGGCGGCCGTGAAACCGGTGCGCAGCGCGTTGGTGGGAGCGGAACCGCTCGCCACCGACGACGGGGTGGCGGCCGGGCCGCCCTGCGGTGCGGTCGGGGGCGCCTGCGCCGTACCCGAAGAGGAGTCGCGGACCGGAGGCGTGTCGAGGCGCGTGGCCTCGAGGGGTTTGCCGTCCCGGCCGACCGGCGGGACCTGGCCGCCGACCTGGGCCTTGCCCTGCGCGAAAGGCGCCGCCGGATGCTGCGGCTGGCCCGCCGGACGATGCGGCTGCCGGCCGTCGGCGGCCGGCGGCTGGGCGACCGGTGGACGCGGATTGGGCACCACCGGCGCCGAACCGGTGGCGGTGCCCCACCCGGAACCGGGCAGAACCGGCGGACCACCCGGACCGCTCGGCAACGACGGCCGCTCCCGGCCCACACCGGGCCGGCGCATGGTCGGGCTCATCGGGAAGGTGATCTTCGACCGGCGGCCGGCCGCCCGGTTCAGCAGGCGCTCGGCCTCCTCCGCGTTGATGCGGTGCGCCGGATCCTTGCGCAGAAGCCCGTTGAGCACCGGCTTCAGCGGGCCGGCGTTCCGCGAGACCGGCACGTTCTCGGTGGCCAGAGCGGCCAGCGTGGCGATCGCCGACGGGCGGGCGAAGGGCGACTGCCCCTCCACCGCGGCGAACAGCGTGGCGCCGAGCGACCACAGGTCGGCCGCCGGGCCCGCCGTGCCGTCCCGGGCGCGCTCCGGAGCGATGTACGCCGGGGAGCCCAGCACCAGGCCGGTCCGGGTCACGTTGGGGTCGCCCGGCACGGTGGCCAGGCCGAAGTCGGTGAGCACCACGCGGCCGTCGGCGCCGAGCAGGACGTTGCCCGGTTTGACGTCCCGGTGCATCACCCCGTTGCGGTGGGCGGCGCGCAGCGCGTTGAGCACGCCGAGGCCGATCTCCGCGGTGCGCAACGGGTTGAACGGCCCGTCGGCGGCCAGGGCGTCCTGGAGCGATCGGGATGGCACGTACTCCATCACGATCCAGGGATCGGCATCCGTGCTGAGCACGTCGAAGACGCGCACCACGTTGATGTTGTTGAGCCGGGCGATGGCGCGCGCCTCGCGAAGGGAGCGCTCACGCATCTCCTGCCGCTCGGCCGGGGTCAGCCCCGGCGGCGGCACGAGCTCTTTGATCGCCACTTCTCGGTGCAGGACGACATCGGCCGCCCGCCAGACACGTCCCATCCCGCCCTGACCGAGCGGCGCGACGAGCCGGTACCGATCAGCGACAACGAGTGGGGGAGAAGAAGACATCACGCAGAAAATACCTGGTTCTGTCGAGCGGCCGCGAATTGATCAGCCGAGTGTGGGATGCGTGTCACCGGATCTCCGGTGGCCCGTCGTACGCTCGGCTGATGAACGAGGAACCGCTGGTCAGCGTCGTAAGAGGAAGCTTAGACGATCATGAGGTGGCGGCGCTCGTCGCCATCCTGACATCTCGATCTACTTCGGTCAATTCTCGCACTACCCCCCAACCCGTCTCAGACTGGATCCGATCAGCGCACCCCGCCGGACGGCCCCGGAACTGGCGCACCTCGGCACTTCCCCGCTGACCGTCGTCCACAGGGGGCGGAAGCCCGGCTCGTGATTCGCTAACCTCTCTGGGTCACGAGCTGCCGATCGATGGGAGGACGCACGTTGTCCGAAGCCAGGGATTCCGCGGGGTGGTTGGGCAATGTCGACTACACCGACTTCGGCGCCATCGAGGCGGACATCAACGCCATGGAACAGTTCGCGGCGAAGCTGAAGCAGGACATCCAGCTGAACTACGCCCCATATGCGGACGCGGTGAGCACCACCATGATCAAACAGCTGCCCGACACGCCGTTCTACGAGCTGCACCTGTTCCTGTACCGGCACGACCAGGTGCAGATCGCCACCCAGATGAACGTCGCCGGCTACACCGACGGGACGTACAAGTTCGCCAGCGCCGCAAGCGGCATCAGCGAGCAGTACCGGGGCTCCGACGCGTTCTCCCGGGCCAAGGTCGCCGACGTCGAAGCCCAGTTCGATAGCACCGGGGAAACCTCGGAGCCGTTCCCCGGAGGCGCGTGATGGCGATCGATACCGGCGGCGGCACCAGCGGCACCAGCTGGAACGGCATGAGCGTCGATGCCATGTGGGAACTGATCAGCGATCACGACAGCGCGCCGCACCAGGAGATGGGCGACGCCTGGCACAAGTCGGCCACGCTCCTGGAGAACCACGTGGCCCAGGTCCGGTCATACCGCGACCGGTTGGCCGAGGCCTGGCCCCCGGAGAGGAGCCGGGCGGCGTACGCGTACATCGAACGCCTCGAACAGCTGATCATCAGCCTGGAGGAGACCCGGCTCGCCTCCAACACCAACTGGCGTGTCCTGACGACCACCATCGACGCGGTCGAACAGGCCAAGGAGAAGGTCGCCGGCATCCAGAAGGAGTACGCGGCCAACCGCGACAAACTCCAGGAGTACGAGAAGGCCAAGAACGAGGTGGCGCTGGCCACCATGGACCCGATCGCCACGACGCCGCCGGTGCCGTACAGCCGTCAGGACGACCTGACCACCCAGGCCCGCGTCACGATGCAGTCCCTCTCGGCCGAGTTGGCCGCCGCCCAGTCCAACTTCATAGCCCCCAAACCGTATTCACCCTGGTCTGGAATCGACAGCAATTCAGATAACATCAATACGGGCGGCACCGGCATAAACCTCCCGACGATGACGCCTCCCTTCTCGCCTCGGCCATCTACCCCGGCCAAGATTTCGAAGCCTTCGATTTCAACTCCAGGCAAAGGCACAACTGGCCCGAGCGGTGGCACCGACAAGCCGGGGACCACCAAACCGTCTCCGGACGGTCCCATTCTCGGCGGCACGAAAACTCAGCCGCCTCCGACCACGACGATCCCGCCTACAACAACCGCTCCCATCGGGCCCAACACTGGTGCACCGAACCCATATGTACCCACTCCGGGCATGCCGACTTCCTCAGGCCCACTCCGCGTGCCGACAGTCAATACCAGCCCTGTCGGCACCTCCCCGCCCACCCCGGTCACGCGAGGCGGATCACTCCCGAGTGGAGGGATCATTGGGGGCTCCCCGATGGGAGGGATCGGCGGCTCGCCGCCGAGTAGGGGTGGCCAATTGGGCGCTTCCACTCGTGGCGCACAAAGAATAAATCCAGTCGGCGGCCTGATCGGGCAGGATGCAACTGCTCCTTCTAGACGCCGGGATTCGTCAAGAAGAAGCGACGACGAACGCTCCCAAAACTGGGACCCGGACAACCCGTGGGAAACAACAGAGGGAGTAGATCCCGTCTTGCTGCCTTCCGCAGAACACCGCATCGACCCGGGACCCACCATCGGCGGCCGCTGAGTGAGAAATAGGAAGACGAAAGCGGCGGCGCTCATTGCGACCGCCGCCGCTTCAGCCTCAATTACCTTCCCTGCCAATCCGGCCTACGCCGACGAGGTGAGGAACCTGCAGTGGCACATTCCTTACCTCCATCTCGCCGAGGCACACAAAATCGCTACGGGCGCGGACATTAAGGTTGCCCTCATCGACAGCGGGGTATTCCCTCACCGCGACTTTTCCAGAAACCTCAGGAAGGGCACCGATACAGTGCCCGGCGGAGACGGCTCTGGTTTAGTAGACAAAGACGGTCATGGCACACGAATGGCCGGAGTAATAGTCGGGCATGGTCACGGCACGAATGATGGAATACTCGGGGTGGCACCCGATGCAGGACTAATCCCAGTCAAAGCAATCGGCGTGAAGGACAACGGACAGGGCGTCGCCGACGGAATCGAATGGGCAGCTAAGGAGGGAGCCGACGTAATTAACGTCTCGACCTCCGGAGGCACCTCCCGGGCGATTACCCAGGCAGTTGCGGCTGCAGTTGCCGCGGACGCCGTTGTGGTTGCAGGAACTGGAAATGATTGGGAAAATCTCAGGCTCGGCTATCCCGCCGCACTACCTGAAGTATTGGCCGTGGGAGCAGTCGACAAGCAAGGCAAACATGCCAAATTCTCCCTAACCGGCCCCGAGGTGCGAATTTGCGCACCTGGCGTTGATATCGCCACAACTGGAAAGAACAACAAATACGAGAAGGCCGACGGGACGTCGGAGGCTACGGCGATTGTTTCGGGGGCGGCTGCTCTGGTGCGGGCGAAGTTCCCCGATCTTTCGGCGGCCGAGGTGATTCACAGGCTCACCGCCACGGCTGACGACAACGGGCCGCCCGGACGGGATGACCAGTGTGGCTACGGGGTGCTCAATGTCGTCAAGGCACTGACCGCCGAGGTTCCGCCGCTTGAGGGGGGCACGGCCGCGACCGCGTCGGCTCAGCCTTCGGTGGCCGCGCCGTCGGTGGATAGTTCCACGGCTCCGGAGACCGAAGCGGAGGAATCCAACCTTCCGGTCATCGCCGGTGTCGCGGGTGGGATCGCCGTCCTCGGCGTGCTTCTCGCGTTTTTGGTGCGGCGGCTGCGGAAGCCGACCGCATAGTTCGCGAACTCCCGCGGGCGCGGGCCCTCCGTGACCGGCGCCGCGGCGG
Source organism: Actinoplanes hulinensis (assembly GCF_019429605.1). Lineage (NCBI taxonomy): Bacteria > Bacillati > Actinomycetota > Actinomycetes > Micromonosporales > Micromonosporaceae > Actinoplanes > Actinoplanes hulinensis. The sequence continues at coordinate 333,906 of NZ_JAHXZI010000002.1, read as the reverse complement.
GAAATGGGCACTGAGCTGCGCCATTTGTCCGAGATAGCCGCTGAAACGCCGGGCCTGAGCACACTTTGCACGCCTGCGGCTTGTAGGCTCGTTTCCCGTGCAGAGCGTGCAGACCGACATCGTGTACCGCCTGGTTCTCGCCTCGGCCAGTCCCGCGCGGCGGGCGCTGCTGACCGGGGCCGGGATCGACGCCGAGGTCGTCGTCAGCGGTGTGGACGAAAGTGTCGTCGAGGCTGACGACGCCTATTCGACGAGTCTCGCCCTGGCGCGGATGAAGGCGCGGACGGTCGCCGCCGCACTGCCCGCCGATCCGGGGGCGCTCGTGCTCGGGTGTGATTCGGTGCTGGCCTTCGAGGGTGAGGTGCTGGGCAAGCCGGCCGACGCCGCGGAGGCGGCCGAGCGCTGGTTGGCGATGCGCGGCAAGTCGGGGGTGCTGCACACGGGGCATCACCTGACCGGGCTGGTCAGTGGCCTGCAGGCGGAGGCGGTCGGCATGACGACGGTGCATTTCGCCGATGTGAGCGACGCCGAGATCGAGGCCTATGTCGCGTCGGGTGAGCCGTTGCACGTGGCCGGCGCGTTCACGCTGGACGGGCGGGGCGGGGCTTTCGTGGAGCGCATCGAGGGCGACCCGGGCAACGTGATCGGCCTGTCGTTGCCGCTGCTGCGCCGGCTCCTCGCCGACATGGGTGTCCCGATCACCTCGCTCTGGCGTCGCTGACCCGCACGCGGCACCCGCACCAAACGGTCGAGCCAGCCAAGCTCAGCAACGCACGGCACCCGCACGGAACGATCGACCGGACACTCTCAGCCGCGCGGTCGAGAGCAGGAGCGCGGTCGAGAGCAGCAGCACGGTCGAGAGCAGGAGCACGGTCGAGAGCAGGAGCGATCGGACCGGCGCCGGCCCGTGGGCGAGGCCCGGCCCGCGAGACGAATCGGGACTAACTTAGCGGCGGATTTCCACAGCCCGGGAACGTTGCAGAACAGTGAAGATCGATCACGGCGGAACTACCTGAGGAACCGTTAGGCTCTACCCCGTGCGGAAGATATTGATCGCCAATCGCGGCGAGATCGCCCTCCGGGTAATCCGGGCCTGCAAGGACGCCGGCCTCACTAGCGTCGCCATCTACGCCGACAGCGACCGGGACGCGCCACACACGCGAGCGGCCGACGAGGCCTTCGCGCTGGACGGTGAGACCGCCGCGGACACCTATCTCCGCATCGACAAGGTTCTGGAGATCGCGGCCCGCAGTGGGGCCGACGCGATCCACCCGGGCTACGGCTTCCTCTCCGAGAACGCCGAGTTCGCGCAGGCCGTACTGGATGCGGGTTTGATCTGGATCGGTCCTTCACCGGAGTCGATCCGTGACCTGGGTGACAAGGTGACCGCGCGGCACATCGCGCAGCGTGCGGGTGCGCCGCTGGTGCCGGGCACCCCCGAGCCGGTCGCGGACGCGGCCGAGATCGTCGCGTTCGCGCAGGAGCACGGCCTGCCGGTGGCCATCAAGGCGGCGTTCGGCGGCGGTGGCCGGGGGCTGAAGGTCGCCCGCACGATCGAGGAGATCCCGGCGCTGTTCGAGAGCGCGACCCGCGAGGCGGTGGCCGCTTTCGGTCGTGGCGAGTGTTTCGTGGAGCGTTACCTGGACCGGCCCCGGCACGTGGAGGCGCAGGTTCTGGCGGACACGCACGGCAACGTGGTGGTGGTCGGCACCCGGGACTGCTCGTTGCAGCGCCGTCACCAGAAGCTGGTCGAGGAGGCGCCGGCGCCGTTCCTGAGCGATGACCAGCGAAAGAAGATCCACGACAGCGCGAAGGCGATCTGCCGGGAGGCCGGCTACCACGGCGCCGGCACGGTGGAGTATCTGGTGGGCCAGGACGGGACGATCTCGTTCCTGGAGGTGAACACGCGGCTCCAGGTGGAGCACCCGGTCAGCGAGGAGACCACCGGCATCGACCTGGTGCGCGAGCAGTTCCGGATCGCGGCGGGCGAGCCGCTGCCGTTCACCGAGGACCCGGCGCCGCGCGGCCATTCGATCGAGTTCCGGATCAACGGGGAGGACGCGGGTCGCAACTTCCTGCCGGCGCCGGGCACGGTCACCGCGCTGACCTGGCCGTCCGGGCCGGGTGTGCGGGTCGATTCGGGGGTCGAGCAGGGCGGTGTGATCGGCGGCAACTTCGACTCGATGCTCGCGAAGATCATCGTGACGGGCGCGAGCCGGGCCGAGGCGCTGGAGCGGGCCCGCCGGGTGCTGGACGAGACGGTGATCGAGGGGATCGCCACGGTGCTGCCGTTCCATCGCGCGGTGGTGCGGGACGAGGCGTTCACCGGCGAGCCGTTCACGGTGCACACCCGCTGGATCGAGACCGAGTGGGTCAACGAGGTGCAGCCGTTCACCACGCCCGCCGCGCCGGCCGAGGAGGCGGGCGAGCGCGAGACCGTCGTGGTCGAGGTGGGCGGTCGGCGCATCGAGGTGCGGCTCCCCAGGACCCTTTTCTCCGGTACGGGGCCCGCGGCCCCCAAGCGCAGTGCGTCTCGTCCCCGCGGCGGCGGCGCGCAGACCCGGGTCAGCGGCGGCAGTCTGACCGCGCCGATGCAGGGCACCATCGTGAAGGTCGCCGTGCAGAACGGTGACGAGGTGGCCGAGGGCGACACCATCGTGGTGATCGAGGCCATGAAGATGGAGCAGCCGTTGCAGGCGCACAAGGCCGGCACGGTGGCGGGCCTGTCCGTGGAGCCGGGCGCCACGGTGACCGCCGGCACGGTGATCTGCGCGATCGACTAGCCGTCACGGGTTCGCCGCCTGTGGCGTTCTCTGGAGGGGCCCGGGGCTTCCCGGGATGGAGGTGCCCGGGGTTTCCCGGAGCGGGCCGTCGATACGGGACCTACCGACGGCCCGCGGCCGCGCGCCGTGGTGCGGCGGGGCCGATCCCACCGTACGCCGGGGATCGGCCACCCGCGAAAAGCGGGCGCGCAAGGGTGGCTTCTCGCCGTAGCGTGTCCGGCATCACGACGGACCGTGCCCGGCGGGAGCGCGTTCTGAACACAGCGCACTCTCAGGCGGGTTCACGCACAATGCCGGGAGTCCTGAAAGCCGCGAGGTGGCCCGACCTATGACCGAAATGCTGACCATGTTGGCGGTACCGGCGTGGGCCTACCTGGCCTTGTTCGCGTTTCTCGCGGTCGACGCGCTGGTGCCGGTGGTTCCCACCCAGGCCATCATGATCACATCCGGAGCGCTCACCGTCTACGGAGATCTCGATCTTGCCGCGGTGGTCGCGGTCGGCGCGGTCGGCATGTTCACCGGTGATCTCATCGCCTTCGTGCTGGGCCGGTCGACCGGCGCCCGGCTGAGCGCCTTGCGGGACAGGTTCGCGCCGCGCAACGAGGAGAGCGAGTCGAAGACCCGGCGCGCCGCCGCCCGCTTCACCCGTGGCCTGCGGCGGCCCGGCCCGCTCGTGGTGCTGCTCTGCCGGTTCGTCCCGGGCGGCCGGATGGCGTCCGGCTATCACGCCGGCCGGTCCGGTTACCCGATCAAGTCCTTCATCGGGTACGACGTGGCGGCCGCGCTGAGCTGGGCCTGCTACGGCGGGCTGGTGGGGCATCTCGGCGGCACCGCGATCACCCAGTCCGCGTGGCGCCTGTTCGCCGTCGCCGCGACAGCCGCGCTCATCTTCGGCACGGCCGGCTGGATCCTGGCCCTCTTCGGCGGCCGCGATCAGGCGGCCGCCGAAGGGCCGGCTACTGGATCTCGTGCTGCATCAGCTGACGCGCCGCCTCGGCGATCGAGCCGGAGAGCGACGGATAGATCGTGATGGTGTGGGCCAGCTGATCCACGGTCAGGTTGTTCTCGATCGCCATGGTGATCGGCAGGATCAGCTCGCTGGCCTTGGGTGACACCACGACGCCGCCGACGATCTGGCCGGTGGCCGGGCGGCAGAACAGCTTGACGAACCCGTCCTGGAGGCCGGCCATCTTGGCGCGGGCGTTGCCGGTGAGCGGCAGCATCACCTGGCGGGCCGGGAAGCGGCCGGAGTCCACCTCGTTCTGGGAGACGCCGACGGTGGCCAGCTCGGGGTCGGTGAAGACGTTCGCCGAGACGGTCCGCAGACGCAGCGGGGCGACCGCCTCGCCCATGGCGTGCCAGATCGCGATCCGGCCCTGCATGGCGGCGACGCTGGCCAGCGGCAGCACACCGGTGCAGTCACCGGCCGCGTAGATGCCCGGCACGTTGGTCCGGGAGACGCGGTCCACGGTCACGTAGCCGCCGTCGGAGACGTCCACGCCGTACTCGCGCAGGCCCAGCTCGGACGTGTTGGGGATGGCGCCGACCGCCATCAGGGCGTGTGACGCCTCGACGGTGCGCCCGTCGGAGAGGGTGACCAGGACCCCGTCGCCGGTGTTCACCACCGAGTCGCCACGGGACTGGCTGAGGATCGTCATGCCCCGCTCCCGGAACACCCGCTCGATCGCCATGGCGGCGTCCGCGTCCTCGTGCGGCATGACCCGCTCACGGCTGGAGATGAGCGTCACCTTCACACCCATCGCCAGGTACGCGCTGGCGAACTCGGCGCCGGTCACACCGGAACCGATCACGACCAGGTGGCTGGGCAGCTCCTCGAGGTCCCACACCTGCCGCCAGTCGAGGATGCGCTGCCCGTCCGGGCGGGCCGACGACAGCACCCGCGGGGTGGCGCCGGTGGCCAGCAGCACGGTGGTGGCCTCCACCGCGTACGTCTCCCCGCCCTCCGGGGTGATCAGCACCTGGTGGGTGTGCCCGAGCCGGTCCTCACCGAGGCGGGCGCGACCGCGGACGACGTCCACCCCGGCCTTGATCAGCTTGGTCTGGATGTCACCGGATTGGGCGAGGGCCAGCTTCTTGACCCGCTCGTTGACCGCCTTCGCGTCGACGGTGACCCCGGACAGGCCGGACGACCGGATCCCGAAGCGCTCCTCGTAGCGGAGCCCGGTCACCACCTCCGAGCTGGCGATGAACGTCTTGGACGGCACACAGTCGGTCAGCACACAGGCCCCACCGGGCCCCTCAGCTTCGACGAGAGTGACGTCAGCGCCGAGCTGCGCCGCGACCAGAGCCGCCTCGTACCCTCCCGGTCCCCCACCGATGATCACGATCCGACTCACGACTAAAGACCTCCAAAAGCGGCACCCAATGCCGAACAGTTGTGCCGACACGCACTCCTCATATTCTCACCACCGCCCGCTAGGACTATCGTCGTCGCCGTGCGTCACTACGCCGCGTATGGCTCGAACCTGGATCCCGCCCGCATGCGGGCCTACTGTCCGCACTCGCCGATGGTCGGCGTGGGGTGGATCGAAGGCTGGCGCCTCACCTTCGCCGGTGAGGGAGAAATCGGCTGGGAGGGGGCGGTGGCGACGATAGTCGAGTCGCCCGGCGACCGGGTCTTCGTCTCCGTGTACGACGTCCACGCGTGGGACGCGTCACAGCTGGACGAGATCGAGGGCGTGACCGCCGGGGCGTACCAGAAGGTCACCCTGCGTGTATCGACGCTCGACGGTGAGGTCTCCGCCTGGGTTTACGTCTTCGCCGGGTACGAGGGTGGTCTGCCGACCGCCTGGTACCTGTCGGAGATCGCCAACGCGGCGGAGAAGGCCGGGGCGCCCGACGACTATGTCGCCGATCTGCGCGGCCGGCCCACCGGAACGGCTTCTCCGGAGATCTAGGCGGCCGCCTTGATCTCGGTCCGGTACACATCGGCCCGGTAGAGCGGGGTCATGCCGACCTTGAAGTAGAGGCTCGCGGCGTCGGTCGGGTTCGCCAGATCGACGCCGAGCCCGGCCTTCGGGCGGCCCTTGGCGGCATAGACGGCGAAAGCCCGTCGCAGCAGCGCCTCGCCCACCCCGCGCTTGCGGAAGCCACGGAGGGTGGCCAGGTACTTCACGTAGCCCTCCTCGGTGTCACCGCTGCCGTCGGCCGACTGGAGCACCCCGGCGATCTCCCCGCCCACCTCGGCGACGAGCCACTCGTCGAACGAGACCGAGGACTCGGACTCGAACTGGGCGCGCCAGCCGTCGTACCCCATCGCGGGGTGATCGGAGTCCCGGAAGGCCTCCTCGATGACCGCGTGGAAGCGGCGCATCTCGGCCTCGTCACCGGGGTCCACCGCGCGGACCGTGACGCCGGCCGGCGGCTCGGGCGCGACCGGGGAGTAGCCCTCAAGTGACATCTGCATCCGGGCGAACTGCTTGAGGAAGATGAAACCGGCGTCGGTCAGCGCCGCGATCAGGTGGTCCTCACCCGGGATGGCGCCGGACCGGACCTCGTAGACCTCGTGGCCGAACTCCCGGGCCCGCTCGGCGATCCGCGCCATCAGCATGGCGAGCAGCGGCCGCAGCGCGGGCAGGCCGATCTCCGGCCAGAAGTAGACGTTGGCCATGTCCCGGGCCCGGCCGGTCCCGTTGTACGGGTACGCCCAGGCGACGATCTTGCCGGACGGGTCGAGGGCCAGCCAGGAGTCCCTGTTCAGATCCGTGTTCGGCGCGATGAGCTCCTCACGGACCTCGTCGCTGGTGAAATCGGGCTCACCCACCGCGGCGATGTCGCTGGCGTGCACCACCTCGAGGATCGCGGGAATGTCGTCGAGAGTGGGCCGGCGGGTGGTCCAGCCGCTGGGGAGTTCCGTCATGCGGGCATCCGACCACGCTCCCGGCGCCGCCGCCAAACGAGTTTCCGCTCCCCCGGGCCCGGCTCTACCATGAGCGCATGCAGCCGCACCGTGAGTCGATGACGGGCCCCGTTCCGGGGCTCCTCGCCGTGCGCTGACCAACTCACGCGACCAGGCCCTGTCCGCCGGGCCTGGTTTCGCCGTCTCCCGCCCGGACCGGGCCATCCCAGGAGACGATCATGAACTCTCTCTACGTGACGACCGCTATTCCGTACGTGAACGCCGCCCCGCATCTGGGTCACGCCCTGGAGCTGGTGCAGGCCGACGTGCTGGCCCGGCATGCCCGGCTGCGGGGCCGCCCGGCACGCTTCCTGACCGGCACCGACGACAACGCGCTCAAGAACGTCACCGCGGCCCGGGCCGCAGGGGTGAACGTCCGTGAGTTCGTCGACCGCAACTCGGCCCGTTTCACGGCCCTGCGCGGACCCTTGTCCCTCTCCTTCGACGACTTCATCCGCACCAGCGCGGACGCCCGGCACCGGGCCGGCGTCGAGCGGCTGTGGCGGGAGTGCGCGGCGGCCGGAGACCTCTACCGGCGCCGCTACGAGGGTCTCTACTGTCCCGGCTGCGAGCAGTTCTACGCCGAACCGGAGCTGCCCGGCGGGCTCTGCCCCGAGCACCGGGTACGACCCGAGACGGTGGCCGAGGAGAACTGGTTCTTCCGCCTGTCCCGGTACACCGATCAGTTGCTGGAGATCCTGGAGTCCGGACGGATCCGGATCGAGCCGGCCGCCCGGCGCAACGAGGTGCTGGCGTTCGTCCGGGCCGGGCTCACCGATTTCAGCGTCTCCCGCCCGGCCGCTCGCGCCGCCGGCTGGGCCATCCCGGTGCCCGGTGACCCCGGCCAGGTGGTCTACGTCTGGTGGGACGCGCTGGCCAACTACGTGACGGCGCTCGGCTACGGCGGCGGCGACCCGGACTACCGGCGGTGGTGGGACGGCGCGGGCGAGCGTACGCACGTGATCGGCAAGGGCATCGTGCGATTCCACGCCGTCTACTGGCCGGCCCTGCTGCTCTCGGCCGGGCTGCCGCTGCCCACGACGGTGCTGGTGCACGACTACCTGACCGTGGACGGGGCGAGATCGCCAAGAGCGCCGGCAACGCGGTCGACCCGGCCGGGCTCACCGACCGGTACGGCACGGACGCGGTCCGCTGGTGGCTGCTCCGCGACGTGGCCCGGCTCGGTGAGTCCGACTTCACCGCCGAGCGCCTGATTCACCACTCCGACACCGATCTGGCCAACGGCCTGGGCAACCTGGTCAGCCGCACGCTGACGCTGACCCGGGGCGGGATCGCCGCGAGCCCGCCGCCCGTCTGGTGCACGGACCTGCCGGAGCGGATCGACCGGGCCCTGTACGACTTCGACTTCCGGGCGGCCACCGGTGCGATCTGCTCGGTGGTCGACGAGGCGAACCGGCTGATCGAGGCGGAACAGCCGTGGAAGGGCGGTGGGGAGGCGGTGCTGGCCACCCTGACCGGTGTCTGCCGCCTGCTGGCCACCGAGTTGGGGCCGTTCCTGCCGGACGGCGCCCGGCGTCTCCGGGAACAGCTGGACCGGCCGGGCCGCCCGAAGCCGGTCTTCCCCCGATTGGCTCAGCGGACGAGGCGGTGACTCACGGGACCACGCCCGGCTCAGCGGACGAGGCGGTGGCTCAGTGACTCCAGGAGGCCGGCGAACTCGAGCCGCTCGGCCCGGTCCAGGGCCGCGAACGCCTGCCCGGCCAGCGCGTCCGCCACCGCGTCGGCCCACAGCAGACGGCGCAGCAGCGGGCCGGCCGGCGGGTAGGGCGGCTGCCAGCCGAAGGCCACCGCCCCGGTCTCGCCCTCCGGCCCGGCGATGATCGCCTCCAGCGGGGTGAGGCCGGCCGCCCGGACCGCGATCACGTGGACGCCCTGCCGGTGTTCGTGCAGCAGGTGCAGCAGGACCGCGGCCTGCGCGCCGGGCTCGGTGTTCGGCACCGGCATGGCCTGCCACGCCGCGAAGAGGGGGAGCCCGGCGGGGTCGATCCGGTCCGCCACCCGGCGGGACAGGTCGAGCAGCCGGGTCAGGCGGGGGAAGCCGCCCAGGTGCTCGGCGCCCCAGTCGCAGAGCTCGACCAGGTGCCAGGTGGCGACCTCGGCCGGGGCGTGCGTCTTCACCGTGGCCTCCCAGCCGTCGGTGACGGCCTCCGGCGCGATGAAGGCCAGTGCCGCGGCCACCGTCTCCGGTCGGACGTCGCCGAGCGCGCCGGCCCGGGCCGAGACGTGGTAGGCCCAGCCGGAGAGGCCGAGCAGCCGGGCGCGGCGCAGCGTACGCGGTGATTCGGCGAAGGCACCGACGATGACGGCGAGTCCCGCGCGGGCGTTGGCGGCGGCCTGTTCCGGGGTCACCTGCCCGATTCTGCTCCCCTCGACCGTCTAAAGAAAACGCTCCCCGCTATCGATGCAGGTCGTCCAGGGCGGCCTGCACGTCACCGACCCGGCGGCGGGCCTCCGCGGCCTCCCGTTCCGCGGTCCGGCGGGCCGTCTTGCGCCGGGCCACGTCGGCCACCGCCTCGGTCCGCCGTCGCTCCAGTTCGGCCAGTTCGGCGTCGAGGTCCTCGACCAGGTGGCCGGCCTCCCGTTCGGCGTCCTCGGCGCGTTCCAGCTGCCGGTCGGCGCGCCGTTCGGCGGCCGTGGCCGCGTTCAGCTCCCGTTCCAGTTCACGGCTGCGGCGCTCGGCCTGGTGCTCCCGCTCCCGGCTCCGCTGTTCAGCCACGGTGAGTTCCCGGGCATCCGTATCCGGTCCTTCCGAGGTATCCGGCGAGGAGAAGGAGGCGTCCTCGGGTGAATCGGTGACCAGCCGCAGCCGCGGCCGGGGCACCTCACCGAAACCGGAGTGGCTGACCGCCCGGATCAGCCGCCCGGTCCGCACCTGCCCGGCGATCTCCGGCTCGGCGAGCGCCGCCGTGAACGTCGCCTCCACGTCCCCGAGCGGCAGCTTCGCGGCCCCCGCACCGGCCCCGGTGGCCAGTTTGCGGGCGGCCGCGACCAGCGACGCCACGAACTGCCGCCGCTGCGTCGACAGTTCCCGCAACTGGTCGCCCCGCAACTCCCGCTGCGCCGCCCGCAGCGCCGTGGAGAGCTCGACCAGTTCCTCGATGAGGTCGGGGCGCCGCAGCGCCACCAGGTTGACCACCCAGGCCGCCACGGTCGGCTTCTTCAGCGCGGCCAGCCGTTTCGCGGCCTCCCGGTCGCCCGCCTGCCGGGCCGCCGCGATCGCTTCGGCCCGGGCGGCGACGAACCCGTCCGGCGGCGCTTCGTACAGCCGCTGGATGACGTCGTCGGCGTGCAGCACGTCAGCCCAGCACGCTGCCCGGCTCGACCCGGGCGAACCGGGTCGCCGAGAAGCTTTCCAGGTGTTTGCCGTAGACCGCCGCGCCGCGCTCGTTGACCAGACCGTCATGCAGCGCGAACGCCCGCTCCGGCCGGATCTCGCGGACGAACTCGAGCGATTCGGCGATGGTCGCCCACGGCGCGTTCAGCGGCACGAACAGCGTCTCGACGGCGACGTCCGGCGCCACGAAGGAGTCACCCGGGTGGTAGAGGTTGGTGGCGCCGTCGTCGATCAGGAAGCCCAGGTTGGCGAAGACCGGGACGTACGGGTGGATGATCGCGTGCTGCCCGCCGAAGGCCCGGATCCGGTACCCGGCCGCCTCGAACTCCTCCCCCGGCGACACGGCGGTGGTGGCCTCGCCGACGTCGGTGAGCAGTTTCAGCACCGCCGGATGCGCGAAGATCCGCAGGTCCGGCCGCCGGGCGACGGCGGCGGTCACGGCCTTCACATCGAGGTGATCGAAATGCTCATGGGTGATGAGCACCGCGTCCGCGCCGTCCAATACCGACGCTTCGGAGAATTCGCCCGGATCGACGACGAGAACTCCGGCGCCTTCGACGCGTAGACAGGAGTGCGTGAACTTCGTGACGCGCACGGGATCCCTCCGATTCTGAATCGTGACCGCTCATCTCGCAGTCTGCCGGAACCGGGACGTGTGCGCTTCACGTCCGACGGTCAGTGAAGACATGAGATCGGAGCTGCCATGAATAAACGGGGACTCACGGCGACACTCCTTCTGGCGGGCCTGCTGCTCGCCGGCTGTGGCGCCGGCAACGAATCACAATCGGACAGCGGTTCGGGGGGCGCCCCGGCGGTCGGCGAGGCGGGCAAGATCGCCGACCAGGCCGGCGGGGCGGCACAGGAGCAGGCCGCGCCGAACCAGGGCAAGGACGCCACGGCACAGGCGCCCGACCTCCGGGTCGATCAGCGCTCGATCATCTACACCGGGTCGATCACCCTGCGGGTGGACGACGTCACCTCGGCGGCGGCCCAGGTCACCGGCATCGCCGCGGCCTCCGGCGGGTTCGTCGGCGGCGACGAGCGGCACAGCGGCGACGGCTCGTCGACCGCGAACATCACGTTGCGGGTCCCGGCCGACAAGTTCACCTCCGCGGTGGACCAGATCGCCAAGCTGGGCACCGAGGAGGCGCGGGGCATCGACACCGAGGACGTCACCGAGCAGGTGGTCGACCTGGACGCCCGGATCTCCGTGCAGAAGGCCCGGGTGGACAGCGGCAAACGCCTGCTCGCCGAGGCGAAGAGCCTGGAAGACCTGGTCATGCTGGAGCGGGAGGTGGCCACCCGCGAGTCGGACCTGGCCGCGCTGGAGGGCAAGAAGCGGCGGCTGTCCGACCTCACCTCGCTCTCCACGATCACCGTGGTGCTCCTCGACCCGGCCGCGGCCGCCGTGGAGCCGAAGGAGGAGCCGCCGGGCTTCCTGGCCGGCCTCGCCGGCGGCTGGAAGGCGCTGATGGCCTCGCTCGGGGTGCTGCTCACCGTCCTGGGCGCGCTGCTCCCGTGGATCGTCGCGATCGGCGTCCCGGCCTGGGCGGTCATGCACCTGCTGCGGCGTTACCGCCGCCGCAACACCCCGGCGCTGGTCGCTCCCCCGGCCGAGACCCCCGCTTCAAACCCCTGATCCGGTACGCCCCACGCGTACTGGCTCCCTGATGCGTGAAAGCGGGACAGCCACACCCGCAAAACGCCGCCGGTGAGGAGGCGTTTTGCCGCGGAGCGAAGCGGAGCCAGTTAAAAAGAGCCGGTCGCAAGGGCGGCCAAGGCGGTGTGGGCCATCACCCGAACGCCATAGCCGATGCAGCTCTCGTCCACGTCGAAGTCGCCCTGGTGCAGGTCGTGCCGGACGTCGGAGCCGGGCCGGGCGGTGCCGAGGCGGATCATCGCGCCGGGGACGTGTTCCAGGTAGAAGGCGAAGTCCTCGCCACCCATGCTGAGTTCGGCCTCGACCACCCGGTCCGGGCCGAGCGCGGCGCCCGCGGCGCCCGCGATGATCGCCGACGCCATCCGGTCGTTGATGACCGGCGGGACGCCGCGGATGTAGTTGACGTCGACCTCGGCGCCGGTGGCCGCGACCACGTCCCGGATCAGCTTGGTGATCAGCTCGGGCGCCTCCCCCCAGGCCTCCCGGCTGAGGACCCGGACGGTGCCGCGCACCTCGCCCGCGCCGGGGATGGCGTTGAACGCCTGCCCGGCGTGCACCGAGCCCCAGACCAGCGAGATACCGGCGCGCGGGTCGATCCGGCGGCTGAGCAGCGCGGGCACGTCGACGATGATCCGGCCCAGCGCGTGCACCAGGTCGGCGGTCAGGTGCGGGCGGGCGGTGTGCCCACCGGGGCCGGTCAGCTTGACCTCGACCGCGTCGGCGGCGGCGGTGAACGGGCCGGAGCGGACCCCGACCAGCCCGGCCGGCAGTTGCGGGTAGCAGTGCAGCGCGAAGATGGCGTCGACGTCCTTGAGGCCGCCCGCGGCGATCACCTCGGGCGCGCCGGACGGCATCGCCTCCTCGGCCGGCTGGAAGAGCAGCCGCACCCGGCCGGGCAGCAGATCCTGCTCGTTGAGCTGCGCCAGCGCCATGCCCAGCCCGAGCATGACGGTGGTGTGCACGTCGTGGCCGCAGGCGTGCGCCTGCCCGTCGACGGTGCTGCGGTAGGACACGTCCTTGAGGTCCCGCAACGGCAGTGAGTCGATGTCCGCCCGGAAGGCGATGGTCCGCGGGCCCTCACCGATGTCGCAGATGACGCCGTTGCCGCGCGGCAGCAGCTGCGGGGTGAGGCCGGCGACGGAGAGCTCCCGGGCGATGAGCGCCGCGGTCTCGAACTCGGAGTGTGACGGCTCGGGGTGGGCGTGGAGGTGCCGGCGAATGGCTACCAGCTCGGCCCCCCGCGAGGCGAGCCAGCGGTCCAGCCGGCCGGGGAGGGGGTCGGACCCGGGGAGTTGCCCGGGCCACGCCGTATCGGCGCCCTCGGGCGCCTCCAGAGCTGTAGTCACGTCAGGCTTCCGTATTCGCTCTCGAAGTTTTGTCGGGTTCCACGACGCGCGACAGCTTAGTCCCGTTTTTGGTGACGCTGTGCAACGGTCGTGTAAACAGCTGCTCACACCGTTCCGGAGGCTGGGCGGGCGCACGGGAGATCATCCCGGCCCGCCAACCTCAACGGGTAGTGGATCGCCGAGGTGACGCGACACACTACGAGTACGTCGACCCGCTCAGAAGCGCTCGACGGGGCGGTGGACGCCCCATACCCCGCGGAGGGTGTGACACACCTCCCCCACGGTCGCACGGAGCCGCAACGCCTCTTTCATCAACGGTAGGACGTTCACACTTCCGGCGGCGGCCTTCGCTAGATCTGCCAGCGCGGCCTGCACGGCCGGCTCGTCCCGTTCGGCGCGCAGCCTCGCCAGGCGGGCCACCTGTGCGGCCTCGATCGCCGGGTCGACCCTGAGGGGCTCGTACTTCTCCTCCTCCTCGACGGTGAACCGGTTGACACCCACCACCACGCGCTCGCCGGCGTCGATCTCGGTGGCGATCCGGTACGCCGACGCCTCGATCTCGTTCTTCTGGAAGCCCGCCTCGATGGCGTCGACCGATGAGCCGAACTCGAAGACCCGGTCGATGAGCGCGGTCGCCTCCTTCTCGACGGCGTCGGTGAGCGCCTCCACCGCGTACGAGCCGGCGAACGGGTCGACCGTGCCGGTCAGGCCGCTCTCGTAGGCGAGCACCTGCTGGGTGCGCAGGGCGAGCCGGGCCGACTTCTCGGTGGGCAGGGCCATCGCCTCGTCGTACGAGTTGGTGTGCAACGACTGGGTGCCGCCGGCCACCGCGCCGAGCGCCTGGATCGCCACCCGGACCAGGTTGACCTCCGGCTGCTGCGCGGTGAGCTGCACGCCCGCGGTCTGGGTGTGGAACCGCAGCATCAGCGACTTCGGGTCCTCGGCGCCGAACTCGTCGCGCATGATCCGCGCCCACATCCGGCGGGCCGCGCGGAACTTGGCGATCTCCTCCAGCAGCGTGGTCCGGGCCACGAAGAAGAACGACAGCCGGGGCGCGAAGTCGTCGACGGCCAGGCCCGCGGCGATCGCGGCGCGGACGTACTCGATGCCGTTGGCCAGGGTGAACGCGATCTCCTGCGCGGGCGAGGCGCCGGCCTCGGCCATGTGGTAGCCGGAGATCGAGATGGTGTTCCACTTCGGGATCTCGGCCTTGCAGTAGGCGAACGTGTCGGCCACCAGGCGCAGCGACGGTTTCGGCGGGAAGATGTACGTCCCGCGGGCGATGTACTCCTTCAGGATGTCGTTCTGGATGGTGCCCTGGAGCGCCGCGCCGGGCACCCCCTGCTCCTCGGCGACCAGCTGGTAGAGCAGCAGCAGCACCGACCCGGGCGCGTTGATCGTCATGGAGGTGGACACCTGGTCCAGCGGGATGCCGGCGAAGAGCTGCCGCATGTCGTCGATCGAGTCGATGGCGACGCCGACCTTGCCGACCTCGCCGTGCGCGATCGGGTCGTCGGAGTCGTAACCCATCTGGGTGGGCAGGTCGAAGGCCACCGAGAGGCCCATCGTCCCGGCCGCCAGTAACTGGTGGTAGCGGGCGTTCGACTCGGCCGCGGTGCCGAACCCGGCGTACTGCCGCATGGTCCACGGCCGTTTCGTGTACATCGTCGGGTAGACGCCGCGCGTGTAGGGATAGTGACCGGGCTCGTCGGTCCCGGCGCTCACCGGCACGTCAGCAGGCCCGTACACCGGTTTGATGGGGAACCCTGACTCTGCATTCACACCGGTGATCCTAAGACTCGTTAAGGCCGCCGACCGTGAGGAATTTGCCACCCTCTGTTCGCCCAGGGGCCACCCTCGGCCACTCGGCGACTACCCACCGTCGAAGTGTGGTTAACAGTGGCTCAGGAACTTTCGTTCTCGGGCAACCTGCGGGCAAGATAGCGGGGTTGGTCGACAGCCCCTATACCCCCTCGGTGGCATCCTCAGTGACTCAAATTCCGACGTGGAGCGGCGGCAACACGGCTCCCCCCAACGGACGCGCCGCCCCCGGCACGCTCATCGGCGGGCGGTACACGCTGCGCGCCGCGGTGGGTCACGGCGGCATGGGAACGGTGTGGCGGGCGGCGGACACGCTGCTGCGCCGCGACGTGGCGATCAAGGAGGTCATCCTTCCGCCGGGTCTGGCACCGAGTGACCGTGACGCGATGTACGAACGGACCATGCGCGAGGCCCGTGCCGCGGCCGCGCTCCAGCACCCGGCCGTGGTGCAGGTCTACGACGTCGTGCACGAGAACGGCCGCCCGTGGATCGTCATGGAGTTGCTGGACGCCCGCAGCCTCGCCGACATGGTCATCGAGGACGGGCCGGTCCCGTCCCGGGTGGTCGCGAAGATCGGCATCGCCCTGCTCGGCGCCCTCGAGGTGGCCCACGCGCACGGGGTGCTGCACCGCGACGTGAAGCCGGCCAACGTTCTGATCTGCGGTGACGGCCGCTGCGTGCTGACCGACTTCGGTGTCGCCCGGATGCCCACCGACGTGCAGCTGACCACGCCGGGCATGGTGCTGGGCTCGCCGCACTTCATCTCGCCGGAGCGGGCCATGGGCCACGACTTCGGCCCGCCCAGCGACCTGTTCTCGCTCGGCGTCACGCTCTACACCGCGATCGAGGGCCGGCCGCCGTTCGACAAGGGCGACCCGATCGAGACCATGCACTCGGTCGTCGAGGACCCGCCCGCCCCGGTGGTGCGGGCCGGCTCGCTCACCCCGGTGCTGATGGGCCTGCTGGAGAAGGACCCGTCCCGGCGGATGGACGTGCAGACCGCCCGGACCATCCTGCGGCAGCAGCTGGCCGGCCCCCTGGCCAGCAAGAACCCGCCGCACATGATGACCGACCCCTATTCGGTGGTGCCCTCGCCGCGGCCGGTCAGCCCGGCCCCGGCCGAGACGCAGCAGATCCCGCCGCAGCCGACCGGTCAGATCGGCGGCCGGGCCATGCTGGCGCCCGACGAGTCGCTCACCGACCACCTGGCCAAGCTGGAGCAGCAGAACGCGGGCGGCGGCCGCCGGCGCGCGCCCGAGCCGTCCGGCCCCGCGGTGAGCATGCCCACCGGCGCCATGCCCGCCCACAAGCTGCCCGACGGCGGCCGGCGCGCCGGTGGCGACACCACGAGCGTCATCCCGCCGCAGAACCCCTGGCAGGTCCCGCCGCCCGGTGGCGCGCCCCGCCCGGGCACCGTGGTGGTCAGCCCGGCCGCCAAGCGCCGGGCCGCCTTCGGGAACATCGCCGGCTCCGCCCGGGAGACCACCGGCAAGGCGGTCGCCACGTTCCGGAGCTGGCCGCGCAACAAGCAGTTGATCTCCGGTGGCGCGGCCGCCGCCGTGGTCCTGATCCTGGTGCTCGTCTTCGCCCTGAGCGGTGGCGGCGACCCGCCGAGCACCCAGGCTGCCGGTCCGCCCGCCAGCGCCCCGCCCGCGCCCGCGGTGGAGACCCAGGCGTACAAGGGCAACGCCGCGGTCAGCGTGAACGTGCCGGCCGGCTGGACCCGGGCGTCCGGTGGCGTCTACGTGGAGTACTACGAACCCACGGACAAGACCACGAAGGTGCGGGTCCTGGTGGAGAAGGGCTCGGTCGACCCGACCAAGTTCGTCTCCCAGACCGCCCCGGCCGGTTTGAAGAAGGGCAAGACCTGCCCCGACCCGTTCGTCTCGGTCGGCACGCAGCAGGTCGACATCTCCGGGAACGCGGGCGCCGAGTTCGAGTACACCTGCGGCGAGGGCGACGCCATGCGCCACGGCATCTGGCGGATGACCACCGTCAACAACAAGATGTACTCGTTCTACCTGACCACCACCGACGCCAAGTTCGCCGACTACCGCAAGTACTACGACGCCATGGCGGAGAGTTTCCAGCTCAACCTGTGACGGCTCTGTGCTATCAATCCCTGATGGCACCACAAGTTGATGTTGACCTGATCGCCCGGGCCGAGGCCTGGCTCGCCGACGACCCCGATCCGGTGAGCCGGGCCGAGCTGCGTGCGGTAATCGACGGTCTGCCGGCCACCGCCGCCGAACTGCTCGACCGCTTCGCCGGCCCGCTCACCTTCGGCACGGCCGGTCTGCGCGGCCGCCTGCGCGCCGGGCCCAACGGCATGAACCTCGCGGTGGTCACCCGGGCCGCGGCCGGCCTGGTCGGCTGGCTCGCGGCGAGCGGCGGCGAAGGCCCGCTGGTGATCGGGTACGACGCCCGGCACGGTTCGAGGGAGTTCGCCGAACGGACCGCCCGGGTCACGACCGGCGCCGGCCGGGAGGCGCTGCTGCTGCCCGGGCCGCTGCCTACACCGGTGCTGGCGTACGCGGTCCGCGCTCTCGGCGCGGTCGCCGGGGTGATGGTGACCGCCAGCCACAACCCGCCCCAGGACAACGGCTACAAGGTCTATCTGGGCGCGGCGCTGGGTGGTCCGGCCGGCGACGGGGCGCAGATCGTCCCGCCGGCCGACGCCGGCATCGAGGCCGCCATCCGGGCGGTCCCGAGCGTCGCGTCGGTCCCGCTGGGCGGTCCGGGCACGCTTCTGGGTGCGGAGGTGGCCCAGGGGTACGTGCGGAGCGCGGCCGCCGTCCTGGACCCGTCCGGCCCGCGTGACCTGACGATCGCGTACACCCCGATGCACGGGGTCGGCGGGTCGACGCTCGCCGAGGCGTTCGTGGCGGCCGGTTTCCCCGCACCGGCGATCGTCGCGGCGCAGGCCGAGCCGGACCCCGAGTTCCCGACCGTGGCGTTCCCGAACCCGGAGGAGCCGGGCGCCATGGACCGGCTGCTGGCGCTGGCCGGGGAGCACGGCGCCGACCTGGCCATCGCGAACGACCCGGACGCCGACCGCTGTGCCGTGGCGATCCCGGGCCCGGACGGCTGGCGGCCGCTGCGCGGTGACGAGCTGGGTGTGCTGCTGGCCGACCATCTGATCCGCCGGGGCACTCCCGGCCTGTACGCCACCACGATCGTCTCGTCGTCGATGCTGGGCCGCCTGTGCGCCGCCCGTGACGTCCCCTACGCCGAGACCCTGACCGGCTTCAAGTGGATCGTCCGGGCCGCCGAGCACCTGGCGTTCGGTTACGAGGAGGCGCTCGGCTACTGCGTGGCCCCGGCCCTGGTCCGGGACAAGGACGGCATCACCGCGGCGCTGACCGTCGCCGAGCTGGCCGCCGGTTTGAAGGCGGAGGGCCGTACCCTGGCCGGCCGCCTCGACGAGCTGGCCCGCGAACTGGGCCTGCACGCCACCGACCAGCTGTCGGTCCGTGTCGACGACCTCGCCGAGATCGGGGTGGCGATGGGCCGGGCCCGGCGCAACCCGCCGGCGACGCTTCTCGGCGCCCCGGTCACCGAGACGACCGACCTGCTGCCGGAGAACGACGTGCTGACCTTCCGCACCGCCACGACCCGCGTCGTGATCCGGCCGTCCGGCACGGAGCCGAAGCTCAAGGCGTACCTCGAAGTGGTCGTCCAGGGCGACCCGGCGACGGCCCGCACCCGCGCGGCGGCGGACCTGCGGGTCCTTCGCGCCGAGATCGCGGCAACGCTCGGCGTCTAGGAACCGTCCCCGGGGCTTCCCGCGAAGCCCCGGGAGAGCGGTCAGATCGGCTTGGGCGCGCCCAGCGCGGCCTGGATGGCCCGGCCCAGGGTGGCCACCACCAGCGCGACGCTGGGCCGCACGATGGAGTCCTCCAGGGAGACGTCACCCACGAAGCCGGCGTTGCTGGCGATCTCCGCCAGCCGCTCGTGGGCCCGCTCGGACTCCCCGGCCGGGAGTTTCAGCGCCGGCTCCATCCGGGCCGCGACGAGCAGGGTGGCCAGCGCGGCCGTCCGCTCGTCGGGCAGGGTGTCGCCGGTCAGCGCGGCCGCCAGCCGCTGCCGGATCTCGGCCTCGTACGCCGGATCGCTGGTCGGGTAACGGTGCACGTGGATGACGCCCATCTGGGTCTCGTCCACGTCCTGCACGACACCCCGGGCGCACAGGTCCTCGAGCACCCGGGTCCGCAGCCGGTGACGCAGGCGCTGTAGCCACTGGGCCGGGGTGTGCGGCTCGTCGGACGCGACCTTTCCCAGCACGGCGTCGGCGACCGGGTCGCCGAGCGGTGTGGCGTCCACGACCTTCAGGTAGCCGTCGGCCGCGTACGCGATCCGGTTGGCCAGCGCCAGGTCGATCAGCACCGCGGCGGCCATGCCCAGGTCGAGCCCGATGCGGGAACCCGTGGCCTTTCCGGTCTGGTCGTCATACGCGAGGAGGAGGAGTTCCTCGGCGAGCGGGATGGGGGTCATGTGACGCAACGATAGTGGCCCGAGTCATCCGAGCCGATCCCCAGGTCGGTCAGATCATCAGCCGCCGACCCGCCCGCTTGAGGGAACTATCGGGTGGAAAGGTCGGGCAGGATCCGCTCCCGCTGGGCGAACCAGTTCAGCGAGTCCCGGATGCCGTCCGCCACGCTGTGCTCGGCCCGCCAGCCCAGCAGGTCGGCGGCGCGGCTGCTGCGGGTGTAGGCGCCGGCCGAGTCGCCGGGGCGGCGCGGGGCGTGCCCGACCTCGACCGCGCGGTCGGCCACCTGGTTGAACGCCTCGACGAACTCCAGCACCGTGGTGCCGGTGCCGGTGCCCAGGTTGATGGCGAGCGACCCGTTCTCGAAGGGCAGCGTGTCGAAGACCTCGAGGGCCCGCAGGTGGGCGCCGGCCAGGTCCCACACGTGCACGTAGTCGCGGATGCCGGAGCCGTCCCGGGTCGGGTAGTCGACGCCGGTGACCGGGAACGGCTTGCCCTCCCGGTAGACCTCGATGAGCTTGCCCAGCGCGTGGCTCGGGGACCGCAGCTGGAGGCCGGTCCGCATCTTCGGGTCGGAGCCGATCGGGTTGAAGTAGCGCAGCGACAGCACCTTGATCGGGGTCGCGGCGGTGATGTCGCTCAGCATCTGCTCGACGATCAGCTTGGTCCGCGCGTAGGGGCTGAGCGCCGTGAGGGCCGAGCTCTCGTCGACGGTGAAGTCCTCGCCGGGCTGGTAGATCGACGCCGACGAGCTGAACAGCAGCCGGGTGACGCCCTTGCCGATCAGGTGGTCGACGAACTCCAGGGTCTTCGCCACGTTCTCCCGGTAGTAATGAACCGGGCGCTCCACCGACTCCGGCACCACGATGAGCGCCGCGCAGTGCACCACGGCCGTGACGTCCGGGTGTTCGTCGAAGATCCGGTCGAGGATCGCGGTGTCGGCGATGTCACCCTCGTAGAAGGGCCGGCCCTCGCAGAACTCCCGGCGGCCGGTGACCAGATTGTCCAGGATGACGGGCTGGTGCCCGTTGTCGAGCAGACAGGACGCGATCGTGCTGCCGATGAAACCGGCGCCACCGGCGATTAGTACCTTCACGAAACGTCCTCTCGTTCTCCGAATCCCGCACCGAGGCTAGCTGATCTCGCCATCCGGGCGACGACACCGGCGGCGGCCATTCACCACCGCCTTGATCGCGAGCCGGACATGAGCCCGCTGGTTGTAGCCTATGATGCTGACCGCCTTGGGCCCCGCCCCCCATCACCGTGTCCCGTGCACACCCCGCCTCCCGGCTGCGACGACGGACGACGGATGCGTTGAACTTTGAGAAAGGACCACGTAAGCCGTGACCTCGCCCCAGCCCCGGCCCCCAGACGTCACAGTCGTGGTCATCGTCTACAACGACGCGGCCCGGATCGAGACCGCGGTCCGCTCGGTGCTGAACCAGTCGCTGCGCAGCCACGAGGTGATCGTCTGCGACGACCACAGCACGGACGGCACGCAGGCCGTGGTGGAGCGGCTCGTCGCGGAGCACCCGGACGTGGTGCGCTACATCCGGCTGGAGGCCAACTCGGGCCACTGCGGCGCGCCCCGCAACCGGGGTGTGGCGGCGGCCCGGGGCCGGTTCATCATGTTCCTGGACAGTGACGACACCCTGGACCCGCACGCCTGCCGCAACATGGTGGCGATGGCCGAGCAGTCGCACGCCGACATGGTCATCGGCCGTTGCGTCCGGCACGACGTGGCGACCGGCCGGGAGACCTCCTGGATGCCCTGGCTGGTCCAGAGCAAGGTGGTCTACGAGTCGCTGCACGACCAGCCCGAGCTGCTCTACGACGTGCTGTCGACCAACAAGCTGTACCGTCACGACTTCCTGACCCGGGAGAACCTGGTCTTCCTGGAGGACCGGCTGTACGAGGACAACCTGTTCTCGGCGCACGCGTACCTCGCGGCGAAGAAGATAGCGATCATCCCGCAGCGCATCTACACGTGGAACATCGAGCGCAAGGCGGCGAACCTCTCGATCACCCGCCGGGCCGCCGACATCCGCAACATCACCGACCGGATCATCGTCACCCGCAAGATCGACGACCTGCTGACCAAGCACGACGCCGGCGACCTGCGGTTGCAGAAGGACATCCGGTTCATCGAGAACGACCTGCGGGTGCACCTGGCCCGGCTCGGCACCCTCCCGGAGGAGAACCAGCGGGCCCTGGTCGACGCCGCCCGGCCCTACCTGGAGACCCTCCAGCCGGAGGCGTTCCGCCAGGCCAAGCCGCTGCCCGCGATGGCCGCCTACCTGGCCCGGCAGGGCGACTACCACGGTGTGGCCACGGTGCACGACTACATGGTCGGCAAGCCGTTCCAGCCGCACCTGACCGCCGATCTGGTGGTCCACGACGGCCGGGTGTACTGGTCGGACCGGCACCTGGACGACGAACTGGGCCGCGCGGTGCTGGACGTCACCGAGCTGGGCCTCCAGGACCGCCCGCTCAGCAAGCTGCGCCTGGGCGGCCGGATCGACAGCGTCCACCGCGACGGCGAGCTGGTCACCATCGCCGGTTCGTTCGGCAACCCGCTCGGCCGGATCACCGTCGAGTCGGCGCCGAAGGCGCAGCTGGTCTTCTCCGAGCGGCGCAGCAAGCGCCGGGTGTTCAAGACCAGGGCGCAGCTCGTCGTGGACGAGCAGCGGATCGGCTGGACGGTCACCTTCGAGCCGGAGAAGCTGCTGCGCCCGGTCGGTCTCATCGACCCCAACTACTCGGTCCGGCTGCACCTGGCCGTCGGCACCGACAGCGCCGACCTGGCCCTGTTCGCCGACGACGAGGTGACCGACGCGCTGCGGCTGCCGGCCCGGCCCAAGCTCACCCGCCTCACCGCCGACCTGCTCCAGGGCTACCGCACCGACAGCGGCAACGTGGCGCTGCGGCTGGACGCCGACGGCAGCGCCGCGAAGCTGGGCACCGCCGCGATCAGCGGGGTGCGCAACACCAGCATCGGCAGCCGCGCCTGGGAGCGGGCCGCCGAGTTGCAGACCTCGCTGCGCCAGCGCCGCAACAAGCGGGCCACCAAGCTGTCCTGGTACGAGAACGTCTTCCTGAGGATGCCGGTCAAGAAGGGCACGGTCGTCTTCGAGAGCCACATGGGCAAGCAGTTCTCGGACAGCCCGCGCGCCATCTACGAGGAGATGCAGCGGCAGGGGATCAAGTTCACCCCGATCTGGGTGTACGCGACTCATCCGACCGGTTTCCCGTCCGAGGCCAAGCTGGTCATGCGCAACTCGTGGGCGTATTTGCAGGCGCTCGGCCAGGCCGAGTTCTGGATCGACAACCAGGGCTTCCCGCACGACCTGCGCAAGCGGCCGGAGACCACGTACATCCAGACCTGGCACGGTTCGGCGTTCAAACGGATGGGCTTCGACGAGGCGACCATCAAGGCGCAGACCGAGACGCAGCAGCGCAAGTGGCAGTCGGCGATCGACCGGTTCGACTACTTCCTGGTCCGTTCCGAGCACGACGAGCGCACCCTGACCAAGGGCATGCGGGTCGGCGCCGAGTTGCTGCGCACCGGCTACCCGCGTAACGACGCGCTGGTCAACGGCGGCAACGAGAAGGAGCTCGCCAAGCTGCGCGAGAAGCTCGGGATCACCGACGGGCGGCGGGTGGTGCTCTACGCGCCGACGTTCCGGCCGGAGGAGATCAAACGGCGCTCCGGCCTCGAGCTGCCGTTCGACCTCGACGACTTCGTGCAGAGGTTCGGTGAGGACACGATCCTGCTGGTCCGCCCGCACTACCTCGTGTCGTTCGCGCTGCCGCCGGCGTACGGCCACTCGGTCCGTAACGTGGCGAACGTGCACGACGTGACCCCGCTGATGCAGATCTCCGACGCGCTGATCACCGACTACTCGTCGCTGATGTTCGACTACTCGCTGCTCGACCGGCCGATGATCTTCCACGTGCCGGACTACGACGACTATGTGGGCAGCAGCCGGGGGTCGTACTTCGATCTCGCCTCGACCGCGCCCGGTCCGCTCACCCGTACCTCGGAGGAACTGATCGCCGCCATCGCTGACCTGGACGGCAACGCCACCGCCTTCGCCGGCAAACGTCGCGAGTTCGTCGCCGAGTTCGGCGAGTACGACACCGGGCAGGCCGCCAAGGCCGTCGTCGACCACTTCTTCCGGACGGGTGACCGTCGTGGCTGAGCACCGGGACATCTTCATCGTCTGCAACACCGTGAACGAACTCGGCGGCCTGAACCAGTGGGCGCACGATGTCGCCCGGCTGTTCACCGCCCGCGGGCACCGGGTTCGGCTGATCGGTGTCGAGCCGGCCGTCAACGTCCGGGACTTCGGCAGCGAACTGCCGTACGAGACGATCACACTGCACGCCGAGCGGCTGCCGCGGCGGCGCAAGGTGACCGGGGTGGCCGCCCTGAGCCCCGGGTTCACCCTGCGGAACCGCAAACGGCAGCAGATCTTCGAGGGCGGAGTGCGACGGCTCAGCGAGATCCTCCGTACCGCCGGCCCCGGCGCCGTGGTGATCGCCGCCCAGGTGTGGGCCGGCGAGTGGGTGGCCGCCGCCGACACCACCGGCATGCAGGTCATCGGCATGTCCCACGAGTCCTTCGAGGCCTGCCGGGCCAGCAGCCGGTTCCAGCGGGTCCGCGAGTTCTACGACGGGATGGACATCCACCTGTCGCTGACCGACGCCGACGCGGACGCGTGGGCCCGGGCGGGCATGTCCAACGTGGGTGCCATGCCGAACCCCCTGATGATCACCCCACAGACCCTGCCCACGCTCAACGAGAAGACGGTCGTGACACTCGGCCGGCTCTCTCACGAGAAGGGCCTCGACATGCTCATCGAGGCGTGGGCGCAGGTCGGGCCGCGGCATCCGGACTGGCAGCTCAAGATCTACGGCGCCGGGCCGGACGAGCAGGCGCTGCGGGCGCTGGCCCGGGAGCACCGCCTCGACGACACCGCGCTGTTCCAGGGCAAGACCAGCGACATCGACACCGCGCTCAGCGCGTCGTCGATCTACGTGCTGCCGTCGCGCCAGGAAGGCTTCCCGATCGCCCTGATGGAGGCGATGGCGTACGGGCTGCCCACCGTGGCGTTCGACTGCGCGCCCGGCATCCGGGAGCTGATCGACGACGAGGTCAGCGGTGGCCTGGTCGTCACGCCCGGCAACGTGGGCGGGTTCGCGAACGGCCTGGGCCGCCTGATCGAGGACCACGATCTGCGGGTCCGCCTCGGTTCCGCGGGCCGCGAGTCGGTCCAGCGGTTCACCCCGGACAGCATCGTCGACCGCTGGGAGAGCCTCTTCGCGCTCCTGGACCGCTGACCACCGGACCGGCGCGGGTGGGGCTCCGGCCCGCGCCGGTAAGGTGCACCGGTGCAAGCGATCCTGGCCACCCTCGGTTACGTGTTCTCCCCGGACGGCTCGCGGGTGCTGATGATCCGGCGGGACGCCCGGCCGGACGACATCCACTACGGCAAGTTCAACGGCCTGGGCGGCAAGCTGGAGCCCGGCGAGGACGTGGTGGCCGGGATGCGCCGGGAGATCCACGAGGAGGCCGGGCTCGACTGCACCGGCCTCGACCTGGCCGGCACGATCTCCTGGCCCGGTTTCGGCCGGAACGGGGAGAACTGGTTCGGTTTCCTCTTCCGGATCACGTCCTGGACCGGCGACCCGCACACCGCCAACGACGAGGGCAGTCTGCACTGGGTCGAGGTCACCGACGTGCTGGCCGGAAAGATCCCGATGTGGGAGTCCGACCGGCACTTCCTCCCGCTGGTCTTCGCGGGCGAGCCCGCCGTCTTCCACGGCGTCATGCCGTTCTCAGCGGGCCAGGCCCTCTCCTGGAACTACACAACCCCATAAAACCAGTCATATCGTACGCACAAGGCCGCGACCTGCTGCCCACTCACGCCCGTGCCGCCCGCACCGGGCGTAGATCGGTGGTCCGGCTTCCGGGTACGGCCGTCGCCGTACCCGGAACGGGTTCTCAGAAGCGGCGCATGCCGCCGAATTGACGGTCGCCGGCGTCGCCCAGGCCGGGCACGATGTAGGCCTTCTCGTTGAGCCCCTGGTCGATCGACGCGGTGACCAGGCGCAGCGGCAGGCCGGAGTCCTTCAGCCGGTCGACGCCCTCGGGGGCGGCCAGCACGCAGCAGATGATGATGTCGGTGCAGCCGCGGTCGGCGAGCAGCCGGCAGCAGTGCAGCAGCGAGCCGCCGGTGGCCAGCATCGGGTCGAGAACCAGGACCGGCTGCCCGGTCAGGTCGCCGGGCAGCGATTCCATGTAGGCGCGCGGCTCGTGCGTCTCCTCGTCCCGGGCCAGGCCCACGAAGCCCATCGACGACTCGGGCAGCAGCGCGAGCGCGGCGTCGGCCATGCCCAGACCGGCCCGGAGCACCGGGACGATCAGCGGCGGGTTGGCCAGCCGGGTGCCCTCGGTCGGCGCGACCGGCGTCTCGATGGGGTACTTCTCGACGGCGAAGAGGCGGGCCGCCTCGTAGACCACCATCGTGGTGAGTTCGTGCAGCGAGGCACGGAAGACCCCGGAGTCGGTCTCGGTACGGCGCATCGCGGTGAGCCGGGTCTGAGCCAGCGGGTGGTCTACGACAAGGACATCCACGGCAACAACCTAATCGTTCCAACATGATCAACTGCTACGGGGTTGCGTAGAATCGTTCTCATGACTGTGACAGCGGCCGCTGAACTGTCCGATCTCCGCTCGTTCCTGCACGGCCTCCCCGGGGTCGACAAGGTGGGCGTCGAGGCGCGGGCGGCTGCGCTCGCGACCCGGTCGATCAAGACGAGTTCCAAGGCCAAGGCGATCGACCTGGCCATCCGGATGGTGGACCTCACCACGCTGGAGGGCGCCGACACCCCGGGCAAGGTGCGGGCGCTCTGCGCCAAGGCGAGGCGGCCCGACCCGGCCGACCCCAGTTGCCCGCCGGCCGCGGCGATCTGCGTCTACCCGGCGATGGTCAAGGTCGCCGCGGAGGCCCTGTCGGGTTCCGGAGTGCACCTGGCCAGCGTCGCGACCGCCTTCCCGTCCGGTCAGGCGCCGCTCGAGGTGAAGCTCGCCGACACCCGGGAGGCGGTCGCCGACGGCGCCGACGAGATCGACATGGTGATCAGCCGGGGCGCGTTCCTGGCCGGGGAGTACACGCGGGTCTTCGACGAGATCGCCGCGGTCAAGGAGGCGTGCGGCGGCGCCCACCTCAAGGTCATCCTGGAGACCGGTGAGCTGGCGACGTACGACAACATCCGCCGGGCCTCCTGGCTCGCGATGCTGGCCGGCGCCGACTTCATCAAGACCTCCACCGGCAAGGTGACGGTCAACGCCACCCTCCCGATCACCCTGGTCATGCTGGAGGCGGTCCGCGACTTCCGGGCCCGGCACGGGCGGATCATCGGGGTCAAACCGGCCGGCGGGATCAAGACCACCAAGGACGCGATCAAGTACCTCGTGCTGATCAACGAGACGGTGGGCGACGACTGGCTCAGCCCCGACCGGTTCCGGTTCGGCGCCTCCTCGCTGCTCAACGACCTGCTCATGCAGCGCACCAAGCTGACCACCGGCCACTACGCCGGTCCGGACTACTTCACCCTGGACTGAGTCATTCAAGGCGGCTCCGCCGCACTGCGGGAGAAACCCGTTAGGAAGAGGCATGTTCGAGTACGCACCAGCACCCGAATCCCGTTCCGTAGTAGACATCGCCGGGTCCTACGGGCTGTTCATCGACGGCGCCTTCGACGGCGGCAAGGACGGCAACGTCTTCAAGACGGTGAACCCGGCCACCGAGGAGGTGCTGGCCGAGGTCTCCGCGGCCGGCCCGGAGGACGTCGACCGTGCCGTGGCGGCGGCCCGCCGCGCCTTCGGCCCCTGGTCGGCCCTGCCCGGCGCCGAGCGCGCCAAGTACCTGTTCCGGATCGCCCGGATCATCCAGGAGCGCTCCCGCGAACTGGCCGTGCTCGAGTCACTGGACAACGGCAAGCCGATCAAGGAGTCGCGCGACGTCGACCTGCCGCTCGTGGCGGCACACTTCTTCTACTACGCGGGCTGGGCGGACAAGCTGGCGTACGCGGGCTTCGGCCCCGACCCGCGCCCGATCGGGGTGGCCGGCCAGGTCATCCCGTGGAACTTCCCGCTGCTCATGCTGGCCTGGAAGATCGCGCCCGCGCTGGCCACCGGCAACACCGTGGTGCTCAAGCCGGCCGAGACCACCCCGCTGTCCGCGCTCTTCTTCGCCGACGTGTGCCGCCAGGCCGAGCTGCCGCCGGGTGTGGTCAACATCGTGACCGGGGCCGGCGACACCGGCGCCTACCTGGTCCAGCACCCGGACGTGAACAAGGTGGCCTTCACCGGCTCCACCGAGGTGGGCCGGGAGATCGCCCGCGCGGCGGCCGGCACCGGCAAGCGGCTCACCCTGGAGCTGGGCGGCAAGGCGGCCAACATCGTCTTCGACGACGCCCCGATCGACCAGGCCGTCGAGGGCATCGTCAACGGCATCTTCTTCAACCAGGGGCACGTCTGCTGCGCGGGCTCGCGGCTGCTGGTCCAGGAGTCCGTCGCCGACGAGCTGCTGGCCTCGCTGAAGCGGCGGATGGCCACGCTGCGGGTGGGCGACCCGCTGGACAAGAACACCGACATCGGCGCGATCAATTCGGCCGCACAGCTCGCCCGCATTACCGAATTGTCGGAAATTGGCGCATCCGAGGGCGCCGAGCGCTGGTCGCCGGAGTGCACGCTGCCGGACCGGGGCTTCTGGTTCGCTCCGACGATCTTCACCGGGGTCACCCAGGCGCACCGGATCGCCCGCGAGGAGATCTTCGGCCCGGTGCTGTCGGTGCTCACCTTCCGTACGCCCGAGGAGGCCGTCGCCAAGGCCAACAACACTCCGTACGGGCTCTCCGCCGGCATCTGGACCGAGAAGGGCTCGCGGATCCTCGCCGTGGCCGACAAACTGCGGGCCGGTGTGGTGTGGGCCAACACGTTCAACAAGTTCGACCCGGCGTCGCCGTTCGGCGGCTACAAGGAATCCGGCTACGGCCGGGAGGGCGGCCGGCACGGCCTGGAGGCGTACCTTGCCTAAGTCATCTTCCGTGAAGGCCCCCGCTGAGCCGGGCCGGCTTTCCGTGCGCAAGACCTACAAGCTCTACATCGGCGGCGCCTTTCCTCGCAGCGAGTCAGGACGGACCTACCTGGTGGACGGCGACAACGTGGCGCTCGCATCCCGCAAGGACGCCCGGGACGCGGTGCTCGCCGCCCGGGCCGCCCAGCCCAAATGGGCCGGCGCCACGGCGTACAACCGGGGCCAGGTCCTCTACCGGATCGCCGAGATGACGGAGGCCCGGCGCGCCGAGTTCACCGCGCTGGGCGTGCGGTCCTCCGAGCTGTCGGCGGCCGTCGACCGCTGGGTCTGGTACGCGGGCTGGTCCGACAAGATCGCCCAGGTCGCCGGCGGCGCCAACCCGGTGGCCGGCCCGTTCTTCAACATCTCCGCCCCGGAGCCCACCGGCGTCGTCGCCGTGGTCGCCCCGCCCTCGCTGCTCGGGCTGGTCAGCGTGGTCGCCCCGGCGATCGTGACCGGCAACACGGTGGTCGTTCTGGCCGCCGGCCCGCAGGTGGCGATCACCCTGGCCGAGGTGCTGGCCACCTCGGACGTACCGGGTGGCGTGGTGAACCTCCTCACCGGCCGGTACGCGGAGACCGCACCGTGGCTCGCCTCGCACGACGACGTGAACGCCATCGATCTCACCGGCGTCGACCACCCCGACGTGGCCGTCGAGCTGGAACGCGCCGCGGCGGGCACGCTGAAGCGGGTGATCCGGCCGGTGACCGGCGGTGTCGACTTCACCGCCGACCCCGGGCTCCGGCCGATGACCGCTCTGCTGGAGACCAAGACCGTGTGGCACCCGAAGGGCTACTGACGACACCAGTTCGGATGGGCGCTGGGGACGGGGCGGTTGTCACACAGCGTTGCCGACTAGGGTGTGTGCCCAGAGTCACCCGTCCCGCCACCCCCAGATCACCCGGAGGTCACCGTGACCAGCCAGTCCGACGAGCCCGAGGCGTCCGCGCCGGTGGCCGAGAAGCCCTCGTCCGAGGGGACTTCCGGGCGGGAGCTTTGGGAGCAAGTCCGCGTCTCGCCGGTGGAGATCGCGCTGCCGGCCGGGGTGGCGCTGACCCTCCGGGCGTACCGGAAGGCGTCCGAGCTCACGCCCACCGAGGTCCAGGTCGATGAGGACGACCCCTTCGAGGCCCGCAAGAAGCGCGCCGAGGAGAAGGAGGAAGAGGTCATCGTCGACGAGGAGTACCAGGCGCTCCTCTCCGACGGCGATGCGGAGGAGGGCAAGTCCGCCGAGGAGCCGGATCCGGCTGACTTCGAGGAGGAGCCCGCGGCCCAGGCGGATGACGAGGAGGTGCCCATGTTCCTCAGTCACAAGGGCCGCCTGCTCGCCTTCAAGACGCCCGAGTCGCTCGTCTCCTTCCTTCGTTCGGGTGCTCCGCACGATCTCGCACAATTGGACACCTGGGGTGACCTGGCCGAGCGGGTAGAGTCGAGCGACATCGACCCGCAGCCGGAGGACCGCTACGAGCTCGACCTCGTGGTGGAGAACCTGCGCGGCGGCCATGACACGTGGGATCTGCCGCTGCTCATCAACGCCGGCGAGGTCGCCCGCGACCTGGGGTTCGCGCTTCGTATCAAGCCGGTGATCCTGGCGCTGTCGCCCGGTTCGCCTCTCGACGATCTCGACGAGTCCCTCCGAACCGCGGAGAAGGGCGGAATGGGCGGATTCTTCGGTCGCCGTCGATTGAAGAAAATCGGGGCACAACAGGCGAGCCTCGGTTGGCGTTCGGTGATCGGCAAGATCTCTGCCGCTGTGGACTGGCGTGACTGACCGATTACCAGGGAATATCAATCCTTGGCCACAGAGAAGCACTCCCGGGGAGGAGGACGACGCCGTGGCGCTCGTGCGCGTGTACTGCGGTCTCGCGTCGGCTGATGATTCGGTGCGTACGGCCTCGGCCGCACCACTGACCGTCGCCGTGGTGGACGACGCAGGCCGGCTGCTCGGCGTCCATGAGATCAGCGACGACCCGGCCGGCTACGCCCAGCTGGGGACGCTGCTCGTGGAGCGGACGACGGGCTTCAGCGACGCGGCGGTCGCCGCCGACAGCGACGACCACGTCGTGACGTCACTCCTCACCGCGGCGGGCCGGCCACTCGTGGTCGTCGACGACGACGACGCCGACGACTTCGCCGAACGCTTCTCTGACGACGACTCTCCCGAGGAGATCGCGGCGCCTGCGGCCGCCCGGCGGGCCGTCGGCCTGGCCCGGGCGCTGCAGGCCGGCGCGATCGCCGCGGTCACCCTGCCCGCTCCCCGGGAGCTCGTCAGCTACAAGCCGGTCCTCGCCGCCCACGTGGCGATGCTGGGCGGCCGGAACGCGGCGGCCGTCGCCCTGCGCGAGGTCCTCCGTGAGCTCTACCCGGCGGCCCTCCGGGCGTACCCGGATCCCGCCCACCCCGTCTGCCTGGCCGTTCTCGACGCGGTGCCCGAGCCCGGCCGGCTGACCGGCCGGGCCGGCGACTCCGACCAGGTTCTGCGGGAGATCACCGCGGAGCTGGTCCGGGCCGGCGCCGGGTCCTCCGGCGAGGTCGGCTCCGCCGTCACCGCCCTCCAGGTCGCGATCAGCGAGTCCCCGCGCCGGGGCGGCGTCAACAAGTCCCTCGCCCCGGCCGCGGCCGACGCGGTCCGCCAGGCGATCTCGGCCATCCGCTCCTGCGACGCCGCCTGCTCCGCCCTGGTCGGCACGCTCACCGCCCGGGCCACCCCGCCGCTCACCGGACCGAACGTGGGCCGTCGCGGCACCCGCCGCGGCACCGAGCCGCCCGCGCTCGAGCCCGTGCCGACCGGCGACAACGGCAGCCGCTTCGGCCGTCGTGGCCGCCCCGAGCCGGCCTCCACCGGCGCCGGCCCGGCCACGCCCCGCCCGATGACCGCGCCGCCGGTCGCGCCGGACCCGATCGGGCCGCCCCCGATGGCCCCGGCCGCGGCGAACGGCCTGCCCGGCCGCTCCACGAACCCGTTGAACCGCCCGGTCTCGGTGCCGCCGCCCCCGCCCGGCATGACCCCGATCACCCCGGGGTCCCGTCCGGCGCCGGCGACACGCAACCCGGCCCGCCCGTCCTCGGTGCCGCCGGTCCGCCCCACGTCGGTTCCGCCCGCCCGCCCGTCGTCGGTGCCGCCCGCTGCCGCGAGCACACCCGCCGAGGCCGGCGAGCCGTTCCGGCCCACCCTGGCCAACGCCGAGCTGAGCCGGGCCCGGTCGGAGCGGCGCACGGTCATCCCGCCGCGCCCGTCGACCACGCCCCGTCAGCAGCCGGCCGCCAACGGCACACCGGCCGGCCCCACCGACTTCAGCCTCCCGATGCCGGCCCAGCGGCCCGCCCAGGAGATGCCGGAGCCGGGTTCCCGGGCCAACTGGCCGCTGCTCAACACGGAGAAGGACGA
Organism: Actinoplanes hulinensis; assembly: GCF_019429605.1. Lineage (NCBI taxonomy): Bacteria > Bacillati > Actinomycetota > Actinomycetes > Micromonosporales > Micromonosporaceae > Actinoplanes > Actinoplanes hulinensis. The sequence continues at coordinate 301,999 of NZ_JAHXZI010000002.1, read as the reverse complement.
GGCGCCCGTCGCCTCCTCGGTCAGCTCGCCGCCCGGTGGCCGCGTCCGGCCGCCGTGGCACGACATGCCGCAGGAGCCGCCCGCCCTGGAACTGCCCAAGGAGCCGGCGCTGCGTCTCGTCGACCAGGCGAAGAACGGCAAGCGCGCCCGCCTTCCCGGGCTCGACCAGATGGGCGGCGCCGCCGCCACCCCGCCGGTGCGCCGGCCGGACAGCGACGACCGCGGCCACAACGGCGGCAGGCTGACCGCCCTGGACCGCAGCTCCGCACCGCCGGTCCCGTCCGACAGCAGCGACGGCGACCTGCTGATCTTCGCGGCGGCCCGGTCGGCCTGGTTCACCGGCCACACCGACACCAACGACGACGTCACCTGGACCAACCCCAACGACAGCGGCTGGCGCGCCGCGGAGAAGGCGGCCACCCCGGCCGTCGCCGCGGAGACCTCGGCCGGTCTGCCCAAGCGGGTGCCACAGGCCAACCTGGTCCCCGGCTCCCCGCTGCGCGAGGAACGCCCGATTCGCATCGTCCGCGACGCCGCCTCGATCGCGGCACACACCACGGGCTACTTCCGTGGCTGGCGGCGCGGCCAGGAGATCGGCGGCTTCGCCATGGGCGGCCGTCCCGGGCGCGAGGCGGCCGGCGGCTGGGACTTCACCCGTGACGGCCAGCCCGCCGACGAATACCGCAACAACAGCGCGGGGTACGGCGGCCGCTGACCCCGCCCTGATCCCTCGGAGGGGCCGCGACCACCCGGTCGCGGCCCCTCCGCCGTTCCCCGGCCCGCTCCCGGCGCTCTGCTCGCCGGGTTGTGCCCCGAGTCGTGTCCTTCGCGGCGGGACGGCGTTGATGGGAGATGGAGTGGGCGGCAAAGCCCGGCGGTGCCGCACGGGCGGGACCCGGCAGCGGATCGCGGTGCGCCACGGTTCGGGGGTTGTGCGGTCGAGGACTGCTCAACCCGTACCGGTGAAGGGTTTTGTGATGATGGCGCGATGCGCGCGGTGATTTTCGATTTCTTCGGGACGTTGACGGATCCCGCGGCTGAGGCGCTGCGGCCGGGGACGTTCGGCGAGACGGCGGCGGCGCTCGGGGTGCCGGCGGAGGAGTTCCGGGCGGCGATGGTGGCGAGTTTCCCGCAGCGGATCGTGGGGGCGCTCGGCGGGACCCGGGAGACGCTCCGGACGATCGCCCACCGCTGCGGCGCCGAACCGGACGACGAACGGCTGGACCACGCCGTCGCGACGCACCACGCGGGCGCTGAGCGGGTCCGCACGCCGCGTAGGGGCGCCCTCGCGGTACTCGACCACCTCCGGGCCCAGGATTTCCGTCTGGGGCTTCTCAGTGCTCGTCACGAACGCCGCCTACCCGGGCGCTCCCGGGATGCGGGTGGACCCGGACACCTACCTCCCGGAGCACCGGATCGACGAGCTGAACGAGTTGATCCGGTTACTGGGAACGGCTTGTGACAACGGGTGACCGCTCATATACGATGACGAACGGCCGGAGAGCGCGCGAAAGCCCCGCACCGGCCAGTGGAGGGTCTCCACCGGCGGGACGGGGCTTTCGACCGTTGACTGGGTGCTGAGCCTCTCCAGTGGAGCGACTCGTCAGACGGTCTCTGCTCAGGCGGGCGCGGTCGCGCGGGTGCGACGCATCGTCAGCACATACTCGACAAGCGAGATGAGGACGTTCTTCGTCGACTCGCGGTTACGGGCGTCGCAGCTGACCACGGGCACGTCGCTCGAGATCGCCAGAGCGTCCCGCACGTCCTGCGCGTTGTGGTACTGCATGCCGTCGAAGCAGTTTATCGCCACCAGGTACGGCAGGCGGCGATGCTCGAAGAAGTCGATGGCGGCGAAGCAGTCGGCGAGCCGACGCGTGTCCACCATCACGACCGCACCGATGGCACCCCGGACCAGTTCGTCCCACATGAACCAGAACCGCGTCTGGCCGGGGGTACCGAACAGGTAGAGGATCAGGTCACGGTCGATGCTGATCCGGCCGAAGTCCATGGCCACGGTCGTGGTCATCTTGCCCGGCACCTGCCGGTTGTCGTCGACACCCACACCGGCCGAGGTCATAATCGCCTCGGTGGTCAGCGGGGTGATCTCCGAGACCGACCCCACCAGCGTCGTCTTACCGACGCCGAAGCCACCGGCGATGACAATCTTCGCCGATGTCACGCGTCCCGCAGCGGGACGGTGAGACATGTCAGAGCCTGCGAAGTCCACTCAGCACCCTTTCCAGCAGTTCCGTGCCTACCGCGTCGGTCTCATCCTCGAGCGAGGTGGGCTCGTACACAGCGACGAGGCCGTCAGAGGCCATGTCGGCGACGATCACACGTGCCACACCAAGCGGCAGTTGCATGCGAGCGGCGATCTCGGCCAGCGACTGAACTCGGCCGCCGTCGCACATCGCCGCGATGTACTGATGCTCGCTTCCACCCTGCCCGCCGCGGCTGATTCCAGAACGGCCGCGCACGGTTGTCTCGACCAGCGCTTCCAGCGCTATCTCAAGCTTCGGCCGGGTCCGACCACGGGTCATGGCGTACGGCCTGACCAGCGCGCCAGTCGGCTCATCGCGTTCAGGCATCGTCACCCTCAACCCCTTCCTCGGCCCCTCGAAGTGTATTGGTTCTCAAAGTTTTCACCAGTAGCCGGCCGAAGCCTGTCCGCGGCCGAAAACCCCGGATGAGCCCCTGATCGACTCCGGCTGACTGTCGCCTCAGCCCAGCACCCCGGCCGCGGAACGCGGCGCGGGGGTCAACGCCTCGCCGACGCGGTCGACCAGGAGGGCCATCTCGTAGCCGACCTGACCGACGTCGCAGCTGCGCGCCGCGAGCACCGCGAAGGAGGAACCGTCAGAAATGGACATGAGGAACAGGAATCCGTTGTCCATCTCGACGACCGTCTGAAGGACGGCGCCGCCCTCGAAGCATCGCGCGGCGCCCTGGGTAAGGCTTACCAGGCCGGACGCGATGGCCGCCAACTGGTCGGCACGGTCACGCGGAAGGTCCCGCGAGGCCGCCAGGAGCAGACCATCGGCGGAGACCGCGATCGCGTGCGCGACCCCGGGAACGCGGTCGGCGAAGTTGGCGAGAAGCCAACCGAGATCCTGCGTAGATGTCATGCCTCATGCTCCTTGCCAGCCTGCGAGGGCTGCTGCCCTCCCGGAGTGTCCTCCAGGTTGGTCGATTGTTCCTTGGTGCGACCGCGCTGAACACCGCGGTGGTACGCGGACAGCAGACCGCGAACCCCCTCAGGAGTACGGCGCTGGACGGAGGTACCGCCCCGGTCGACACCGCCGGGGACGAGTTGCGCCATCGGCGTACGTTTCGGCAGGCCCGCCGTGGTGGTCGAGTCGACCGGGGTCTCAGCGGCCGCACGGGCCGCCTGCCAGCCGTCGTCGGCCGCGGTCCGCCACGGGTTCGACGCGGGGGCCGCGCCGTTGCCGTAACCGGTCGCCGCCGTGGCCGGTGCACCAACACTAGCCGTGTCGAGGTTGCGGACCTCGGGCGATGCCGCCTGCTGCGGAACACCCGTGTTGCGGGTCGGCTCACCGGTCGGGATCCGCTGGGAGACCACCGACTCCTCACCGGTGCCGGAGACCTTGGGTTGACCGGCCTCGGCGCCGGGCGCCGTGGTGGTGAACCAGGCGGACTCGAGCTCCCGGAAGATCGGCAGCTCCATCGTCTCGTCGGCGAACGGAACCGCGCCCTCCCGGGCGGAGGCCATCTGGGCCGCGGCCGTGGCCTGCGCCTGGACCGGCGTGGTAACCGGCGGAGCCGACACCGGGATCGGTGCGGTCTGCGGGTTTGCCGGCGGCGCCACCTGCGGCTGGGGCTCGTAGTTCTCCGGACGGTACCGCGGGATCTCGGCCGTCATGTCGAGCGCGGCGGCCAGGTTCTCGGGCACGTGCGGGGCGGCCGGTTCGCGCTCGGCGGCGACCGGCGGCCAGGCCGGCGGCGCTGCCGCGAACGGATTGCGCTGGTCTGCGGGCGAGACCGGCGAGGCCGAGATCGGCTCGATCGGGGCCGCCGAGTACGGGGCCGCCGACACCGGAGGCGCGGAGACCGGCGGCATCGGAGGCGCCGAGACCGGCGGCATGAACGAGTTCGGGTTGGCGGGCAACTGCCGCGGTATCGTCGCGCCGAAGCCGTTGGTGTCGCTCTCCGGCCGCTGGTACTCACTGTTGCGGCGCTGGGCCAGCTCGTCCAGGCCGGCGAAGCCCTGCGGACCGGACGGCAGCGGAGGGATGACCTCGTTGCTGCGCGGGCCGTGGAAGCCGTTCGCCAGGCCGTTGCCGTTGCCGTTGAAGCCGCCACCACCGTTGTGGCCGCCGGCGTTGAACCCGCCGAAGCCGGCCGGAGCCGCGCCGGTCAGGTCGGACCACGCCGGGACCGAACCGTTGGAGCCGTTGGAGCCGGGGTAGCCGTTGGAACCGGGGTAGCCGCCGTTGCCGCTGCTCTCCAGAGCCAGAGGCTCGCCGAAGCCGCCGGGCAGGCCGGGGCCGGGACCACCGTCGAACGAGCCACGCCCCTGGACCTGGGCGGTCGCGGCGGTGGCCAGAACCGAGATGGGCAGGCCCACCTCGGCGACGGTGCCGCGCTCGCGGTCGGCCGGTCGCAGCTCCACCCGAACGGCATGGCGGTTGGCCAGCCGGGCGACCACGACGAGGCCCATCATCCGGGAGACGGCCACGTCCACCGTCGGCGGGTTGGCGAGCCGCTCGTTGAGGTCGCGGAGCTGCTCGCGGCTGATGCCGATGCCGTGGTCCTCGACGGTCAGCACGGCGTTGTCACCGACGCGCCGGGCCTCGACCAGAACGTTGGAGTTCGGCGGGGAGAAGGCGGTCGCGTTGTCGAAGAGCTCGGCGACCAGGTGGACCATGTCGTTCACGGCGTGCGCCGCGACCTCGATATCCCGGTCGATCATGCCGAACTCGATGCGGGTGTAGTGCTCGACCTCGGACTGGGCGGCACGGAGCACGTCGATCAGAGCGGCCGGCTCGCGCTGCACACGGGTCGAGTCGGCGCCCGCGAGAACCAGGAGGTTCTCGTCGTTACGACGCATTCGGGTGGCCAGGTGGTCGAGCTGGAAGAGCTCGGCCAGCCGGTCCGGGTCCTCCTCGCCGCGCTCCAGCCGGTCCAGGTGACCGATGAGCCGGTCGACCAGGATCTGCGAACGGCGGGCGAGGTTGACGAACATCGTCGCGACGGAGGCACGGAGTGCGGCCTGCTCGGCCGCCGTCCGCACGGCCTCGAGGTGAACCGCGTTGAACGCCTCGGTCACCTGCCCGAACTCGTCCCGGCTGCGCACCGGGAGGGGCTCGGCGATCTGGTCGGCGACCTGGGCCGGGGTGAGCGACGCGGAGAGCGCCGGGTCACGCAGCCGGCTGACCGCGTGCGGCAGGCCGAACTGGGCGACCGCGAGGGCACCCTGACGCAGCTCCCGCAGCGAGCGGGCCATCGACCGGGCGACCAACCAGGCGAACAGGATGGCCAGCAGCAGCATGCCGAGCAGGATGCTGGTCTCCAGGAAGACCTGCTGGTTCGTCTCGTCCCGCAGGTCGGTGGCGTCGGCCACGATCTGCTTGTCGAGCGAGGTCTCCACCTGACGGAAGAGGGTGTTGTACCCGGCGAGGGCCTCTTCCCACTCCGCCGAGTTGAACTGGATCTTCCGGATGTTGTCACCCTGGAGGGCCATGAGCGGGATGCTCAGGTTCTCCGCCTGCTGCCGCAGCTTGCCGACGACGGTGTTGTCGAAGAGCTCCTGCTCGTCGGCGGTGCCGACCGCCTTCATCGTCTCGGTGGCGAGGAGGTAACCGGTCTGGGTCTCCAGGAACTCCTGCCGGAGTTTCGGGTTGAACTCGCCGACCCCGACGACCTGCTGGCCGATGAAGCGCTGCTGGGCGATGTAGTCCTTGGCCTGGGCGACCGCGGCCACCATCCGGAGGTGGTTGCTCAGCTCCGGGTCGATGGCGAGCTGCGCCGACGCGTCACGGACCTGGAGCAGGTCGTTGATGAGCGCGTCGTAGGTCTTCGTGATGTTGCTGAGGTCCTCGCCGCCCTTGGCCGCCCGGCTCCGGAAGGTGGTCAGGTCGACGAGGTTACGGTCCAGGCGAACGATCAGCTTGCCGACGTTCTCCGGGACATCCTCGAGGACCTGCTTCTGCTGGAGGTAGGGCTCCTTGGCCGCGTCCACCTGGGCGTGCTCGTTGTTGTAGAGCTCCACGGCGGTCTGGAAACCGGCCGGGTTGGTGGCCTTCGGCGCGGTGTTGATCATGATGGCGAACGTGCGCTCGGCCTGAAGGTGGTCGACCAGACCACCGGCGGCCTGTGACAGCACCGAGAGGGTGCGCGCGCGCTCCGCGTTACTGGCTTCGTCGATGTGGTCCACAAGGCCGTTGACACCGACGATGATCGTAGCCACCGTCGGAACCAACATGATCAAGCCTAGTTTTGACCAGATCGGTAGGTCTCGGAGCCGACCCGCAGGTCGACTGAGACGCGACATGACGCCATTCGCGCTGTTGGGGCGCTTGCTCACGTCACCGTCCTCCTGATTCGGGCCCGGCATTCGGCTCGCCGGGCACCGCACACGGCCGACTCGCCGACGTCGGGCCCCCGAGATTCCATCACGACAAGTGTCAAAGAGAAAGAGCAGCCGGACACGGACCGGTTGTGTGACGCGATGTTGCAACCTCGTAGTTGGACATCGCCGGTCCTTTATCACTGCCTGTGGAGCTGTGCATCTCTCAAGGTCACTTACTCGGTCGGCACGGCGTGGGGGGTGGGTGCAGGCCGACCGGGTCCCGATCGTAGTCGATCGGGATAACAGTCACGATGACTCGGTTCCCCGCGATCGACAAGGCGAGATGCCGGATTATGCCGACTTTGCAGGCGGCAGTCTAGCCGAACGGCGAGGTTCGCAAGGCTGACGGTCGATTTCTTTTGACGTACGTTCGTTCAGATCCAGGAATATCCGACAAGTCCTAATCTCAGCTCAGCAACTTGGCGTACGCCGGCTTGATCACCTCATTGATCAACACCAACCGCTCGTCGTACGGGATGAAGGCGGATTTCATGGCGTTGATCGTCAGCCACTGCAGTTCCATCCAGCCCCACCCGAACGATTCCGTCAGCAGAGTCATCTCCCGTGACATCGAGGTGCCGCTCATCAACCGGTTGTCGGTGTTGACCGTGACCCGGAACCGGAGGTCGTGCAGCAGCTTGATCGGGTGCTCGGCGATCGACGGGGCGGCGCCGGTCTGCACGTTCGACGACGGGCACAGCTCCAGCGGGATCCGCTTGTCCCGGACGTACGCCGCGAGCCGGCCCAGCACCGGCGGCGCGGCGTGGGTGCCCCCGGTCGTGGTGACCGCGCTCGGCTCGGCCGCGGTGACCGTGATGTCGTCGATGATGCGCACCCCGTGACCCAGCCGGTCGGCGCCGCACCACTGGATCGCCTGCCAGATCGACGGCAGCCCGAAGGCCTCGCCCGCGTGGATGGTGAAGTGGAAGTTCTCGCGCTGGAGGTACTCGAAGGCGTCCAGGTGCCGGGTGGGCGGGAAACCGGCCTCCGCGCCGGCGATGTCGAAGCCGACCACGCCGGTGTCCCGGTAGCGGACGGCCAGCTCGGCGATCTCCTGCGAACGGGCGGCGTGCCGCATCGCGGTGAGCAGGGTGCCGACCCGGATGGGCGTGCCGAGCGCCTCCGCCTCGGCGCAGCCCTCGCGGAACCCGGCGTGCACGGCCTCGACCACCCGGTCCAGGGTGAGACCGCGCTCCAGGTGCTGCTCCGGCGCGTACCGGACCTCGGCGTAGACCACGCCGTCGGCGGCCAGGTCGAGCGCGCACTCCCTGGCGACCCGGTGCAGGCCCTCCTCGGTCTGCATCACCGCCACGGTGTGCGCGAACGTCTCCAGGTACCGTTCCAGCGAGCCGGAGTCGGCCGCCGCGGCGAACCACTCGCCGAGCCGCCCGGGATCCGTGGTGGGCAGTTCGTGACCCACCGCGGCGGCGAGCTCCACGATGGTGGCCGGCCGCAGCCCGCCGTCCAGGTGGTCGTGCAGGAGAACCTTCGGGGCCTTGACGATGTCGGAGTGTGCGATGCCAACCATCAGCAGAGCCTAGAGGGAAGCGCCCGATGATCGACGGAGCAATTCCGTTTCTGTGGTGCCCGGTGTGCCGGGAACCGCTCAGCCGTCAGGAGCGGGCGCTGCGCTGCCCGCGCCGGCACAGCTTCGACATGGCCCGGCAGGGGTACGTGGACCTCAGCGCCGGCCGGCTGCCACACACCGGGGACACCGCGGAGATGGTGGCCGACCGGGCCGCCTTCCTCAGCGCCGGGCACTACCGGTTCATCGCGGAGGCGCTGGCCGCACACCGGGCCGAGGGGCTGGTGGTGGACGCCGGCACCGGTACGGGCGACTACCTGGCCCACTTCCTGGAGGGTTCGCCGGACGCGACGGGGCTCGGGCTGGACGTCTCCAAACCGGCCCTGCGGCGGGCCGCGAAGGCGCACCCGCGGGCCGCGGCGGCGCTGACCGACCTGTGGCGCCCGCTGCCGGTCGCCGACGCCACGACGGCCGTGATCCTGAACGTCTTCGCGCCCCGCAACGGCCCGGAGTACCGGCGGATCCTGCGGCCGGACGGGCTGCTGCTGGTGGTCACCCCGGCCGCCGACCATCTCACCGAGCTGATCACCGCGTACGGGCTGATCCAGGTCGACCCGGAGAAGGCGGCCCGGGTCAGCGGCAGCCTCGGTGAGCACTTCACGCTCGACGCGGCCGCCACCCACCGGCGCGAGCTGAGGCTGACGGCGGGCGAGACGCGGACCCTCGTCGGCATGACACCGAGCGCGCGTCACGTACCGATGGGGGATCTGCCCGGCCACGACGTGACGGTGACCGCCGCGGTGGAGGTAGCGGTCTATCGGCCGCGTTAGTCCTCAGACCGAGAGGTCGACCTCTTCCCACTCCGGCGGCTTGTCGTGGTAGGGACCGTGGAAGACGACCGCCCACTCGAGCGCCCACCGGCGCTGGCCGATCGCGTTGCTGTCCACCTCGCCGGGCAGTGACCGCCCGTTCTGCTCCGCCTCCTGGTAGGCCCAGTCCAGGCAGTAGTAGAGGTCCAGCAGCACGGCGGCCTCGGCCGGGTCCCGGATCGCGACCAGCGAACGGGACCGCCAGTCGGTGAAACTCTCACCGGCCGGCAGGTCGGGCATCTGGATCATCAGCCGGTCGTCCGGCGGCACCGTGGGGTCCAGGTGCCGGCTCAGGCCGAGCAGCCAGGCCAGCGCGAAGACGGCGTCGTGGTGCAGCACGAAGGAGCGGTGGTCGCCCTTCGCGCCGATCACGAACTGCCACTCCGGCGGGGTGACCAGATCGACCAGGTGGGAGCCGAGCAGCCAGCTCATCGCCGCCTCGGTGGGCATGCCGAAGCAGCGGGCCACGACGACGTGCAGCACCGCGGCCCGGGCCTCCAGTTCGGCGACCGGGCGGAGTTCGACGGTGTCGCCCATCTCCCACACCAACGGGAACGCCAGCGGGGGCAGGGGCAGGCCGAGACGCGCCAGCTCGTCGAGACTGGCCTCGCGGACCGCGCGGGGGTCGGGGACGGCCTTCTGCATGGCGGCTCAGGCTATGCGGTCGAGCAGCAGCGGGGAAGGGGCGGGCGCCTCTGTCCCGACGGTGATCGCGGCGGCCGCGTCGGCCTGGGCCACCGGGATCCGCGACTCGTCGTCGGCTCGCAGCTCCAGCAGCACGTCACCGGCCCGGACCCGGTCACCCGGGCGGACCTTGAGCTGCACCCCGGCGCCGAAGCTGACCGGGTCCTCCTTCCGGGCGCGACCGGCGCCGAGGCGCCAGGCGGCGATCCCGATCCCGTACGCGTCCAGCGAGGTGACCACACCGTCCTCGGTGGCCCGCAGGACCTCGGTGTGCGCGGCCGTCGGCAGTGGCGCGTCCGGGTCGCCGCCCTGCGCCCGGATCATCGCCCGCCAGGTGTCCATCGCGGCGCCCGAGGCCAGCACCTTCTCCGGGTCGGCGTCCACCCCGGCGGCGGCCAGCATCTCCCGGGCCAGGGCCAGCGTGAGTTCCACCACATCGGACGGTCCGCCGCCGGCCAGCACCTCGACCGACTCGGCCACCTCGTTGGCGTTGCCGACGGCCAGGCCGAGCGGGGTGCTCATGTCGGTGAGCAGGGCGACCGTGGTGACGCCGGAGTCCTTGCCGAGCTGGACCATGGTGCGGGCCAGCTCCTGCGCGTTCGCCAGGTCCTTCATGAACGCGCCGGTGCCGACCTTCACGTCCAGGACCAGCGCCCCGGTGCCCTCGGCGATCTTCTTGCTCATGATCGAGCTGGCGATCAGCGGGATGGCCTCGACCGTGCCGGTGACGTCGCGCAGGGCGTAGAGCTTGCGGTCGGCCGGGGCCAGGCCCTCACCGGCCGCACAGATGACCGCGCCGATGTCCTGCAACTGGCTCTTGAACTGCTCGTTGGAGATGCGGGCCTGCCAGCCGGCGATCGACTCCAGCTTGTCCAGGGTGCCGCCGGTGTGGCCCAGACCTCGGCCGGAGAGCTGCGGCACGGCCACGCCGCACGCGGCGACCAGCGGGGTCAGCGGCAGGGTGATCTTGTCGCCGACACCGCCGGTGGAGTGCTTGTCGGCGGTCGGCCGGGACACCGAGGACAGGTCCAGCCGCTCGCCGCTGGCGATCATCGCGGCGGTCCAGCGGGCGATCTCACCCGACGTCATGCCGCGCAGCAGGATCGCCATGGCCAGCGCCGACATCTGCTCGTCGGCGACGGCCCCGCGGGTGTACGCGTCGACGACCCAGTCGATCTGCGCGTCGGTGAGCACGTGGCCGTCCCGCTTGGCGCGGATGACGTCCACTGCTGCTATTGCACTCATGCCTGATCTTCCCAACGCTGCGGGATGCCCTCCGGGGCCTCTCCCTCGCCCGCCCAGGACAGACCGCCCTCGGCATCCACCACCACGACCCGCGGACTACGGACGAGACCCCACGCCACGGCGGCCGCCGCGGTCGGCAGGTTCGGGCCCTCCTCCAGGATGCCCTTCTCCTCGGTCGAGCCGGGCTCACCCGACGAGCGCTCCCAGTAGCCGGTCCAGATCGTCGCCCCGCCGGACAGGTCGGGGTGGACGAAGACCGTGCCGCGTCCACGCCACTTGGCCAGCTCGGCGGGCACCTCGGCGCCACCGACCGGGCCGGTGACCCGCTCCATGTCCTCGTAGCCGAACGCGTGCGGCAGCAACTCGGTCATCCGCAACGGCCGGGGCACCGCCTCGACCAGCAGCTCCGGGCCGCCGTGCTCCCACAGCAGCTGGCGGCAGCGGCCGCACGGCATCAGCGGGGCGCCGGTGGCGTCCACGCAGGAGATCGCCACCAGGCGGCCGCCACCGGTCGCGTGCAGCGAGCTGACCAGGCCGCACTCGGCGCACAGGGTCATCCCGATGGACGCGTTCTCCACGTTGCAGCCGACGATCACCCGGCCGTCGTCGACCAGGCCGGCCACCCCGACGGGGAAGTCGGATATCGGCGTGTACGCCCGCCGCATCGTCTCGATGGCGGCGGCGCGCAGGGCCGCCCAGTCGATCTCCATGTCACTGATTCTGCCGCTTTTGAAATGGCTCGTTGAACTCAGCCCTTGATGTAGGGCTGTCCGTCCGCCGCCGGAGCCCGCACCCGCCCGACCAGGCCGGCCACCGCGATCAGGGTGGCCAGGTAGGGCAGCATGTTCAGGAACTGGCTGGGCACCGGGCTGCCGATCGCGCTCAGGTAGGTGGCCAGCTTCTGCGCGAAGCCGAAGAACAGCGCCGCCCCGAACGCCCCGAACGGGGTGAACCGGCCGAAGATCAGCGCGGCCAGGGCGATGAAGCCCGCGCCGGCGGTCATGTTCTTCGTGAAGCTGCCGGTCGCCACGAGCGTGAAGTACGCCCCGCCGATGCCCGCCACCACGCCACCCAGCAGCACGTTCAGGTAGCGCAGGCCGCGCACCCGGATGCCCACCGTGTCGGCCGCGGTCGGGTGCTCGCCGACCGCCCGGGTACGCAGGCCCCAGCGGGTCCGGCTGAGCCCGAAGTGAATCACCAAGACCAGCACGAGCGCGATCCAGACCAGCAGGTTCGCCTCGAAGAACACCGGCCCGACGACCGGGATGTCGGCCAGGCCCGGGATCCGCCACTCCGGCATCTGCGGCGGCTGGTTGTACTCCTGCGCGTTGGGCTGCATCAGCCGCTCGTAGAGGAAGCCGGTGATGCCGAGCGCGAAGAGGTTCAGCACGATACCGACGACCACCTGGTCCACCAGGTAGCGGATCGCCATGACGGCCAGGATCGCCGCGATGATCACACCGCCGACGGCCGCGCTGAGCAGGCCCGCCCAGACGCTGCCGGCCATCGTGCCGACCAGGGCGCCGGCGAAGGCGCCCATCAGGAACTGGCCCTCGATCGCCACGTTGACCACACCGCTCCGCTCACCCAGCACGCCGGCCAGGGCGCCCAGGATGAGCGGGAGCGCCAGCTCCAGCGTGCCGTCGGTGGTGTCCACCAGCGGCATGAACTCGCCCGCCACCTGCCAGCAGAGGAAGGACAGGAGGAAGGACAGGATGCCGGCCACCAGGAACACGTTGGACCAGCGCTTGAGCAGGCCGGCGAGGAGCACCCCGCCGGCCGCCACGGTGAGCAGCCCGAACAGCACCGCGCCGAACTGGCCGTTGATGGCGAGCGCGGCGCCCGCGGAATCCTCGCTCAGGGTGAAGCGGGCGTCCTCGCTCGGCGCCAGCGAGCCGAACACCACGGCGGCCAGGCCGCCGATCAGGATCAGCGCCACGCCCAGGTGGCGCTGCCGGCTCCAGAACGGCTCCGGCGCGGTGACCTCGGCCATCTCCTCCACAGTCGTGGTCGACATGTCCTCAGCCCTTCGCCAGCGAGGCGCCGAGCCCGGTGGCCCGGGAGGCGCGCAGTCGGAAGATCGCCTTCACCAGGGCGGGGGCGGCGATGAAGATGACGATGAGCGCCTGCAACACGGTGACCAGCTCCAGCGAGATGCCGGAGAAGGACTGCATCCGGTTTCCGCCGGCCCGCAGCGCGCCGAACAGCAGCGCGGCGAACAGGGTGCCCCAGGGCCGGGTACGGCCCAGCAGTGCGACCAGCAGGCCGTCGAAGCCGATGTTGCCGGCCACCGACGGGGTCAGCGCGTGCGCGGTACCCAATACCTGGGTGGCGCCACCGAACCCGGCCAGACCGCCGGCGACCGCCATCAGCAGCACGTACGTCTTGGCGACGCTGATGCCCGCGGTCTTCGCGGCGTGCGGGTTGGCGCCCACCGCCCGGATCTCGAAGCCGAAGGCCGACTTGTTCAGCAGCCAGGCCACCCCGGCCGTGGTCAGCACGGCCAGGATGATGCCCAGGTGCACCCGGAGGACCCCACCGGGCGACGGCAGCTGGGCGGACTCGGCGACCGCCTTGCTGATCGCGTCGCTGCGGCCCGGGGCCTGGATGCCCTGCTGGATGACCAGCCAGGCCAGGAAGAGGCCGGCCGTGTAGTTGAGCATGATCGTGGTGATCACCTCGTGCGCCCCGGTACGCGCCTTGAGCAGGCCGGGGATGAAGCCCCACAGCGCCCCGCCGAGGACGCCGGCGACCACCGCGACGATCAGGTTGAGCACGATCGGCAGGCCGAAGGTGAAGCCGGCGACCCCGGCCGCGATGCAGCCCAGCACCGCCTGGCCCTGCGCGCCGATGTTGAACAGGCCGCCCCGGAACGCGAGCGCCACCGAGAGGCCGGTGAAGACCAGCGGCGCGGCGTAGGTGAGCGTCTCCGAGATCGGGGCGAACGCCTGCTGCCAGGTGGCCTCCCCGGAGAACCAGGCGGAGAACACCGCGGGGTCACCGAGAGCGCCCTTGAGCAGGTCCGCGTAGGCCGTGCTGACCAGCAGCCAGCTCGACTCGAACGCGTCGCTCGGGCGGGCCGTGAAGTAGCCGAACTTCGCCAGGACGGTGGCGTCCGAGATGATGATCAGGACCCCGCCGATGACCACGGCCATGAGCATCGACAGGGCCGTGAGCGTGAAGTTGTTCGCCGACCAGAACCTCTTCACTTCGCCCCCTCCGGCGTGTCGCCGGTGATGCCGGCCATGAGCAGACCGATCTCCTCGCGTGGTGTGTCCGGCGAGACGATGGCCAGGATGCGGCCGCGGTACATCACCGCGATCCGGTCCGCGAGGCCGACCACCTCGTCCAGCTCACTCGAGACCACCAGCACCGCGGTGCCCTGGTCGCGCTCGCGGATGATCCGGCTGTGGATGAACTCGATCGAGCCGACGTCCACACCACGGGTGGGCTGGGACGCGATGAAGAGGCGCAGCGGGCGGGACATCTCCCGGGCCACCACGACCTTCTGCTGGTTGCCGCCGGACAGGGCGCCGACCAGGCTCGCCGGTGACTGGCACCGGATGTCGAACTGCTCGACACGGTGCTTGGCGTTGCTCGCCACGGAGCCGCCGTCGATCCGGAAGGCGTTGCCGAACGGAGCCCGGTCGTACATGTCGAGGATCAGGTTCTCCGCGACGGAGAACTCCTTGACGACCCCGTCGTGGCTGCGGTCCTCGGGCACATAGCCGACGCCGGAGCGCAGGATCCGCTTGGTGCTCCGGCCGACCAGGTCCTCGCCCTCCAGGTGGACGGCGCCGGCCCGCACCTCGCGCAGGCCCATCACCGCCTCGACCAGCTCGGTCTGACCGTTGCCCTGGACGCCCGCGATACCGAGCACCTCGCCGGCCCGGACCTCCAGGTCGACCCCGTCGACGGCGCGCACGCCGCGGTCGTCGTCGACCACCAGGCCGGAGATCTTGAGGATGCTGTCGCCCGGCTCGGCGGGCGACTTCTCCACCTCGAGGCTCACGGCGCGGCCGACCATCAGGGCGGCCAGCTCCTCCTCGCTGGTGTCCGGGGAGGCGGTCCCGACGACCTGGCCGCGCCGGATCACGGTGATCCGGTCGGCGATCGCCTTGACCTCTTTGAGCTTGTGGGTGATGAAGACGATGGACTTGCCCATGGCGGTGAGCGAGCGCATCACCGTGAGCAGTTCCTCGGTCTCCTGCGGGGTGAGCACCGCGGTCGGCTCGTCCAGGATGAGCAGGTCGACCTCGCGGGTCAGCGCCTTGACGATCTCGACCCGCTGCTGAGCGCCGACCGGAAGGTCCTCGATCAGCGCGTCCGGGTCGACCGGCAGGCCGTACCTCTCGGAGGTCTCGATGACGTCCCGACGGGACCGGCGGCGGTCGAGCCAGCCGAGCGGGCCGCCGCGCACCTCCTCCGCGCCGAGCGCGATGTTCTCCGCCACGGTGAAGACCGGCACGAGCATGAAGTGCTGGTGCACCATGCCGATGCCGGCCGCGATGGCGTCTCGCGGGCTCTTGAAGACACGGGGCTCGTCGTTGACGACGATCTGCCCCTCGTCCGGCTGGAGCAGGCCGTACAGCTGGTTCATCAGCGTCGACTTGCCGGCGCCGTTCTCCCCCAGCAGGGCGTGCACCTCGCCGGGTTCGACGGTGATGTCGATGTGGTCGTTGGCCACCAGGTCGCCGAAGCGCTTGGTGATGCCGCGCAGTTCCAGTTTCAGCGGAATCTCCCGGGGTTCGGTGACTGATCCTGGTGGACGGGGGGGAATGCGAGCCGCCGCTCGGCCACGGGTTGTGCCCGTGGCCGCGCGGCGGCCGAATGCTACTACCCGAAGGTCACTTAGGCGCGTTGGCCGACTCGACCTTGACGGTGCCGGCGATGATGTCGGCCTTCAGCTTGTCGAGCTCGGCCTTCAGGGCCGGGTCGACCTTGCTCTCGAACTGGTTGAACGGGGCGAGCGAGACGCCGTCGTTCTCCAGGGTGCCCAGGTAGCCCGGGCTCGCCGCGAGGGCCTCGCCCTTGGCGCCCTTGACGACAGCCTGCTTCACCGCGTCCTCGATGTTCTTGACCACGGTGCTCAGGAACACCTCGCAGTACTGCGCGGCGCTGGTGCAGCCGTCCTGGTCGACCCAGATGACCGCGAGCTTGCCGTTGGAGTCCTTGGCGACCTGCGCGGTGCCCAGGCCGGTGCCACCGGCGACCGGCATGATCACGTCAGCGCCCTGACCGACCAGGGTGTCGGCGATGCTCTTGCCCTTGCTCTGGTCGATGAAGCTGTCGGCGAAGCTGCCGTTCTGGGCGGCCTTGTCCCAGCCGAGGACCTTGACGTCCTTGCCCTTGGCCTTGTTGTACTGGGCCACACCGTCGGCGAAACCGTCCATGAAGATGGTCACCGGCGGGATCTTCATGCCGCCGTAGGTGGCCACCTTGCCCGACTTCGAGTAGCCCGCGGCCAGGTAGCCGGCGAGGAACGCCGCCTGGTGGGTCGCGAACTGCATCGGGTAGACGTTGGGGCTACCGCTGGAGCTGTCCACGATGCCGAACTGCGACTTCGGGCTGTCCGTGGCCACCTTCGTGGTGACCTCGCCCATCAGGCCGCCGACCGCGAGGATGAAGTTGCAGCCCTGGCTCACGAAGCCCCGCAGGCCCGGCTCGTAGTCGGCCTCGGAGGAGGACGCCACGTACTTCGGGTCGACGCTGGGGACCTCGGCCTTGGCGGCCTGGAGACCGGCCCACGCCGAGGCGTTGAACGACTTGTCGTCGATACCGCCGAGGTCGGTGACCATGCAGGCCTTGTAGGCGGCGACGGCGGCCGGGCTGGAGCCGGTCGAGCCGCTCTCCTCCGGGGCCTCGCCACATGCCGCGGCAGCGAGCGTCAGCCCACCTGCCGCGAGAATCGCCACGATCCGCTTCCCACGTACTGGGCGCAAGACGCCCTCCTTCCGCTGCACACCGAGGTTCCTGTATCTCGGGTGAATCTCAGGCGGGAGCGTATCCCCGGGTCCGCACCCCGTCAGGACATCGGTACGGACTGTTGGCGCACCGTTATAGCTCCGCAATCACCGCGCCCGCGGGTCGTTCCTTTCGGCTGGATCAGGAGGGAATTGCGCCTCTACCAGGAAACAGGGAGTTAATCTGCGGCCCGCCGCCAGGCCTTGACACCGAGCACTCCGACCCCTGTCCCGATCGCCAGCGAGGCGGCGATCAGGATCGCGTGCACCCACAGGAACGAGGTCGGCGCGCCGTCGGCGAACGACCGCTCGTCCTTCCAGATGGCCAGCCCGAAACGCGGCCAGATCAGCCAGGTCCACACGCCGACCGCGACCAGGAACGCCGCCCACCGCTTGTTGATCACCACGGAGTGAGTATCTCAACCGGTCAATCGCGCCGCGATCCGCCGCCAGCCGGCCAGCACCTCGGCCGGCTCCGGCGGGGCGCCCGGCTGCTCGCGGGCCAGTTGCGGCGGGAAGTCCTCCTCCTCCCCGGTCCGGGCCAGCTCGATCTCCCTGCGGATCGCGTCCACCCCGTCCAGCGGCAGCAACGGCTCCACCACGGCCATCAGATCGTCGTCGGCCACCACGGCGCGGGCCAGGGCCAGGGCATGGGCGTGCTCGTACGGCCCGCAGACCACCGGCTCCCAGTCCTCCAGGTCACCGAGCGAGCCGATGGTGATGACCCACGGTTGATCGGCGATCGGCGAGCCGGGCGGCAGATGCAACGTCACGAGTGTCCCCACCGGCTCATCATCGCGGGCGGGAGTGCCGAATCCAGGTGTTCTGCCCCACCGGGGCGGTCTTGTCGTCAGCCGACAGATCGACCACCCGGCCGTGTGGGCTGGTCGCCGCCCAGGCCGCCCCGAACAGCAGCAACTGGTTGAAGACGTAGAGGTAGACCAGCGCGCCGACGGCCGAGCCGACCAGGCCGTACGCCGGATTCCGCTCGACCAGCGCGACGAACGACCTGCCCACCGTGTTGAGCAGCATGATCCCGATGCCCACCTGGAGCACCGGCGGCGTCATCCGGCGGGCGGTCATCCGCAGCCGGGGCACCGCGGCCAGGAGCGCCGCCGCCAGCAGCATGTTGACCGCCAGGGTGAGGGCCCAGCTGGCGATCGACAGCAGGGTGGCGAACCCGCCTCCGGCCAGCCAGTGCAGCAGGGTCTCCAGCCCGTACACGGCGAGCTGGGAGAGGGCCAGCAGCAGCAGTATGCCGATCAGCACGAGCAGGTCGACGACCTGGCGTACGCCGATGTAGCCGGGCTGCTCGCGCAGCTGCCAGATGAGCCGCTGCGAGGACCGGATCGACTCGACCCAGCCGATGCCGGTGAAGGTCAGGCCGACCAGGCCGACGATGCCGACCGTCCTCTTGCTGTCCAGGATCGCCTGCACGTCGAGGAAGGGCAGGTTGTCGGCGAGGAAGTCGCGCACCAGCTCGAACAGCTCACTGTTGTTGGTGAGCAGGAAACCGAAGGCCGAGTACCCGATCAGCAGCAGGGCGAAGACCGCGAAGAAGCCGTAGTAGGCGATCGCCGCGGCCAGCCGGCCGCCCTGGACGCTCTCGTACCGCAGGATGGCCCGGCACAGATGGTCGAAGTACGGCGATCGGTACCGCACCGCGGTGATCCGGGCCGTGGTCGCGTCGTAGGCCCGGTCGATCGGGTTCACGGGCAGACCGTAACCGACCGGTCAGCTTCCGAGCGGGAAGTCCCGCCGTGGCCGCCACGGGCCTTCGCCGCCGTGCGAGAAGAGCGTGAACGAGGCGACCTCGAACCGGGCCGAGAAGCCGGCCAGATCGTCGAACACCGCGTCCAGCGCGCCGGCCGGCACGTCCTGCGCCACGGTGACGTGCGGGTGGTACGGGAACCGGGTATCCCGTCGCACGTCCTCCGACCGGGTGATCGCCTCGGCCAGCAGCTCGCACTCGCTGATGCCCTGCGCCAGCGCCACGAACACCACGTCGGTGACCGGCCGGAACGTGCCGGTCCCGCGCAGGTGGACGGTGAACGCCGGCTGCGCCGAGGCGATCTCCTCCAGGTGCTTCTCGATCGCCGGCAGCGCGTCGGCGGCCACCTCGGTGGGCCCTAGGAGGGTGACGTGCGCCGGTGTCCAGGCGGCCTGCGGGTCGCCGGCCTCGGCGCGCCGGCGGGTCAGCGCCGAACCCCAGGGTTCGGGGATGTCGATGGCGACGCCGATGCGGGTGATGGCCGGGTCGGACACCGGGTCAGGCCCCGCGCACGGGGCTGAGGAAACCCACGTTCCGGTACGCCGTGGCGAGCGTGGCCGCGGACACCGCCCGCGCCTTCTCCGCCCCGATCGCCAGGACCTTGTCGAGCTGGGCCGGGTCGTCGAGGTAGAGCCGGGTGCGCTCCTGGATCGGCTTGACGAACTCGACCAGCACCTCGGCCAGGTCCTTCTTGAGGTCGCCGTAGCCGCGTCCCTCGTACGCCTCGAGAAGCTCGTCGATCGCCCGGCTGGTGAGGGCCGCGTAGATGGTCAGCAGGTTGCTGATGCCGGGCTTGTTCACCTCGTCGTAGAGGATCTCCCGCCCGGTGTCGGTGACCGCCGACTTGATCTTCTTGGCCGAGCGGGCCGGGTCCTCCAGCAGCTCGATGAGACCGTTCGGCGAGGAGGCCGACTTCGACATCTTGCTCGTCGGGTCCTGGAGGTCGGTGATCTTCGCGGTGTCCTTCACGATGTACGCCGAGGGCACGTTGAACGTCTTGCCGAACCGGGTGTTGAAGCGCTGCGCCAGGTCGCGGGTCAGCTCCAGGTGCTGCCGCTGGTCCTCGCCGACCGGCACCTGGTCGGCCTGGTAGAGCAGGATGTCGGCGGCCTGGAGGATCGGGTAGGTGAACAGCCCGACGGTGGTGCTGTCCTGCCCGGCCTTGGCCGACTTGTCCTTGAACTGGACCATCCGGCCGGCCTCGCCGAACCCGGTGATGCAGCTCAGCACCCAGCCGAGCTGCGCGTGCTCGGGCACGTGGGACTGCACGAAGAGGGTGCAGCGCTCCGGGTCGAGACCGAGCGCGAGCAGCTGAGCGGCGGAGATCCGACTACGGTTACGAAGAGTCTCCGGATCGTGGCCCATGGTGATCGCGTGCAGGTCGACGACGCAGTAGAAGGCGTCGTGCGTGTCCTGCATCGACACCCAGTTGCGCACCGCGCCCAGATAGTTGCCGAGGTGGAAGGAATCGGCGGTCGGCTGAATGCCGGAAAGCACACGCGGGCGGCGGGCAACGTCGGACATGGCCGCCATTGTGTCAGCACCGGGCCTCGAACCGCGAATCCTCTCACCGGATGGCACCGATGTTCGAACCTGTTGACCTATGAGCGATTCTGGGGAATTCTATGATCGTCTGACTACGGAAGGGCCTGAACCGTGAAATTGCTCGTCACCGGCGGCGCCGGCTACGTGGGCAGTGTGACCAGCAGGCTGCTGCTGGACGCGGGCCACGAGGTCGTCGTGCTGGACAGTCTGCGGACCGGTTTCCGGCAGGCGGTCGCCCCCGGCGCCACCTTCGTGGAGGCGGACATCGCCGACGCCGCCCGGGTGCTCACCCCGGACGCCGGCTTCGACGCGGTCCTGCACTTCGCCGGCCTGATCGCGGCCGGTGAGTCGATGGCCAAGCCTGAGCTGTACTGGCACGAGAACATGGTGAAGTCGCTGGCCCTGCTGGACGCGGTGCGCGCCGCGCGGGTGCCGCGGCTCATCTTCTCGTCCACCGCGGCGGTCTACGGCAACCCGGTCGAGCTGCCCATCACCGAATCCGCGATCAAGGCTCCGACCAGCACGTACGGCTCCACCAAGCTGGCCTTCGACCTGGCGCTGACCTCGGAGACGTTCGCACACGGCCTGGCCGCCGTCTCGCTGCGCTACTTCAACGTGGCGGGGGCGTACATCAGCGACGGCCACGAGATCGGCGAACGGCACGACCCGGAGACCCACCTCATCCCGATCACCCTCCAGGTGGCCGCCGGGAAGCGGGAGAAGCTCCAGCTGTTCGGCGACGACTACCCGACCGCCGACGGGACCTGCGTGCGCGACTACATCCACGTCGAGGACCTGGCCCGGGCCCACCTGCTGGCGCTGGACGCGACGGTCGCCGGCGAGCACCGCATCTACAACCTGGGCAACGGCAACGGGTTCTCCAACCGGCAGGTCGTCGAGGCGGCCCGCGAGGTCACCGGGGCGGCCATCCCGGTCGAGATCGCCCCGCGGCGCGACGGCGACCCGGCCACCCTGGTCGCCTCGTCGGCCCGGGCCCGCGACGAGCTGGGCTGGACGCCCCGGAAGAACACCCTGGCCGACATGATCGGCGACGCCTGGACCTTCTACCGAAAGCACGTGGCATGACCAGCATCAGAGAGACCGCCACGGCGGCCTTCATCGAGGCGTACGGGGACGAGCCCACCGGTCTCTGGGCGGCGCCGGGCCGGGTCAACCTGATCGGCGAGCACACCGACTACAACGACGGCTTCGTGCTGCCCTTCGCGCTGCCGCAGCGCACCGTGGCGGCGGTCGGCCCGGCGCCGGACGGCCGCTGGTCGGTCTGCTCCACGCTTGCCCCCGATCCGGTGACCTTCGGGGTCACCGAACCGGGTGAGGTCACCGGCTGGGGCGCGTACGTCGCCGGGGTGGTCTGGGCTCTGCGGGACGCCGGCTTCGAGGTGCCACCGGTCCGGATCGCCCTCGCCTCGGACGTGCCGCTCGGCTCCGGGCTGTCCTCGTCGGCCGCGCTCGAGTCGTCCGTGCTGACCGCCCTGATCGACCTGGGCGGGCTGGACGTGCCGCTGGAGCGCCGGCCGGCCATCGCCCAGCGCGCCGAGAACGTGTACGTCGGCGCGCCCACCGGCATCCTCGACCAGTCCGCGTCGATCCGCTGCCAGGAGGGCCGGGCGCTGTTCCTGGACTGCCGCAGCTACCGGATCGAGCAGATCCCGTTCGACCTGGCCGCCGAGGGCCTGGCCATCCTGGTGATCAACAGCAACGCGCCGCACCAGCACGTCGACGGGGAGTACGGCGAACGCCGCAAGAGCTGTGAGGCGGCGGCCGCGGCCCTCGGGGTGCCCGCCCTGCGCGACGTGTCCACCGCCGAGCTGGACGACGCCCTCCGGCGGCTGGACGACGACGTGCTGCGCCGCCGGGCCCGGCACATCATCACCGAGAACCAGCGGGTGCTGGACACCGTCTCGCTGCTGCGGTCCGGCCGGGTCCGCGAGATCGGCCCGCTGCTGACCGCCTCGCACGCCTCGATGCGCGACGACTTCGAGATCACCGTGGCGCAGGTGGACGTCGCCGTACAGTCGGCTCTGGAGGCCGGGGCGTACGGCGCCCGGATGACCGGCGGCGGCTTCGGCGGCTGCGTGCTGGCCCTGATCGACGCCGACCGTGCCGAGGCGACGGCGGCCGCGGTCGCCGGCGCGTACGAGGAACGGGGTTTCACCGCACCGACCAGCTGGGTCGCGGTGGCCGGGCCGGGCGCCACCGCGCTCTGACACCCGACCGTCCCCGGAAGTGCCCGAGCGGCCTTTCCGGGGCCACCCGTCCGGGGGTCGCGCCGACCTTCGCCTGATCACCCGCACGAGCGAGACCAGGGCTCGGAAATCGGGCACGCGACTATCGTGTCCGGCATGGGGGTCAGCCCACCGTATCTTCGCGGTGACACCGAGCAAGGTGTCACCGTCAGCGTCGACTCCACCGAGGACGCCGCGGTCTCCCTCCTCACCGTGCGCGGACCGTGGGACGCACAGCTGCGCTGGACCGCGTCGACGACGCTCCGCCGGTGTTTCACCGACCATCCGGACGGGCTCATCGTGGATCTGTCCGGGCTGCTCGACCCGCACAGCGAGAGCGCCTCGACCTGGATGACGGCCCGCCGGCTGGCGGCCGGCCTGCAACCGCCGGTGCACCTGGCCCTCTGCGTGCCCCCGGAGCTGCCGCTCGCCGACCGCATGCAGGGTCTGGGCGCCGGGCGCTACCTGCCGGTCTACGCCAGGATCGGCCAGGCCCGGGTGGCCCTCGCCGGCCGGATCCCCGGCGACGAGCGGCTGAACGCCACGCTGCGGCCCGATCCGGACGCCCCCAGTGTGGCCCGCAACCTGGTGAGCGACGCCTGCCTGGGCTGGGGGCTGGTGGAACTGCTGCACCCCAGCCGGCTGGTCATGTCGGAGCTGGTGACGAACGCGGTGGAGCACGCCGGCACCGACATCCGGGTGGTGGTGAGCCGCCGGGGCGCCGGGATGCATCTGTCGGTGGCCGACGGCGACCCGCGCCTGCCCCGGCTGATCCGTCCCTCCCCGCCGCGCCCGGACCTGCCGCTCGACGAGCGGGGTCGCGGGCTGCGGACGGTTCAGGCGACCGCCGCCCAGTGGGGCGCCCTGCCGACCGAGACCGGCAAGGTCGTCTGGGCGACGGTCCGGCTCAGCGAGCCTCGATGATCATTCCAGCGCCGACCGTACGGTTGGTGCTCTCGTCGATCAGGATGAAGCCACCGGTGGTCCGGTTGCGGCGGTACTCGTCGGCCAGCAGCGGCACCGTGGTGCGCAGCTTGACCCGGCCGATCTCGTTGAGCTTGAGCTCGGCGGCCGACTCGTCCCGGTGCAGCGTGTTCACGTCCAGCCGGTACTGGAGACCGCGGACCACGGCACGCGCCGACCGGGTGGTGTGCTTGATCGAGTACTTGCCGCCGACCCGCAGCGGGGCCGACTCGTCCATCCAGCAGATCATCGCCTCGACATCCTGAGCGGGCGTCGGGGCGTTGTGCGGGCGGCAGATCATGTCACCGCGCGAGATGTCGATCTCGTCGGCCAGGCGGACCGTCACCGACATCGGCGGGAACGCCTCGGCCACCGGGCCGTCGGCGGTCTCGATCGAGGAGATGGTGCTGGTCAGGCCGGAGGGCAGGACCATCACGTCGTCGCCCGGCTTGAGGATGCCGGAGGCCACCTGCCCGGCGTACCCGCGGTAGTCGGTGACGGTGGTGGACTGGGGCCGGATCACGTACTGCACTGGGAAGCGCACGTCGACCAGGTTGCGGTCGCTGGCGATGTGCACGTGCTCCAGGTGGTGCAGCAGGGACGGGCCCTCGTACCACGGGGTGTTCTCCGACCGGGTGGCGATGTTGTCACCGTTGAGCGCGGAGATCGGGATGATGCTCAGGTCCGGCGCGTCGAGCTTCGCCGCGAACGAGGTGAACTCGTCGGCGATCCGCTCGAAGACCTCCTGGCTCCAGTCCACCAGGTCCATCTTGTTGACGCACAGCACCAGGTGCGGCACCCGTAGCAGGCTGGTCAGGAAGGCGTGCCGCCGGGACTGCTCGACCAGGCCCTTGCGCGCGTCGACCAGGATCAGCGCCAGGTCCGCGGTGGACGCGCCGGTCACCATGTTCCGGGTGTACTGAATGTGCCCGGGGGTGTCGGCGATGATGAACTTCCGCCGCGGCGTGGCGAAGTAGCGGTAGGCCACGTCGATCGTGATGCCCTGCTCCCGCTCGGCGCGCAGGCCGTCGGTGAGCAGGGCCAGGTTGGTGTACTCGTCGCCGCGGGACGCGCTGGCGCTCTCCACCGCCTCGAGCTGGTCCTCGAAGATCGTCTTGGTGTCGAACAGCAGCCGGCCGATGAGCGTGGACTTGCCGTCGTCGACGCTGCCCGCCGTGGCGAACCGGAGCAGGTCCATGCCGCGGGAGGCGGCGGCGTCAGGCTCGAGAACTGCCTGGCTCATCAGAAGTAACCCTCTCGCTTGCGGTCTTCCATCGCGGCCTCGCTGACCTTGTCGTCGCCACGGGTGGCGCCGCGCTCGGTGATCCGGGTCGCCGCGACCTCGTCGATCACCTTCTCCACCGTGTCGGCCTCGGAGAGCACGGCCGCGGTCTGCGACGCGTCGCCGACCGTCCGGTACCGCACCCGGCGGACCTCGGAGGTCTCGCCGTCCCGCAGCCGGATGAACTCGTTGACCGCGTAGAACATCCCGTTGCGCTCGACGACCTCCCGGTCGTGGGCGTAGTAGATGCTCGGGAGCGGGATGTTCTCCTTGGCGATGTAGTGCCAGACGTCCAGCTCGGTCCAGTTGGAGAGCGGGAAGACCCGGATCGACTCGCCCGGGTGGTGCCGGCCGTTGTAGAGCGACCACAGCTCGGGCCGCTGGTTCTTCGGGTCCCACTGGCCGAACTCGTCGCGGAAGCTGAACATCCGCTCCTTGGCGCGGGCCTTCTCCTCGTCGCGGCGGGCGCCGCCGAAGAGCGCGTCGAACCGGTACTTCTCCACGGCGGCGAGCAGCACCGGCGTCTGGATCCGGTTGCGGGTGCCGTCCGGCAGCTCGCGCACCTGACCGGCGTCGATCGCCTCCTGCACGCTGGCGACCACCAGGTTCAGGCCGAGCGATGCCACGCGACGGTCCCGGTACTCCAGGACCTCCGGGAAGTTGTGCCCGGTGTCGACGTGCATGACCGGGAACGGGATGCGCGCGGGCGCGAACGCCTTCTCCGCGAGGCGCAGCATCACAATCGAGTCTTTACCGCCGGAGAAGAGCAGCACAGGGCGCTCGAACTCGGCCATGACCTCACGCATGACGAAGATGCTCTCCGCTTCGAGAGCATCCAGATGCGATACGCGATAGGGCTTCGTCTGGCTCATGGGTTCTGTCCCCAGACCTTTCTCCGGTATCAGCCGGGCAGGGCAGACGTCATTCTGACGGAAGGTGCCTCTGCAGTGCAGCAAGCAACCGAGGAGCGAGATCTTTCCGACAAACCACCAGGTCAGGCAACTTGGGGTCTGCCTGGTTATAGGTGAGCGGGGTGCCGTCGATACGGCTTGCGTGCAGGCCAGTGGCCAACGCCACAGCCACCGGCGCGGCGGAGTCCCACTCGTACTGACCGCCGGCGTGCACGTAGGCGTCCGCGTCGCCGTTGATCACCGCGGCGATCTTCACCCCGGCCGAGCCCATCGGCACCAGCTCGGCGCCGATCTCCTCGGCGAGCGCGGTGACGAAGGCGGGCGGGCGGGTCCGGCTCGCCGCGATCCGGATCGCCCCGCCGGTCGCCGCTTCGAGGGGCATCGGGGGGTAGGCCGGCGCGTGGTCGGTGGCCAGGGTGCAGTGCCGGGCCGGCATGGCCACGGCGCCCGCGGTCAACCGGGCCGGCGACGACGAGTCGGCGGTCCACAGGGCCACGTGCACGGCCCAGTCGTCCCGCCCCTCCTCGGAGAACTCGCGGGTCCCGTCGAGCGGGTCGACGATCCAGACCCGGTTCGCGTCGAGCCGGTTCGGCCGGGTCAGGGTGGGCTCGCCCTCGATCCAGGCGGTCCGGGAGTGCTCGTCCTCCTCGGAGAGCACCGCGTCGGCCGGGCGCCAGCGGGCCAGCTCGGCCCGGAGCAGCTCGTGGGCGGCCTGGTCGCCGGCCGTCTTGAGGGCTTTGCCGTCCGAGTACCCGGTGTCCTGGCGGACCTGGAGCAGCACCTGTCCGGCGCGGTCCGCGAGCCAGCGGGCGAAGGCGGAGTCGTTCACTGGGGGCGCTCCGCCCTCACCGGCTTCCCGTGGTCCGGCAATGCGTGCCGACGTCTTCGTCTGCTCGCCCATCGTCTCGCTCCTTCGCTCCGTATGCGTCCTCAGTACGCCCCCGACGACCGCACCACCGCGGTCACCGTCCTCAGCAGGATCACCAGATCCAGGCTCAACGACCAGTTCTCCACATAGCGCAGGTCGAGCCGGACCGCCTCCTCCCAGGAGAGGTCCGACCGCCCGGACACCTGCCAGAGGCCGGTCATCCCCGGCTTGACGGCGAGCCGGCGCCGCACGTCGTCGGCGTAGGCGGCGACCTCGGTCGGCAGCGGCGGCCTCGGACCGACCAGCGACATCTGCCCCGACAGGACGTTGAGCAGCTGCGGCAGCTCGTCGAGCGAGAACCGGCGCAACCACTGTCCGACCGGAGTGACTCGCGGGTCGTCGCGGATTTTGAAGAGCACACCATCGTGCTCGTTGAGATGCCTCAGCTCGGCAAGCCGGGCTTCGGCATCGACGTACATGCTGCGGAACTTGAAGATCCGGAACAACCGGCCGTCACGTCCCACGCGCACCTGGCGAAAGAGTACCGGCCCGCGCGAGGTAAGGCCTACGCAGAGCGCCACGGTCAAGAGCACCGGGCTCAGAAGAATCAGAAGGAGGATCGCCCCGATCCGATCTACCAGGTCTTTCACCAGGCGCGAGCCGCCGTGCAGCCGGGGGTGCTCGACATGCAGCATGGGCAGCCCGTCGAACGGCCGGATCGTGGTCCGCGCCCCGGCGACGTCGACCAGCGCACTGGCCACCACCAGGTCCACCTCGTCGCGCTCCAGCCGCCACGCCAGCCGGCGCACCGCGGCGCCGTCCAGCTCCGGGCAGCTCAGCACCACCACGGTGTCGGCGTCGGCCAGCTCCACCGCGGTCGCCACGTCGTCGAAGGTGCCGAAGACCGTCGGATCGGTCAGCCCGACCCCGTCGGCGCCGGGCGGCAGGCAGGCGCCGACCACCTCGAGACCGTGGTAGCGCTCACGGCGCAGCTGCTGGGTCATGCCGATGACGGAGTGCTCGTGCCCGACCACGATCACCCGGCGCAGGTTCTCGCCCCGGGACCGGGCCAGATGCAACCGCTTGCGCAGCACGAACCGCAACACCACGATCGCGACGATGGCCAGCGGGCACGCCACCAGGACATAGGACCTGGCCAGATCGAGATTCAGGGCGTACGACACGACGGCCGCCCCGCCGACCAGACCGGCACCGCCGCGCAGCACCCGCTGGTACTCGTCGGAGCCGACGAACAGATAGCGGCGCTCGTACGCCCGCGCCGCGACCAGCACCAGCAACAGCGCCAGCGGCATGAGCGCCGACCACACCAGGTACTGCCGGTTGTACGCGGTGACATGGTCACCGAACCGGGTGAAGAAGGTGCCCGCCCCGGCCACCACGCCGGCGGACAGGTCGAAGAGGACCAGCGACCGTACGTAGCGGCGCTCCCAGTCCTGCCGGCGGGACATGGCCGCGTGCCGGCCGCGGGCCCGCTGGAACGGACGGGCCGCCATCGACCGGTTGCGGCCGGTCGGCAGGTGCCGCTCGACCGCCTGGTTCCGGGCCGGCACCGGCTCGCCCCGGACGGCCTGTGGCGGAGCGTTCTCCACACCGGCCGCCGGTCCGGGGATCCGGGTGTTGAGGCCGCTGCGCCGCTCGGGCGCACGCTGTGGCCCCTGGTTCAGTCCTACGCCCCGCCCATCGACCGCCGGCAGGGTCACCGTAGGTTCGATCAACGCGTCCGCACGGTCCTCGGACACGTCCTGCGACACCTCGAACCTCCCGTTACGTCAGCCAGCGCACCTGTTCGTGCGTCCGATTGACCAACGGGTCGGAGGCGGAACGCGTCACGGGATCGTTAGATGGACAAATCAGACACCATGGTACTTGTTCTGCGCCCATTCGACGCCCTCTTGGACGATCGCCTCCACCATGTCGGCCGCCCGGTCCACCAGGAAGTCCAGCTCCTTGCGCTCCGCCCCGGAGAAGTCGGAGAGCACGTAGTCGGCCGGGTCCTGCCGCCCGGGGGGCCGTCCGATGCCGAAGCGCACCCGCGCGTACTCCTTGGTCGCGAGCGACTTGGACATCGAGCGGAGTCCGTTGTGACCGCCCTCGCCTCCACCCATTTTCGCCCGAACCTGCCCGAACGGCACATCCAGCTCATCATGCACGGCGATCACCTGCGTCACCGGGATTTTGAAGAACTGCGACAGCGCCACCACCGGGGCGCCGGAGAGATTCATGTAGGTGAGCGGCTTGAGAAGCAGCAGCCTTGGCCCACTGTGCCCATTTGGAAACCCCAGCCTGCCCTCAGCGGCCTCCGCCTGCGCCCGCTTCGCCCGCCCGAACTTGCCACCGGTCCGGGAGGCCAGCAGGTCGGCCACCATGAAACCCACGTTGTGCCGGTTGCCGGCGTACTCCCGGCCCGGATTGCCCAGGCCGACCACCAGCCAGGGTGCCTCGTCGCTCATCCCTCTCGCCTCCCGCCGCATACGCATCAGGGAAAGTGCCGGCCGGCACTTTCCCTGATATCTGGCTTACCGCTGCTGCGCGACAGAATTACTCCGCGCTCTCGCCCTCGGCCGGAGCCTCGCCCTCGGCCGGAGCCTCGTTCGACTGGGCGGCGTTGATCACCGCGAGCACCAGCTCCGCGTCCACGGCCAGCTCGACGCCCTTGGGAAGCTTCACGTCGCCGGCGGTGATGTGACTGCCCGCCTCGAGGCCCTCGATCGAGACCTCCAGCTCGGACGGCAGGTGCAGCGCCTCGGCGACCACCGCGACGGTGTTCGACTCGTGCACGATCAGGGTGTTCTTGGCGGCCTCGCCGGTCAGGACGACGGCGATGTCCACCTGGATGCGCTCGCCACGCTTCACGATCAGCAGGTCCACGTGCTCGAACGTGTCACGGATCGGGTCACGCTGGATCGCCTTCGGCAGGGCCAGGGTGGCGGCCGGGTTGCCGGCGATGTCGATCGTGAAAATCTGGTTGATGCCGCCGTGGCGGATGGCGGCCGCGAACTCACGGGCCGGGAGGGCGATGTGCTGCGGCGCCTCGCCGTGGCCGTACAGCACGGCGGGCACGAGACCGGCCCGGCGCGTGCGACGGGCACCACCCTTGCCGAACTCGGTACGGGGCTCGGCGCTGATCTTTACCTCGGACACGGGGAAACTCCTGAAACTCTTCGATGCGGGCTGCGGCTAAGTCTGCGGCTGCGGTATCCGGCAGTGCTGCGGTGGTGGCCGCCGACGGCGCGTAGCCGTCGAAGGCTTTGGTATTCCTGGCGCTGCCGGGCAAGGGGCGCGCTGGGCACAGGCCCGGAGCACCGCGTCGATGACGGCACCTCGAGTGGACTGCGGAACCTCAGCAGACCACGAGGCACCCTCGCCGTGGCAACCGCACCAGCTTACCTGGCACGATCGTGCATCAGTCAGCGGGTCCGTCCGGCTGGCGGCGTCCGCGAAAAAACGATGCTACTGATGCAAGTTGCACCACATGCGAAAGCGCCCGCCGAGTCGACGGGCGCCTCACGAACCACAGAGGTCAGCTCAGGCCACCGAACAAAGTGGTCACCGAGCCGTCGTCGAACACCTCACGGATCGCCCGGGCCAGCAGCGGAGCGATGGAAAGCACAGTGATCTTGTCGAGCCGCTTCTCCGGGGAGAGCGGCAGCGTGTTCGTCACCACCAGCTCGCTGATCCTGCTGTTCTTCAGCCGCTCGGTGGCCGGGTCGGAGAGCAGCGCGTGCGTGGAGGCCACGATCACGTCGGCCGCGCCCTCCTCGAACAGGATGTCGGCCGCCTTGGCGATCGTGCCGCCGGTGTCGATCATGTCGTCGACGATCAGGCAGACACGGCCCTCCACCTCACCGACCACGCGGTTCGCCACCACCTGGTTGGGCTTCAGCGGGTCACGGGTCTTGTGGATGAAGGCCAGCGGGCAGCCGCCCAGCCGGTCGGTCCAGCGCTCGGCCACCCGCACCCGGCCGGAGTCCGGCGCGACCACGGTCATCGGGCGCCCCGCGTACTTCTTCTGCACGTAGTCGGCGAGGATGTCCATCGCGAACAGGTGGTCCACCGGGCCGTCGAAGAAACCCTGGATCTGGGCGGTGTGCAGGTCCACCGTGAGGATCCGGTTGGCGCCCGCGGTCTTCAGCAGGTCGGCCACCAGACGGGCGGAGATCGGCTCACGGCCGCGGTGCTTCTTGTCCTGCCGCGAGTACGGGTAGAACGGCAGCACCACGGTGATCCGCTTGGCTGAACCACGCTTCAGCGCGTCGATCATGATGAGGGTCTCCATGACCCACCGGTTGACGCCCTCGGTCACCGACTGGACGACGAACGCGTCCGAGCCGCGGACCGACTCCTTGAAACGGACGAAGATCTCACCGTTGGCGAACTCGTACGAGTCCGACGGGGTCGGTGCCACACCGAGCACCTGACCGATCTCCTCGGCCAGTTCCGGGAAACCCCGGCCGGAGAAGAGCATCAGACTCTTACGGTTCTCGGCGACGATGCTGCCCATCGGCTCGCTGCTCCCGTGGATTAGGGGGATGGAGGTTCGCAGTGAAGTATCCCTTGCGGGAACGTAACCGCCACGTTTCGAGGGCCTCGGGTGGGATGGCTCACCCCAGCTGGATCAGTCCTGCTCAGGGGTGATATCCGCGGCCCTGGCGGCGGCCTCGGCGGAGGCCGTCCCGGGACGGGCCCGCGCCACCCAGCCCTCCACGTTGCGCTGCGGCGCGCGGGTGATCCCGAGGTTGCCGGCCGGGACGTTCTTCTGCACCGCGCTGCCGGCCGCCACGTACGCCCCCGGGCCGATCTCGACCGGCGCGATGAGCACGGTGTCCGACCCGACGAAGGCCGCCTCGCCCACGGTGGTGTGACTCTTCCTCACCCCGTCGTAGTTGGCGAAGATCGTGCCGGCGCCGATGTTGGCCTTGGCCCCGATCGTGGCGTCACCCACGTACGTCAGGTGCGGCACCTTGGCGCCCGCACCGAGCTCGGCGTTCTTCGCCTCGACGAAGCCACCGATCTTGGACTTCTCCCCCAGACGGGTGCCCGGGCGCAGGTACGAGTACGGTCCCACGGTCGCCGAGGGGCCGATCTCCGCCCCGATCGAGTGAGTCCGCAGGACCGTGGCGCCGGCCGCCACCGTGGTGTCGACGAGCGTGGTGTCCGGCCCGATCACCGCGCCGGTCGCGACCGAGCTGGTGCCGAGGATCTGCGAGTTCTGGTCGACGGTCGCGTCCGGCTCGAGCGTGGCGGTCACGTCGATCCAGGTGGTCGCCGGATCGAGGATCAGCACACCGGAACGCATCCAGGCCTCGTTCACCCGGTCCCGCATCAGCACCCGCAACCGGGCCAGCTCGGCGCGGTCGTTGCAGCCGAGGGTCTCGTACGCGAACTCGGCCACCTCGATCGCCACCGGGTGCCCCTGGGCGGCCAGGATCCCGAAGACGTCGGTCAGGTACTCCTCGCCCTGGGCGTTGTCGGTGGACAGCTTGCCCAGCGCCTCACGCAGCAGCGCCGCGTCGAACGCGTAGATCCCCGAGTTGATCTCCCGGATCCGCCGCTGCTCCTCGGTGGCGTCCTTCTGCTCGACGATCCGCTCCAGGTTGCCGTCGGCGCCCCGGACGATCCGGCCCAGCCCGCCCGGCTCGGCCACCTCGGCGCTCAGCACGGTCGCCGCGGCGCCGGCCTTCTCGTGGGTGGCCAGCAGCGCCTCCACCGTCTCCGGGCGCAGCAGCGGCACGTCGCCGCTGAGCACCACCACGGTGCCGGTCAGGTCGGGCGTGGCGTCCAGCGCGATCCGCACCGCATGGCCGGTGCCGTTCTGCTCGGCCTGCAGCACCGGGGTCGCCGCCGGAGCGGCCTCGGCCAGGAACGCCCCGACCTGGTCGGCCTTGTGGCCGACGACCACCACGGTGCGGTCGGTGTGGATGGCCTGGGCAACGGCCAGGACGTGCCCGAGCAGGGTGCGCCCGAGCAGCGGCTGGAGAACCTTGGGCGTCTGGGACTTCATCCGCTTGCCCTCGCCGGCGGCGAGGACGACGACGGTACGGCTGGGGGCCTGGCTCACGCGGTAACTCCATCGATCGCAGTGGCATCTTGCATAGGTGGCGTCATATCCACCCGCAGCCATCGGGGCTCACCACAGAAATTGCTCGGCCGCCAGGACTCGAACCCGGAACATCTGGACCAAAACCAGAGGTGTTGCCAATTACACCACGGCCGAATGTTGCTGCAGACAGACTAGCGTCCCGCGGAACGATCGCGATAAGCGGACGAAGCCTGTCGAGTTGACGACAGGATCGGGCTGGCAGGATGAACCGGGTGAATGAGCACGGGGACGCCACCGACCGGCAGAGACGCGTCCGGATGTCGGCCGCCCAGCGCCGGGAGCAGCTGATCACGATCGGGCGACAACTGTTCGCCGAGCGTGGTTTCGACGCCACCAGCGTCGAGGAGGTCGCGGCCCGGTCGAAGGTGTCGAAGCCGGTGGTCTACGAGCACTTCGGCGGCAAGGAGGGCCTGTACGCGGTGGTCGTCGACCGCGAGGTGCGGGCCCTGCTGGACCGGATCACCACGGCGCTCACCGCCGGGCATCCGCGCGAGCTGCTGGAGCAGGCCGCGCTGGCGCTGCTCGACTACATCGACCAGGAGCCGCACGGCTTCCAGGTGCTGGTGCGCGAGTCGCCGGTGCTGTCCGCCTCGGGCAATCTCCAGAGCGTGCTGAGCGACGTGGCGCACCAGGTGGAGCACATCCTCGGCGCCGAGTTCAAGAGCCGGGGCCTCGATCCGAGGTACGCCGCGCTCTACTCGCAGGCGCTGGTCGGGATGGTGGCGCTGGTGGGGCAGTGGTGGCGGGAGGAGCGCAAGCCCAAGAAGGAGATCGTCGCCGCGCACCTGGTCAATCTGGCCTGGAACGGCCTGTCCCATCTGGAGGCCAAACCGGGGCTGATCACCCGCCGGGTCCGCTGAGCGGTCCCGGCGGGTCACCCAGGGCGAGAATCAGGCGGTACGGCCTTCGCGCACCTGCCGCGGCGCGCCGGCCATGGCCTTCGGGGCGCTCTTGCTGTACAGGCTCACGGTGATCAGCAGCAGGCCGACCAGGTAGGTGACGACCACGGTCGACATGGTGAACCCGAGGATGTTCAGGTCGTCGGTCCGCAGCACGGCCAGCGCGTAGGTGCCGACCACCAGCAGGCCCCAGCCGAGGAACTGGTCGACGGCGACGTCGATGTTGCGGCCGACCGCGGTGGCGAGCAGCACGATCGCGCCGAGCACCAGCGAGATGATCGACCACAGCATGTTGCTGCCCTGTCCGAGCACCCGCACGCCGGGGCCGGTGAACTCCTCGCCGGAGGTGGTGATGAACCCGATGAGGCCGAACGCCACCAGGTACGCACCGGTGATGAAGCCGACGATCCGGTAGATCGGCCGAAGCGGGTGATTGACCGGGGTGTGCGCCATGGTTCCGTCTCCAAGGTCAGGTGTCTTCGAGCAGATTCTCGCGTATCCCCGACAACGGGCGCAGCCACACCCCCCGGATCAGCTCTCGGACGCCTGCTCCGCCAGCTCGAGCCAGGCCTCCTCGGCCTCGGTCTTCTCCTGCTGCACGGCCTTGAGCTGAGCCTCCAGCTCGATCAGCTTGTCGTAGTTGCTGCCGTGCTCGGCCAGGCTCTCGTTGATCTTCGCTTCCCGGTCGGACAGCTTCTCCATCTGCCGTTCCAGCCGGGCCAGGTCCTTCTTCGCCTGGCGCAACTCGCCGGCGGAGAGCCCGGAGGCAGCGGACGGGGCGCCCGTCTT
Organism: Actinoplanes hulinensis; assembly: GCF_019429605.1. Classification (NCBI taxonomy): domain Bacteria; kingdom Bacillati; phylum Actinomycetota; class Actinomycetes; order Micromonosporales; family Micromonosporaceae; genus Actinoplanes; species Actinoplanes hulinensis. Next base: position 267,729 of record NZ_JAHXZI010000002.1, on the reverse strand, counting down.
GGCCACCGTCGGCACGGCGCCCGGCACAGCGACCCGGGCGAGATACTCGTCGATGCCGCCGGGCAGGTGCACCAGCCGGCCGTCGCCGAACATGCCGTAGACCGTGTCGGTGACCCGCTCCACCAGGTAACGGTCGTGGCTGGCCACCACCATGGTGCCCGGCCACGAGTCGAGCAGGTCCTCCAGCGCGGCCAGGGTGTCGGTGTCCAGGTCGTTGGTCGGCTCGTCGAGCAGCAGCACGTTGGGCTCGGTGGCGAGCAGGCGCAGCATCTGGAGGCGCCGCCGCTCACCGCCGGAGAGATCGCTGACCGGCGTCCAGATCCGCTTGTCGGTGAACCCGAACACCTCGGCGAGCTGACCGGCCGACAGCTCCCGGTCGCCCAGCTTGACCCGCTTCGCGACCTCCTCCACGGCCTCCAGCAGGCGCAGCTGCCCGGGCAGCTCCTTGAGCTCCTGGGAGAGGAAGGCCGACCGGACCGTCGAGCCGGTGACGAGCCGGCCGCCGTCCGGTTTCGTCACCCCGGCGAGCAGCCGCAGCAGGGTGGTCTTGCCGGCCCCGTTGGCGCCCAGGACGGCGATCCGGTCGCCGGGACCGACCTGCCAGGTCAGGCCCTGGAAGATGCTCTTCGGACCGGCGTTCAGCTCGACCTGCTCCAGGTCGTAGACCTGCTTGCCGAGCCGGGTGGTGGCGAGCCGCTGGAGGCTCACCGTGTCGCGGACCGGCGGGACGTCGGCGATCAGCTCGTTGGCCGCGTCGATCCGGAACTTCGGCTTCGACGTCCGGGCCGGCGGGCCACGGCGCAGCCAGGCGATCTCCTTGCGCAACAGGTTCTGCCGGCGGGCCTCGACGGCCGCGGCGACCCGCTGGCGCTCGGCGCGGGACAGCACCCAGGCGGCGTAACCACCCTCGTACGTGTGCACCTGCTGATCCACGACCTCCCAGGTCATGGTGCAGACCGCGTCCAGGAACCAGCGGTCGTGGGTGACCACGAGCAGCGCGCCCCGGCGGGTCAGCAGGTGCTTGGCGAGCCAGTCGACACCGGCCACGTCCAGATGGTTGGTGGGCTCGTCGAGGATCAGCAGGTCGCTCTGCCGGACCAGAAGCGCGGCCAGGGCAACCCGGCGGCGCTCGCCACCGGACATCGGCCCGACCGGCGTGTCCAGCCCGAGGTAGCCCATGCCGAGGCCGTCGAGGATGGTGCGCACCCCGGCGTCGCCGGCCCACTCGTGCTCGGCGCCCATGCTCTGCGGCAGCCAGGCGGTGCCGAGCACGACGTCCCGCACGGTGGCCTCGCCGGCCAGGGTGAGGGTCTGCGGCAGCGACGCGACCCGCAGGTCACGGCGGTGGGTGACCCGGCCGGAGTCCGGCTCCTCGGTCTTGGCGAGCATGCGGAGAAGGGTCGATTTACCGGCGCCGTTGAGACCGACGATCCCGATGCGGGCGTCGTCGTCCAGGCCGAGCGACACGTCGGTGAGCAGCTGACCGGCGGCGCCGTAACCCTTGCTGACCCGGTCCAGGTTGATGATGTTGGCCACGATGCTTCTAGATTACCCGCGCGCCCGGCTGCGGTCCGCGCGCGGTGACCGCCGCCCGGCACACCCCGGCCTCGGTGAGCCCGGCCGCGACCCGCTGCGCGTGGTTGGCGTCGGCGGCCAGGAAGACACAGGTGGGGCCGGAACCGGAGACCAGCCCGGCGATGGCGCCCGCCTCCTGGCCCGCGTTCAGCACGTCGGCGAGCTGCGGGCGCAGCGCGAGCGCGGCCGGCTGGAGGTCGTTGCCGAGCGCCGCGCCGAGCACCTTGGGATCACGCTGGCGCATGGCGGCCATCAGCTCGTCCGGGCCGCCGAGCGGCTCGGGCGGCGAGGAAGCGGCGCGCAACCGGTCCAGCTCGCGGTAGACGGCCGGGGTGGAGAGCCCGCCGTCGGCGATCGCCACCACCCAGTGCCAGGTGGTCGGGCGGGCCAGGATGGGACTGACCGCCTCACCGTGGCCGGTGCCCAGTGCGGTGCCGCCGTGCAGCAGGAACGGCACGTCCGAGCCCAGCTCGGCGCCGACCTCGGCCAGGTCGTCGCGGGACATGCCGAGACCCCAGAGCATGTCGCAGGCGATCAGGGTGGCGGCCGCGTCGGCGCTGCCCCCGGCCAGGCCACCGGCCAGCGGGATGCTCTTGCGCAGGTGCAGCCGCGCGTAGGCCGGGACCCGGCCGCGGGCGGCCAGCGCCCGGGCCGCCCGGATGATCAGATTCGACTCGTCCAGCTCCAGCTCACCGGTGCCCTCACCCTCCATGGTGAGCGTGAGGGTGTCCCCGCGGCGGGCGGTCAGCTCGTCGAAGAGGCTGATCGCGTGGTAGACGGTGTTCAGCTCGTGATACCCGTCCGGGCGCAGCGGGCCGACCCCGAGATGCAGGTTGATCTTTGCCGGCACACGCACCTTCACCGGACCGTGGTGCGGGCGCGGCTCGTCATCGTCCGGTCCCCACGCCTCCGTCACGGAGCGAAGTCCCGGATAGCTTCCGTGGTCATGAGTTCTTCTCCTCGGGCTCTGCGCCGGACGGGCTGAGCTTACCGCCGGACCCCTGCTGTCGGGCCGCCCCCGCGATCGCGGCGAACTCACCCACCGTGAGCGACTCTCCCCTGGCCTGCGGGCTGACCCCGGCCGCCCGCAGCACCGACTCGGCCCGGTCCGGCCCGCCCGCCCAGCCGGCCAGCGCGGCCCGCAGCGTCTTGCGGCGCTGCGCGAAAGCGGCGTCGACCACCGCGAACACGGCGGCCCGCGGGACGTCGGACGGCGGCTCCCGCCGGGTGAAGGCGACCAGCCCCGAGTCCACGTTGGGCACCGGCCAGAACACCGCGGGCGGCACCTTCCCGGCCGGTCTCGCCTCGGCGTACCACGCCAGCTTGACCGACGGCACGCCGTACACCTTCGAGCCCGGACCGGCGGTGAGCCGGTCGGCGACCTCCTTCTGCACCATCACCAGCCCGCCGCGCAGGGTGGGCAGCTCGGCCAGCAGGTGCAGCACCACCGGGACCGCCACGTTGTACGGCAGATTGGCCACCAGCATGGTGGGCGCCGGGTCGAACCGGTCGCCGGTCACCTTGAGCGCGTCGGCCGGGTGCACGGTGAGGTGCGCCGCGGTGACGGTGCCCGGCAGTGCCGCGGCCAGGGCCCGGTCGATCTCCACGGCGTGCACGTGCCGGACCGCGCCGACCAGGCCCAGCGTCAGCGAGCCGAGCCCCGGGCCGACCTCCAGGGCCACGTCGTCCGGGCGCAGGGCGGCCACCGCCACGATCCGGCGGATCGTGTTCGGGTCGTGCAGGAAGTTCTGGCCGAGCTTCTTGGTCGGCGCGACGCCGAGGCGCGCGGCCAGGTCCCGGATCTCCGCCGGGCCGAGAAGTGCATCAGCCATGGCCAGAGCCTACGGTGACCTCATCGCCAGCCGCCGAAGACCTCCTCGCCGTTGGCCGAGATCGCCGCGCAGAGCGTGTCCAGGTCGGTGCCGGTCGTGGTGGCGAGCGCCCGCATGGTCAGCGGAACCAGGTACGACGCGTTGGGCCGCCCCCGGAACGGCGTCGGGGTGAGGTAGGGCGCGTCGGTCTCCACCATCATCTGCCCGGGCGGTGTGATCGCGGCCGCCTCCCGCAGCCCGGTGGCGCTCGCGAAGGTGACCGTCCCGGCGAAACTCAGGTAGTAGCCACGGCGCACGCACTCGGCCGCGAACTCGGCGTCCCCGGAGAAACAGTGCAGCACCACCCGGTCCGGCGCGCCCTCGGAGTCGAGCACCCGCAGCACGTCGGCGTGCGCGTCCCGGTCGTGGATGATCAGCGCCTTGCCGTAGCGCTTCGCGATGGCGATGTGCGCGCGGAAGCTCTCCTCCTGCGCGGCCCGGCCCTCCTCCCCGGTACGGAACGTGTCCAGCCCGGTCTCGCCGATCCCCCGCACCCGGGGCCGGGCGGCCAGCGACTCGATGACGCGCAGCGCTTCGTCCAGATCGGAGAGTCGCGGCGCCTCGTTCGGGTGAAGGGCCACCGCCGCCAGAATCGACTCATGGCGCTCGGCCAGGTCGGCGCCCCAGCGGGACGAGTCGACGTCCACCCCCACCTGGACCAGCCGGTCCACACCGCTCTTGGCGGCCGCGCCGATCAGTGCCCCGACCGGGTCGCCGGCGCCGTCCCCGGGCACCCCCGCCTCCTGAACCGTGAGGTCGAGGTGGGTGTGGCTGTCGAAGACCGGGACGGAGAGCGGCTCGGGCGCCGGCGGGAACTCACCGGCCCGGCGGGCTTCCTTGGCGCGGCGCCGGTCTGATGGGGACTGACCCGAGGGAGACGAAGGCATGTGAGACATTGTGCACGCCGAGTTTTCCGGTAACCGGGCGTTCATCCGATATCCACCGCGATCACTTAGGTTGCGCCCCGTGACCGTGACCGGTGAGGAGAACGAGCTGGGCACCGACCCACTCGAGCCGCCCCTGATGGCCCCGCTGCGCCGCGACCTCACCTGGCAACAGGTGCAGTCGATGAGCCAGTCGGTGGCCTACCGGGACGATCCGATGCTGCGCCGGATCCGGGTCACCGCGGCGATCCGCCGGGGCACCCGGATGACCAAGATGCTCTCCGCCGCCCAGGTCGCCGGCCATCTCGGCGGCTGGCTGCCGTACGGCTTCTGCTACCGCGCAAGCGACCTCGCCCACCTGCGTGAACCCGGGGAGCTGGCACTGCTGCGCACGGACGGCGCGGCCGACTCGCAGGTGACGTTCGCGCTGCGCTGGCGGGCCACCGATCCGCTGGACTACGAGATCCCCGGCGAGCCCGCGCACCCGGGTCTGGCCGCGCTGCCGGCGCACTCCCGGATCGGGGCCATGGTGCTCGGCACCGGCTTCACCCCGAGCGCCGACGACCTCATCCCCGAGTACGTGACGGCCGGCTTCGCGGACCTGCCGATGCCGGCGAACGCGCAGTTGCTGGCCCATGTGCCGGGCGGGGACGAGGTGGTGCTGTACACGTACCAGCCGGAGCAGCACGGATGGCTGCGCCTGGCCGGGCCGCGCTGGCGGAGCCTGCTCTCCGAGATCCCCGGCGGCAGCCCCGACCGGGAGTACGTGCCCTGCACCGCGGCCGGGTCGGCCCGGCTGGTCGGCCGGATAGACGACAAGGAGTACGAGGCGGTCGCCGACCCGCCCGGCGAGTTCCGGGTACGGGCGCTGACCCGCGCGGCCCGCTATCCGGTGCAGACCCTGAGCCGCCGGGCCGAGCAGGCCCGATGGCGCGGGATCTCCTGCTGGGTGTTGCAGCGCGACGAGACCTGGGCCCGGCTGCGGCTGCTCCGCCCCGAGGTGGACGGGATCAACACGACCGGCGCCCGGTGCTACGAGCGTGGCGTCTACGAGGCGTGGGCGCCGATCGACGAGCTGACCGACCACCACATCGCGGACATCGCCTACCAGATGTAGGTCAGGCCTTGTTCAGGGTGACCTGCCGGGCCCGCTCGGTCAGGTTGCCGGCCCGGTCGAACGTCCAGGCGTAGACCAGGAACTGCCCGCGGCTCACCCCGGCCGGCAGCCTGAGCGACCATCTGCCCTTGCTGACGGTGACCCGGACCCCGGAGTTCGAGCAGTAGGCCTGGAACTGCGCGTCGGTGTAGAACCGCTTCCACTTCCGCTGCGGGGTCAGGCAGTACAGCTTGCCGCTCGCGGTGGAACGGGCCACGGTCATCCACACGTGGGTCACGCCGGACGCCTTGTCGGAGGCCGTTCCGCGGACCGTCTTCCAGGAGCTGACCCGGTTCGACTTCGACGGTTTGGTGATGCTCAGCGACGGCTTCACGGCGTCGGCGTAGACCTGGACCGTGCCGATGGCCCGGTAGGCGCTCCACCCGTTCGCGTTCCAAAAAGCGATCTTCAGGGTACGGGCGCCGGTGATCTTCCTACTCAGGTTCCACTGGCGGCTGGCGGCGTCCCAGTCGTACAGGAGCGAGGTGTTGTAGGTGCCGGTCTTCGGCGACAGGCCGGACCGGTAGTTGTTGCCCCAGTCGATCGACATGTACCGGGTGCCGGCCGGCAGGCCGCTGATCTTCACGGCGAACGGGTAGCCCTGGTAGACGCCGGCCCGGCTGAGTGAGTACTTCCCGGCCGGGTTGGTCACCGCGACGGTCCGGGTGAGGGTGCGGGCGTTGCCGGCCCGGTCGGTCATCGTCACGGTGATCGTGAACGACGCGACCCGGGAGTACTGCCTGGTCGCACCGACGGCGCCGGCCGCGAGCGTCTGCGGCGCCGAGCCGTCGCCCCAGTTGACGACCCGGGTGATCTGCGCATCCGTGTCGGTGTCGTCCTGGAAGTCGGCGGCGGCCTGGCTGAGCTGCACCGACTGGCCGAGCCAGAGCGAGGTGGCGTTCACCCGGAACGAGCCGGTCGGCGCCGCGGTGTCACCGGTCGGCCCGGTGGTCGGCGGCGTCGTCGTCGGCCCGGTGGTCGGCGGCGTCGTCGTCGGCTCGGTGGTCGGCGGCGTCGTCGTCGGGTCCGTGGTGGGCGGCGTCGTCGTCGGCTCGGTCGTCGGCGCCGTCGTGGTCGGGTCCGTCGTGGGGTCGGTCGTCGGCTCCGTGGTCGGGTCCGTCGTCGGGTCCACGGTGGGGTCGGTCGACTCGTCGGCCAGGTTGACCACCGTGGTGGCCGGGCCGACCGCCGACGCCGGGGACGTGACGACCACGCCGCCGGCCACCAGCACGCCACTGACGATCGCGGCCACGAGCGGACGGGTGTGCCGTGACTTCAACTTCGACTCCTTCGGTGCGGAACCACACGAAGGACACGCGAAACCCAGGCCTCCCCCGTGGTTGTCGCGACGCTACCCCAGCCCAGGACCACGATCAATCCTGCGGAAGGCCTGGAAAACAGCGATGCCCGCCGGTTTCTCACCGGCGGGCATCGGGCGATCAACTGCGGGTGATCTCCGCGGTGCGGTAGGTGCTGCGGAAGTAGTTCGCGTAGTCGTACACCCAGGCGTCGACCGCGAAGAACTGGTTCTTGGCGAGGCCGGCGGGCAGCTTCAGCGACCACTTGCCGTTCTTGATCTTGACCTTGACGCCGGTCGCGTAGCAGTACTTGTCGACGTCGGCGTCGCTGTAGTACCGCTTCCACTTCCGCGCCGGGGTGAGGCAGTAGGCCTTGCCGCTCTTGGTGACCCGGAAGGCGGTGACGCCGAGGTGCCGGACGCCGGAACCCTTGTCAGCGACGGTGCCGGTGATCGTCTTCCAGGAGCTCGCCCGGTTCGTGCTGGACGGCTTCTTGATCGTCAGGGTCGGCTTCCACTTGTCCTTGAGGACGTTGATGGAGCCGATGGTCTGCCAGGTGCCGTAGCCCTTGGCGTTGCCCCAGGCGATCCGCAGCGTGCGGACGCCGGAGACGCGGGCGTTGCTGACCTTGACGTACTGCCTCAGCGCCGCGTCCCACCGCCACCGGTAGAGGATGCGGCCGGAGAGCGACTTGGTCGTCGACCAGTACTCCGAGTCCCAGCCGTCACTCCAGTCGATCTTGTACATCGTCGCCCCGGCCGGGACCTTGCCGATGTTGATGTTGAAATATGCGCCCTGGTAGACGCTCTTGCGGCTGAGCGAGGCCTTGCCGGCGGGCACGGTGACCGCGACGGTACGGGCCGGGATCGCGGAGGTGTTGCCGGCCGGGTCGGTGATGGTCACCGTGACCTTGAAGCTCCCGGCCCGGGTGTACGACTTCCGGGCGCTGTACGTGGTCGGGCTCAGCACGGTGCTGGTGCCGTCGCCCCAGCTCACCACCCGCTTGAGGGCGCTCTGGGCGTCGCCCGGGTCGCTGTAGTCCCAGGATTCCTGGATGACCTTGATCTGCTGGCCGGTCCAGACCGAGGTGTAGTCGAGCGCGAACGAGCCGGTCGGCTTCGTCGTGTCCGGGGTCGGCTCGGTGGACGTCGGCGTCGGTGTCGGATCCGTCGGTGTCGGGTCCGTCGGCGTGGGGTCGGTGGGGGTCGGCGTCGGGTCGGTGGGGGTCGGCGTCGGGTCCGTCGGCGTCGGGTCGGTCAGGTCCAGGCCCGTGGCGGACTCTTCGACGACGGCCGACGGGTTCTTCCCGGAGGGCGCGTCGGCGGCCGAGTCCGGGATCGCGTAGGCCGGTGCGCCAATGAGCGTGCCGCCCGCGATGAGGGCGCCGCTCACGACGGCGACGGCAAGGCGTGTCTTCACAAAACTCCTTCAAGGGGATGTCTGCCACCTGAAGGAGCGAATAGGTCGCTACCTAAACGTACCGACGAAACGCCCCCGTCCCCGTGGCTCTGTGAAGATACCGAACCGATGATGAACGATCAACGCATTTGACGACGACGATGCCCACCGGATTGATCACAATCTGGTGGGCATCGAATGTCGGCTCAGGACTCGTCGCCACCCAGGCGGGCCAGCTCCTCCTCGATCACCGACGGGTCGAGCTTGCGGAACACCGGCGTCGGCGCGGCCAGCGGGGTGCCGGCCACCAGCGGCACCGACTCCCAGCGGGCGCCGGTCCGGTAGTCACCCGTCAGCACCGGGTAGCCGGGGCCGCCGTCCAGGTCCTCGACCTCCTCGATGCGCGGCATCGGGGCGTGCACACCCTCGCCACCGAGCAGCTCGAACACCTTCTGCGCGGAGTGCGGCAGGAACGGGGTGAGCAGCGTGTTGGCGTCGCTCACCACCTGGAGCGCGACGTGCAGGACGGTGGCCTGGCGCGGCTTGTCCTCATCGGACTTGAGCTTCCACGGGGCCTGCTCGGACAGGTACCGGTTGGCCTCGGCGACCACCCGCATGGCCTCGCCGATCGCCGCCTTCTGCCGGTGCTTGCCGATCAGCTCGCCGACCGTGGTGAACCCGGCCTTGGCCACCTCGAGGACCGCCTCGTCCTCCGGCGTCAGCGGACCGGCCGCCGGGATCTCGCCGAAGTTCTTCGCGGTCAGCGAGATCGACCGGTTGACCAGGTTGCCCCAGCCGGCCACCAGCTCGTCGTTGTTGCGCCGGACGAACTCGGCCCAGGTGAAGTCGGTGTCGTTGGACTCCGGCCCGGCCGCCGCGATGAAGTAGCGCAGGGCGTCGGCGTCGTACCGCTCCAGGAAGTCGCGCACGTAGATGACCACCCGGCGGGACGAGGAGAACTTCTTGCCCTCCATCGTCAGGTACTCGCTGGAGACCACCTCGGTGGGCAGGTTGAGCTTGCCGAACTCGCCGGCCGTGCCACCCTTGTCGCCCTCGCCGGAGTAGCCGAGCAGCAGGGCCGGCCAGATCACCGAGTGGAAGACGATGTTGTCCTTGCCCATGAAGTAGTAGCCGAGGGCGTCCTTGCCCTGCGCGTCGGCCGACCACCACTGCCGCCAGGCCTCCGGGTCACCGCTGCGCCGGGCCCACTCGATGGACGCCGACAGGTAGCCGATGACCGCGTCGAACCACACGTAGATGCGCTTGTCGTTGCGGTCCCGCCAGCCGTCCAGCGGGATCGGCACGCCCCACTCCAGGTCCCGGGTGATGGCCCGGGGCTGGAGGTCGTCGAGCAGGTTGCGGGAGAACTTGAGGACGTTGGGCCGCCAGTTCTCCCGGCGGTCCAGCCAGCCGCCGATCGCCTCGGCGAAGGCCGGCAGGTCGAGGAAGAAGTGCTCGGTCTCGACGAACTGCGGGACCTCGCCGTTGATCCGGGAGCGCGGGTTCAGCAGCTGCTCCGGGTCGAGCTGGTTGCCGCAGTTGTCGCACTGGTCGCCGCGCGCGCCCTCGTAGCCGCAGATCGGGCAGGTGCCCTCGATGTACCGGTCGGGCAGGGTGCGGCCGGTGGACGGGGAGATCGCGCCGAGGGTGGTCCGGGCGACGATGTAGCCGTTCCGGTGCAGCCCCTCGAACAGCTCCTGGACGATCGCGTAGTGGTTGCGCGTGGTGGTCCGGGTGAACAGGTCGTACGACAGGCCGAGGCCGTGCAGGTCCTCCACGATCACCCGGTTGTACCGGTCGGCGAGCTGACGCGGGGTCACCCCGTCGGCGTCGGCCTGCACCTGGATCGGGGTGCCGTGCTCATCCGTGCCGGAGACCATGAGCACGTCGTGACCGGCCATCCGCATGTACCGGCTGAAGACGTCGGACGGCACCCCGAAGCCGGAAACATGACCGATGTGGCGGGGGCCGTTGGCGTAGGGCCAGGCAACCGCGGCGAGAACGTGACTCATGGTGTCCAAGCGTAGTGACCGCTCCCAGGGGTTCGCGAACGGATTGCCTCCTCCGGCGCTGGTATGCCGATTTGTCCCGACACGCCCCATCAGGAACGTGATCACCGACGGGCCGGGGCATTCAATGGGCAAATGACCGGAGACGCTCCACAGCCCGCGGAACCGCCCCGTGACCAGGGCAACCCGTGGACCCTGTCCGACCCCGACGGCGCCTGGTGGCACGGCGAGGACGACCGGGACCGGCCGGACGCCGAAGATCCGTCGTCGGCCGCCGCCCACGTCGCCGGGGTCCGCGACCTCACCGAGCACCTGAACCGTCTGGAACACCTGGACCGCCTGGAGAACCGGGACCGCCGCGACCGCCGCGACCGCCCGGAACCCGCCGAGGAGCCGGGACCGCCCGCCCGGCTGACCGAGCCGGGCGCCGCGCCCGGCGGCTCCCGGCTCGCCACCGCGGGCGAGCTGATGATCGTCGAGGGCGGCCCGGAGCGGGAACCCCGGCCCGGGGTGACGCCGCTGCCCGAGGTGATCGGCTGCCCCGACGTCGAGGCCCGCCTGGAACGGATGGAGAACTCACCGTTCTGGCTCACCGAGGAGGAGCGCGCCCGCAACGACGCGGCACGCGCCGACCACCGGCCCGGCCGTCGCCGCCGGCCGCCCGCCCACAACCCGCTGAGCGCGTTGTTCGCGCTGGTCACGCTGAGCCTGGTGGCAGCCTTCTTCGGCTGGGTCAGCGCGGAACCGTTCTGGCTGGCGGTGGGGCACGGCGACCAGGGGTACGCGACCACCACCCACTGCCGCGGCGACGGTCTGGCCCAGCGCTGCGCCGGGCAGTTCGCCTCGCTCGACGGGCACTACAGCGTCTCCCGGGTGACGCTGCTCGGCATCTCCGGCACCGGACGGCACACGGGCGCGGTGTCCTCGGCCCGGATGGTCAGCCCGGACAGCGACCAGGCCTACGCGGCGCCGGCCGGGGCGCTCATGCACCTGCGCTGGGGGCTCGGCTTCCTGCTCGTGGCGATCTGCGGCTACGGCATCGCCGAGGCGACCGGGGCACGGCGGCTGCCGTCCCGGCCCACCCGGCGCAGTGCCCTGATCGCCAGCTTCCTCGGCCCGCTCCTGCTGCTGAGCGGCTTCCTGGTCGCGGCCTACTGAACCGTCGGCTGGGCGGGACCGTGCTTCGCGTATTTTCCGGAATCGGTTCGGGTAGCCGTACGAATCAATGGTGTATCAGGGCGTAGACGTCGCGTTTGCGCAGCTGATAAGCGTCGGCCACCGACTGGATCGCGTCCCGGCGGGAAGCGCCGGCGGCCTCCCGCCGAGCGACCTCGGCACGCAGCTCGTCGTCTCCGGGCCGTTCCGGCGGCCCGGCCGGCGCGCCCGCGACCACCAGGGTGATCTCGCCGCGCGGCGGATCCGCCGCGGCGTTCGCGGCGAGCGCGGCGAGGGTGTCCCGGCGGATCTCCTCGTACGTCTTGGTGAGCTCCCGGCAGAGGGCGGCCGGCCGGTCCGCCCCGAAGATCGCGGCCAGGTCCTCGAGCGCGCCGGCGATCCGGTGCGGCGCCTCGAAGAACACCAGCGTGCGCGGCTCGGCGGCCAGTTCGCGGAGGCGGGAGCGGCGGTTCGAGCCGGACCGGGGCAGGAAGCCCTCGAAGACGAACCGGTCGCTGGGCAGGCCGGAGAGGGCCAGCGCCGTGGTGACCGCGCTCGGCCCGGGCGCCGAGGTGACCGGGAAGCCGGCGTCGAGCGCCGCCCGGACCAGCCGGAAGCCGGGGTCGGAGACGCTCGGCATGCCGCCGTCGGTGACGACGGCGACGACCGAGCCGTCGCGCAGCGCCTCGACCAGTTCGGGGGTACGCCGTTCGTCGTTGCCCTCGAAGTAGGAGACGACCCGGCCACGCACGGTGACATCGAGGTCCCGGGCGAGCCGGCCGAGCCGCCGGGTGTCCTCCGCGGCGATCACATCTGCCGAGGCCAGGACCTCGCGCAACCGGGTCGAGGCGTCGCCGGTGTTGCCCAGCGGGGCGCCCACCAGGATCACGCGGCCGCCGGCTTCTTCGTCATCAGGCATCGCAAAAGTCCATCACATGGCAAGAGGTGGTGATGGCGGGCATCGCTTCTCAGGCTTGCGTCCTACGATCGCGGGGTGACGACGGCGGCGACAGCTGACACAGACCTCACCCCCGCGGACCCCACCGCCGGGACAGGGTCATCCCCAAGCGTGCGTGATGTGCCCGAGATCGTCCGGCGTCGGCTGTCGACGCTGGACCGACGGTTCAACCCGTACTCGTGGCTCATCACCCTGATCATCGTCACGGTGGCCGGCATCCTGCGGTTCGCCGGGCTGGACAAACCGAAGGGTTACATCTTCGACGAGGTCTACTATCCGACCGACGCCTGGGACATGCTCCAGCACGGCTTCGAGTGGGACGAGAAGGTCAACGGCGCGGCGTACGTCGTGCACCCCCCGCTCGGCAAGTGGCTGATCGCGCTCGGCGAGACGGTGTACGGCAACAACGAGATGGGCTGGCGGTTCTCCACCGCGGTCGCCGGCACGCTGATGGTCCTGATCCTCATCCGGATCGCGTTCCGGCTGTTCCACTCGATCGTGCTGGCCGGGATCGCCGGTCTGCTGATGACGCTGGACGGCTTCCAGCTGGTCCTCTCCCGGACGTCGCTGCTGGACATCTTCATCGGCCTGTTCATCCTGATGACCTTCGGCGCCCTGGTGCTGGACCGCGACCACTACCGCCGCCGCTGGCTGCGGGCGCTGGAGCGGGGCTACGACCCGCAGAAGACGCCGACCGTGCCGCTGATCGTGCCGTGGTGGCTGCTGGCCGCCGGGATCACCTTCGGCATGGCGTGCAGTGTCAAGTGGAGCGCCGCCTTCTTCGCGCCGTTCTTCGCGGCCCTGGTGATCGTCTGGCGGGTGCAGGCGCGGCGCTCCGCCGGGGTGCGCGGGCCGGTGCTGGCCGGCATCCTCGGCGACCTGGGCTGGCTGCTGCTCTGCTTCGGTCTGGCCATCGGCGTCTACCTGGCCAGCTGGACCGGCTGGTTCGTCACCGACAACGGCTACTTCCGGCACTACCGGGCGGACAACGGGTGGAGCGAACCGCCGGTCATCGGGGCGCTGCTCAACCTGGCCCACTACCACTCCGAGGCGTTCAACTTCCACACCGGACTGACCGAGAAGCACACCTACCAGTCGTGGCCGTGGCAGTGGCTGCTGCTGGGCCGTCCGGTGGCCTTCTACTGGAGCACGGCCGGCAACTGCGGAGCCCCGAGCTGCGCCGCCGAGATCCTGCTTCTGGGCACGCCGATCCTGTGGTGGTCGTTCCTGCCGGCGCTGGGCGCGCTGGCCTGGTTCGGGATCGCCCGGCGCGACTGGCGGGCCTACGCGATCATGACCGGCGCGGTGGCCGGCCTGCTGCCGTGGTTCTACTTCGCGGTCAAGGACGGGCGCACGATGTTCGCGTTCTACGTGATGCCGGCGCTGCCGTTCCTGATCCTGGCGGTGGTCTACGTGCTCGGGGCGATCATGACGCCCCCGGGCGGGATGGCGGCGGGGGCGAACCGTTCCGACCGGCAGCTCATCGGCGCCGTCGCGGTGTCCACCTACGTCGTCCTGGTCGCGCTGTGTTTCGCCTATTTCTACCCGGTCTTCGTGGGCACACTGCTGCCCTACGACGACTGGTCGGTGCGCATGTGGCTCGGGGGCCGCTGGATCTAGCGGCGACAGCCCGGAAACAGAAGGGCGCGCCCCGATCGCCTGCCACGGGGGAAGCGGGCGATTGGGGCGCGCAACAAGAGCTTAACTAGGTCGGATGGCGTGCACAACGGGTGCGGCCAGGAGTTTGTCGTGTCGCTCCCACCATCACAGCGATTCAGACATTAAGTTCTTACTTCTCTTATCGGTTTAATCCTTTCGCGAGAATTGCTCGGCCACGCAGTCGGGAATACGACAGTAATTGCTGGGGATAAGGGCATAACGTCTTTCGATCCGATGCCCCGCCGCTGGTCAGCGAAACGGGTTCACACCCCCTCCGACCGGCCAAATCGCCACGCATGGCATTTCGTCCTATTTCAGAGGATCAGTCGACTGTCCCCCTTGTGAGTGATCTGTGCCAAGATCGCGATAAATGTTCTTAAGCTCGCCGCGTGACTTCGCAGGAGCCCAGAGACCCACACGACCCCCACCTCCCCACGGAAGTGATCACCGTGCCGGAGCCGGCGCCGGTGTTCGTGGACTCCACCGGGCGGCGCAGCCGGTTGCTCCGGCGCCTCGCACTGGCCTTCGGCATCCTTCTCGTCGTGTACGGGGGCCTGGTGGGCATCAGCCTGGCCGGCGGTCCGGTGAGCTCGAGCGCGGTGTTCCCACTGCCCGGACTGGATGACGAGGACGACAAGGACGAGGAGCAGGAGCCCACGGCCCGTCCCACCCCCGCGCCGACACCCACGCCGAACGCCACCCCGACCCGGCGCGTCGAGTCGGTGGAGCGGCGTTCCGGCGGCACCGAACGCCGTACCGCGAGCCAGTCCGCGACGACCTCCAGCAAGCCGGCGCAGTCGACCACCCGGCCATCGGCCACCGGAACGCCCAGCGCCACGGCCACCAAGACGCTGGAGTCCACCAAAACGCCGACACCGACCCCCACCTCGACGGACACCCCGGTCCCGAACCCGAGCGAGCCGGTGCCGCCGGCCCCGCCGGCGGTCCCCGACTCCGGCGGTGAGGGTGGTGGCGGCCCGGTGCAGGCCGAGGAGACCGGTACTCCCCCGCCTCCGCCTCCGCCCCCGCCGGCGCCGTCGCCGGCCGCCGACGACCCGGCCGACAGCGCTCCACCGTCCACCCGGGCCGCCCCGTGACTCGCCCGTCCCGCCGGGCCCGGGCCCGCAACCGGCGCCGCATCGTGCCCCCGCCGCGCGTGCTGCTCGGCACGCTCCTGGTCGTGTTCTTCACGGCGGTGCTGTTCGTGCAGACGTACATCAACCCCAAGGTCGCCGGCGACCACGTGGCGAGCAAGGCCGGCGACTACGCCGGGGTGCCGACGGCGATCCGCGACGGCGGCCCGATCATCAACACCACCGGCGGCCAGGAGAGCACCAGCCGGCTGCCGGAGCGCACCATCGCGCTCACCTTCGACGACGGACCGGATCCGGTGTGGACGCCGAAGATCCTGGAGGTGCTGCGCGAGCAGGACGCCCACGCCACCTTCTTCGTCGTCGGCGCCCAGGTCGCCAGGCACCCCGAGCTGACCAAGCACGTCGTGGACGGCGGCCACGAGTTGGGTTTGCACACCTTCACCCACCGCAACATGCAGAAGCTCGCCCCGTGGCGGCGGGAGCTCGAGCTGTCCCAGAACCAGGTGGCGATCGCCCGGTCCACCGGGGTACACACCAACCTGGCCCGGTTCCCGTACTCGTCCATGAACCCGGCCATCGACAGGGCCAACTGGGAGCTGGTCAAGGAGGCCGGCGCTCTCGGCTACCTGGTCGTGGTCAACGACAGGGACAGCCGGGACTGGGAGCGCCCCGGGATCGACGAGATCATCGCCAACGCCACCCCGGCCGACGGCCAGTCCGCGATCGTCCTCTTCCACGACGCCGGTGGCGAGCGCTCGCAGACCGTCGCGGCGCTGCGCGAGTTCATCCCGCGGATGAAGGCTCAGGGCTACCGCTTCACCACCGTCACCGAGGGGCTCAACCTGGGCCTCGCCGGACGCGCGGACGCCCCCGCGGCGGCGCTGCCGGTCAACCCCGAGGCGCCGGCCGGCGACAAGTGGCGCGGCATGGCCCTGATCTGGACGGTCAGCCTGGCCGACGGCATGGTCATCGTGATCGCCGGGCTCTTCCTGGTGGTCGGGCTGCTGACCATCGGCCGTACGCTGCTCATGCTCGCGCTCGCGACGCGCAACGCCCGGCAGCGGCGCAAGCCCGGCTGGAGCTGGGGTCCACCGGTGAACGAGCCGGTCTCGGTGATCGTGCCCGCCTACAACGAGAAGGAGGGCATCGAGGCCGCGGTCCGCTCACTGGCCGGCGGCAACCATCCGATGATCGAGGTGGTGGTGGTCGACGACGGCTCCACCGACGGCACCGCCGACCTGGTCGACCGGATGGACCTGCCGCACGTGCGGGTGGTCCGGGTGCCCAACGGCGGCAAGCCGAACGCCCTGAACACCGGCGTGGCCATGGCGAAGCACGACCTGATCGTGATGGTCGACGGCGACACCGTCTTCGAACCCGACGCGCTGCACCGGCTGGTCCAGCCGTTCGGCGACCCGTCGGTGGGCGCGGTGGCCGGCAACGTCAAGGTCGGCAACCGGGAGACCATGGTCGCCACCTGGCAGCACATCGAGTACGTGATCGGCTTCAACCTGGACCGCCGCCTCTACGAGGTGCTGAACTGCATGCCCACCGTTCCCGGCGCGATCGGCGCGTTCCGGCGGGAGGCGCTGGCCCAGGTGGGCGGGGTCAGCGACGAGACCCTGGCCGAGGACACCGACGTCACGATGGCGCTGTGCCGGAAAGGGTGGCGCGTCGTCTACGTGGAGGACGCCCTGGCCTGGACCGAGGCGCCGACCACGCTGGAGCAGCTGTACCGCCAGCGGTACCGGTGGAGCTACGGGACCATGCAGGCGATGTGGAAGCACCGGCGGTCGCTCTTCGAGTCCGGGCCGTCCGGCCGCTTCGGGCGGGTGGGCCTGCCGTTCCTCGCCCTCTTCGGGGTGGCGCTGCCGATGCTGGCGCCGGTGGTCGACATCATGCTCGTGTACGGCCTGGTCTTCTGGGAGCGTCAGGAGACCGTGGCGGCCTGGCTCGGCATGCTGGCCCTCCAGTTGTTCACCGCGGGGGTCGCGTTCCGCCTCGACAAGGAGTCGTTCAAGCCGCTGCTCCGGCTGCCGTTGCAGCAGTTCGCGTACCGGCAGCTGATGTATCTGGTGCTGTTGCAGTCGGCGACCACGGCCCTGACCGGTGGACGGTTGCGCTGGCACAAGCTCAACCGGGCCGGCCTGGCCCCGCGCTCGCCGGTTCCACCGCCACCGCCACCAACGCCGCCGGCGCCGATGCCGCCCGGGCAGCGGGTGGCGCCCGAGGTGGACACCTGGCCGCCGAGCGCGCACGGAAGGCCACCGGCACGGCGGCGATGAGACCGGCCCGCCCCCGACCGAACTGCAGCCGGTCGGGGGCGGGTTCCGCTCGTGCTCAGGCGATGGCCAGGTCCCGGATCATCTCGGCCGGCGTCATCTCGGCGTACGGGAACACGACGTGCAGTGACGTCCCGTCGCCCGGCCGGTCGGAGAGCGCCACGGTGGCGTGATGGGCGTCCAGGATGCGTTTGGCGACGGCCAGCCCCCGGTCCGGCCCCGGTACGTCGGTCGGGTTGGCGATGGCCCCGTAGTACAGGTGCGGGAACAGCTCGGGCCGCAGGCCGTCGGGCAGGTCCATGTCGTCCAGCCGTACGGTCGGGCCGGACTCCATCTCGGTGCCGACCCGTACCCGGCCGCCCTCCGGCGTGTATTTGACCGCGGCGAACAGCAGGTGCGTCAGGACCTGCTCCAGGCGCACCGGATCGGCGATGATCGGCAACGACGGGCCGCCCGCCTGGTTGAGGATCCAGATGTGCTTGCTGGCGGCGATCGGGCGTACCGCCTCCACCGCCCGCTGGGTGACCCGGGTGAGGTCGCACTGCCGCATGTGCAGGCTCTCCCCGCCCAGCCCGGCGTCGGCCATCGTGGTGAGGTGGTCGATCAGCTCACGGAACCCCCGTACGTGCGCCGCCGTGGCCCGCCCGACCAGGTCCGCCATCTCGGCGTCGTGATAGCCGGTGTCGCCCAGCCGCTCCAGGTAACCCGACATGAGCCGCAGCGACGACCGCAGCTCCCCGCCGACCAGACCGGCCAGGTCGTCCTTGCGGCGCTCCAGCTCCTGGAGCCGGGCCGTGGTGTTGGCCAGCGCGAAGGCGTACCGGCGCAGCTCCAGCTGGGCGGTCACCTGCCGGGCGAGGGCACGCAGCGCCTGCTGCTGCTCCATGTCGAGCCGCCGCGGTTCGAAGTCCGTGACGCAGAGGGTGCCGAGCGCGAATCCGTCGGTGGTCAGCAGCGGCATCCCGGCGTAGAACCGGATGCCACCGCTCGCGGCCACCGCCGGGATGTCGGCGAACCGGTCGTCCGCCCGGGTGTCCGGAACGACGAGCAGGTCACGGCCGAGGATGGCGTGGGCGCAGATGGACACGTCCCGGGAGGTCTCCGCGACCTCGGAGCCGGTCCGGGCCTTGGCCCACTGCCGATCGGCGTCGACCAGGCTGACCATCGCGATGGGCGCCTCACAGACCCCGGCCGCCAGCGCGACGATGTCGTCGAAATCCTTCTCCGGGGGGCTGTCGAGGATGTCGAGCGAGTACAGCGCCGCCAGCCGCTCGATCTCGTTGTCGGGCAGTGGTGCTTTCATGTGACGTCACCTCCGAGACTTGATTCAGAGGTACCACCCAAAAGTAGCAAGACTCGCTTTTCACCCAGATCAGGCACCGACAGCGGCCGTGCCGACCGTCACTACCGGTGCCGCCCGTATGCTTCGCGGCCATGAGCACCGAGCAGTTCACCTGCGGCACGTGCGGGGCCGTGCACGACGGCCCGCCGCTCAGTTTCGCCGCTCCGGCCCCGGATTTCTGGCAGCCGGAGATGGCGGACCAGGAAGGCTGCCTGCTGGACGCGGACCTGTGCGTGATCGCCGGGGAGCAGTTCTTCGTCCGCGGCCTGATCGAACTGCCGGTCTGGGACACCGGGGAGATATTCACCTACAGCATGTGGGTGTCACTGAGCCGGGCCAGCTTCACCCGTGCGGTCGACGTCTGGGAACAACCCGGCCGGGAGAAGGAGCCGCCCTACTTCGGCTGGCTCTCCAACGTCATCGCCGGGTACGAACCGTCGACGCTCAACCTGCGGACGAACGTGCACACCCGGGCCGTGGGGCAGTTGCCGTACATCGAACTGGAACCGACCGGCCACCCACTCGCCGTCGAACAACTCGCCGGAGTCACCCGGACCCGGGTGGAGGAGATCGCCGCCTTCCACCTGCACCGCTAACCTGCCGGAATGCATCTCCGCAAGGTCGACCCGGACAACTACGAGGCGGCACTGGCCCTCTCCGTCCGCCCCGACCAGGACGACCTGGTCGCGCCGGTGGTCAAGTCCCTCGCCGAGGCGTACGTCTACCCCGAATACGCCTGGCCCCGCCTGATCTACGACGGCGACGAACTGGTCGGTTTCGTGATGGCCTTCCTCGACCTCCCGTGGGGCGAACCCTCCGACCCCACCGACCTGCGCTCCGGCCTCTGGCGCCTCAACATCGCCGCCGACCGCCAGGGCCGCGGCTACGGCACCTTCGCGGTGGAGGCCGTCTGCGCCGAGATCCGCACCCGCGGCGGAACCCGCGCCTACGTCACCTACGAGCCCCGCGAGGGCGGCCCCGCGCCGTTCTACGCCAGGCTGGGCTTCACCCCCACCGGCGAGATCATTGAGGGCGAGACGGTCGCGGTCAAAACCCTTACATAGGTACGGTTCTGGAGCCTGTTTCCTCAGTTGCGGGTGGCCGCGATATCACGTCGCGCCGTCGGATGGCTGTGGCGTCATCCCGACTCGCTAGCGATCTTGGTCGGAAGCCTTCTTCTTGGCCGCCCACGGCCGAATCCGCAATCCCTCGCCCAGCGAACGCGTCACCCGGAGCGATCTTGGTCGATCTGCCACCGTTTCGGGTGGCCAATCGTTCAAGATCGCATAGCGTCGGCATATAAAGCGGACGAAACGGGCACCCTTTGCCGACGAGAGCCCCATTTCCACTTAGCGCGGCGGACGCCGGCCCCATGTGGTGATTCGCCCGACCGGGCGCTTGCCGTAGAACCGCAAACACCCAGGGAGAAGGCTCCCGGATGGCCGGGATCGCTCAGGATCGCGCCGTTCGGCAACAATTGCCCAAGATCGACATCGGTTCTTGCGGACGACTCGAACCGCCGCCGGCGACCGGCCTAAGCTCGCGGTGAAGGCGGGGGACAAGCGAACAGGCGACATAACATCGACGCCCAGGCAACGACCGAGAAAGAGATTCTCTGGCCACCTCGATCTACCACAAAGACCAGCGAACGGGACCTCTCGCTTACACGGAGTTCCGGCCGGCCGGGTTTTCGGGAGTGAGCGCGCACGAAAGCCGCCGAGTGTGCGGCCGCCGGTCCCGGCGGAACCGCGGACGACGATCAAAGTGACCGGCGCAACGGCCGAGAGCGCCAACCCGGGTGCCCGGGAAGCACCACCGCGACCACCCGCCCGAAGTCCAGCGGTAGAGCCACCTCGGGACAGCGTGACGACCGCGGCCATGTCACCGTCGGATTCCTGAGCGGCCGGCGCTCGATCGTCATGCCGAACTCGCGCAAACACCGCCGGGCCACCTCCAGCAGCCGCTCACGGTTCGGTTTCGCCTGCCGTTCGGTCCATTCGAACGGTGCTGAAAACCGAACGACGTCACCCTCTGGTGACAAACCAAAAACGCCCGGACCGAAGTCCAGGCGTTTCCCAAGGGTGGAGCTGTGGGGATTTGAACCCCAGACCCCCTCGATGCGAACGGGGATTTCAGGGAAAATTATCGATGTACTTGATCCCTGTTCTGCCGCTAAAGTGCAGGTCAGAGCGATGATCGCCATGTTGACTGATGCTGGTTGGTACCGGCCGGTAGCGCCCAGTCCACGGTCAAACGACGGTCAAACGATCTTGACGACCTGGGGAGGGCGGCATGGGATTCTCACGCAAGCGAGTCGGGCGGGACGGCAAAGCGCGCTACACCGCCTACTACCTGGACATCCGGGGCCAAGAGCGCTCCGCGGGCACCTTCGCCAACAAGAAGGAGTCCGACAAGGCATGGCAGCGGATGGAGACCAAGGTCGCCGAGGGCCGGGCCGGAGATCCCCGGCGTGGGCGACAGACCTTCCAGACGTACGTGGTGGACGAGTGGCTGCCGAACCACATGATCGAGCTGCGCACCCGGGAGAACTACACGTACTACCTGGACAAGGTGATCGTCCCCCACTTCGGGCCGATGAAGATGGTGGAGATCCTCCCGTCGCACGTCCGTGAGTGGATCGCCGACCTCGTCATCGACGGTGTGAACCCGCCGACCATCCGCTACTGCATGACGATCCTGAGCGCGATCTTCACGACGGCCCTGAACGACCAGGTGACGTTCCTTCACCCGTGCAAGGGAGTCCGGACGCCGGCCATCGCCAAGAAGGTCCGCGAGATCATCACCCCCGAGCAGTTCGACACCCTGTACTCGGTGCTCCCCGACAACGAGTTCCGCCTCCTGATCGAGACGGACATCGAGACCGGCCTCCGATGGGGCGAGCTGACCGAACTGCGACCCCGGGACATCAACTTCGCCACCCGTACGCTCCTGGTGACGCGGGTAGCCGTCGAACTGACGAAGCGATTCCACCCCACAGGTGATCGCTTCCTGGTGAAGGAGTACCCGAAGGACGAGGAGCACCGCCGCCTCAAGCTGAGCCCTCAGATCACCGCCAAGCTCCAGGCCCATGTCACGGAGAACAACCTCGCCCCCGACGACCTCCTGTTCGCGATCCGCGACCCGGAGATCACGACTCCCAAGCTCCGAGCAGTCCCCGACCCAGACACTCTCGGCCTGACCGAGCCGAACGACCAGGGCCGCCAGTACCGGCACGGCTCGCTAAGCGCCTACACCACCGGAAAGTGCCGCTGCCAGCACTGCAAGGCGGCGTTCGCGATCTACCGCTCCCAGCGTCGAGCCGACGGCAAGGACTCCCCGCGGGCGAAGCGGACCTTGACCACCGACGGCCACATCCCGCGCTCCTGGTTCCGCACCACGATCTGGTACCCCGCCTTGGAGAAGGCCCAGATCGGCAGAGTCCGCATCCACGACCTACGCCACGCCCACGCCTCATGGCTCCTGGCCGGCGGCGCCGACCTCCAGGTGGTGAAGGAGCGCCTCGGCCACGCCAACATCTCCACCACCCAGAAGTACCTACACACCCTCCCCGAAGCCGACGACGCCGCCGTAGACGCCTTCTCCCGCATCCGCCGCCGCAGCAGTTAGCTCCAGCGGATCACGGCATGGAAGCGACGGCTTCCGTGTACGACGGAGCCATCGGGCTTCCGTGTACGACGGAGCCATCGGTTGGCATCCAACCGATAGATCAGGAAAAGCCTGGCGCAACGTATCAAACCCCGTTCCCCGAAGGAACGAACGCCTGGCCCTTGAAATGACGTCGATGGAGCAGGTGGCACAGTTGTGCAACCCTGCATCTGTGAACGAGAGGAATCCGGACAGTATCGCAAAAGATCTTGACCGGCACAGCACAGTTCGCGGCTCGCTGCTGCGCCAAGTGATCGGCTCGATCTTTCTTGCGCTCCTCGTGGCAGGCGCAAGTTCCGTCTCCTTGTGGTTACTCCTTGGGCGTCCGGAACTTCCCGAGACCGGCACGGCCCTCAGTGTCGCTGATCTGTACAGCGGTCTCCGAATCTCGCTTGCCGTGGTGGCTGGAGCGGGAGGCGTCGTGGCTTTAGTTGTCGCTTACCGCAGACAGCGCTTCAACGAGGCTCAGCACGTCGTTTCCACCAGGGCAAACGCACGAGAGGAAACAAAACTGTACGGCGAGCGCTTCAAGGTAGCCTCAGAACAGTTAGGCTCCCCTGAAGCGGCCGTCAGGCTCGGCGGCGTGTATGCGATGTTCAGCCTCGCAAGCGACTGGCAACGCGGCCGTCAGATGTGCGTCGATGTCCTGTGCGGCTATCTCCGAATGCCATTCGAAATCCCTGCGTCGGACAATGAGCTTGCATACTCGGAGATTTACAGCAAGGGGCCACGCAGAAAGAGCTCCACAGACAGCACCTCGCCTCTTAGCGGCGAAGTTAAATTGACCACGCGCCAGGAGTTTCAAGTCCGGCTGGCAATCCAGCGCACACTTGCCGCACACTTGAGAGATTCTAATACGGAAAACGAGCGCGAAGAAGTTTTAGATTTCTGGCCCGGAATTCGCATCGATCTATTTGGCGCCACACTATGCAACTTCGACTTTGCGGGCTGTGAGGCAGCGGTCCTCGATCTAAGGAGAGCAACCTTCCTCGGGGACGCTAAGCTGAACGGAATGACGGTCGCTAATGAGACTCGGGTTGACAGTGCCGAATTCTTCGGAGGCGCCATATTTAGTCGGTCAAATTTCGGCGACAACGCCAGCTTTTGTGGAGCCAAATTTCGGCGTGACGCCTCGTGGGCAGGTGCGAAATTCGCCGTTGATGGCGAGTTCAACGGAGCATTTTTCGGTGGCGCCGCACTGTTCGCCAAGGCAAAGTTCGGCGGCGGTGCCTGGTACCCGAACGCCCAATTCGCCGGAATTGCCAATTTCAGTTCCAGTGTTGCCGAAGATGGACACCGCCTGAAGGATGCTCAGGTTGATAACCCGGGTCTGCCGCATTCCTGGCCGTCTGGTTTCAGGGTTGTCAACGGCAAGTTGGCCCCGGTCTAGCAGCGATTCACCGCCTCAAGCTCATCGAAAGCTCGGGGCTTTCCAGCGGTGCTGGACCCTCACCGAGCGGGCTCGCCAGTGATGTGGGCCGCCTAAGCTTTCCGGTCGCTCTTAGTAGCAGGACGCCGAGGAGGCCGGAGACCGCGCCCAAACCTTCCCTGCCCGAGACGGCCCTATAGGTTTCCATGTGGGCGCAACTCGTAGGAGGCCGGGAACTGATGGCGTCATCCGGGGTGAACGAACCGTCACCTGCTTGGCGAGTGCACGGTGAGCGGAGCATCTACGAGGACCGGTGGGTGACTCTGTCTCGCGTCGACATCGAGCCCCCTGGCGTCGAACGATTCGAGCACCACGTCGTCCGCCTGAACAGCGCCGCGATCGCTGCGGTCGTCGACAGCCGAGATCGGGTGCTCATGTTGCGCCGCTACCGCTTCGTTCCGGACAAGTGGGCTTGGGAACTACCCGGCGGCCTCCTGGACCCCGGCGAGGATGCAGCTGGCACAGCCGCCCGGGAAGTCGAGGAGGAGACCGGGTGGCGGCCTCATGCTCTCCGGAGAGTCCTCACCTATCAACCCATCATCGGCATGGTCGACTCACCCCATGTCATCTTCGTCGGCCGGGGTGCCGACCTAGTCACCGAGCCTGAGGGCGGCGAAGAGTCCGGCGAGGTCGCCTGGATCCCGCTGGAAGCTGTCCGCGACCTGATCGCGAAGGGCGAGATCCTCAGCTCCGGAACACTGCTGGCACTGCTTCACATCCTGGCCTTCGGCATCGAGCCGGAACAGCCTTAGACCGTCCGCATCAACCGCTCCACCCGGCGGCGGTGCCGCACCGACCCGGTCTGGCCGGCCAGGCGCCGTGCCGTGAGCAGGCATGATCGCGCGTCTTCGGCCTCCTCTCGAACGAGGTGAGCCTGAGCCAGGTGGCTGAACACCCCGGCCCGCGCCCGGACGAAGGTCGGATCCATCGTTTCGAGCACCCCGTACAGTTCTCCAACGGCGTTGGCGTCACCGATGAGAGCCAACGTATTGCCGCGCCATCGATCAAAATGGCTCTGATTCAGAAAGATACTGACCATCTCCGGATCTCGGTCCTCGCTGTCCGGCGGCAGATCAGCTACGGCACGGTCCAAGGCATGCCGGCAGTCCTCCGGAAGCCCGGCCAGTGCGCACAACTCCCCTTCCACCGCGTTCAACCATGCGGAAAGTCTGCTCGATATTCGGCTGCCGCCCGTTCGCCGCGCTTCCTGTGCCAACGAGACAGCCAGATCATTCCTCCCCGCCTCGACGAGAACGTAAGCCTGCTCCGCCATGGCGTGCGCCAGATATGCGATCTCATCGGCATCGCGAGCGGCGGTTTTCGCAAGCTCGTAATGGCGCCAGGCCCTATCTGCCGCGCCGACGTCCAGCGCTTGCCAAGCCGCCAAGGTAGCGGCTCCTGCCAGCGCTATCGCCACAGGCCTCCGGGCGTCCGGCAGAACGGCGAAGGTCAAGACCTCTTGCAGAGCCGCCAGATGCGAGCCCATCTGGTCGACCAGTGATGCCGCCCCAGCCTGCCGATCCATGGTGCGCAGCAGCTCCGTCTGGGCGAGCAGGGTGCCAACCATCCCCCGCCCCACACTGCGTGCGGAGTCGATCGATTCAAGAAGCTGAGCGTAGCCGTCCGAGCTGAGGGACACCGGGCCGGGAACATCGCCGAACAACTCGCCATCTGTGACTCCGAGAACAGCGCGAAGGATTGCAGCATAGGAATCGGACAGCACCCTCCGCCCGTTTTCCCATTCCGATACGTAGACGACGAGACTCGGAGTGGACGCGATTTCAAGGCCTCGGCGTCGTGCGTACTCTTCGATTCCCGCCACGAGACGGCGTTGAGACCATCCGCGTGCGTTACGCGCCTCCCGTAAGCCGGTCGAGTACATCCCACCCTCCTGACCTCGCCAGGCTGCCAGGTCTCAGGATGCCGGTACTTCTCTCCGTAGCCCAGGGGTTAACTCAGATCTGTTAATAGCTATTGGCTTTCGCGACGGTCCGGCAGCCGCTTGCCTGATTGATGCCTGAACCGCCCTGGGCCCGAAAGGATCAAGACATTCATCTTGATCAACGAGGGTGCAGGGCTCGAAGTGGCACGTCCCGACATCACGGAGGCAGTACATGTCCGGGAACACGTACTACGCGGTATCGGCCGAGCAACTGCTCAGCCAGGCGCAGACGACGCTCGACGAGCACGTGACGTCGAGCGCGACAGGGCGATGCCTGGCCTGTGATTCGCCAGGACCGTGTTGGCGGCGCGAGAGCGCGGTCGTGATCTTCTCCCGGAGCCTCCGGCTGCCGGTTCGCCAGCCAGGGGCGAGTCGACCCGAGCTGGTCGGTGCTCGACGTGTTCCCGTCGCAGTGTCCGGGCGCGGGCTGCCGGTGGCTCGATGCCGGAGCTGACCGACCTGCATGTCCCGTCGCGGCCGGACTGGAACTGCAAGGCCCCGGGCTGTGGGAAGCCCTGGCCCTGTGACATCGAGAAGGCGGAGCTACTTCGGACCTTCCGGGAGTCGCGGCTGGTGCTGCGCATGTACCTGGCCGCGCACATGCAGGACGCCATCGACGACGCGGTACGCCACCCGCTCGACGTGGACATCGACTTCTGGCCTCGCTTCCTGGGCTGGGTTCCCCCGGCAAGCCCAGCGGCGGGGTGTTGACCGGCGGGCGCGGCCGGATCCCCTACCGATCGCGCCCGCCTTCCTTTGATCGGTCACCGGCGGCTGGCCGGTGTCGATAGATCCCTTCCGGTTCTACGAGAGGAACACCGTCATGGCCGACACGGTCACCGGCAATCCCACCCTCGGCGCGTACACCGGCCCCATCGACCTGAGCCGCCCGCACTTCGTCGGCGTCGGCGGATCCGCGATGTCCGGCCTGGCCCAGCTCTGCGCCGCCCGCGGCGCCCTGGTCAGCGGCACCGACGCCGCCGACTCCGACCGCATCACCGCGTTACGGGCCGCCGGCTGCAAGGTCGAGATCGGGCACGACCCGCGCGCCATCGAAGACGCGTCCTGCGTCGTCTACACCACCGTCGCCCAGCACGCACCCGAGGTCGCGGCCGCCCGCGCCAACGGCATCCCGGTCGTCCATCGTGCCCAGGTGTTGCGGGAACTGGCGGGCCGGCATCTGGTCGCGGTGGCCGGGACGCACGGCAAGTCGACCACCGCCGGGATCCTGGTCGCCGCCCTGCGGCAGCTCGGGCAGGATCCGTCCTTCGTCGTCGGCGCGGACCTGGACGTTCCCGGCTCGGGCTCTCACCACGGCACCGGGCCGTTGTTCGTCGCGGAGGCCGACGAGTCGGACCGGTCCTTCCACTTCCTGGAGCCGGCGGCCGCGGTGATCACGACGATCGCGCACGACCACCCGGAAAACTTTGACGGCCTCGACTCCCACCTGATCGCGTACGTGACCTTCGCGGCCCGGCTCCGACCGGAGGGTGTGCTGATCGCCAACGCAGACGAACCGGCCAGCAACGACGTGCTCGCCCGGGTCCGCCGCCTGCGCCCTGACGTGCGGGTGGTGACGTTCGGCCAGTCCGAGCGAGCCGACGTCCGATTCGGCCCCGTCGACCGGCACGGCTGGCAGAGCATGACCGAGGTCCACGCCGGGAACGGCCGAGGTGTGCTGCGGCTCGGCACACCGTCGATCTACCACGTCCAGGACGCAGTCGCGGCCGTGGCGCTGCTGGTCGCCTTCGGCTATCCGATCGACGCAGCCGCGCAGGCCGCATGAGCGTTCACGGGTGTGCGGCGCCGGTTCACTCCGGTCGGGGTGGCGGGCGAGGTCACGGTGGCCGACTGCTACGCCGACCACCACAACGAGATCGCCGCCGACCTCGACGCGGCCCATCAGGTGGCCGGGGACCGGCAGGTGATCGCGGTGGTCCAACCCTCCGGTTATGCCCGGGTCCGAACGTTCGGCCGCCAGATGGGCGCGGTCCTGGCGATCGGCGCCGACTGCACGATCATGCTGGACGTACACGGGACAGACCCGATCCCCGGCGTCTCGTGCGCGTTGGTCGGCGAGGCAGCGATCGCGGCCGGCGGGCACGTCCGCTACGCCACCGGCCATCACCCCGCCGACCTGGTCGCCGCTATCGCCCGGCCCGGCGACGTGGTCGTCCTACTCGGCACCGGCGACGTCAGCGGCCTGGCCATGCCGATCCTGACCCGGCTCCGCGAAACCGCCGGCCAGTACGTGTAGAGCACCCGTCTGTAACGGAAGATCGTCGACCGAAGGCTCGATGGTCAACACATTCGTGTTCCGCCGTGGAGGCGGAACACCCTGACAGTCAACGGACGTTTCGCGTAGCGGGTGTGGTCACCTCAAGTCACCACACGCGAGTTTCTGTTGCCTTGAGCCGTAACCAACAACGCCAGTTTCGACCTCCTCACGCTCTGCGAGGGGTCGTGTGTGATGCCCATGCCCGTCGAGCTTCTTACCGCCGTCCTGTCCGGAGTTGGCCTGGTGGCAGCGTTGAACAACGCGGCCAAGGTCATGATCACTGCTATCGCCGTACGTGGCTCCCGGCCGGAGGACCGTCCGGCCGTCATCGAAGCGTTGTCGAAGATCTTTCGTTGGTGGCCGCGTAGCCAGTAAGGAAACTCGGTCGTGTCCGGGGTGTGGTCCTCGTAGCTCCACACCCCGGCTACGGCTGGTCCTGCCCGTCGACTTCCGGCCGGTTCTCCTTGATCCATGCCCCGACGTCTTGCGCCAGCCACACCGGGCCGAAAGCGAGTTCAGCGAGTGGCTCGGGGAAGCCTTTCCGCTGGATGAGCTGGGAGGTCCACTGGCGCGACATGCTCAGGCGTCTTCAGATCACGAGCGGCGGCCGCCGTACTAGCTGGACTCAGGGCTCCTTGGCCGGATGGCTGGTCTGCTAGCTGGAAGGTATGCCACCCACCGGCCCGAACGTCGCGTGCGGAGGGTGCCAGCATCGCCTCTGAGTGACGAACCCCCCGATCACGTGTCCCCGGGCACCCGGCGACCGGCTCAACGCCGCTGAGACCGACTCCGACCGAACCTCAACAGCTTGTCGAGGACTTTGTGAGCGTCAGCCCGACGCTCCTTGTCCGGGTGCCACGCGGCGATCAGGGAAACAATGCCGATAAGCAGCGCATACGCTCCGGCGGCGACCGGGAAAGCGATCAGAAGCTCGTTCACAATCGGAAGTCCTTAAGGATTGACAACATCTACCTAGACTTCCGAGAATCTGTTATACAGGCCGCCTTCGCTACTGTCAAGGCGCAAAATCGCGAATAGTGAATTTGTTAACCCTGCAACTTATAACCACCCCGCGGTGTGTGCTGACGACTCCGCCACTCGGAAAATCCACGTCACGGTCCAGTCGTCGCACGTTTCGTGTAGCGGAAACCATTCTGACGAACTCCTAGATTCGCCGTAAAATCCTCACCGGAACATTTCTAGATCGGAGAAGTGATGGGTGCGCGAGGCCGTATGGCTGCGTTTCGGGCCGCTCTGGACATCTCGCTTTCCGAACACAAGAGGAATCGACCAATGAGCCCCGCTAACTCCCCTTGACTCGCGTGCTGGCGGCAGGCGCTGGACGAGGAATCCCTTTCTCTAAACGCGCGCCGCAAAATCGAACGGACGTTTCAGCAGAAGGAATCGGAACTCAACGGGAAGCACGGAGCCGCGTACATCCTAGAACTCTCTCCGCTGGAGAAAACGCGGCAGATCATCGCCTCGGCGATCGTCCATTGACGATGGACGGGAGGACTTCCGCGTCATCGAGGGCGAAGCAAACGAGTACAGCGAGGACGTGCGGGAAGCCGACCGCGACGCTGACCTGTACGAATGAGCCGCGGCCCGGACACCCACACCCTGAGACTGGGCCGCCTCGTGCGTCTACGTGGACCTTAGTAGCACTAAAGAGTGACAGCGATTTGATCTGCGCTGCTCCTCATCTAGGCTGATGGACATGCCTTGAGTTTTAGTCGGCTACCTCGGGGACGCTGGTCCTTCGGGCGTGAAGTTGTTCTAGACCTCTGAGTCCGCCCCGCCGACAAGCGGCTCAGCTTTACCAGTCTTGTACTGGTCGAGCTGAGCCCAACGCTCTTCTCGACCAGTCTGTTGTCGAGGAGGACTGCCTACCGTGGGGCTCGCTTCCCTTGAGCCGTATCTCGCCTATGGCCTCTGGCCCTTGGCTATCGTCGTCGCTGCGTATGTGCTGCCACGCTTGGTGGTCGGGATCTTGGCACTGTTCAAGGTTCCGCCGGAGAACCTGCCCGACGTGCTGAAGGCCTTCGCGGAGCTGTTCACCTGGCGTAAGTGATGTTCAGGCAACGGAGGTTTCGCGTCGCGGGGTGTGGTCACTTCAAGTCACCGCACCCCGTGAAGCCGCGCCGGCTATCGACTCACCGCGTTAGCTCCAGCGGTTCTGGCCGTCTTCATTTGTCGTACCAGTCGTTCAGGTAACGACGGGTCGGGCTTGCCGCCCTGCTGTACGCCGACGAAGTCGTCATTGCTCAAAGCCACTGCCCAGATGACGTTAGCGAGCTCCGCGTACCTGTCCTTGGGAATGTTCGGACTTGTAAACGGATGTCCGCTTCTTCAGCTTCGGGCCAGCAGGATCGGGGCCAGCGACATCAGCCTGACACCGTTGGAGCCCTTCAACAGCACCACGTCCCCCGGCCGCACCTGTTCAGCCAGAACCAATGCGGCAGCATCACGGTCGACAGCGTGCAGCGTGGCGATCCCGGCCTTCCCAGCGGTCTCGCCGAGTTGGGCGGCATCATCGTTGCCGACGGTGACCAGCAGATCCACACCCAGCTCAGCCACCGTCTGGCCCACCTCGACGTGATCGTCAACGGAGGTCTCGCCCAGCTCGTTCATCTGGCCCAGCACCGCGACAGTCCGCCGGTCCTGGGCGATGGTCTTGAGGGCTTTCAGCGCCGCCTTCATCGAGACGGGGCTGGCGTTGTAGGCATCGTTGATCACCGTGGTCCCGTCGGCCGCGTCTGCGACCTGCATCCGCCCGTCCGACACCGGATCGGCGTTGCTCAGCGCATCTGCGACCAGCGCCACGTCATCGGTGAAGTGCAACGCAACGGCAGCGGCCGCGAGAGCGTTCGGCACTAGGTGCTCGCCATGCAGCCGCAGCGTAACCGCGGCCTGCCCGTGGGGCGTGTGCAGGGTGAACGCGGCTCGGCCGGCCGCGTCCAAGCTGACAGCCTCGGCGCGGATGGTCGCCTGCGGGCTGAGTCCGAACGTGACCACCTTCGCCGTCGTCCGGCTCGCCATCCCGGCGACCAGGGGGTCATCGGCATTGAGCACCGCCGCGCCGTCAGCGGCCAGGGCCTCCACCAGCTCACCCTTGGCCTGCGCGATCGCCTCCCGGCTGCCGAACTCGCCAAGGTGGGCGGTGCCGACGTTCAGGACCACGCCGACCTGTGGCTGGACCACCGAGGTCAGGTAGGCGATGTCGCCGACATGCCGGGCACCCATCTCCAACACCAGGAACCGGGCGTCCGGGGTGAGCCGGGAGACGTTCTCCGGCATCCCGACCTCACTGTTGCGGTTGCCCGGCGGCGCGGTCGTCGGTCCCAGTTTGGACAGCACCTGCCCGATCAAGTCCTTGGTGGTGGTCTTACCCACCGAGCCGGTCACCCCGACTACTCCGAGATCCGGAAGCTGCTGCACCAGGAAGGTCGCCAGCCGGCCATACGCCGCCAAGACATCCGGGACGACGATCGCGGGCACACCCACCGGTCGCGCCGCGAGCACACCCACCGCTCCGGACTCGATCGCCTGACCGGCGAACGTGTGGCCATCGACCCGGGCACCGACCAGCGCGACATACAGACTGCCCGGCTCGACATGACGCGAGTCGAACGTGACCAGCCCGGTCACCCGCGCAGACGGATCGGCATCGTGGAGAGTCCCGCCGACAGCGGCAGCAATCTCAGCAAGAGTCAGAGGCAGCACCCTGGCACATTACCGCTCGCCCCAATTCGCATGGCCATTAGTCGACGCTGAGGAAATCTCACGCGATATCGCAGACTGAACCTGGCGCGACCCCGTTTCTCGGTGGCAAGCCGGGCGTGCCCGGCGCGGCAGCACCTCAGAGCCGCCGCCGAGCAACCCAGACGGAGCCCATTTCATGGTTTCTTTCGACCATGTATGCCCTTCTTAAACCACTTGCACCTAAAAGTACGTGTGATCGAATGGCGATGCAGCCCTGACCTGGTCTTTTAGGAGGACCAACGAACACGGGTGCGGACTGGGCGACACGGATGATGACCAACGGGTGTACGCCTGGATGGCGTTTGCCCCTGCCTCGGCGGAGGCCCACGTCATCGTGCTTGCGAGGCGCCGAGAAATTCGTAGGCTGGTGTGGCGGCGAAATGAACGGCCTTCCGATTATTCGAATCGCCGCCCAGAGAATGGGGGTTCAAAGTGCTGGCTGGTGACTCCGCCTCATAGCGCCCGACATTCGGGTTCCCCTGATCTTTCATGCGATTTTCCGGTTCACGGCCTGGTGCGTCGTTCGCCCTCCAGGTCGACGGATGCCGGCTGTGCAGAAACCCGGTCCGCCTGTCCACAGCGGGTCAGCCGCTGCTGGCCTGGATGCTCCGCGGTCCGTACGCGACTTCCCGTAGGGCGGGAGGGGGACCGGCCGTAGGCCGCAGCCCCCTCCGCCCCCAACCACCCATCCCTTCCCGCCCGATCCTCCCTCCTTGACCAAGTAGGGAAAGTTGTACGCACTCCACCGGCGCCACCCCGGCTCACCCTGTGGCTGACCTGCGCATTCGGAGAATCGGACACCCCGTTTCAACGCGCGGAACGGCAATTCCGCCAAACCCTGGAGGTGGGCAAATGAACGCGAACATCCCTGTAGACCTGACCCGCCTGACCGGCCTGATGTGCGTCTCCGCTCCGGAGCAGCGCACCGACATGGACGGCCAGGTCCGCAAAGACCGCGACGGCAACACGTTGTGGGTCACCGGTGTAGCCCTGCGCCGCGCCGGGACCCGCAAGGCGTCCGTGATCGACGTCCAGACCTCTGCCGAGCCGGTAGGTGTCGCCGAGGGCACCATGGTCGGTCTCACCGAGCTGGACGTGTCCCAGTGGGAAATCGAGGGCCGGCACGGCCTCTCCTACCGCGCCGCGTCGATCTACCCCCGGCCGGCGGAAGCCGCCAAGCCCTCCCGCACGACCAAGTCGGAGGCTTGATGCCCCTACTGAAACCGAGTCCCACCCCGACGATCTCCGAGCTGCCCGGCATCGTCCCGGGCAGCTCGGGGCTGGATCTCAACTACCTCACCGAAGCCGGGCAACGCCTCGTTCCGTACGCGATCGGAGCCGGATCCCTGCTGGTGGCCTGGGCCGTGGCCGGAGCCATCCTTGCTCGCAAGGCGCCGCACACGTGGTGGAGCCTCTACGGGTTCTGGTTCCTGCGACTGCGTATGACCAGGTCCTGGCAGCGGCTGTGCCTGAACGCGGGCCTGTCCACAGCCCACCGATCCGCTCCGGCGGCGAACTTCCGGTACGTCATCGCCCTACCTCGGCTGACCCGGGTCCGTCCGCGCCGCAACGGAGCGACCGCGATGATCTATTTCGGTGCCGGGCAGAAACCGACCGCGTTCATCGAGGCCGCCGACGCCATGGCACACGCATGGCGGGTCCACGCGGTCCGTGTCGTCGCCTCCGGACGCGGCCGGGTCAAGCTGACCATCCTGAACGACGACCCGCTGACAAGCATCCCGGACAACATCAACATCTCCCTGCGAAGAGCCGGGGCGAGCGAGGCGCCGACCGTCGACGACCTGGCCGCCACGATCGGCACCCGCGAGGACGGCGAACGGTGGGCCATCAACCTGCTGAGCTTCCCGCACTGGCTGATCACCGGCGCCACGCAGTCCGGCAAGTCCACGCTCATCAACGCCGCCGTAGCGCAGTGGGCGACCCGTCCCATCGCCCTGGTCGGCATCGACTGCAAGGGCGGCATGGAACTCGGCCCACACACACCTCGGCTGTCCGCCCTCGCGACCGACCGGCACCAGGCGGCGGACCTGCTGCAACGGCTGGTGCGCGAAGCCGTCGACCGGATGAACCTGTGCCGGGACCACCGGCAACGCAACATCTGGCAGCTCCCCCATGATCTACGACCGGTCCCGATCATCGTCATCGTCGACGAACTCGCTGAGCTGTATCTGGTCGCTTCCCGAGACGAGAAGGAAGCCGCCCAGAAGGCGACCACCAACCTGCTGCGACTGGCCCAACTCGGCGCGGCCCTCGGCATCCACCTGGTCCTCGCCGGCCAACGGGTCGGATCCGACTTCGGCACCGGTGTCACCGCGCTCCGAGCCCAACTCGGCGGCCGGATCTGTCTGGCGGTCAACGACAAGGAGACCGCGGTCATGACCCTCGGCGACCTCTACCCGGACGCCGTCGAGGCCGCCCAGCTCATCAGCTCAGCGGAGAAGGGCGTAGCGATCACCACCGCGGCATCGCAGGGCTGGATCCGCGCCCGCTCGATGAACTTCCCACCGGACGCCCTCGACGGGGCGATCGAGGCGACCGCCCATCTCACCCCGCACCTGCCCGTTCTCGACTCCGCGCTGCTCTGACGAACCCTCGCCCTCGAAGTGGAAGGAGAACCCCATGAAGCGCATCTGGCTGACGTCCCGTTCCGCGGCCCCGCCGGGCCCGACCCTGAGGAGGGCGTATGCACTTCACGGACCAAGAAGTCCTGGCCACCGCCACCCACCCTGATTTCCGGGCCTGGCTGGCCCGCATCAAGCACATCGGCGGCTGCCAGCACCCGATCCATCTGATCGGCCACACCCTGACCCTCGAAGCCGGCACCGGCCGACTCCTGGCGGCGCTGACCTCCGAGACCCAGCCCCACAAGCGGCTCACGATCGCCTGCGGCAACCGGCGAGTCTCTCGCTGCGAGCCCTGCGCCCGTCTCCATCAGGGCGACACCTACCACCTCATCGCCGCTGGCCTCGCGGGCGGCAAGAGCATCCCGGACACGGTCCGGACCCATCCACGCGTCTTCGCCACCTTCACCGCGCCCAGCTTCGGCGCTGTCCACCGGCACACCACCGACGGTCCCTGCCGGTCCCGGAAACGCACCGCGCCCTGCCCGCACGGCCGCCCGCTGGCCTGTCCCGCCCACCACACCGCCGACGACCCGGTCACCGGTACGCCGCTGTGCCTGGGCTGCTACGACTACCGGACCGCGGTCCTGTTCAACGCCCACACCCGCGACCTGTGGCAACGCCTCAACCGCAACCTCTACGAAGACCTGGCCAGCACTCTCGGCGTCTCCCGCAGCGTCATGCGCCGGAGCGTGCGGGTGTCCTACGCCAAGGTCGCCGAGTGGCAGCGACGGGGCACAATCCACTTCCACTCCGTCGTCCGCTTCGACGGTCCCGAAGGCCCCACCGACCCACCACCGGCATGGGCCTCGACCGGGCTTCTCATCCGCACCATCCGATCCGCCACCGGCCGAGTCTTCTTCACCGTGCCGGGCACCCAGGTCGTGCTCCGCTTCGGCACCCAGCTCGACATCAGGCCCATCACACCCGGCCGCACCGGCGACGACCTCACCGAACGAGCCGTCGCCTCCTACATCGCCAAGTACGTCAGCAAGCCGGAGGTCACCGGCGTGACGGTCGACCGGCCGATCCGGGACCTCGCCACCATCGCGGTCCTGCCGGTCACCGAGCACACCCGCACCATGATCCGAACCTGCTGGGCTCTCGGTTTCCGCCGCTGGGCGCATCAACTCGGCTACCGAGGCCATACCGCCACCAAGAGCCGCCGCTACTCCACCACGTACACCGCGCTCCGCGCCGCCCGCGCTGATCATCGCCGCTCGGCCAACGGCGAGGATTCGGACACCGGCGACGCGGTCGTCGAACGGAACTGGAGGTACAGCCACTCCGGTCACACGGTCGGGCAGGCGATGTTCGCCGAAGGCATCGAGGAGGACCTGCGGGCCGCACGCGAGGACGGTGATGCCTCCTGAGGCAGACCTCCTGGACCGTAGAGGCGGTCCGCGATCTCGGGCTCACCACCGACATCGAAACGGCGGCGTCCATCCTCGGAATCGGCCGCAGCAAGGCGTACGCACTGGCCAAGGAGGGTGACTTCCCCGTACGGATCATCCGCGTCGGGCGCAGCTATCTGGTGCCGGTCCCGGCGATCCTGGAACTTCTCGGCGTCCCGCTGGTGATTTCCGCCACGGTCAAATGACGGTCAAATGATCAAAGGGCTGGTCGCGAACATCCGCGATCAGCCCTTTTACCTGGTCTTACTGGTGGAGCTGTGGGGATTTGAACCCCAGACCCCCTCGATGCGAACGAGGTGCGCTACCAGACTGCGCCACAGCCCCTTGGCTCCTCGATGATCGCTCACCGCGGAACCGAGGAAAGGTTAACAGGTCGTCCATGCGCCTCGCGAACCGCCCCTCCCGAGAAGCGGCAGGGCAGCCCCGCCCGGATGCGGGCGGCACTGGCCCGACCGGCACCCAGGTCGCCGGGCCGGCGGGGCGGGGTCGATGTCGTCGGGGGCGGCGTACGCCGTACCCCTCTATGAAGCGTGATGATGCCGGCCGCCGGCCTCGTAGGGGCGACCACGCAGCCCGCCGCGCCTCCGATAGGAGACCGAGCCGCCGTTGGCGGCGACGGGCAGGTCGGAGGGTTCCCGGTCGAGGCCCATGGCGGCCCGCCGGACGGCTTCGCGCTGGGCGGCGAGGCGGCGCTGGGCCTCCCGGCGGGCGGCGGCGCGGCGGGCCTGCTCGCGGCGGACCTCGGCCTGGCGGGCGGCGAGCCAGGCGGCTTCGCGGGCCTGCACGCGCCGGCGCCGGCGGTCGGCGACGGCGCGGTTGCGCAGGTGTACGAGGTACACGCCGAGGAGGCTGCCGGTGACGGCGAAGCTGATCCAGAAGCCGGGGCCGACGACCAGTACGCCGACCAGTTCGATGGCGTTGAGCAGCACCAGGGCGGCGAAGACGCGGCGGCGGCGGACGACGGCGGGTGTGCCGCGGCGGCGTGGGACGCGGCGTGGCCGGCCGGTGACGAGGCGGAGCCTGCGTTCGGGTGGCGCGGGATCACCCGATGGGGCCGGAACCGTAACCGTGACCTGGCGGGCGGGGTTGATCGGTCGGCGTCCGGGCACGGTGCGCGGACGGCGGCGGCGATGCAGCACCCGCGCCGTCGATGACGCCCGCTCCGCGGCGAGGCGCTCGGCGGGATCGTACCGGCGGGCCAGCGCCGGAGCGAGAGCGAGCAGACCCGCCGCGGCGAGGACCGCAAGGAGCACCGAGGTCGGCACCCTCAGGCCTCCGATCCGCCACGGAAAAGGACACGACGAATGCGAGGTTACGGGCGGTAGCCGTGATATTTCGCGCGCCGCGCCGGAGGCTCTCCGACCTTCAAGATCATTTAGCGGTACGGGCGCGCCGCCACCGCGCCAGCAGGCCACCCTCGGCGGCGACCTCCTCGCTCGTCATCGCATAGCCGAGGTGATCACGCCAACCACCGTCGATGTGCATGTACCGCTGGTGGTAGGCCTCCTCGCGGAATCCCAGCTTCTCCACCACCCGGCGGCTCGGCCCGTTCTCCGGCCGGATGTTGACCTCGATCCGGTGCAGCCCGCCCGGCCCGAACGCGTGGTCCACGGCGAGCGCGAGCGCGGTCGGGATCACGCCCCGGCCGGCCACCCGGTGATCGACCCAGTAGCCCGCGTACGCCGACGCGAACGCCCGCCGCACGATGTTGCCCAGGTTGACGTGGCCGACCAGGCGTTCCCGGCCGTCCTCGACCAGGCAGACGGCGAACGGCATGCTGTCGCCGTTGCGGGCGGCCCGTTTCATGTCCCGGTAGACGTAGCCGTAGGCGCGGGGCGAGTTCATCTCCGCCCACGGCCCGGGCGGTGCCGACTCCCAGGGCGCCAGCCACGCCTGGTTGGCGATCCGCACCTCGGACCAGGCCCGGGCGTCACCCCGCTTGTACGGCCGGAGCAGCACGGCCCCGTCCGACAACACAGCGGGCCATCCGGGTGTGGTGGCCCCGAGCATTCATCGCCTCCGGTCGAGCAGCAGTACGTCGACGGTCGAGCCGGCGGCCGCTGTGGTGACCCGTTCGCCGAGCACCAGCAGGCCGTTCGCCTCGGCCAAACCGGAGAGAGTGTACGGCCCTCCGGCGAGCGGCTGCACCGTGTAACCGCCACCGCGCCGCTCGGCGACGTGCGCCGGCCGGAACTCGCGCAGCCCACCGGGCGAGGAGACGGTCTCCAGCAGGTGCGCCTTGACCCCGGGGCGGAACACCGGTTCGGCGCCGGCGAGCAGCTGGATCACCGGCCGGGCCAGCACCTCGAAGCCGATCAGGGCGGCCCCCGGCTCCCCGGGCAGGCAGACCACCGGCACCTCCTCGCCGCCGACCGTGCCGAAGCCGAGCGCGGTGCCCGGGCAGAGGGCGACGTCGGTGAACTCGACGGTGCCGCGGCTCGGGCCGGGCCGGGACAGCACCCGGCGCAGCATGTCGCCGGGTCCGGTGCCGGTCCCGCCGGTCGTGATGATCAGGTCGGCGCGCAGCGTCTGGTCCTCCAGCAGGCCGCGCAGTCCTTCCGGGTCGTCGTCACAGATCCCGATCCGGTACGCCATCGCGCCCGCCTCCACGGCCGCCGCGGTGAGCGCGTGCGAGTTGGCGTCCACCACCTGGCCGGGCTGGCTGGGCCGGCCCACGTCGACCAGCTCGTCGCCGGTGGCCACGACCACCACCCGTGGACTGGGCCGGACCAGCACGTGGCCGATCCCGGCGGCGGCGAAGACGGCGACCATGGGCGGGGCGACGTACGACCCGGCGGCGGCGAGCAGCTGCCCGACGGCGAACTCCTCACCGGCCCGGCGGACCCCGGAACCCCGTTTCGGGGCGTGCAGGATCTCGACGGCGGCCATGCCCTGATCGGTCCAGTGGACCGGGACGACCACGTCGGCGCCGATCGGCAGCGGCGCCCCGGCCGCCACCGAGAAGCAGGTGCCCGGGGTGATCCGGACCGGCCGCCAGTGTGCCGCGCCCATGTCGCCGACCACGTTCAGCCGGACCGTACGGGCGGTGTTCTCGAACTGCCCGAACGACGGGTGCGACCCGATGCGCCCGGCGCCGGCCAGGTCTTCCCATCGGGCCGCGTACCCGTCGATCGCGGCCTGGTCGAACGCCGGGAACGGATGCGGCGCCACCACGTCGGCGGCGAGCACGTTCCCGTGCGCCTGGGTGAGGTCGAGGTCGAGCGGAGGCAGCGCGCGGAGCCTGCGCAGCACGCTGCCCAGGTACTCGGCGAGGGGCATCAGCTCGTTGGAAGCGGCCGCCTCGCGATCGGCCGTGGCGGTCATCCCTTCCGGCCGCCGATGAATTCGGTCAGCCAGGCCCGGAACTCCTCGCCCAGGTCGGGTCGCTGCACCGCGAGCTGGACGACGGCCTGGAGGTAGCCGAGCGGCATGCCGGTGTCGTACCGGTGGCCGCGGTAGACGATGCCGTGCACCGGCACCCCGTCGGCCAGCATGGCGGCCATCGCGTCGGTCAGCTGGATCTCGCCGCCGTTGCCGGGCTTGGTGTCGGCGATGACGTCGAAGATCGAGCCGGGCAGCACGTACCGGCCGAGGACCGCCAGGTTGCTCGGGGCCTCCCCCGGCGCCGGCTTCTCCACCAGGCCGGTCACCTCGACGACGTCCTCACCCAGGTCGCTCTCCCGGATCGAGGCGATGCCGTACCGGGAGGTCTCCTCCGGCGCGACCTCCATGAAGGCCAGGACGATGCCGCCGGTCCGTGCCTGGAGGTCGAGCATGGCCGGGAGCAGCGGCTTGTCCTCCTCGACGAACTCGTCACCGAGCAGCACGGCGAACGGGTTGTCGCCGACGTGCGAGGCGGCGCAGCCGACCGCGTGCCCGAGCCCGAGTGGCTCACCCTGCCGGCAGGTGTAGATGTCGGCCAGTTCGCTGGACCGGCGCACCGCGGCGAGACGCTCGTGGTCGCCCTTCTCCTCGAGCCGGGCCTCGACGTCCGGCCGCCGGTCGAAGTGGTCCACCATGGCGGTCTTGCCACGGCCGGTGACCAGCAGGACGTCGGTGATGCCGGCGGACGCGGCCTCCTCGACGATGTACTGCAGAACCGGCCGGTCCACCACCGGCAGCA
This sequence comes from Actinoplanes hulinensis, assembly GCF_019429605.1. Lineage (NCBI taxonomy): Bacteria > Bacillati > Actinomycetota > Actinomycetes > Micromonosporales > Micromonosporaceae > Actinoplanes > Actinoplanes hulinensis. Next base: position 227,791 of record NZ_JAHXZI010000002.1, on the reverse strand, counting down.
GTTCCTTGGGCACCGCCTTCGTGGCCGGGAGGAAGCGGGTCGCGAGTCCCGCCGCCGGAATCACCGCCTTGACGGCGCGCTTCGTCGTCATTCAGTCACTTCACCTTCGCTGGTTCGTGGCCGGACATGCCGCGAGACTATCGGCCACGGCCGTGTCCCGGCGGCTGCGGCCCACCGGTGGTGGCGGTCGCGGCGTCCAGATGCCCCTCCGCCCCGGCCCGGGAAACCCGTTCCGCGAGCCGATAGGTGTCGCGGCCGGCGTGCTTCGCGGCGTACAGCGCCTCGTCGGCGGCGTCCAGCACCTGCTGGGCGGTGCCGCCGTGCTCGGGGAAGACGGCGATTCCGATGGAGACGCTGATCGGGATCCGGTCGTCGAGCCCGGGCCGGCGCGGATCGACCGGCACCGGCCGGTCCCGTACCGCGGCGCCCAGCCGCTCGGCGACGATCGCGCCGCCGTACGCGTCCGTCTCCGGCAACAGCACCACGAACTCCTCCCCGCCCTGACGGAACGCCACGTCGACCTCCCGCAGCCCGATCCGGATGCGCCGCGCGAACTCGCCCAGCACCTGATCGCCCGCGGTGTGCCCGTACGTGTCGTTCACCTCCTTGAAGTGGTCCAGGTCGAGAACCAGGACGGTGAGCATCCGGCCGAACCGGCTGGCCCGCTCCACCTCGCGGCGCAGCACCTCTCGCAGATAACGGTAGTTCCAGAGTCCGGTCAGCGGGTCGGTCAACGAGAGACGCTGTGCCTCCTCATGAACCCGGACGTTGTGCACGGCCACCCCGGCCTGCCCCGCGAAGGTGCGCAGGGTCCGCAGATCGGCGTCCTCGAAGGCGGGCCCGCCCAGCCGGTCGTAGAGGGCCAGCACTCCCAGCATGCCCGGCTCCGGATCGGTCTCCGGATCGGCCGGCGGCGCGCAGATCGGCACCGCGAGATACGACTCGCAGACCGGCTCGTCCGGGCTCTGCCCGCCGGCCCCGCGCATCGGCCGGCCGGTCGACGCCACCGTCCCCAGCACGCCGTACCCCGGCGGCAGGCGGCGCTGCGCCAGCTCGGCCGGCGTCAGATCCCACGCGCCGGTCAGCCCGGCGCCGCAGCGGGCCGCCAGCCGTCCGTCCGACGGGTCGGCGAGCAGCAGCAGCCCGGCCCGGGCGCCGGTGGCGGTCATCGCGGTGCGCAGGATCACCGGCAGGATCCGGTCCAGGTCGTGCGTACTGGACAGGGTGTCCCCGAGGATGGCCAGATGACGGCGCAGCTGATCCCGGCTCGCGGTCAGCGCCTGCACGTAGGACTGCAGCTCACGGGTCATCCGGTTGAAGGTCCCGGCGAGCCGGCCCAGCTCGTCCGGCCGCGGGATCGGCACCCGGGTGTCCAGATCACCGTTCGCCACCCGGTCGGCGGCCCAGGCCAGGTCACCGAGCGGACGGGTGGTCGACCGGGCCAACCAGCGGGCGGCCAGGACCGCCACCGCGGCGGTGACCAGCACGATCAGGAACAGGATCGCGTACCGGAGGGTGGGTTCGCCGGTGGGCACGCTGAGCGTGAGTGGCAACGGCTGGCCGGGCACCGCGGTCAGCTGCCGGGTCGTGTGGGGGCCGGCCTCCGGCGCCGGCGCGCCGATCGCCACGGCCACCCCGGCGGCGTCACCGAGCCGGTCCATCAGGGCGGGATCGATGCCCTGGGCGGCGACCACGGTCACTTCTTCGGCGTACGCGTAAGCGGCGAACGCCGTGGCCGTCCCCCGGGGCGCCGGGTCGGCGCAACTGAGCGGACCGGTCGTCCCGTTCCCGCTGCGCGCCGCCGCACGTCCCAGCAACGGCTGATTCGGAACGGTCACGTCCACCGTCGTGGCCAGCCCACGGGCGACCAGCTGGTCGGCGACCGCGACCCGGTTCTCGGCCGGAACCACCGCCACCGCGTCGGCCGCGGCCTGCAACTGGCGGCAGAGAGCGCCCACGGCGGCGCCCACGGTGGCCGCCGCGTGGTCCAGGCGTTCCGTGGTCCGGTCACGGTTGACGGCACTCACGGTCAGTGCGACGAAAATCGCCCCGAGCAGGACCGGACCGAGCACGACGACCAGGAATGCGCTGGTCAGCCGGCCTCGAAGTGTCACACATCCTCCCGGGAGCGACCTTCTCTTCCAGCGATGCTGACATAGTGTGCACCGTTTGCCGCATTTCAAAAGGGGGTGTTGCATGTCGGATTTAACCGGTGATGCGGAAAAATCACTGCAAATCAAGATCGCGCTACGCGCACGGCTCCTCACGGTCCGTCGATCACTCTCGGACATCGCCCTCGCGACCGCGGCGGCCAAACTTCAAGATCAAACCCTTGCTCTGGTACGGGCGGCGCACCCGATCACGATCGCCGCCTATGTCCCGATCGGCTCCGAACCCGGGGGCCTCGATCTCCCGTACCGCCTGGCGGAGGCGCTCCCCGCCGGTGGCCGCCTGCTGCTGCCGGTCCTGCTCCCCGACAACGACCTGGACTGGGCCGAATTCACCGGCGTCCTCACTCCCGCCGCCCGCGGCCTACGGGAGCCCACCGGCCCGCCACTGGGCCCGGCCGCCCTGCGCGCCGCCGACCTGATACTGGTCCCCGCCTTGGCCGTAGCCCGGGACGGCACCCGCATGGGCCGCGGCGGCGGCTCCTACGACCGGGCCCTGGCCCGCTTGGACGCCCCCCGCCCGGACCCCGGCGGCAGCCCCCACGACCAAGTGCCGGCTCACCCGGACGACTCCCACCACGGCGCGACCACGCCCCGCTCCGACGACCCGATCCCGCCCACCGGCCCACGGATCGTGGCGCTCCTTCACGACGGCGAGGACATCGACACCGTTCCCGCCGAGCCGCACGACCGCCGCGTCCACGCCGTGATCACCCCGACCGGCGGCCTCTCCCTCCGGCCGGCCCCGAACCGCCGGATGTGACCAGCCCCACTTCGAGCCGCATGAGCGGCCGCATACACCAGCCCGCTTCTCCCTCAGGCCGGGCCCGGAGTGGACGAACTGACCTCCGATGCCGCAACATTGGCACTCGGAGTTGGCGAGTGCCAAGAGCCGATCGATCCGGAGGAGCCGTGCCTACCTACCAGTACTCCTGCACCGAGTGCGGTGAGCAGCTCGAAGCCGTGCAATCCTTCTCCGACCCGGCACTCACCGAGTGCCCGAACTGCGCCGGCAAGCTCCGCAAGGTGTTCAACTCGGTCGGTATCGTTTTCAAGGGTTCGGGCTTCTACCGCAACGACTCCCGCTCAGGCAGCGTGAGCGCCGAGAAGTCGGGCAGCGGCGACGCCGCCGCCAAGAAGCCGGAGACCTCGAGCACCTCGACCTCCACCTCGACGACCCCGTCAACCTCCTCCTCCACCAGCAGCAGCTCGACCTCCTCGTCGAGCAGCGGTGGAGCGAAGGCCGCGGCCGCTTCCTGAGCGCACCGCCACCACCCTGACGCGAAGCGCCGAGCCGGCCACCGGCTCGGCGCTTCGCCGTTTCCGCAAGTCGCGACAGCCCCATGCCGTAGCAGGTTTCGTGGTGTGGCGGGGGTTTTCCACATTCGCCCGTCATCCACAAGCGTCCGCGCGGCGCCGAGCCGCCCCTGCCTAACGTCGATGCGGTCGCTCTTCCGGCGGCCCGATGTCGATGCGGCCGTTCCCGCGACAGCTCGACAGGGTGTGGCGATTCTCTGGAGGCCCTCATGCCCCGCGCGGCTCCGGCACGGTCCGGCGAGCGCCTCGATCCCGTGCGATGGCGCCGGCCGAGCCGCGGCATGTTGCTCCGGCTGGCCACCGCCACGGTGCTGTTGATCACAGCGGCCGCGGTCCTGTGGGTCGAGCCGTCCGGCTGCGTGCCGACCGCGGCGACGCCACGGTCGTCCTCGTCCGCGACCGGCGAGCCGTCGGCGACGCCTTCCGGGCAGTCCGCCGCCCGGCCGATCCCACCGGGCAGTGTCGGAGTGCCGGTCCGCCTGGCCGACCCGACAGCCCTGACCGTGGTCCGCCCCGGCAACCGGGTGGACCTGCTGCGAATCGACGGCGACCGGGACCGGCCCACTCCCGTGGCGAGTTCGGCCCTGGTCCTCGATGTGACCGGAGCCGACGACCCGGTGACCGGCGGTCTGCTCCTGGCCCTCACCCCTGCCGAGGCAGACCGTGCGGTAAGCACTCCGGCCCAGGGCTTCGCCATCCTGATCCGCCCCGGCTGATCCGCCGAAACGCCCCGGGGAGACCGGGCCGGGCGGTCATTCCCAGTGCGGCGGGCGGTCCTCGAACAGGCGGTCATCGTTGGAGTGGCTGCGCTCACCCCAACCGCGCTCGGTGTCATCACGGGTCTGGTCGGGCAACACCGGTGCCTCTTCGGATTCGAAGTCGACTTCGCGCTCGGCGTCGTTGTCCCGCTCAGGCTCGTCCAGGATGTCCACGACTACGAGGGTAAGCCGCGAGCGTTGCGGCCGTCGTCCCCCTCCGGCTGTACCGTCGGTGAACGTGAGTTCCCCCACGCGCCCTCCGGACGACGACTCCTACTGGCAGCGGCCAGACCCGTCCACTGATCCACTGGACCGGCCCGAGCCGGAGACGCCGCCGTACCCGGGCCCGCCCCGAGCCGAGCCACCCCCCGCCGACTGGCGCCCGCCGACGATCGCCCACCCACCGCCGCCGCGCACCCTGCCCCCGCAGGACATGGACGCGCTGGACGAGGCGGAGGGCTCCGCCCGCACCGTCACCTACGGCGTCGGCCTGGTCGTCGGGGCGATCGCCCTGGTCGTCGTCTGCCTGCTCTGCGCCCGGGTCGTGTTCTGACCGACCGCGAAACCCGCCACCCGCGCATGTCGCTCGTCACCCGGCCCGTCGCCCACGCCCGGAACCGCCTCGGTGGACGGTCGGCTTCAGGAACGCTCGGGAGGTCGGCGCCGGGTCAGTAGGTGCCCCAGACGGCCGTGGCTCCGGAGTCTCCGGTCTGGTAGAGGTAGTAGCCGCTCAGGGCGGCCAGCACCACCAGGACCACGGCGAAGCCGAGATCGGCGGCCTTCGGCAGGGCGCGGGGGTCGCGGAAGGTGAGTGCGACCAGGAGCAGGGCGACCACGCCGAGGCCGAGGGTGAGCCAGAAGGTGAGCGTCCCGTTCGCCATGTGGCCGTCGAGGATCTCCTTGCCGGCCGGGGAGACCCGCTCCTCGCTGAGCAGCCGGTTGTAGAACTCGGTACCGGAGAGCATGGTGATCAGGGCGGCGACCGGCGCCGTGACGGCCAGCAGGCCCACGGCCCAGCCGATGCGGGAGCGCAATGGTGCGGCGAGGGCGTAGACGACCGCGCCGAGAGCCAGCAGGGGCACGAAGATGACGGCGGCGTGGAGCACGAGGACATGTACCGGCAAGCCGTTGACCTGGTCTAACACCAATTCCTCCTCGATCCGGGGTGTGGCTAGCTTAGGAGTTGCGTGACGCCGCAAACATCCCTTGACGGCGATTGCCAGCGAAGCGTGACCGAACCAGTGTGATCATCACCTGTTGGTGAATCCGCGTACCCGTGTTGTCATGGACGGATGTCCACAGGTGCGGAACTCCTGCGTGCGCACGGGTTGCGTGTCACTCGCCCCCGGCTGGCCGTGCTGGACATCCTCACCGACGGCGGCCACCTCGAGGTCGACGAGATCGCCCAGCAGGTTCGCGCCAGGCTGGACTCGGTCTCCACCCAGGCCGTCTACGACGTGCTGGGCGCCCTGTCCCGGGCCGGTCTGGCGCGCCGGATCGAGCCGGCCGGCAGCCCCGCCCGTTACGAGGCCCGGGTCGGCGACAACCACCATCACATCGTCTGCCGGGGTTGCGGCGCGATCGCCGACGTCGACTGTTCCGTCGGCCGCCGCCCATGCCTGACGCCGAGCGAGACCCACGGCTTCGACCTGGACGAAGCCGAGATCACCTTCTGGGGCCTGTGCCCCGCCTGCCGGACCCGGCGCGAAGCCGACCGATCCGGACCAAGCTTGAGTCCGACCTGGCATGAGCCCGACCGCGCCTGAGCCCGACCGCGCCTGAGCCCGACTGGCATGAGCCCGACTGGCATGAACCCGACCTGGCTTGAGCCCGTGCCGTACCAGATCGATGGCGGCGATGGCCGGGGAAAACCGCGACGCCGTGGCAGGCTGGAGGGCATGACGGGAGACGTCGGGCTGTTCGGACCGGACTCGGTCACCTGGAAACTGCACCGCGAACCCATTCTGATGCTCGGCGGCCTGCGCTCGCTCTATCTCCAGGCGCTGCATCCGCGAGCGGTGGCCGGTGTGGCACAGAATTCCGGCTATCGGGCCGACCCGTGGGGTCGGCTCATGCGCACCTCGGACTATGTCGGGACGGTCGTCTACGGCACGACCGACGAGGTCCGGCAGGCGGCGAGCCGGCTCCGGCGGCTGCACGCCCGGATGTCGGCGACCGATCCGCGGACCGGGGAGCGCTTCAGGATCGACGAGCCGGATCTCCTGCGCTGGGTGCACGTGGCCGAGGTCGAGTCGTTCCTGACCACCGCCGTGCGTGCCGGGGTGGACCTCACGCCGGAGGAGATCGACGGCTACTACACCGAGCAGCTCCGGTCCGCCGAGCTGGTGGGCCTCGACCCGGCGACCGTCCCGGCGACCGCGGCCGAGGTGGCGGCCTACTTCACGGCGATGCGCCCGGAGCTCGGCCTGACCAGGGACGGCGCGGAGGCCGCCGTCTTCCTCACCGTGCCGCCGATCCCCGGCCACTGGGGTGGGCTGCCGTTCCGGCTCGGCCTGACGCTGGGCCCGGCCCGGTGGGCCTACTTCGGCATCGCCGGGACGGCGCTCGGCCTCCTGCCCGCCTGGGCCCGCAAGATGTACGGCGGCCTCGGCTGGCCCACCACCGACCTGGCCGCCGCCCTCTCGGTCCGAGGCCTGCGCGCCCTGATCGCCGGTGTCCTGGCCACCCTGCCCGAGCAGTACCGCATGGCCCCACTACGCCGAGCCGCCATGGAACGAGCCGGCCTGGTCTGACCCCCAGCCAGGCGGGCTCGGCCCGAGCAGCCAAGCAGCCCGGCCAGGCAGCCGAGCGAGGCCGGGCAGCCGGGCCGAGCGGGACCGGACAGCCAGGCGGGACCGGGCCGGGACGGCCGAAGGTGGCCTAACTGTTCAGGTGCTCGACCGCTGTCCACGGCTCCTTCGCCACGGCGTCGGCTCCGGCCGGGCACACCTTGCGGAAGTCGCACCACCCGCACAGTGACCCCGGATTGACCGGGAACTGCTCGTCCGGGTCGGCGCCCGCCGCCACCGCCTTCTCGGCCGCCATGATGTCGAGGGCGGTCTCCTCGGCCCGGCGCACCTGCCGGGCCAGTGACTCCTCGGTGTGCTCGTGGGTGGCCACCGTGCCGGTGGGCAGGTGGTGCAGCTCGACACGGCGGCACGGCCTCCGGAAGACCCGCTCGGCGGCGTACGCGTACAGCGCGAGCGCCTGCGAGCCCCGGGCGTCGTCGGAGCTGAGCCCGGACCGCCCGGTCTTGTAGTCGACGATGACCGCCTCGGGCCCCCGGGAGTCGATGCGGTCGGCCCGCCCGTTCAGGGCCAGCACCGAGGTCTTGGTGGCGACCACCCGCTCGACGCCGAGTGGCTCCTCCTCGGGGTCGAGGGTCGCCACATAGCTCTCCAGCCAGTCGAGAGCCCGGCGGTAGACGACCCGCTCCTGCTCGACGTCGCGATAGCCCTCCCGCACCCAGGTGGCCTTGAGCAGGGTGGGCAGCGCCTCGGGCTCGCGCCGCTCCGGGGCGAGGGCGAACCAGTTCTTCAGCGCCGTGTGCACGCTGGCGCCGAGGGAGTTGTGCGCCCACGGCGGGCCTTTGGGCGGGCTGGGCCGGTCGACGTAGGAATACCGATACCGGCGTGGGCAGTCGGCATAGGCCCCGAGCTTGCTCGGCGTGCAGACGAAGAGTCGCTCGGGCATGCCGGCGAAGCCGAGCTGCTCGGGGACCGCGGACCTGGTGGCACGTGATCGGGTGGGGGGCACGGAACAATCCTGCCAGCATCCCCCGGCAAAACTCAGACCATGGCCGTGTAGGACTGCACGAAGGCGAACACCGCGTCGGCGATCAGCTGTACGGCGATGGCGGCCAGCAGGAGGCCGGCGATCCGGGTGAGCACCTCGATGCCGGCCGGGCGCAGCAGCCGGACGATCAGCCCGGAGAACCGCAGGACCAGCCACACGCAGGCCATCACGGCCAGGATGGCGGCGGCCAGGATGAGGTATTCGTCGCCGCTTTCGGCACGCTGGACGAACAGCATGGTGGCGACGATGGCGCCGGGTCCGGCGAGAAGTGGGGTGCCGATCGGCACGAGTGCGACGTTGCTGGTGCCGGCCTGTTCGGCGGGCTCGTCGGTCTTGCCGGTGAGCAGTTGCAGCGCGACCAGCACCAGCAGCAGGCCGCCGGCCGCCTGGAGGGCCGGGAGCTGCACGTGCAGGTAGTCGAGGAGGGTCTGTCCGGCGACCGCGAACCCGACGATCACGCCGAGGGCGAGCAGCACTGCCTGGGTGCCGGCCCGGTTCCGGGATTTCGCCTGCATGGAGCCGGTGAGCGCGAGGAAGACCGGGACCATGCCGGGCGGGTCGACGATCACCAGCAGCGTCACGAAGAACTCGCCGAACAGCTTGACATTCACCCGATCAAGGTAGGTGCCGGGATGCTCCGGCGCTGGCCGGTGCGTCGAGTGTCACCCCAGGACCGGTACTCCGGCCGCCGCCGAGACGATCTTCTCGTACGCCTCGGGGTCGGTCTTGAACGCTCCCAACTGGACCGCCTTGTGCGTACCGTGAAAGTCGGATGATCCGGTGACGACCAGGCCGAGCCGGTCCGCCAGAGCCCGCATCTGGGCCCGCTCGGCGGGCGTGTGGTCCTCGTGATCGGCCTCCAGGCCGAAGAGGCCGGCCCGGGCCAGTTCGGCGATCAGTTCGTCGGGCACCACCCGCCCGCGCTTGGTCGCCCGCGGATGAGCGAAGACGGCCACCCCACCGGCCTCACGCACCGACCGCACGGCATCGAAAACATCAAGATCAGACTTTGGTACGAAGTAGCGCGCGCCCAGCCACGCGGAGGCGAACGCCTCGGTGGTGGTCCGCACGAGACCGGCTCTGATCAGCGCCTGGGCGATGTGCGGCCGCCCGATCGAACCGCCGGCCGCGTATCCGCTCACCTCGGCCCACGAGATCGGCACACCGTCCGCCCGCAGTTTCCCGACGATCTTCTCGGCCCGCTGCTCCCGGTCCTCGCGGAGCCGGGCCAGCTCGCCGGCGAGAACCGGCTCGGCCGGGTCGAACAGGTAGGCGAGCAGGTGCAACGGGATGGCCGGCTCGGCTCCGTGCCACCGGCAGGACAGTTCGGCGCCACGCACCAGGCGCAGGCCGGCGGGCCGGGCGGCGGCGGCCTCGTCCCAGCCGCCGGTGGTGTCGTGGTCGGTGATCGCCATGACGTCGAGTTTGGCGGCGGCTCCGGCCCGGACCAGCTCGGCCGGGGTGAACGTGCCGTCGCTGGCGGTCGAATGACAGTGCAGGTCGATTCCGGTCACCGCTGTCACGCTACCGCCGGGCGGCCGCTCAGGCGTCCTCTCCCTCGTCGTCCTTGCCGAGACGGGCCTCCACGGCCTGCGGCTCGTACATCTCCTCGACCACCCGCAGGTACAGCTCGTTGGGGTTGGGCAGGTGCTTGACCTCGCGCAACGCCTGGTCCTGGCCGGCCGACTCGAGGACGAACGTGCCGTAGCTGAGCATGCGCCCGAGAGCCGACTGTTCGTACTTCATGTCGGTCACCCGCAGGAGGGGCATCATCGCCACCTTCCGGGTGACGATGCCGTTGACCACCATCACCCGCTTGTTGGTGAGGATGAACCTGTCGAAATACCAGTCGAAGACCTTCCAGGCCACCCAGCTGATCACGCCGAGCCAGATCAGCACGGCGACGGTGACCAGACCGTCGAGGTCCTCCTGGCGGGTCAGGAAGCCGGCCAGGTAGCCGAGTGCGAGCGTGGCGGCGACGCCGATGCCGAGCGGCTTGGAGAGGTGGATCCAGTGTCGTTTCCACTCGCCGCGGTACCGCTCGGTGGGGAACAGGTAGCGGGCGACCAATGTGGTCGGCTCGTCCTCCAGGGGGAGGAAGCGGCGCGGTCCGCCACCACGGTCGAGCCCTTCCAGCTCCTCGGCGGTGAAGCTGGGAGCCTCGTACTCCTCCGGCTCGTCGTAGACGTCGGAGGGTGAGCGGCGGCGCCCGTACGCCGGATCGTCCTCATAGAGGTCGCCCTCGGCGTAGCCGGAGTCGTCGTCGAAGGCCGGGTCGCGGTACCCGTAGCTCTCATCGTCATCCCGAGGGCGACGCGCGCCCTCGCCTCGCGGGTCGCGCGGCTCACCAGGATCCATGGAGAGATGCTATGCGACGAGGTCCGTGAAGAAAGTGCCGAAACCACGCGCGATGTCCGCGATCGTGCCTCCGAGTGACTCGAACACCGCCGCGGCCGAACTCGGGTTGAAGGCGATGAAGAAGATCAAGAATGCAATACCAAGCCAGGTGAGGACCTTCTTGACCATGGGGGCCTTCTCCTCCGGTGCGGGATACGTTCTGCGCCGCGGCAGTACTGACGGTATCAGCTTCGTCGCTTCGTGTGAACAAAGTGGCCAGAAAGTCGATTGCCATAGCCGCAGGTCACACCTAAGAGTCAGGCACGACCGTGCAGGAACGGCGACGGCGCTCCGAACACGAGCTCGGACGGCACCCCCTCGGAGAGGTCGTGCAACACGACATGCTCCGCGAGTAGATAGCCCGCACTCGCGGGCCACGCTACCGCATAGAGCCACATTCCTTTGGCCTCACTCACGTAGGCGCTTCGATCTTCCGGTGACTTGACACACCACAGTGGAGTGGGATGCCCGGCCGCCTTGATCTTCGCATGTGGACCGGCGTGTCCACCCCGGTCGGCCAGCGCCTCGGAGAGCAGGTGACCGGGGTCGAGACCGGGTATGCCGGCGAACCTGGTGCCCAGTCCGACACCGGGCTGCTCGGCGATCAGGGCGAGGTCCGCGGGCCCGCCGCCGAGCGGCTCGGGACCGCTGCACGTGAGCACGGTCGCCCGCACCCCGAAGCGGTCGTCGCCGGACCAGCCCACCCCGGTGACCATCCACCCGGAGGGCAGCGGCCAGGGGCACCAGAGCGGAATCCGCTCGGCGCTCGACGCGGACTCCCGCAGCACCGTTCCGACGATCTCCGCACTGATGTGCTCGGCCACATGGAACGGCGGAACGTCGCCACAGTTGTCGCACCGCCAGTTGCTGTGCATCAGGTCCGGCTTCCGAACCTGTGCACCACATCTGGGGCAACTCACCGTGACACCCACACTCCATACCGTGCTGCCCTGGGGAGCCCCCGTCAAGCGAATCGGCAGAAGACGGGCTGATCAGGGTCAGGCCGGAGGCGGGCCGGCATGCGCCCGGATCCACGCGTGCATGGCGATGCCGCTGGCCACACCGGCGTTGATCGAGCGGGTCGAGCCGTACTGGGCGATCGAGAAGAGCTGCGTGCAGGCCGCCCGCGCCGGCTCGGACAGGCCGGGACCCTCCTGGCCGAACAGCAGGACGCAGCGGCGCGGCAGGGTGACCGTCTCCATCGGCCGCGAGCCGGGCAGGTTGTCGATGCCGATCACCGGCAGGTCCTCGCCCGCCGCCCACGCCACGAAGTCCTCGATCGCCGGGTGGTGCCGGACGTGCTGGTAGCGGTCGGTCACCATGGCGCCCCGCCGGTTCCACCGGCGCTGCCCGACGATGTGGACCTCGGCGGCCAGGAACGCGTTGGCGTTGCGCACCACGGTGCCGATGTTGAAGTCGTGCTGCCAGTTCTCGATCGCGACATGGAAGTCGTGGCGCCGGGTGTCCAGGTCCGCGACCACGGCCTCCCGGCTCCAGTACCGGTACCGGTCCACCACGTTGCGGCGGTCGCCCTGATCGAGCAACTCCGGATCCCAGTGCTCACCGGCCGGCCGCTCACCCACCCAGGGACCGACTCCGACCTCGGTGGATATGTCCTCGCCCGCCGTCATGGGGCGATAGGCTACCGATTCCGCCGGGGGCGACTCACCCGGCAGGAGACGCAATGAGCGGCGGGGCCCTCCCCGGCACCCGCCGCCCACGCTCTGTTGGGAAAGAGTTTGCCTCACCGTCCGTATCCATGTGAAGGACTTTCAAATGTGAGGCAGCTCACATTTAAGTAACTTAACAGTTTACGGCCGCCATGGCATCGCTCCCACCGCGCTTCCACGGGCTGGACAAACCGCCCATCCAGACTTGATCAGGTACGGAAACGTCAACACAATCGTGTCAGCAACCAGACACCGAGCGCCTACTTTCGGTTACGATGGGGCGCCCATGGTCGTTTGACGGTCCGAAACCCGAGGGTGCCGTACGCCACGTGTGGCGGCGCACAACACGGGAATGATGGATGGGTGCCAGGAGTTCCACCCGACGAAAGCGAATTCCCGCAGACGGAGGCATCATGGCGACGGTTGCGCTGACCGCAGCGAACTTCGACGAGGTCACCAGCAAGGACGGCATCGTCCTGGTCGACTTCTGGGCCAGCTGGTGCGGGCCCTGCGTAAGCTTCGCGCCCACCTACGAGCGCTCCTCGGAGAAGCACCCGGAGATCACCTTCGGCAAGATCGACACCGAGGCCGAGCCGGCTCTGGCGCAGAAGTTCGACATCCGGTCCATCCCCACGATCATGGCGGTGCGCGACGGCATCGTCGTCTTCTCCCAGCCCGGCGCGCTCCCCGCGTCAGCCCTGGAGAGCCTGATCGAGAAGGTCGCGGAGCTGGACATGGACGAGGTGCGCGAGCAGCTGGCCGCGCAGCGCAAGGCCAAGGACCCGACGGCCGCCGCACGCGGCTGACCCGGCCCGACGAGAAAGGCCCGCGAACCGGTTCGGTTCGCGGGCCTTTTTTCGTACGCTCGTTCGAGCAAGGTCATGGACAGGCCATAGAACGTGTGTTCGAATACCTGCCATGCGATGGTCCCACCTGTCGGCTCAGCCCGGTGACGGCTCGCTCCCGGACAGGGCGGCGCCGGCGGCTCCACCCCTGCCGCTGGCGCTGCCCGGCGCCACCGTGCGCCGGTTCGACACTCCCGGGTTCGCCGGGATGACGTTCTACGAGATCCACGCGAAATCCCTGATCAACCGGGTTCCCGGCGCCTCGCGGGTGCCGTTCGAGTGGACCGTCAACCCCTATCGCGGCTGCTCGCACGCTTGCACGTACTGCCTGGCCGGTGACACCCCGATCCTGCTCGCCGACGGCTCCACCCGGCCGCTGGCACAGATCCGGCCCGGCGACGCGGTGATGGGCACGATGGGCGCCGGGGCACACCGGCGATGTGTGCCCACCACGGTCCTCGACCACTGGGAGACCAGCAAGCCGGCGTTCCGGGTGACGCTGGCCGACGGGACCCGTCTGGTGGCGAGCGGCGACCACCGCTTCCTCACCGACCGCGGCTGGCGGCACGTCAGCCCGGCCGAGCCGCACCAGCCGGCGCTCGCCGTCGGGGACCTGATGTTCGGGGTGGGCCACTTCGCCGAGCCGCCCAAGGAGTCGCCCGACTACCAGTCCGGGTTCGTCTGCGGCCTGATCCGGGGTGACGCGTCCGGGTCCGGGGTGGCGGTCGAGGGCGACGCCTGGGTGCGGGCCGACGCCTATCTGGACGACGTCTCCCTCACCGAGGCGGTGCGCTGGCCCGAGCTGCCCAGCAGCGACTGGTTCCGCGGCTTTCTGGCCGGCGCCTTCGGTGCGGTCGGGCGGACGGATCGGCTGGCCGTGGTCCTGGAGAGCACCGACGTCGGTTATCTGCGGTGGATCGTGCACGCCCTGACCCATCTCGGCCTGGTGGCCCGGGGCCCGGGGCCGGTGCGGCCGGGCGCGACCGGCCGGGTGGAGACCGAGCGCCACCTCGACGCGGCGCTGCGCTTCCGGCACCTGACCGGCGCCTCGATGGGCCCGCTGGACGCCTCCGGGGTCGGGGTCCGCGGGGAGCGGCGGCTGGCCGTCGCCGACATCGAGGAGCTCGGGCTCACCCTGCCGCTCTTCGACATCTCCACCGGGACCGGCGACTTCATCGCCGACGGGGTGGTCAGTCACAACTGCTTCGCCCGGAAGACCCACACCTATCTGGATCTCGACGCCGGCCACGACTTCGACAGCCGGGTCCTGGTGAAGGTGAACGCCGGTGAGCTGATCCGCCGGGAGCTGGCCGACCCGCGCTGGGCCGGGGCGCCGATCGCGATGGGCACCAACGTCGACGTCTACCAGCGGGCCGAGGGCCGCTACCGGCTCATGCCGGAGATTCTGGCGGCGCTGCGCGACCACGCCAACCCGTTCTCGATCCTCACCAAGGGCACCCTGATCCTGCGCGACCTCGACCTGCTCCGGCAGGCTGCCGAGGTGACCCGGGTGGGGCTGGCGGTCTCGGTCGGCTTCGTGGACGAGACGGTCTGGCGCTCCGCCGAACCGGGCACGCCGAGCCCGGGCCGCCGGCTGCAGGTGGTCCGGCGGCTGACCGACGCCGGCTTCGCGGTCAACGTCCTGATGGCCCCGATCCTGCCCGGGCTCACCGACACCGACGAGTCGATCGACGAGACCGTGGCCGCGATCGCAGCGGCCGGGGCCGTCGGTGTGACGCCGCTGGCGCTGCATCTGCGCCCGGGCGCCCGCGAGTGGTTCGCGTCCTGGATCGGCCGTGAGCACCCGCACCTGCGGCCGCGCTACCGGGAGCTGTACGGCAACGGAAGCTACCTGCCCCGGGCCTACCAGGACGAGATCGCGGCCCGGGTGCGGATGGCGACCAGACGGCACGGCCTGCACCGGCCGGCGGCTCCGGTCGGCGATCACCGCCCGGCCGGTGACGCACCCGCGGCCCGCCCGGTTCACGACCAGCTCACCCTGCTGTGACGCCCGGCCATGGCCGCGGTGCGGGGCCGGGGAAACCACCCGACCTCGCCCTACCGGACGTGGATAGAGTTCGGGTATGCGGAGCGCTCAGCAGATCCTGGCCGGGGCGAGTGTCATCGCGGTGGTGGGAGCCTCCCGTGATCCCTACAAACCGGCGCACACCATTCCGCTGCAGATGCTCCGGCACGGGTGGCGGATCATCCCCGTCAACCCGTTCGTCGACGAGCTGTTCGGCGTGCCGACCGTGCCCACCCTGGCCGAGATCGACGAGCCGATCGACCTGGTGAACGTGTTTCGTCCCGCCCGGGACGCCGTGGACGTGGTCCGGCAGGCCGTGGCCGTGAAGGCGCCCGCCGTCTGGTTGCAGAGCGGCATCGTCTCGGCCGAGGCACGACGGATCGCCGAGGAGGCGGGGCTCGAGTATGTCGAGGACCGCTGTCTGGCCGTCGAGCGGGCGCTGGGCCAACTCACCAGACGTCCCTGAACGGACACCGCCGGAGTCCTTCCGGACTTGGCGTGACAGGCCAAAATGGGAGGCCATCGGGTTCCGCGCGGATGGAAGCCGGTCTCACACGCCTCCTCCCCGGCAGGTACGGTGCGAGGACTCAAGGAGGACCTCAGATGACCTATCCCCCGGCTGACGGCAGCCCGGATCCATACCAGCCGCCGCAGCCTCCGGCCAACGACCCGACTTTGCAGTACCCGCCGCCGTACACACCTCCGACGAGTCCCGCGCCGTCCAGCGGGCCCGGTTACTCGCCGACGCCGGGCTACAAGTCGGCGACGGACGGGACGGGATATCCGCCCGCGGGGGCCGGGTATCCGCCGCCGTCGGCCGGGTACGGTCCTCCGCCCGGCTACGGGCCGCCCGGCGCGCCCGGCTACGGCGCGCCCTACCCGCACTACGGCGCTCAGCGGCCCACCAACGGCCTGGCCATCGCGTCACTGATCTGCTCGCTCGCCGGTCTCGTGACGTGCATCAGCGCGCCGGTCGGCGTGGTGCTCGGGCACATCGCGAAAAAGCAGATCCGGCAGACCGGCGAGGCCGGCGACGGGATGGCCACCGCCGGCCTGTGGGTCGGCTACATCCTCAGCGTGCTGAGCCTGATCGTGATCATCTTCTACGTGGTCGTGGCCGTCTGGGCGATCAGCGAGGGTGCCGCGGGCAACACGACGTTCTGATCCGGTACGCCACGGTGGACCGGTCCGGCGGACCGGTCCACCGTGGCGTACGGGTCAGCGGAACTGCGCCTCGCGGACGCTGTTGCCGCCGTCGACCACCAGCATCTGGCCGGTGATGTAGGACGCGGCCGGCGAGCAGAGGAAGCTGACCGCCGCGGCGACCTCGTCCGGGGTGCCCGGGCGGCCGATCGGGGTGCCCAGACCCTGCTTGATCTCGGTCACCGTCGAGGCGGCCGTGTAGATCGTGCCGGGAGCCACGCAGTTGACGTTGACCCCGTCGGCGACCAGCTCCATGGCCAGAGCCCGGGTCAGGCCCACCACACCGGCCTTGGCGGCCGCGTACGCCGCCTCGGTGGGCAGCGCGTTCACCGGGCCGGCGGTGGCGGCCAGATTGACGATCCGGCCCCAGCCGCGCTCCGACATGCCGCCGACGAACGCCCGGCTGCACAGGAAGGCGGTGCTGAGGTTCCGGTCGATCTCGGCCTTCCACTCGTCGTAGGTGAGCTGGGCGACCGGCCGCAGCACCTCGGGGCTGGCCCGGCTCGCCAGGCCGGCGTTGTTGACCAGCACCTCGACGTCGCCGAGCTGGTCGGCGATCGCGTCGGCCAGGGCGCCGACCTCGGACTCGTCGGTGAGGTCGGCCACGAAGCCGGTCACGCCGAGCTCGGTGGCGCGGTCGTGGATGCGGCGGGTGGTGGACACGATCGCCACCCGGGCGCCGAGGTCACGCAGGCGACGAGCCGTCGCGTACCCGATCCCGTCCGGGCTGCCGGCGCCCGTGACCAGGGCGACCTTCCCGTCCAGGCGGAGCGTCACCGGGGCGTCGCCGGAGGCTTCGATCTCCGCCTCGACGAGCTCCTGCATGTCGGTTCCGGTCGGGCGGTCGAGGGTTTCGCCGGGTGCGCCGGAGTTCGGTGGTCGGCCGTCGGCCGGGCGTGTGGTGTCGCGCCGGGACGGGCTGCCCCCGGTGGAACGGGCGTCGAAGACCATGCGGCGATCCTGCCTGCTCCGGCAGGCCGGGGCAAACATCGTGTCACTGTGGCGTCCCCCGGGACGACCGCCCCAGCATCGCATCCGCCCTGGTAGTGACGGCTTTCCGACAGGACCCGAAAAGATCAGTCCCCGATTCCGGGGGAGAGCGGGCGCACCGGGTTCTCCTCGACGAACACCAGGGGCGCGTCCGCTCCGTAGCGGGCCGGGAACTCCCGGCGGATCCGGTCGATGTCGCGGGTGCCGATCTCCACGCCCATGCCGTCGTGCCGGCTGCCGACGGTCACGATCCGGATGCCGCGGGATTCCCAGTACGACAGCTCGGCCACCACGCGGTCGTGCCAGTGGGTGAGCTCGGCGACGGCGTGCGCCGCGTCGCGCACCACGACGCAGGCGTCCTCGGCGCTCTCCCGGATGAAGTCGTCGAAACCCTCCGACGGTACGCGGTACACGATCGCCCGTACCCGAGGCTGATCGACCTCGAGCCCCGCGAAGCTGTCGGCGAACCGCTCACGCCCGCCGCGGTCGATCCGCTCGATGGCGGCGGCGAGCCGCTGCGGAGTGACCGGCATGCTCCGCCCGCCGACCGTGCTGAACTGGGCCGGACGGCTGAACTGGCAACCCGCCGTGCGCCAGCCCCCGGTCGGCCCGGACTGCTCCCGCGGGTCACCGCCATCGATCTCGCCGCAGCCGGGCGCGGTCATGAGGAGCGCCCCGGCGAGCAGGAGCCGGACCAGCCGATCGCAATGCATCGCATCCCCCTTCACTATCGCGTTCCGGCCACCATCCGCCAGCGGGCGGCCGCGGCCGCCGAGGGAGGAGGGGCTTCGGCGGGGCCAACGACCGAGCTTCAAGTACTGAATCGGATGAAGGTTGCAATCAACCCATATTTAGCTGGAAAGAGGTTCGGTACGGACCACCCGGGCCGCGCCCACGAGGAACACCGCGACCCCGGCCAGCAGCAGCGCCAGCCCCGGCAGGGAGCCCGCCCGCGGCACCTGCCCGAGCCACCACCAGGCGATGAGGGCCGCGCCCGGCACCTCCAGCAGGATCAGGACGCTGACCGTGGTGGCCGACGTGTGCTGGAGCGCGTAGTTGAACATCGAGTGCCCCAGCAACTGGGCGCCGGCCACGATGGCCAGGATCGCCGCCCAGGTGCGGCCGTCGTACCCGGTCAGGTCGACACCGAAGAGCAGGCAGACGGCGAGCAGCACGACGGCGCACGTGCCGTAACAGATCCAGGTGTACGTGGTGGTGCTCAGCCGGATCCGGGCCCGCTCGCCGAGGGCCGTGTAGACGGCCGCCATGACCGCCCCGAGCAGTGCCAGCACGTCGGCGAGGACGGCCTGCCCGGACACCCCGACGTCGGCTCCGGTGGCCCAGGCGGCGCCGGCCACCGCCAGCCCGATACCGGTCCACCCGGCCGCCGACGGCCGCCGGCCCTGCGCCGCCGCGATCAGGCCCTGCCAGACCGGCTGGGTGGCGACCAGCGCGGTCGCGGTGGCCACCGAGCCGAGCTGCACGCTCGGCATCCAGGTCGCGAAGTGCAGGGCCAGCGCCAGACCGGCTAGCACGCAGAGGATCCCGGCCGGGCCACCGGCGGCCCGGCGCACCTCGGCCCGGCGCGGGCCGAGCGTGATCGGAGTGAGCACGAGCGCCGCGAGGCTGTTGCGCCAGAACGCGATGGCGAGGGCCGGCGCGGCCGCGAAGGCGATCAACGGGGCCGACGAGGAAACGGCCAGCACCGCCACGGTCAGTGCCAAGATCAGGCTCGCCGGTTGACCTGGTGAGCGCATATTCATCCCCGGCCGTCGCTTCTTGCGCGGTCGTCCTGGCGAGTTTGCCACTGTCTATTGGCGGACAGTGACGGAGTCGATACAGTCACCGGCGGTTCACTCCCTGTTTCCGCCCCCCATGTCCTGGAGGCCGATTCGCATGCCCGCCTACCGTGCGGTCGTGTTTGACTTCTTCGGCACTTTGACCCGGTCTGTCCAGCGCGGCCCCCAGCACGCCGCCATCGCCCGGTCGCTCGGCGCCGACCCGGATGCCGTGGTCGGCGTCCTGAACCGCACCTTCCGGGCGCGGGCCTGCGGCCGTTACGGGTCCGCCGAAGCCACCCTCCGCTGGGTGATCGAGCAGGCCGGTGGCCATCCGCACCCGGGCGCCATCCGCGCCGGAGTGCCGGCCCGGGTCGACGCGCTGCGCGCCGACACCCAACTGCGGCCGGACGCGGTGAGCGCCCTCGAGGCCGTCCGCCGGCGCGGGGTACGCACCGCGCTGGTCAGCGACTGCACCCACGAACTCCCCGCCTTCCTGCCCGGCCTGCCGGTCGCGCCGCTGCTGGACGCCCAGATCTACTCGGTCGAGATCGGCGTGTGCAAGCCCGACCCGGAGATCTACCTGGCCGCCTGCGGCGCCCTCGGAGTCGCCCCGGAGGACTGCCTGTACGTCGGCGACGGCGGAAGCCACGAGCTGACCGGGGCGGCGGCGGTCGGCATGACACCGGTCCGGCTGGCCGCCCCCGACCTCGCCAACCATCTGGTCTTCGACGCGGACACCAACTTCGCGGGGCGTACGGTCCGGTCGCTCACCGAGGTGCTGACACTGCTCGACTCGGTGCCCGTACTGGTCTGACGCGGCGTGGGAGGATGGCCCGGTGAGCTCTGGCGTGCTGGAAGAGGCGATCAAGAAGGCCGCGATCGCCTGGATCTCGGTGGGTGACGGGCCGGCCTACGCGCTCTGGTGCATGCCGGTGGAGTCCTCGCTGGCCGTGGTGAGCGGGCCGGGTGAGCAGTTCGCGCCGGGGCTGGCCGAGGCCCAGCGGGCGACGGTCCGGCTCCGCGGCGACCACGGCGGGCTGATCGTGCAGGCCGAGGCCGACGTGTCCCGGCTGGACCCGGGCTCCGCGGAGTGGGACGAGATCGCCCCGCAACTGGCCGGGAAACGCCTCAACGCCTCCGGCACGGCCGAGGAGGTGGTGGCCCGCTGGGCGGCCGACGGCTGCGCGCTGGTCCGCCTCACCCCGGCCGCCGACGCGACGACCGGGGCCGCCGATCTCCCGGCCGAATCGCAGGCCGCGCCGCCCCGCGAGACCCCGGCCCGGGTCGAGACCCGCCGCCCCTTCCGCCTGCACCGGGTCAAGAAACGCTGATCGGGGTCAGCCGATGAAGGGTGGGACGGCTATCTCGCCTGAGGCGACCGGCCAGACGTGGCCGGTGACCGTGGCGGAGACCGCGGCGCCGCCGGAGGCCGTCACCGTGCACTCCAGGCGGGACGGGCGCTTCATCTCCACGCCCTGGTGGATGCGGTAGGACGAGACGCCCTCGCCGGGCACCCGGCCCGCCGCCACCAGCCACACGCCGAGGGCCAGCGCCGCCGAGCCGGTCGCCGGGTCCTCGGGTACGGCGCCGCCGGCCACGAAGACGCGGGCGTGCGCCTCGCCGTCCGCCCAGGAGAAGACGCTGATGTCGGTGACCCCGGCCCGTTCCGCCGCCGCCACGTCGACCCGGGCACGGGCGAGTGCTTCCCGGCGTACCGGAAGAAGCACCCAGTCCAGGCCGCACCCGGCGGAACGTGGGGCAGCGAGATCGTCACCGGCGTAGTCGGAGGCCGTCAGGCCGACCGCCGCGAGCAGCGGCCCCGGATCGAGAGGCGCCCCGAGCCGGGGTTCGGCGCCGGTGAGCGTGGCCGTGCCCGCGGCCGTCACGGTGATCGGCAGCAGGCCCGCGCCGCACTCCTGGATCACCGCACCGGCCCGGAACATGCCCCGGCGCATCGCGGTGACCGCCACCCCGACGGAGGGATGTCCGGCGAACGGGATCTCGCCCTCCGGGGTGAAGATGCGGGCCTGGTACGTGGCCCCGGGCGCCGACGGGGGCAGCGGGAACACCGTCTCGGAGAGGTTGAACTCCCGGGCCAGGGCCTGCATCTGGGCGGTCGCGAGCCGCGCGCCACCGAACACCACGGCAAGTGGATTTCCGGAGAACGGCCGATCAGTGAACACGTCGACGATCTCGTACGCCAAGGTGGACATGTCCGGACCCTAACCTAGGCTGGGGTCGTGACCATGGGGACGAGGATTTATCTGGCTCGCCTCGCCGGCCTGCCGGTGTTCGACCCCAACGGCGACCGGGTGGGGCGGGTCCGCGACGCGGTCGTCCGCCTGCGCACCACCAACCGCCCGCCGCAGATCGTCGGCCTGGTCGCCGAGATGGCGCTGCGGCGGCGCATCTTCCTGCCGATCGGCCGGGTCACCAGCATGGACGCGGAGGCGGTCGTGCTCAGCACGGGCACCCTCAACCTGCGCCGGTTCGAGAAGCGGCCGAACGAGCTGCTGATCCTGGAGGATCTGCTGGACCGCCGGGTGACCGTGGTGCCGGAGCACGGTGAGGGCCCCGTCCACCACGGGTTCGTGGTCGACGTCGGCATGGACCTGAACCGGAACACCGAGTGGATCGTCACGCGGATCGCGGTCCGGGAGCTGACCGGGCGGCTGGCGCGGCGTGGGCACGTCTACCAGGCCGAGTACGACCGGGTCCGCGGCCTGGTCGGCCCCACCGACACCCAGGGGACCGCGAACCTGATGGCCGTGCTGGACCAGATGCGCCCCGCCGACATGGCGAACGCGCTGCAACACCTGCCGGACGCCCGCCGCAACGAGGTGGCCGCCGCACTGGACGACCGGCGGCTGGCCGACGTGCTGGAGGAGCTGCCCGAGCACGACCAGGTGGAGATCCTGGTCGGGCTGGAGCGGGAACGAGCCGCCGACGTGCTCGAGCGGATGGACCCGGACGACGCGGCCGACCTGCTCGCCGAACTGCCGCACACCGAGCAGGCGGTGCTGCTCGACCTCATGGAGCCGGAGGAGGCCGCACCGGTCCGGCAGCTGATGAGCTACCAGGCGG
The DNA here is from genome assembly GCF_019429605.1 of Actinoplanes hulinensis. Lineage (NCBI taxonomy): Bacteria > Bacillati > Actinomycetota > Actinomycetes > Micromonosporales > Micromonosporaceae > Actinoplanes > Actinoplanes hulinensis. The sequence continues at coordinate 205,757 of NZ_JAHXZI010000002.1, read as the reverse complement.
GCACGGCGGGCAGTGTGATGACCTCGGAGCCGGTGATCCTCACCCCGGACGCCACGGTCGCCGAGGCGCTCGCCCGGATCCGCAACGCCGACCTGTCGCCGGTGGTCGCCGCGCAGGTCTTCGTGGCCCGGGCGCCGATGGCCACGCCGACGGGTAAGTACCTGGGTGTGGTGCATTTCCAGCGACTGCTGCGGGAACCGCCGGCCGCGATCGTGGGCGGGCTGGTGGACAGCGACATCGAGCCGTTACGGACCGAGACCGGGCTGGCCGAGATCACCCGGCGGATGGCGACGTACGACCTGGTGGCCATGCCGGTGGTGGACTCGACGTACCGGCTGCTCGGCGCGGTGACCGTCGACGACGTGCTGGACCACCTGCTGCCGCGCGACTGGCGGGAACATGACGTGCACGTGGACGAGCAGGTGATCCCGTGACCGACAACAGGCGGGGGCTGGACCGGCCGCGCGACCCGGGGCGGATGCAGTTGCCCCGGTTCGACCCGGAGGCGTTCGGCCGCTGGTCGGAGAGCATCGCGCGGTACATGGGCACGGCGAAGTTCATCGTCTACATGACGGTGGTGATCGCCGCCTGGTTCGCGTGGAACACGCTGGCGCCGGAGAATCTGCGCTTCGACCCGTACACGTTCACCTTCCTCACCCTGATCCTGTCGCTCCAGGCGTCGTACGCCGCGCCGTTGATCCTCCTGGCGCAGAACCGGCAGGCCGACCGCGACCGGCTCATCATGGAGGAGGACCGGCGGCGGGCGGCGATGCAGAAGGCGGACACCGAGTTCCTGGCCCGCGAGATCGCCGCGCTGCGGATCGCCCTCGGCGAGGTCGCCACCAGGGATTTCCTCCGTTCGGAGCTGTCCCGGCTGGCCGATGAGCTCGATGAAGCCGCCCTGCGGCGGGAGAAGCGGGCCCGTATGGAGTGGGAAGAGGAGCACCCCTGACCGCGACGTAGCATGGGCTGCATGTCCGCTCCTGCACCCACGCTCGAGGACGCCATCCAGGCCGCTCTGGCGACCGTGGACGACCCCGAGATCCGCCGCCCGATCACCGACCTCGGCATGGTCTCGGGCTTCACCGTGAGCGACGGCCTGGTCAAGGTCGATCTGCTGCTCACCGTCGCCGGCTGCCCGCTGCGGGACAAGCTGAACAACGACATCACCGCCGCCCTCACGAAGATCCCCGGCATCGACCGGGTCGAGATCAATTTCGGGGTGATGACCGACGAGCAGCGCAAGGCGCTGCAGACCACGCTGCGCGGTGGTGGCGCTTCGGAGGAGCCGGTCATTCCCTTCGCTCAGCCGGGCTCCCGGACCAGGGTGTACGCGGTCGCCAGTGGAAAGGGCGGCGTCGGCAAGTCGAGCGTCACCGTGAACCTGGCCGCGGCCCTGGCCAAGCGGGGCCTGTCGGTCGGCGTGATCGACGCGGACATCTACGGCCACTCGGTGCCGCGGATGCTCGGCGTGGAGAGCCGTCCGACCCGGGTCGAGGAAATGATCATGCCGCCGCAGTCGCACGGTGTGAAGGTCATCTCGATCGGCATGTTCACTTCCGGCAACGCCGCGGTGGTCTGGCGTGGCCCGATGCTGCACCGCGCCCTGCAGCAGTTCCTCGCCGACGTCTACTGGGGCGACCTGGACGTGCTGCTGCTCGACCTGCCGCCGGGCACCGGTGACGTGGCCATCTCGCTGGCCCAGCTCCTGCCGAACGCGGAGATCCTGGTCGTCACCACCCCGCAGATGGCCGCCGCCGAGGTGGCCGAGCGGGCCGGGGCGATCGCCCTGCAGACCCATCAGCGCCTGGTCGGCGTGGTGGAGAACATGTCGTGGCTGGAGCTGCCGGACGGCTCCCGCATGGAGGTCTTCGGCGCGGGCGGCGGCCAGACCGTGGCCGATTCGCTGAGCACCACCATCGGCGCCCGGGTCGAGCTGCTCGGTCAGATCCCGCTGGACACCCGGGTCCGTGAGGCCGGCGACGGCGGCACCCCGATCGTGCTGGCCGAGCCGGACGCCCCGGCCGCCAAGGCCCTCGACGGCGTGGCCGACAAGCTGGCCGTCCGCCGCGAGTCCCTGGTCGGCAAGCCCTTGGGCCTGATGGTCAACGCCAAGCGGGGCTAGGCCTCAGGTCGCGATGCGAAGCGGAGCCATTTACGTAGCGTCCAAGTCGTAACGCTGCTGCGCCGGTCGGGGAGTCTCGGCCGGCGCGGTCGTTTTCGGGGTGCTCTTGAAGTCGGCCGCCGAGGCGACGTCGGAGAGCTCCGACTTGACCCCGTTGAGGTCCTGCTTCACGTCGTCGAAGAGGCTCTGCAACGGCTTGCGCAGCGCCTGCTCGTCCTCCTCGCTGAGCAGGTGCTTGCGGATGAACGCCTTCGGGTGCAGGTCCTCGAGCTGGATGTCGGTGCCCAGCTCGCGGCTCAGGTCAGCGGTCGCGCCCTGAGCCATGTTGCGCAGCCCGCGCAGCATCCTCAGCCCGTCCCCGAGAACCTTGGGCAGCCGCTCACCGAAGATCAACAGCGCGAGCATGAGCAGCGCGCCGATCTCCCACCAGTTCAGATTCTCGAACACGTCCGGCCTCCCCAGCGTCCAGCGCCAAGACTACGCACGCTCGCTGTGTGAACGCAGCCCACCCGAGGCCCTAATTGGTGTCCGCGGCGAGGGTCACCGAGACCGACGCGGTCTTGGTGCCGCGGCGGTACTCGACCGCGACCGTGGAACCGGGAGCGTACTTGCGGACCAGCGCGATCAGGTCGGTGCCCTCCTCGAGCGGATGCCCGTCGAGCTTGGTGATGACGTCGCCGGCACGCAGACCGGCCGTCGCCGCCGGGCCGGCCGGCTCCACCCCGCGCAGCCGGGCGCCGGCCACCGTCTCGCCGGTGATCACCTCGGCGCCGATGACCGTCCGCCGGGCCTTCCCGGTGTCGATGATGTCCTCGGCCACCCGTTTGGCCTGATTGATCGGGATGGCGAAGGCGAGGCCGATGTTGCCGGCTTCGGTGTCGGCGCCACCGACCGAGCGGATCACCGAGTTGACCCCGACCACCTGGCCGCCCGCGTCGACCAGAGGCCCGCCGGAGTTGCCCTGGTTGACCGCGGCGTCGGTCTGGATGGCCGCGTAGTAGCGGGTGGTGCCGCCCTCCTCGCCGGCCTGGATGGGCCGGTCCAGGGCGCTCACGATGCCCTGGGTGACCGTGTTGACGAGCGCGAGAGGCGAACCGAAGGCGAGCACCGGGTCCCCGACCGCGATGTCGTCGGAGTTGCCGAGCGAGACCGGCGTCAGCCCGCTCTTTGCGACTTTGATCACTGCGACATCGGACTCCGGGTCGCGGCCGATCAGTTTCGCGGTAGCCGTGGAGCCGTCGTGGAAGGCGACCGACAGGCTCTCGTCGGCACCCTCGACCACATGGTCGTTGGTGATCACGTAACCGTCCGTGGACACCACGAAACCGGAGCCGATCGCCCCGCTGACCCGGACCGTGACGACGCTCGGCATGACCCGCTCGGCCACTCCGGCGAGGGACTCGGGTGCACGCTGCGTATTTTCCGGGATCTGCCCGCCGGACGCGCCGAGCTGGGTCCCGCCGTTCGCGGCATACCCGCCGCGAACCGCGAAGACGAACCCGAGCGTGCCGCCGATGCCACCGGCCAACAGTGCGGTGACCAGGCAGATCACGATGATCGGCGCCCACGACCGGCGTGGCGCGTCGGGGTCGGTGACCGGCTCCGGGGCCCCTCCGCCGGCCAATGGGGTGGGCAGCATCACCGCTGACGGAGCGTACGGATCACGCCACGGGTCGGTCGTCGTGCCGGACCACCAGGGCGAGTCTGGCTCCGGCCCGGAGGACCGGCCGGGAGTCGTGGACTGCGGGGTGCCGTGGGCAGGCGGCGTCGGTGGCCGGCGCCAGTTCCAGCCGTCGGTCACGTCGGTGCCTCCATCCGCTCGCCCGGACCCGCGCTCTCCAGGATGACACGGATCCGCCGGTACCCACCTTGCCACGGGTCCGCCCGAGCCGGGTGACCCCCTTTATCCATCGACGGCGCAGTGCGTCACCGGAGAACATCGCTCTACTCTCTTATCCGATGTGCGTGGTTCCGCCGCGGGCATCACAAACGCTCGTACGGAGGTCGTCATCATCGGTCCCGCTCGTTCATTCGGTCAGCCGGCGGCACAATCGACGCCGTTCGCCGAGACCTACGCCACCGAGGACCCGGTCCTGCAGACCGCGCGTGCCCTGGCACACGAGCTCGGCCTGCCCTGTGTCTCCCCCGGCGCCGGCTCCGTGCTGCGCCTGCTGGCCGCGGCGGGCAGCGCCAAGGCCGTGGTCGAGATCGGCACCGGTACGGGCGTGAGCGGCATCTGGCTGCTCCGTGGCATGCGCCCGGACGGGGTGCTCACCACCATCGACGTCGAGCACGAGCACCAGCGGATCGCCCGGCGGATCTTCCTGGAGGCGGGGTTCGCGTCCTCCCGTACCCGGATCATCAGCGGCCGTGCCCTGAACGTGCTGCCCCGGCTGGCCGACGGCGTCTACGACCTGATCTTCGTGGACGCCGACACCACCGAGTTCGCCGCCTGCACCGAGGCCGCCCTGCGCCTGCTCCGGCCGGGCGGGGTGCTGATCGTGAACGGGGCGCACGCGGGCGGGCGGATCAGCGACCCGTCCGCCCGGGACGTGGACACCCTGACCATCCGGGAGACGGTCAAGGCGATCCGTGAGTCCGAGGACTGGATCCCCGCGGTGATCCCGTCAGGCGCCGGTCTGCTGACCGCCGTCAAGCGCTGAGAGGTAGCGCAGCAGCATGCGGGCGCCCCAACCGGTGGCGCCCTTGGTCAGCTCCGCGTCGGCGGCCTCGGCCCAGCTCGGCGCGGACATGTCGAAGTGCGCCCAGCGGACCGGGCCGTAGAAGTCGCGCAGGAACAGCGCGGCCATGATCACGCCGGGCCCGGGGCCCGCGTTGATCCGGTCGGCGATGTCGCTGCTCTGGTGCTCGACGTAGTCGTCGGCGAGCGGCAGCCGCCACATCCGCTCGCCGGCCGCCTCGCCGGCCGCGGTCAGCGCCGTGACCAGTTCCTCGTCCGGGCTGATCAGGGCGGCCGTGCGCTTGCCGAGCGCCACGGCGTTCGCCCCGGTCAGGGTGGCCAGGTCGATCACCAGGTCCGGGCTGAGTTCGGCGGCCGCGTACGCCAGGGCGTCGGCCAGCACGAGACGGCCCTCGGCGTCGGAGTTCGTGTTCTCGGTGGTCGAGCCGTCGTAGTGGGTGATCACGTCGCCGGGGCGGAAGGCGGCACCGCCGATCGCGTTCTCGGCGAGCGGCACCAGCGTGGTGATCCGCACCGGCAGGTTCAGGTCGGCGGCCCCCAGGGTGGCGGCGACCACCGCGGCCGCGCCGCCCATGTCCTTCTTCATCAGCTTCATGCTGTCCCGCGGCTTGATCGAGATGCCGCCGGTGTCGAAGGTGATGCCCTTGCCGACCAGGACCACGTGGGTGGTGGCGCCGGGCGGCTGCCAGGACATCTCGACGAAGCGCGGCGGCGACACCGAACCGCCGCCGACGGCCAGCAGACCGCCGAACCGCTCCAGGTCGTCGCCGGCCCGGACGGTCACGGTCAGGCCGGGACGGCGGGCGGCCTCGGCCACGATCTGGCCGGCGAACCATGCCGGGTTCTTCACCGACGACGGTGCGTTGGTCAGGTCCCGGGCGAGCCAGGTGGCCTCGGCGGTCACGGTCGCGGCCGCCAGGCTCTCCGCGTACGCCGAAGGGTTGTCGAGAACGAGCCGCACCTCGCCGGACCGGGGCGCCTTGACGGCATCGCGATAGCGATAGCCGCCCAGCCAGAGGCCCTCGGCCAGGCCGCGCAGCGCTCCCGGGGCGAGGTCCGCCGGAAGCAGCGCCTCCAGGATCTCGTCGTCGCCGGCCTCCCGCACGATCGCGGCGCCGGCCGCACGCCAGGCCGTCTCGTCCCCGGCGCCGACGCCGACGCCGGCCAGCAGGACGCGGGACGGCTGCCGCAGCGGGCGCGGGAACACCGTGATCCGGCCCGCCGTATCGGCGCCCTCGGTCGCGGCGACCAGCGCGGACATCTCCGGATCCAGGCCGGGGCCGACCGGGAGGACCCGGGTGAAAGTGTCGTCGGAGACGTCGGTCAATCGGATCGTGAACACGGGAGGATGACCTTTCCCTGAGACGTGGAAAGCCCGCCGGTACGGGCGGTACCGTACCGGCGGGCTCGCGTGAAACGTCAGCCGGCGATCGACTTCAACGCGTCACCCAGCGCGTTGGCCTCGTCCGGAGTCATCTCAACGACGAGACGGCCACCACCTTCCAGCGGGACGCGCATGACGATGCCACGACCCTCCTTGGTGACCTCCAGCGGACCATCGCCCGTCCGCGGCTTCATCGCCGCCATCTTGTCTCCCCTCAGACCTACGTCAGGGTCGGTGGGTTGCCCCACAGCCACTTGCTCCTGGAATGCCAGCAGCCCCGTCACGTGCTCAGCCCCACGCGACGCGGTGCTCGTTTCCGACCGGCGGCCAAACAGGCCGTTTCACGTTTCCACGCGTTGCGGCCCACCGTGCCGATCAAACATTTTCCCTGATGAACACCGGCGAACCCAAACCCAGCCCGGGCGGATGTGACAGCATCTAGCATATCGTCTTTTGGACTGTCACAATGTGCGGTCATGCAGGCGCGGTCCGCACTCTTCGACCTGTACGGCGACTACCTGCGCGATCGCGGCTCCCGAGCCCCGGTCTCGGCGCTGGTCCGGCTACTGGCACCGCTCGACATCGCGGCTCCGGCGGTCCGCACCGCAGTGTCGCGAATGGTGCGACAGGGCTGGTTGCATCCGCTCCGGCTGGCCGCCGGACCGGGTTATCTGCTCACCCCGAAGGCCGCGCGCCGGCTCGACGAGGCAGCCGCCAGGGTGTACCGAACCGGTCGCGGTGGCTGGGACGGTCGCTTCGACATGATCCTGCTCCACGAGCCGGTCACGCGGCGGGACGCGCTCCGGCTCACCTATCTGGGCTACGGGCCGCTCAGCGAACAGGTCTGGGTGGCGCCCCGGGCCTCCGAAGAGGTCGAAGCGCTGCTGGCCGAGGCGGGTGCCGGCTACGAGCGGTTCAGCGCGAGCCCCACGGCGGACGCCACCGGGATCGTGGACCGGGCCTGGGACCTCACCCGCATCGGACAGTCGTATCGGGAGTTCGTCGAATCACTACTGCCCGTGGTGAAGTCGATCACTCCACGTAGCACCGACGAGGAGGCGTACGCGGCCCGGTTCCGTCTGGTGCACGCCTGGCGGTCGTTCCTCTTCCAGGACCCGCAGCTGCCGTCGGCGCTGCTGCCCGCGGGCTGGCCGGGCGTCAAGGCCGCCGGATTCTTCGACAAGCACGCCACCCGGCTGCGCCCGGCCGCCGACCGGCACGTGGAACGTTGCCTGCAGTCGGCCAGCCGTGGAACGCGTGTGGGATTCTCGAACCCATGACCGACTCGCTCCTCGTCGACCGCACTGACGCGGTAGTCACCCTGACCCTCAACCGCCCCGACGCGATGAACTCCTTCACCGTCGACCTCAAGGAGGCGTTGCGGGACACCCTCGCCGAGCTGGAGGGCGACCGGTCCTGCCGGGCGATCGTGCTGACCGGCGCGGGCGGCGCCTTCTGCGGCGGCCAGGACCTGCGGGAGCACGCGTCGCTGCTGCAGTCGGGCGCGACCGATCTGAACACCGTGCAGGTGCACTACAACCCGATCGCGCAGCGGCTGGCCAACATGCCGAAGCCGGTGATCGCCGCGGTGGGCGGGATGGCCGCCGGGGCCGGCGCCTCGCTGGCCCTGCTCGCCGACTTCCGCATCGGCGGCCCCCGCACCAGCTTCCTGATGGCCTTCGCCAACGTGGGCCTGGCCGGGGACAGCGGCATCTCCTGGTCGCTGCCGCGGATCGTGGGGCACGCCAAGGCGGTGGAGCTGCTACTGCTCGCGAGGCCGGTGAAGGCCGAGGAGGCGTCCCGGATCGGGATGCTGACCCAACTGCTGGACGACGACGAGAAGGTGCTGCCGGCGGCCCAGGAGCTGGCCGCACGGCTGGCGGCGGGCCCCACGGTGGCCTACGGCGCGATCAAGCGTGAGCTGTCCATCGCCACGGCCGGCACGCTGTCCGACGCCCTGGCGGCCGAGGCCCAGGCCCAGGCGATCTGCGGCGCGACCGCGGACCACTCGGCCGCGGTTAACGCCTTCCTGAACAAGCAGCGCCCGGAATACCAGGGACGCTAGTCCTCTTCGTCTTCTTCCTCGGGGTCCTGGTTCGCCTCGGCCCCGAGGACGAAGGCCTGCATGGCCAGCTCGTCACCGGAGGGCCAGACGTAGGTGGGCAGCTCGGCCGGGCCCAGCTCCAGCACGTGCGACCAGAACTGGCGCACCGCCTCGGCCGGGTTCACCGCCTCGATCGGCATGGCCACGCTCACCAGCCACGGCTTCCTGTCGGACGGGCCGCCCAGGCGCTCGGCGAACCGCCGGAACGTCGCCTCCTCGACCGGGCCCTCCGAAAGAGCGGCCGGAATCGGCTCGTCGAAGGCCCGCCGCAGATACCACAACGCGAGACCGCCGTCGGTCTTCTCCACCCGGGCCAGCGCCACGACCTGCTGTTCGGCGACCACCAGCACCTCGTCGCCGACCGCGGCTCCGGCCGGGCCGCCGGCCACGGTCACCACATCGTGCTGGAACAACCGCTCGGTCGCCCACTGCTCATCCGGAAGAACTACCGACCATCGCGCCATGGCTTCATCTCATCACGGGCACCCAGCAGTCCGTGAGGTGGTCGTCGACCATGCCCGTGGCCTGCATCAACGCGTACGCCGTGGTGGGCCCGACGAACTTGAAACCGCGCTTCTTGAGCGCCTTGGCCATGGCGGTGGACTCGGGCGTGACCGCCGGGACGTCAGCGCGGGTACGCGGCCGGTCCCGTCCCGCGGGCGCGAAGGACCAGAGCAGCTCCGTCAGGTCGACCTCGGCCGCCACCCGGGCGTTGTGCAACGCCGCGTCGATTTTCATCCGGTTGCGGACGATCCCGGCGTCGGCCATCAGGCGCTCGGCGTCGGCCCCGGTGTAGCCGGCCACCTTGGCGATCGAGAAGCCGTCGAAGGCGGCCCGGAACGCCGGGCGCTTGCGCAGGATGGTGATCCAGGACAGGCCGGACTGGAAGGCCTCCAGCGTGAGCCGCTCGAAGAGGGCGTCGTCGCCGCGGATCGGCCGGCCCCACTCGTCGTCGTGGTACGCCGTGTAGTCCGGTGAGCCGCCCGCCCAGAAGCACCGAGGCTGCCCGTCGGCGCCGATCACCAGCCCGATGTCGGTCACGGCAGCCGCCCCTGCTCGACGAGCCGTGCGAAGCGTTTGAGCGCCCCGGTGAAGCCGATCTTGGAGCCCGGCCAGAGGACCGGCCAGGCGATCTTGCCAACCGCGCCGGGCGGCAGGTGGAACCACTCGTGCAGCACGATCTGGGTCCGGTCGCCGGACATCGCGGTGCACCGCATCGAGCCTGGGCCGCGCAGCACCTTGCCGCAGTGCACGACACGGACCTCGTACGGCTCGTTGACCTTGACCACCCGCAGCTCGTCACGCAGGACCGCCGGGCCCAGCGCGGTGACCGCCTCGACCAGGCTGCCCTCACCGCCGTCGCCCTCGACCACCCGCACCCGGGTGAACGGGATCCACTCGGACTGCTTCTCCCAGTTCATGAACGCGGCGAAGACCCGGGACGCGGGCGCGTTGACGATCACCTTGGCGGTGAACTCGCCGGAACCCGCCCGAGCGGCGTCACCCAGCCCGCTACCTGGGCCGGCCCCCGCGTCGCTCACAGCTTCTCCACCGGCTCCTGGCCGGTGTCCATCGGGATGACCGGCGGCTCCGGGATCGGCGGCAGTCCGGCGACCGGGGCCATCGCGGCCTCCCGGGCCTTGCGCAGCGCGTCGGCGTCCTCGGTGCGGCCCTCGCGCAACGCGGCCACCTCGGCCTCGAGCACGCCGATCAGCTCACCCTTGTAGCCGATGTCGTACGCCGCCCGCTGCAACGCCTGGTCCACCTGCTCCATCCGGTAGCCGCGCCAGACGGAGTCGAACCTGGTCCGGGAGATGTCGTCCTCACCGAGGGGACGGTCGCTGGGCAGCGGAACCGCGCGACCGTCCGGCTCGACCGGGGTCAGGCCGGGGTCGCTCCCGCTCAACAGAACGGTCACGCCGAAGACGATCGTCGCGACGACCAGAGCCACGACAATGAAGAGCAGAAGCTGACCCATGCGCACGATGTTGACATGTCCGCATTCCGTAGGCGAGCCCACCACCCATCCGGACGCTCAGGTCCAGGTGAGGATCTTCTTGCGCCAGGCGTACAGGATGCCCAGGGCCAGCACGGCTACGAAGATGCCCATCTCGGCGATGGCCATGCCGCCGAAACCCGGCCGGTCGAAGATCACCGCCCACGGGAAGAGAAATACGGCTTCCACGGCGAAAAGCACATAGAGGTACGCATAGACGTAATACCGGATCTGTGCCTGCGCCCAGTCGCCGCCGACCGGGTCGATGCCGCTCTCGTAGGCGATCCGCTTGCCCGGCGGCTCGGCCGGGTGGGCCGGGCGCAGCAGCCGGTTCGCGCCGAAAGCGGCCACGAACAGCAGCACTCCGGCGACCAGCAGCAGCCCCAGGGTGGCGTACGAACCGAGGTAACCGTCCACGATCGGGGAGCCTATCTGACGCAACCAGTGAGATCTGCTAGCTGGTTGTTCATCGTCACGGCTACCGTGGGCAACGGTCCGCGGCCGCTTCGTAAGGAGCGGCGACGTAGTGTGGAACTGACGATCTGCGGGCCGGCTCATCGACAGTCTTGAAGCCGCCGGACCGCGCCTTATGGAGGTTGAATCGTGGCCGCTCCCGCGAAGCGAGTCGAGCAGCTGGACCGGGTGGTAATCCGATTCGCCGGCGACTCCGGTGACGGAATGCAGCTCACCGGAGACCGGTTCACGTCGGAGACCGCCCAGTTGGGCAACGACATCTCGACACTTCCGAACTTCCCTGCAGAGATCCGTGCACCAGCGGGCACCCTTCCCGGGGTCTCCAGTTTCCAGGTGCACTTCGCCGACTACGACATTCTCACCCCGGGCGACGCGCCGAACGTCCTCGTCGCGATGAACCCGGCCGCACTCAAGGCGAACCTGGCCGACCTGCCGGCCGGCGCCGACATCATCGTCAACACCGACGAGTTCACCCGGCGCAACCTGGCCAAGGTGGGCTACGCCGAGAGCCCACTGGAGGACGGCTCGCTCGCCGAGTTCGCCGTCCATCCGGTCGCGCTCACGTCCCTGACCCTAGGCGCCCTGGCCGAGAGCGGCGTCTCGAAGAAGGACGGCGAGCGCGCCAAGAACATGTTCGCGCTGGGACTGCTCAGTTGGATGTACTCGCGGCCGTTCGAGTCCACCCTACGGTTCCTGGAGCACAAGTTCGCCAAACGGCCGGATCTGGTCGCCGCGAACAAGACCGCCTTCCAGGCCGGCTGGAACTACGGCGAGACCACCGAGGCGTTCTCGGTGCGCTACGAGATCAAGCCGGCCAAGATGCGGCCCGGCACCTACCGCAACATCACCGGCAACCAGGCGCTCGCGCTCGGGCTGGTGGCCGCCGCCGTGCGGTCGAGGCTGCCGCTGTTCCTCGGCGCCTACCCGATCACCCCGGCCTCGGACATCCTGCACGAGTTGTCCAAGCACAAGCGGTTCGGTGTGACCACGATGCAGGCTGAGGACGAGATCGCCGCGATCGGGGCGGCGCTCGGCGCGGCCTACGGCGGGGCGCTCGGCGTCACCACCACCTCCGGGCCGGGTGTGGCGCTCAAGGGCGAGACCATCTCGCTCGCGATCGCCCTGGAGCTGCCGCTGGTGATCGTGGACGTGCAGCGGGCCGGCCCGTCGACCGGCATGCCCACCAAGACCGAGCAGGCCGACCTGAACATGGCGCTGTTCGGCCGGCACGGCGAGGCGCCGCTCGCGGTGATCGCGCCGAAGTCGCCGTCGGACTGCTTCCACGCGGCGCTGGAGGCCGCCCGGATCGCGCTGACCTACCGCACCCCGGTCATCCTGCTGTCCGACAACTACGTGGCCAACGGCTCCGAGCCGTGGCTGCTGCCGTCCGTCGACGAACTGCCGGATCTGCGGGTCGAGTTCGCCACGGCGCCGAACACCGAGGACGGGCGCTTCCTGCCGTACCTCCGTGATCCGGAGACGATGGCACGGCCGTGGGCCGTGCCCGGCACGCCGGGCCTGGAGCACCGCATCGGCGGCCTGGAGAAGGCCGACAAGACCGGTGACATCTCCTACGACCCGGCGAACCACGAGTTCATGGTCCGCACCCGGCAGGCCCGCATCGAGGCCATTCCGGTACCCGATGTGGACGTCGAGGACCCGGACGAGAACGCGCAGGTGCTGGTGCTCGGCTGGGGCTCGACCTACGGGCCGATCGGCGCCGCCTGCCGGGCCCTGCGCCAGCGCGGCCTGACGATCGCCCAGGCGCACCTGCGGCACGTCTCGCCGCTGCCGGCCAACCTGGGCGAGGTGCTCGCCGGGTACGAGAAGGTGGTCGTCCCGGAGATGAACCTGGGTCAGCTGGCCGCGGTGATCCGGGCGAGATATTTGGTCGATGCGGTTCCGTTCAACCAGGTCAGCGGCCTGCCGTTCACCGCCGCGACGCTGGAGAGCATGCTCGAGGACGTGGTCAAGAATGGCTGAGACAATCGCGCTGAAACTGACCGCCAAGGATTTCAAGTCCGACCAGGAGGTCCGCTGGTGCCCCGGCTGCGGGGACTACGCCATCCTCGCCGCGGTGCAGCAGTTCATGCCGGAGCTGGAGATCCCCCGGGAGAACATCGTGTTCGTCTCCGGGATCGGCTGCTCGTCGCGGTTCCCCTACTACATGAACACGTACGGGATGCACTCGATCCACGGGCGCGCCCCGGCGATCGCGACCGGCCTGTCCGCCTCCCGGCCCGATCTGAGCGTCTGGGTGGTGACCGGCGACGGCGACGCCCTGTCGATCGGCGGCAACCACCTGATCCACGCGCTCCGGCGGAACGTGAACCTCAAGATCCTGCTGTTCAACAACCGGATCTACGGGCTCACCAAGGGGCAGTACTCCCCCACCTCGGAGATCGGCAAGATCACCAAATCGACGCCGGCCGGGTCGGCGGACTCGCCGTTCAACCCGCTGTCGCTGGCCCTCGGCGCGGAGGCGACCTTCGTGGCCCGGACCATCGACTCCGACCGCAAGCATCTGCAATCGGTGCTGCGGGCGGCGGCCGAGCACGAGGGCTCCGCGTTCGTCGAGATCTACCAGAACTGCAACATCTTCAACGACGGCGCCTTCGACCTGATCAAGGACCCGGCCACCCGGGACGAACACCTGATCCGGCTGGAACAGGGCCAGCCGATCACGGTCGGGAAATACAACGTGGTTCATCCCGAGGGCAGCTTCGGCCTGAAGGTGCAGGAGGGCGGCACCCCGATCGTCCACGACGCGACCGTGAGCGATCCGGCGTACGCCTTCGCGCTGACCCGGCTCTCCGGCTCCGACCTGAACACCACCCCGATCGGCGTGTTCCGGAACGTGCGGCGCCCGTCCTACGACGAGATCGTCCGCAAGCAGGTGCTCGACGCCAAGGCGCAGGCCACCGGCACCCCCGAGGAGATGCTCGACGGTCTCCTCAACGCCGGTGACACCTGGACCATCCTCTAGCTAGACCGACACCCCGTTGGTGGCGGTCGCCTCGTCGCGGATGTAGACGAGCAGGTCGCCGGTCTCGATGCTGACGGCCTGCTCACCGCCGAGCGGCAGCACCTTGCCCCGGCGGATCAGCGCCACCACCAGGGTGACCAGCTCACGTGGATTGCGGCCGACCTCGGCCCGCTCCGCCGAGCGCATCGCCAGCGCCATGCCCTGCCCCGGGGTGAGCAGGTCCTCCACCACGTCGATCAGCGGCGGCGCGGTGGTGGTCAGGCCGAGCAGCCGGCCGGCCGTCGCGGACGACACGATCACGTGGTGGGCGCCGCTCTGCTTGAGCAGTGCGGCGTTCTCCTGCTCCCGGACCGCCGCGATGATCCGGACCTGCCCGGCGGTCAACTGCCGGACGGTCAGCGTGATCAGGACCGAGGCCTCGTCCCGGTCGGTGGCGATGATGACCGACTTGGCGTTCTTCACGTCCGCGTCGTTGAGCACCACCGAGCGGGTGGCGTCGCCCTCGATGACGACGAACCCGCCCTGGGTGGCCTGCCGGACGCCGGCCTCACGGTTCTCCACGATGACGATCCGGGACTTGTCGTAGCCCGTCTCCAGCAGCGCGGCGACCGCGGCCCGGCCCTTGGTGCCGTAACCACAGATGATCACGTGGTCCTTCAACTTGCGCCTCCACCGGGTGACCCGCAGGCCCTTGCGGTACTGGTCGGTCAGCACCTCGAGTGTGGTACCGACCAAAATGATCAGGAAGAGGACCCGGGCCGGGGTGATGAACAGGACGTTCACCAGGCGGGCCCCCTGGGTCGCCGGAGTGATGTCGCCGTAGCCGGTGGTGGAGAGCGAGACGACCGCGTAGTAGAAGCAGTCGAGGAGGGTAAGCCCGTCCTCGTTGACATCGCGGTACCCGTCCCGGTCGACATAGATGATGCCGACCGCCAGCAGCACCAGGACGCACGCCATCACCAGGCGGAAACCCAGCGCCCGCAACGGTCCCTGCCGGACCAGAGGTAGATGAATCATGGAACCGCCCGCACGCGATCACCCTAACGGTCAAGCTTGAGGTCCTAGCTGAAGGACACCACATCCGTCACCGGCCGCGCGCTGGAGGTCCCCTATGCGCCACATCGCGGTGGTCGCGCTGCTGATCGCCGTCCTGACCCCGGCCGTACCGGCACAGGCGTCGATGAGCCGCGCCCAGGTGCTCGCCCGCTGGACGCAGCCGACCGACGCCAGCTACACCGCCTGGAACACCGCGCGGCGCCAACGGGCCCGCTGGGCGTCCTACCGCTTCGACTGGTCCACCGATCTGTGCACGCGGGCGCTGGAGGTGCCGTTCGGCTTCGACTTCTCCGACGCCTGCCGGCACCACGACTTCGGCTACCGCAACTACCGCGCCGAGGGCACCTTCCCCAGGCACAAGGAGCGCGTCGACGAGGTCTTCCGCGCCGACCTGCGCCGCGTCTGCGACGCACACCGCCCCGCGGCCCGGCGTCCCTGCAACGCCATCGCCTTCGCCTACCACCGGGCCGTGCGTTCCCTACCGAAAACCTGATCCGGTACGGCGTTCCCCGTCCCCCGCGACAATGGCCGTCCCGTCGGCTCCCGCGATCCAGCTGCCGTCCCCAGCCTGTGCCGCCCGTTCCGGGCGAAGATCGGTGGTCAGGCTCTTATCGGATGATCTGCGCGAAACGGGCCGCGCCGTCCTCCAGGTCGGGGTGTTCGACGGCCAGGGCCATGGCGACTATCCGGTCGAAGCCGAGGCCGGCGCCGTCGGCATAGGCCGCGTCGAAGGCGGCGTCGCCGAGCGCCGTCCGCAGCGACATCTGCTGGGCCGACCAGAACGCGCCGAACGACTCGGTACGCCGCGCGCCGCGCGCCACCTCCGCACCGCCGAAGAGCACCGTGGCGGTCGCCGGGTCGCCGCCGAGCGCGCAGCGGACCGCGATCGCCGCCACCGCGTCCGCGGCCGCGCCCCGAAAACCGTGCCGCAGCCTCGACCGCAACGCCACCACCAGGTGATCGTGTGCGGCCACCAGGTCGCCCCGGCGCAGCGCCACCATGCCGAGAAGCCAGTCGACGGCCCGGCGGCCACGCGCCTCCGGGCAGATCGCCTCCAGGTGCCGGGCCGCGCCGAGCAGGTCGGCCGCGTCGGTGAGCGCGTCCCGTCGCCACAGCAGTTCGGCCAGGGTCAGCACGGCGGGCAGCGCGGCGTTCGGAACGCCGGCCCGCTCGGCCTGGGCGATCACCTCGCGACAGCTCTGCTCAGCGGCGGACGGATCGCCCTCCGGCAGCGCCACCCGGGCGGCCTGGACCCGGATCGGCAGCGCCGGGTCGCCGGACCGCCCGGCCGCCTCCTCGGCCCGGGTCAGGAACCGGTCGCGTTCCGTCCGGTCGCCGGTCAGGCCGGCGTGCGTCAGATAGGCGCCGGCCAGGTCCGCGGGCGCCACCGAGTCGTCGCCGGGCAGCGCGCGGTAGAGGGCGGAGAGCAGCTCACGGCCCTTCCGTCCACCGCCGTGCTCACGCCACCACGGATCCAGCGCGGCCGCCAGGCGCAGCCCGGCAACCACGTCACCGATCGCGGCGGCCCAGCGCAGCGCGCCCTCCCACTCGGTCACGAAGGGGGCGAACTCGGTGAGCGAGACGGTACGGCCCGGATCCTCGGCGACCACCGCGACCCGGTCCAGGGTGTGCAGCGACCAGGTGAGATGCCGGCCGCGGACGGACGGTTCGTCGCCGGTGGCCGCGAGCCGGCGCAGCGCGTACGCCCGCACCTGGTCGGACATCCGGTACCGCGGGCCGGGGATCACCTCGACCAGCGACTTGTCGGCGAGCTCGGACAGCGCGCTGAACCCCTCCGCGTCGCACCACTCCACCGTCGTGAGATCCACCGGCCCGGCGAAGACCGCGAGCCGGCGCAGCAGATCCGCGGCCCGGCTGCCCAGCGTCCGGTACGACCAGGCCAGGTTGTTGGCCAGGCTGGCGTGCCGGCCGTCCCCGGCCGCGTCGTTGTCCAGCGCGCCCAGCGGATCGTCGAGCCGCCGGGCCAGATGCTCGGCCGGCAGCAGCCGCAGCCGGGAGGCGGCCAGCTGGATCGCCAGCGGCGAACCCTCCAGCCGCGCGGCCAGCCGGGCCAGCTGCGCGTCACCGTCACCCGGGCGGCCACCCTGTGCGGCCGCCGCACGGTCCCGCAGCAGCGCGAACGCGTCCGCCGGAGCGAGCGGCGGGATCCGCCACACGGTCTCCCCGGCGAGCGCCAGCGGCGCCCGGCCGGTCGCCACCACGTCCAGCCGGCGGCACCGGCCGAGCAGGCGGTGCGCCAGCGTCGCGGTCAGGGCGGGCGCCGCGTCGCAGGTCTGCAACAGCACCAGCATCCGGCGCTCGGCGCACTGCTCGACCACCGTGTCGATCATCGGACGGCCCGGTTCCGGGCGCAGGCCCAGGGCGGTGGCCAGGGCGTTGGGCAGGCCCTGCGCCGCGGTCGCGGCATCGATCGTCCAAACCCCGCCCGGGTACGCCGGAAGCAGCCGCTCGGCCACCGCCAGGGTCAGCCGGGTCTTACCGGAACCGCCCGGCCCGACCACCGTCACCAGGCGGTTGTGGCTGATCAGCTCGGACAGCTCGGTGATCTCGGTACGCCGCCCGACGAACGGGCTGTGCTCGGCGGGCAGATTGTGCCGGGGCGCCTCGGCGGTCCGCGGGCGCGGAAAGTCCCGCTCCAGGCCGGGCGCGCACACCTGGAAGATCCGCTCGTCGTCGTCGAACCCGCGCAACCGGAAGGCCCCGATGTCCAGCAGGTCCACGGTGGCCAGCGTGGCGGCGGCCGCGGCACCCCCACCGGAGGTCGCGGCGAACGTGGCGGTCACGGCGAGAGCGGTCGCCTCCGAGCAGAGCACCTGACCGCCGTGCGCGGCCGCCGACACCCGGGCGGCACGGTGGACCTCGGCGCTCGCGTACTCCTGGCCGATCGGAACGGCCCGCCCGGTGTGCAGGCCCATGCGCACTTTAGGAATCGCATCACGGCGTGGCCAGTCGTACGCGGACAGTCGCCGCTGCGCCTCGACACAGGCCGCGACCGCCGCGTCGGCATTGGAGAACGCCACGAAAAAGGAGTCACCCTCCGTAAGGAGTTCGACACCATCAAAATCCTTAAACACAGCGCGTAGCACAGCTCGGTGCGCGCCGAGGACGCTCCGATACGCCTCACCGAGCATCCGAGCGAGTCGCGTCGAGCCCTCGATGTCGGTGAACATAAAGGTCACCAGGCCACTGGGTAGCTCGATCCGTCCCGACACGGTGGAACCTCCGCCCCCTTTGGGAAGTCGCGACTCATGCTGCCGTATCTCTGCGTCACCGCCCATCGTAGAAACGGACGGTAATCGTTTGCCCGCCATGGCCGACCCCTTACGGAGGACGTCCTGATCGTGGGATCGACCGGAGGCATACGGGACTACGCGTCTCGTAACGAAAGAGATCGAACGCGGAAACGCGGCTGGCGGGCAAAAGCGGCAGGCCGTTCGGGTGTACCCGAACGGGTCACACTTTCGCCACCGCGCGCGAGCGAGACGTCACCGGCCGAAGTCGACACTGACCATGGTCATTCCCTTGCGACGCCATCCCCTCACGGTGCCGCCGTCATGATGCTCTTCCGCGGTAAGCCTCGCCGGATCTTCGTACGTTCGCTGAATATTCACCGGGGTGTCACCCGCGCCACGCGTCGCGTCGTCCTCCACATCGGCGTGTCCGGCGTTCCACTCAGCCGCACACGGTCGAACCGCCCGCACATCAGCCGGATCTCCCGGGACGGCTCTCCGGGGAGATCCGGGGTCGGTTGGGCTCGGCGGGAACGGGCGGTGACCGCGGGGATTCCGGGATCGACCACCGCGCGGCCGGCACGGAGCGGACGCGCGGTGGTCGACGGGGTCAGCAGCCGCAGCCGCCACCGCAGCATCCCCCACCGCCACCGGCGGACGGGGCCGCTCCACCGCGACCGGTCACGGCAACGGTGGAGAGCAACTTGACGGTGTCGCCGTGGCCCTCCGGGCAGGTCGCCGCGGCGGCGGCCTCCCGCATCGGGCGACTGACTTCGAAGGTGGCGCCGCAGGCGCGGCAACGGTATTCATAACGCGGCATCCGACCAGCGTAGGCCCCTGTCCCGAGGCGGGTAGGAGGAGTTGTCCACAGGGCTTCGGCGGCCTCCCCGGGAAAGGTTTCCGGCGGGTAGGGTCGACGCGTGGCGGAGGTGCGGAAGAACCCAGCAGAGCGTCCGGAGCTGCGACCCGCGGCACCGCATCAGGGCGGGCCGCTGAGCGGTTCCGGTGCGGCCCCGGAGGGGACTGCCGCGTCCGCTCGCCGGCCGTCCACCGATCCGACCGCCGCACCGGCTGACACCCCGCAGACGACCGACGGCCCGAAGATCGATCCGGCCGCCACACCGGCCGACGCGGCGGTGACGGCCGACGCCGCGACTCCGGCGGCCGCTACCTCCGCCTCGCCGGACTCGGTCCACGCCCCTTCCGGGTCGTCCGGCCCGGGGGAGCCGTCGGCTGTTGGAGAGAAGTCCACCGAGAGCGATGCGGTCGTGGCCGGCGACGGGGAGAAGAGGGCCTCCGAGACCGGGAAAGCCTCAGACGGAGCCGCGAAACCGGGCAACCCCGCGGAATCGACCGCGGCCGCGAGCGCCGCGCTGGAAGCGGCCCCGGACGGAGCGGCCAAGGGCGCCGAGGCAGCTACGGCCTCGGACGGAGCGGCCAAGGGCACCGAAGCCGGGAACACGGCCACGACGAAGGGTGCCGAAGCTGGGAGCGCTGGGGCTGTGGAGGCCTCGGGCGGGACGGTGGAGGGCGCCGCGAGTGGCGGGCCGGATGCCGGTGGGGCTGCGGCGAAGGGTGCCGGGACCGGAAAGGACGCTCGCCGGCGGCGGTTCCGGCCGGGGCCTGCCGCCAAGCGGGCCGCACGCGGGACCGCGGCCTGGGCCAAGGGGCCCAGTGGGCGGGTGGTTCTTCCCGGGGTGTTGCTGGCGGCGCTCGTCGCGCTGGCGGTGACTTCGGGGGCCTATCTCGTGCCCAAGGCGCTCGAAGCGGTGCCCGCACCGAGCGCGACGCCTGCGTTCGGGGCGGACGGTGCCTCGGTGCCGCCGCCCGTCTGGGCCTCGCCGGGTGACGTGTCGGGCGGTGGGGTGGTCAGCGCGCCGCCGAGTTTTCCGGTGCCGGCGACCGGGATCGGCGGGCTGCCGCAGCCGACGGTGGGCAACACCCGGCCCGCGGATGCGCTGGCGGGCTGGGCGTCGGAGATCGGCACCCGGGTGAGCATTCCGGTGGTGGCGGTGCAGGCCTACGTCTATGCCGAGCTGGTCACCGCGCAGACCACGCCCGGCTGCCATCTGAACTGGACGACGCTCGCCGCCATCGGGGAGGTGGAGTCGTCGCACGGCAGTGTCAACGGGGCGGTGCTGGGCGCCGACGGGGTGGCGCTTCCGGCGATCATCGGGCTTCCACTGGACGGCCAGGGTGGGCGGCAGCTGATCCCGGACACCGACCAGGGCGTGATGGATCTGGACAAGACCTACGACCGGGCGATGGGTCCGATGCAGTTCATCCCGTCCACCTGGAAGGAGACGGCGATCGACGCCGACCGGGACGGTGTGGTGAACCCGAACGACGTCGATGACGCCAGCCTGACCGCGGCCGTGTACCTCTGCAAGGGTGGCCGCGACATGTCCAACGCCGACTCCTGGTGGGACGCGATCCTGTCGTACAACGCGGTCCGGCCGTACGCGGAGAAGGTGTTCCGGATCGCCGACGACTACGGACGCCGCAGCAAGGTGTGACCACACGAATTTCGCGACTCAGCGTGAGCGTAGCTGCACTTTTGCGTGGTGAGCACTTCCCTCAAGGTCTCACAAACGGCACGATGTACCCGTGAGGGTGCGTGAATGGGATCCCCGCTCCGCGTCCGCGGCCGAGGTCTGCTCGCTCGTGGAGACGGTGAACGCGGTCCTGGCGGCCGACCTCCCGGACGATCCACCCTGGCGCGACGTGCAGGTCCGGGACTATCTGGCCGAGACCATGCCGGGCGAGCGCCGGATCACCTGGGTGGCCGAGGACGACCGGCTCCCCGAGGGGGAGAGCAAGATTTTTGCGCATGTCAGCATCCTGTTGCTCGGCGACATCGGGGTGCTCGAGGTGCTGGTCCGGCCCGAGTTGCGGCGCCGTGGCCTGGGCCGGCAGCTGGTGGCGGTGGCGGCCCGCCGGGCCTATCTGGAGGGCTTCTCCTCGATCGGGGTGGAGGCGATCGGCGGCACCACGGCAATCCCGTTCTACGAGTCGCTCGGCTTCGAACGGGAGTATGTGGAGACCCGCGGCGTGCTCAACCTGGACTCGGTGGACTGGCTGGCCCTGGGTGGCATGGCCAGCGGGATCAGCCCCGGCTACCGGATCGAGTACCACCCGGGCGGGCCACCGGATCATCTGCTGGAGGCCTACGCACAGGCCAAGGCGGAGGCGCAGCACGACGATGACGACCTGGAGCTGGCGCCCCGCTCGTCCGATCCGCAGCGGCTTCGCGACTCCATCGAAACGCTCCACCGGCGTGGCCTGAAGCCGTTCATCGTGCTGGCCATCCATGAGGCGACCGGTGCGGTGGCCGGGCTGACCGAGGTGGTCGTTCCGGCGCAGCATCCGGAGCGGGCCGACCAGTACGACACGATCGTCGTCCGGGAGCACCGCGGCTACGGCATCGACCGGGCGATCAAGGCGCGGATGCTGTTCGAGCTGCGGTCCGCCGAGCCGACGCTGCGCCAGGTCCAGACGTGGAACGCACAGCACAACGAGTCGATGCTCAAGGTCAACGCCGAGCTGGGCTACCAGTCCGACCGCGACTGGTACGAGTACATAGCCGACGTGACTCAACTGGTCCAAAGCCTGGAACTGAGCTAGCTTTGCTCCGCTTCGCTCCGCGGCAAAACGCCGGGGTGTTGAGTGCACCGCTGTGCGGGTGAGGGTGGTTGTCTTGTGGCGTGCCCACCGATCTGAGCCCGGCGGGCGCGGCACGGGCTTGACCCGGCGGGTGCTCGCGGGAGCTGGCGGGACGGCGGGCCCTGCGTTTGGGGCGGGGAACGCCGTACCGGAAACGGGTTTTGATCTTTAGAAGCGGGAGCGGAGCAGCTGGGCGACCTCGGTGGCCCAGTAGGTGAGGGTGATCTGGGCGCCGGCCCGCTTGATCGACGTGAGGGTTTCGAGGATGACGCGTTCGCGGTCGATCCAGCCGTTGGCGGCGGCGGCCTCGACCATCGCGTATTCGCCGGACACCTGATAGGCGGCGACCGGCACGGTGACCCGTTCGCGGATCGCGGCGATGATGTCCAGGTAGGGCAGCGCCGGCTTGACCATGACGATGTCGGCGCCCTCGGCGACGTCCAGGTCGACCTCGCGCAGGGCCTCGCGGACGTTCGGCGGGTCCTGCTGGTACTGGCGGCGGTCGCCCTGGAGGGTCGACTCGACGGCCTCGCGGAACGGGCCGTAGAAGGCGCCCGCGTACTTCGCCGAGTAGGCGAGGATCGCCACGTCCTGGTGGCCGGCCGTGTCCAGGGCCTTGCGGATGACGCCGATCTGGCCATCCATCATGCCGGACGGGCCGACCATGTGGGCGCCGGCTTCGGCCTGCGCGACCGCCATGTCCGCGTAGATCGCGAGGGTGGCGTCGTTGTCGACCGTGCCGTCGGCGGCCAGGACACCGCAGTGGCCGTGCGAGGTGAACTCGTCCAGGCACAGGTCGCCCATGATCACCGTGCTGTCGCCCAGCTCGGACCTCAGGTCGCGGAGGCCGACGTTGAGGATGCCGTCCGGGTCGAGGCCGCCCGAACCGGTCTCGTCCTTGTTGGCGTTGTCCGGCACGCCGAAGAGCATGAGCCCGCCGACGCCCGCGCTGACCGCCTCGGTCGCGGCCTTGCGCAGCGACTCGCGGCTGTGCTGGACGACTCCGGGGAGGGAGCTGATCGGCTTCGGCTCGGTCAGGCCCTCTCTCAGGAAGAGCGGCAGGACCAGCTCGGACGGGGCGATCCTGGTCTCCTCGACCAGACGGCGGATGGCGGGCGTGCGCCGGAGACGGCGCGGGCGGATGTCAGGGAAGGACATCAGGCGCTCCTAAGCGACAGCGACGGGAAACGAAGAAGCGCGCCGCTTTCGCAAACGGCGCGCTTCGTTCAGAGGATCAGCGGAATCGGAGGGCGGTCGGGCCCTGCACCTTGGAGCCGCGGCGCTGCTTGGCCGGCATCGCGGCCAGCTTCTCGCGCAGCTCCAGCGCGTAGTCCGCGAGGGCCTCGACCAGGTCGGGCACCGAGGCGTTCTGCGGCTGGGTGTCGACCCGGAGGCCGAACTCCACCGCGGTCTCGGCGGTCTTCGGGCCGATCACCGCGACCACGGTACGGGCGTGCGGCTTACCGGCGATGCCGACCAGGTTCCGCACGGTCGAGGACGAGGTGAAGAGCACCGCGTCGAACCCGCCGGACTTGATCGCGTCCCGGATCTCGGCGGGCGGCGGGGCGGCCCGGACCGTCCGGTACGCGGTCACGTCGTCCACCTCCCAGCCGCGCTCGA
The DNA here is from genome assembly GCF_019429605.1 of Actinoplanes hulinensis. Lineage (NCBI taxonomy): Bacteria > Bacillati > Actinomycetota > Actinomycetes > Micromonosporales > Micromonosporaceae > Actinoplanes > Actinoplanes hulinensis. The sequence continues at coordinate 182,397 of NZ_JAHXZI010000002.1, read as the reverse complement.
TGAGCCCGGCCGCCAGGGTCTCGGTGGCGATGTCGGCGCGCGGCAGCAGCACCCGGCCGACCGGGTCGAGGATCTCGTCGTGCGGCGAGAACTCGGCCAGCAGGCCGTCGCTGGACTGCTCCCCGGCCGGGATCAGCTCGGGCTGGATGCCGAAGGCGCGGACCGCGTCGGCGGTGGCCTCACCGATGCAGGCGATCTTCACACCACCGAAGTGGCGGGCGTCGAGGCCGTGCTCGCCGAACTTCTCCCAGACGGCGCGGACCGCGTTCACCGAGGTGAAGATGACCCACGCGTACCGGCCGTCGACCAGGCCCTTGACCGCGCGCTCCATCTGCGCCGGGGTACGGGGCGGCTCGACCGCGATGGTCGGCACCTCGCACGGGATGGCGCCGTAGGCACGCAGCCGGGCGGACATGGCGCCGGCCTGCTCCTTGGTCCGCGGGACGAGCACCTTCCAGCCGTACAGCGGACGGTTCTCCCACCAGCTGAGGGTGTCGCGCTCGGCCACGTCGGCGCCGACGGTGAGCACGACCCGGCCGGTGAAACCGAGCGCCGCGGCGACGAAGCTGTCCACGGTCGAGGTGGTGGTGTACTGCGTCTCACCGGTGCCGTCGCCGGTCACCGCGACCGGGACGCCCGGCTCGACACCGGCGGCGAGCAGGCCGTCACGGACGGCGGCCAGGTCACCGGCGTCCACCGCGACGGCGAAGGAGCCCTTCTGCGCGGCGCCGGCGAGGGCGTCGAAGTCCAGGGTGGTGACGTCGTCGACGTCGGCGGCGATCCGGACGCCGGGCAACGGCACGCCGGCATAGGCGGCGACGCCCTCGGCCTGGCCGATACCGGGGATCACCTCGAAGTGCACCGCGGTACGCGCGACCGCCTGCACCTCCTTGACCACCGTGTCGTGGCCGAACGGGTCACCGGCGACGAGGTGCACGGCGGAGAGCCCGGACTTGGCGGCCGACAGCAGCACCTTGGCGACGTCTCCGGGCGCGCCCTCGGCCGGGCTGAACTGCGCGTCCTCCTTGGCGTCGGAGCGGATCGCGCTGAGCAGGGTCTCGGGCACGCCGCGGTCGTAGACCACCTGGTCGGCATCGGTCAACGCCGCATACGCGCGGCGGGTCAGCAACTCCGGGTCGCCGGGTCCGGCGCCGATGAACGCGATGCGTCCGGCTGGCTTACGGGCGGTGCGGGTGGTCATTCTGTGCTCCCCATCAGGGTATCGGCTCCGGCGTCGAGGAGATCGATGGCAAGCGCCTTGCCGATCTCCGCCGCGCCGGCGGGCGTTCCGGTGCGCGACAGTCGGATGGCTCGGACCCCATCCGGGCTGATCACCGCACCGCGCAGGTAGATCTCGTCACCGTCGTCGCCTTCGGCGATTTCGGCGTGTGCCGCGACCGGTGCGGAGCACCCGGCCTCGAGCGTGGCAAGCATCGACCGCTCCGCCAGCACGGCGGCCCGGGTCGGTGCGTGATCGAGAGCGGACAGCAGCTCGATCAGGTCGGTGTCGTCGGCCCGGCACTCCACCGCCAGCGCGCCCTGGGCGGGGGCGGGCAGCATGAGCATCGGGTCGAGCGTCTCGGTGATCTCCGCGGACCGGCCGAGGCGTGCCACACCGGCCCGGGCCAGAACGACGGCATCGAGGTCGGCCTCGGGTCCGAGAACCCGGGCGATGCGCGAGTCGACATTCCCCCGAATCGGCGTGACCTGCAAATCTAGCCCCAAAGCGTGGAGTTGCGCGATACGGCGCACCGCACCGGTGCCGATGGACGAGCCCGGCGGCAGCTCCGCCAGCGTCAGTCCGTCGCGGGCGATCAGGGCGTCACGCGGGTCCTCACGCAGCGGTACGGCGGCGATGTGCAGCCGTGGGTGCTCGGCGGTGGGGAGGTCCTTGTACGAGTGCACGGCGAAGTCGATCTCGCCGGCCAGCAGCGCGTCCCGGAGCGCGGAGACGAAGACCCCGACGCCGAGCCGGGCCACCGGAGCGTCGGACCGGTCACCGGGGGTGACGATCCGGACCAGTTCGACCGGGCGGCCGGTGGCGGCGGTCAGCGCGTCGGCGACCATCTGTGACTGGGTGAGCGCCAGGGCGCTGCCCCGGGTGCCGAGTCGAAGCGTCACGGTTTCCCCCCGATCTCCGGTACCGCGTTCGCCTGTGTGGCCAGCGGGACGTCCAGGTCGAACAACTCACGGAGCAGGGCCGCGTACTGGTCGCCGCCGGGTTCGGCGGCGAGCTGCCGGACCCGCACGGTCGGCGAGTGCAGCAGCTGCTGGACGACCCGGTGCAGGGTACGGGAGACGTCGCCCCGCTGCTCCTCGGTGAACTCCGGCCGCCGGGCGATCAGCTTGCGCATCTCGGCCGAGACGACCTCCTCGGCCCGGGTCCGCAGGGCGGCCACCGTGGGCGCGATCTCGGCGCCACGCAGCCAGCCGAGGAAGTTCTCCACCTCGGTGGCGACGATCTGCTCGACGGCCGCGGTCTCGGCGGCGACCGGGTGGGCGCGCCGGCTGGTGGCGAGGCTGTCGATGTCGATGATGTGCACGCCGGGCAGACCGGCGGCGTCCGGTGCGACGTCGCGGGGAACGGCCAGGTCGAGCACCACCAGCTCCCTGCCGACCCGCTCCAGGCGCTGCCGGGTGAGCACGGGCACGGTGGAGGCGGTGGCGCACACCACGAGGTCCACCTCTTTCAGCACCGCGTCGAGCTCATCGAACCGGACGGCGATCGCCCCGTACGCCTCGGCGAGCCGGTCGGCGCGCTCGTGGCTGCGGTTGGTGATCCGCAGCGGCCCCACACCGGCCCGGGTGAGCGTGGCCACCGACAGCGCGCCCATCGCCCCGGCACCGATGACCAGCGCGGAACGCCCGGCCAGGTCGGCGCCGAGGTGCTCGGCGGCCAGGTCGAGGGCGGCGGTCACGACGCTCTGCCCGGCCCGGTCGATGCCGGTCTCGGCGTGCGCCCGCTTGCCGACCCGCAGCGTCTGCTGCATCAGCTCGTGCAGCAGGCGGCCGGCCGAGTCGACCTCGGTGGCCGCGTGGTACGCGTCGCGCAGCTGGCCGAGGATCTGCGCCTCGCCGACGACCATCGAGTCGAGGCCGGCGGAGACCCGGAACGAGTGGCGGACCGCCGCCTCGCCGTAGTGCACGTAGAGATGGCCGGCGAGCTCGCTGGCCGGGATGCCGGAGTGCTCGGACAGCACGTTGCAGATGTCGCCGAGGCCGCCGTGGAAGCCGCTGACCGCCGCGTACACCTCGACGCGGTTGCAGGTGGAGACGACCACCGCCTCACCCACGTACGGCTGGGCGACCAGGCGTTGCAGCAGACCGGGGACGGACGGCTCTCCGATGGCGAGGCGCTCGAGGACGGCGACGTCGGCCGTGCGGTACGAGGCTCCGATGCTCAGCAGGTTCACGAACCGACCGCCTCCTGGTTATCCGGGCTCGCGGCGGCGGCCCGGCCGCCCGGGAGGGCGGTCAGAGACGCCTTGCGGTGCTCGTGGAACGAAAGGATCTGCAGCTCGATGGCGAGATCCACCTTACGGACATCGACGTTGGAAGGCACCGACAGAACGCCCGGCGCGAAGTTGAGGATGCTCGTCACACCCGCGGCGACCAGCGCGTCGGCGACCGTCTGGGCGGTGCCGGGCGGGGTGGCTATCACACCGATGGCGATGGACTCCTCAACCGCGATCCGCTCCAGCTCGTCGAGGTGCCGCACGGTGAGGCCGTTGATCTGCTCGCCGACCTTCTTCGGGTCGGTGTCGAAGAGGGCCACCACCCGGAAGCCGCGGCTGGCGAAGCCCGCGTACCCGGCCAGGGCGTGCCCGAGGTTGCCGACGCCGACCAGGCAGACCGCCCGGTTCTCGTCGAGGCCCAGGATGTACTCGATCTGGGCGACGAGCAGGGAGACGTCGTAGCCGACGCCGCGGGTGCCGTAGGACCCGAGGTGCGACAGGTCCTTGCGGAGTTTGGCGGAGTTGACCCCGGCGGCGGCCGCCAGACCCTCACTCGATACCGTCTCCGCGCCGGTCTCGGCGAGGTGATGGAGGGCGCGAAGGTACTCCGGCAGTCGCGCGATGGTCGCCTCCGGTAGATCCGGGAAGGCCGGGACGCCACCGGCCTCGCCGGGCGTGCTTCCGTGACGCTGCTGACTCATCTGACTCCGTGCCGACGAGGCGAACCTGCGGTGAGCCCTGTCTGTGCGATACCGGTGAAACCCTCGCGGGGTGGCTGTGGTAGCGGGGCTCGTCGGAGTCACAGAGTAGGCGCTTGTGAAGGCGTGCACAAATCGCGATCTTGTCGGGACAATTGGACAAGATCGACCCGGCTGTGTTAGTCGGGCCGACCCGTCGAGTATTACCGCTCGACCCCCACCAGGGCCACCTGACTCAGAGTGACATGGCCATCTTTACCGCCTCCACCAGCGTGTCGGCGACCGGACGGCCGGATTCCCGCAGCCGGGCCGGGTGGGTGAACCCGCCGGTGTAGAGGACCGCGCACCCACCGACCGCCTCGGCCGCGTCCGCGTCGTCCAGCGAGTCGCCGATCAGCACCACGTCCCGCCCGGCTACGCCGAGTTCGTCCAGGTGAGCGGCGAGATGGGCGGCTTTGAACCCGCCACCGAGCTCGGCCCGCAGCCCGTCGACGCGGGCGAAGAGGCCGGCCAGCCCGTACCCCTCGACGGCCGGGATCAGCTCGCTGTGGAACCACATGGACAGCAACGACTGGCTGCCCGGCCACGTCTTGATCGCGGTCATCGCGTCGGCGGCCAGCGACACGTCGGTCAGCCCCAGGCGGTACGCGTCGTGGAAGATCCGGTCCAGCCGGCCGAACTCCTCGTGGCCGACCGCCCGGCCCAGCATCTCGGCGTAGAACTCGGCGACCGGTCGCCGAAAGGCCCGCCGATGCTCGTCGGCGTCCACGTCGCGGCCGCCCACCGCGGCGAAGGCCGTATTGGTCGACGAGACCACCAGGTGGAGGTCGTCGAGCAGGGTTCCGTTCCAGTCCCAGACCAGGTGCTTTGACGTCACGGGAAGCGAGGCTACAGTCGCGGCTCGCCCGGCTGCCGGGCCAGATCACGCAGCAGGCGCTCCTCCTCGATGCGCCAGTAGCCGTGCTCCTTCCCGTCCAGCAGCAGCACCGGCACCCGGTCGCCGTAGTCGCGCTCCAGCTCGATGGACGAGTCCACGTCGACCTTCGTCCACTGGCCGGGGGCGATCCGGTCCAGCGTCTGCTCGGCCACCTCGCACAGGTGACAGCCGTCCCGGCTGATCAGGGTGAGTCTCACAGGTCGGCCTTCCGGATCTTCCCGATCGGCGAGCGCGGCAGCGTGGCCACCAGCTCGATGCCGGGCAGCTTGAACCGGGCCAGCCGGGCGGCGCAGTGCGCCCGCAGCTCGTCCGGGCCCGGCGCCGGCTCCCCGGCCGGCACCACGTAGGCGTGCGGGCGCTGCCCGGTGTCCGGGTCGGGCAGCCCGACCACGGCCACGGCGGCCACCGCCGGGTGCGTGATCAGCACCCGCTCGATCTCGGCCGGATAGACGTTGAAGCCGTTCACCAGGATCAGCTCGCCGATCCGGTCGACCAGGACCAGGTCACCGTCGCCGTCGGCGTAGGCGATGTCACCGGTGGGCCACCAGCCGTCCGGGCCGGGGCCGCCGCGCCCGTCCGGCCAGTAGCCGGAGAACAGGTTCGGCCCGCGGACCACGATCTCGCCCGGGTCGGTGCCGGCCGACTCCGCGATCTCGAGATCCGCGTCGACCGAGGCGGTGCCGTCGCGCCACAGTTCAAGACCCGAGGGGGTACGCAGGAGCAGCTCGACACCGGGCAACGGGCGGCCGATCGAACCGCTCTTGTCCCGGTGGCTCACCGCCGTGGTGGTCAGCACCGGGGCGGTCTCGGTCAGCCCGTACCCGATCAGGACGGCCCGGCCGGTCAGCTCACGGAACCGCGCCGCCACGCTGTCCTCCAGCGGCGCCGCGCCGCACACCGCGGTGCGCACCGCACGCAGCGCCGTGGCGAGAGCCGGCAGGCGGGTCCAGGCCTGGTACATACCGGGCACGCCGACCGTGACGGTCACCCGGTGACGGGTGATCAGCTCCAGCGAGGCGGCCGCGTCGAAGCGCTCGGCCAGCACTCCGGTCGCCGCGTGGTGCGCCACCGTGCCGAGCCCGGTGTTCAGCCCGTAGGCGTGGAAGAACGGCACCGCCAGCAGCACCACGTCGTCCGGCCCGACCACCGGCGGCTCGATCCGGTCGAGCTGCTCGTGGTTCGCGGCGAGTGCGGCGTGGGTCAGCATCGCGCCCTTCGGCCGCCCGCTCGTGCCCGAGGTGTAGAGCAGGACCGCAAGATCATCTTTTCCGGGTACGACGTCCCGCGCGAATTCCTGGACCTTGCCGGGCAACGGCTCCTCGACGACCAGGGCGGCCGCCGAGTCGGCGATCGCGTACTCCCGCTCGTCCGCGGTGTATTGCGGGCTGAGCGGCACCGCGACCCGGCCGGCCCGCAGCGTCCCGAAGTAGGCGGCCGCGAAGTCGACGGTGTTGCCGAGCAGCAGCGCCACCCGGTCGCCGGGCGCGGTGCGTGCGGTGATCGAGGCGGCGGCCACGGAGACGCGGCTGTCCAATTCCGCCCATGTGATGACAATGTCCCCGGCGATCAGCGCGGGCCGGTCCGGACGGCGGCCGGCGGCCTCGGCGACCGGGTCTCGGGCGGGTTCCTCCACGAGGCCCGAGTCTGGCACAAAGCACGCCCGACCGGGACAGCGGACAGCGGGCGTGCCGTGTACGCGGCTTGTTCGGCAAAGGTTGACCTTGACGGCCATTGCCAGTTTTGCGTTATTCGCGGCTTTGCGCGTAGCGCACACGGTGTGCGACTCCCCGTGTCCGAACTCGGCGATACTTCCGCACTGTGTAACGAATCCACACCAACGGGTGAGGTCGACCGGCTTTTCAGCGGGTTGCCCCGCCCCTTTTGTTGTGAAGTGACCACCCTCATCCCGAGGAGGCCGCTGTGCCCCACAAAGCACGGAACCGCAGTGAATCCACGTCTGGCGGGACGGATCCACTGTCGTCGCAGGCCCGCCGGGTTGAGGAGGCGCAGTGACTCATGTGTACGCCGAGGACCCGTACCACCGCGAAGTGCTCGCGGCCCGGCACGCGCTCTCCGAGGGGCTGAACGCCCTGCGCGGGTCGTCGATCGTGAACGCCCTACGGGGCGACAGTCCGAAGCAGGCCGGCAGCCGCCGTCCGCCGAACAGCCCGCCCGCCGTGGCGACGCCGAACTCCGGCAACGGCAGCAGGTTCGGCCGCCCCGGCGCCAACCGGCCCCCGGCCCAGTCCACCGGGCAGCACTCGAACACCGGCGAGAGCGACACCGTCACCGGTGACCACACCGTGGTCCTGCCGACGCAGAGCACCACCGGACCGCCGACCGAGACGGCCCCGCCCAAGCATCCGGCCCGGCCCGACCGCGGCGATCCGGCGGCCGAGGTGTGGGCGCTGGTCGAGCGCGCCCAGGCCGGCGAGGCCGAGGCGTTCGGGCTGATCTACGACCGGTACGTGGACACCGTCTTCCGGTTCGTCTACTTCCGGGTCGGCAACCGTCAGCTCGCCGAGGACCTCACCTCGGACACGTTCCTGCGTGCCCTCAAGCGCATCGGCAGCTTCACCTGGCAGGGCCGTGACCTCGGCGCCTGGCTGGTCACCATCGCCCGGAACCTGGTCGCCGACCACTTCAAGTCCGGCCGCTACCGCCTCGAGGTCACCACCGGGGACGTGCTCGACGCCGACCGCGAGGACCGGGGCCCGGAGGGCAGCCCGGAGTCCGCGGTGGTCGACCACATCACCAACGTGGCCCTGCTCACCGCGGTCAAGCAGCTCAACCCGGAGCAGCAGGAGTGCATCGTGCTCCGGTTCCTCCAGGGCTTCTCGGTGGCCGAGACCGCGCAGACCATGGGCAAGAACGAGGGCGCCATCAAGGCCCTCCAGTACCGGGCGGTCCGGGCATTGAACAGGCTCCTGCCGGATGGGTTCCAATCTTGATCCGGCGTTCTCAGATGTCGATCTCCGATACCCGATGGCACCGCCTCGCACCCGTAACCGGGGCCGCGTGTCGCGCGTTTGTCCGGATGCGACCCGGGGCCGTGACCCACGGTCCGGTCGCCGACGCCGGCCCGCAGGCCGGCGAGACAGTCACGAGCGAGGGGAGGTGCCCACGGTGAGATTCGCCTTTCCGAACTCCCGGAGTGCCGAGCACTTCGCGGAACTGATCGACGACGCCGGCGGCGCCCGTCACCACCACAGCCGTGGCCAGGCCGACGAGGAGCTCCACCAGCTGGTCGCCATCGGCAACCGGCTCTCCGCGGCCCGGCCCGGCGCACCGGTCGACTCCGAGTTCCGCGTCGGCCTGCGCGCCATGCTGGTCGCCACGGCCGAGCGGGACGGCATCGGCCGCACCGCCGTCGAGATCGATCCGGATCCGGTCGTCGAGACCCGCAACGTCCGGCGGATCGGCCGCCGGATACGTGCCCGCGGGGCGATCGTGATCGGCGTGGCCGCCGGCGCGATGGCCGTCTCCGGGATCTCCGCGGCCAGCGAGAGCGCCTCACCGGGTGACGCCCTGTACAGCGTGAAGCGGCAGACCGAACGGGCCCAGCTGGCGATCGCCGGATCCGATGTGACCCGGGGCGAGCTGTCCCTGGACTTCGCCCGGACCCGGCTCACCGAGGCGATCGCCATGCGGGGTGACGAGCCCGAGTTCGCGCTGGTGCTGGACGACATGGACGCCGACACCCGCAAGGGCGTACGGCTGCTGACCACATCGGCCGTGTCGCAGAAGGACACCACGCCGCTGACCACGCTGGACGGCTTCGCCACCGGGCAGCGCCGCACCTTCACCCCGGCGCTGGAGAAGCTCTCCCCGGCCAACCGGGAGCGCGCCTCGGTCTCGCTGGGCCTGTTGGAGGACGTCGCCGACCGCACCGACGACCTGCGTGCCGGCCTCGCCTGCGACAAGGTGGACCCGTCCGGGTCCGACGCGCTCGGCCCGAAGCTGCACCGCTGCGAGGGCAGCGACGACAGCGGGCCGGATGCCACTTCGCAGCAGAACGGCACCGGTAGGACGACCGGTAAGCAGCCGGGTCAGACCGCCACGTCCAAGCCCGGCAAGAGCGGCGCCGCCGACCCGGGAAGCACCGGGCAGGTGACCGTGCCGGGCACCGGCAAGGCGAGTCAGCCGGGAGTGACGCCGACCAGCACGGCCGGGATCACGCCGACGCCGACCGCGACCACCGGCCCGGCGGGCACCGCGAACGAGGAAGCCGACGGTGTGCTGGGCGGCCTGCTCGGCGATCTCTTCTAGAACGACGGAACTGGCGAGGGGCGGTGCCGGAGATCATCACTCCGGGGCCGCCCCTCAACCGTCACTATAGGACGGACCGGACGGATCACTCCAGGAATTTGGCACTCGCCGAGGTCACGGCCCGAACGGGTCCGGCCGCTTCTCCAGCAGCTCGTGCAGCGTGGCCTGGATCGTCTCCCGGACCTGATCGGCGAGGTTGTAGACGACCAGCGGATCGTCCGCGTACTCCCGCAGGTGGGCGGTCGGGATCGGCGGGCAGAACTGGATCAGCCACTTGCTCGGCAGCGGCACCAGCCCCAGCGGGCCCAGCAGCGGGAAGGTCGGGGTGACCGGGAAGTACGGCACGCCGAGCAGCCGGGCCAGCGGCTTCAGGTCGGCCAGGATCGGATAGATCTCCTCGGCGCCGACGATCGCCACCGGGACGATCGGGGTGCCGGTGCGCAGCGCCGCCGACACGAACCCGCCCCGGCCGAACCGTTGCAGCTTGTAGCGTTCGGAGAACCGCTTCCCGATGCCCTTGAAGCCCTCCGGGAAGACACCGACCAACTGGCTGGAGTTCATCAGGCGCTCGGCGTCCGGGTTGCAGGCCACCGTGGCGCCGGCCGCACGGGCCAGCTCGCTCATCACCGGCATCCGGAAGACCAGGTCGGCGCCGAGCAGCCGGAGGTGCCGCTGACGAGGGTGCTTGTCGTGCAGCGCGACGGTCAGCATCAGGGCGTCCAGGGCGATCGTGCCGGAGTGGTTGCCCACCACGAGGCCGCTGCCGTCCAGCGGGACGTTCTCGATACCGAGCACCTCGGTCCGGAACCAGTCCCTGTACAGGATCTTCAGCATCGGGTGGAAGACCGCCTCGGACAGCTCGGGGTCGAACCCGAACTCGTCCACCTCGTACGATCCGGCCAGGCGACGGCGCAGGAACGCCAGGCCGCCGGCCACCCGCTGGTCCCAGACGTCCAGGCTGTCCGCCACGCCGGCCGCGGGCGCCGGCTCGGGGCTCTCCGGGATGGGGCGGCGGCCGTTCACCCGCCGCACCGGCGCCGGCTCGGGCAACCGGAACTCGGTGTGGCCGGGAAACATGTCCCGATATTCATCCTGGCTCATGCTCGGTCGCTTCCCGCCGGCGCGGGCTCGGCGGCGGCGGCCCGGACCCGGCGGATGCCGTCCAGGATCGCGCTCTCAGCGGCGGCCAGACGGTCCGCGGTGAGCGTCGAGCCGGCCGCGTGCGCCTGGATGAACTCCTCGAACGCGGCCACGGTGGTGCGCGGGGTGAAGCCGAACTCGTTGATCAGCCGGGTGGTGTCCACCACTCGACCGTGCACGAAGAGGTCGATCTGGTCCAGCCCGATCTGCTCGACACCGAGGTTGCGCAGCAGGGCCGCGCCGGTGGAGAGCGCCGGCTCGGGCACCGGCAGGGAGATCCGGCCGGCCCGGCGGACGGCCTGGCTGAGCATCAGCACGCCGGAACCGGCGACGTTGAAGGTGCCCGGATGGTCCTCGGTCACCGAGCGGTGCAGGATTTCCAGCGCGTCCTCGACGTGGACGAACTGGAGCCGGGCGTCACGGCCGAGCACGGTGGGCACCACCGGCTGGGCGAAGTAGCGGGTCAGCGACGTCTCGGCGGACTCGCTGATCATCGGGGCGAACCGCAGGACAGTCGCGGCGACCTCGGGGCGGCGCCGACGGAAACCGCGGACATAACCCTCGATGTCCAAAATGTCCCGGGCGAACGCGCCACGCGGAACCGCGCGCGGCTCGGTGTCCTCGGTGAACACGGCCGGGTCGCGGAAGGAGGCGCCGTACGCCGCGGTGGAGGAACGCACCACCAGCTTGCGCAGCCGCGGCGCGCCCTGGGCGGCCGCCAGCACCTGCATGGTGCCGATGACGTTGTGTTCCTTCATCGCGGCACGGCCACCGTGCTGCGCGTCGGGCACGCTGGTCACGGCCAGGTGCACGACGGCTTCGGCGCCGAGGTCGGCGATGGCCTCGGTGGCCGCGCGCGCGTCGGCCCGGATCCGCTCCACACCGTCGAGCAGGCCGAGAAGGCCTGCCGGCGGGTCATGCGGATCCAGACCGACGACACGGTCGATCTTCGGATCTGCGGCGAGGCGAGCGGCCACCCGAGCGCCGAGATAACGGCTGACTCCGGTGACCACGACAACGCTGGGTGGTGAGGTCACCAAGGGTGCACCTTTCGATGCGCGGCCTCGAACAGGAGGCAAGTGCCGCCGGGAGCCGGGCCATCGGCCCGGCCCGGGGTCACTTGCCGAGACGGCGACGCTGGACGCGGGTCTTGCGCAGCAGCTTGCGGTGCTTCTTCTTCGCCATACGCTTGCGGCGCTTCTTGACCACGGAGCCCATACGAAAAGCCTCTCGAAACACTGATGAATGGAACCGGGAGTGCCCGGAGGCACGGCCGGAAGCCGACTGGAGGGCGCCCGGAGCGGTAGCACCGATCCGGGAACCAACCGGTCCAGCGTACCGGCCCGTCCCAGCCGGGCCAACACGGCCCCGGGTCGTCAGGCGCTTTGCGAGAAGGCGCCGCGAAGATACTCGTGTACCGCATGCTCGGGCACCCGGAACGAGCGGCCGACCCGTACCGCGGTGAGGTCACCACCGTGCACGAGCCGATAGACGGTCATCTTGGAAACGCGCATGAGCGCGGCCACCTCGGCCACCGTCAGGAACCGCACTTCGGCAAGCCGTTCCTCGGTTTGGGCTGGACCCGTCATCTCGTCGCACCGATCCTTTCCCAGGCACGATCCGCCGCGGCCGGAGGCTCCCGGACGCCGCGGGGACGACGTGCGTGTCATCAGAACGGTATCGATACGGCTGTGACCAACGCGATACGTTCCGTGAAATGCCCAGAAAAAGTCAAGCCTGACACGCCGGATGTATGGCGGTATCGCCCGGTTGATGCCGTTATTTGCGAGATGCCACGGCACGGGCCAAGAAACCCACGTTCGCCGGGCGCTCGGCCAGGCGGCGCATCAGATAGCCGTACCACTGGTCGCCGTAGGGCAGGTAGACCCGCACCGTGTTGCCGCCCGCGGCCAGACGGCCCTGCTCCTCGGACCGGACCCCGTAGAGGAGCTGGAACTCGAACTCCCCGGAGGACCGGTCGAACCAGCGGGCCCGGTCCTCGGCGATCGCGATGAGCCGCGGGTCGTGAGTGGCGACCATCGGGTAGCCCTCCCCGGACATCAGGATGTTGAGGCAGCGGACGAACGACTTGTCCACGTCCAGCGCCGACTGGAAGGCCACCGACTCGGGCTCGGCGTAGGCGCCCTTGCACAGCCGGACCCGCGACCCGGCCGTGGCGAGCTCCCGGCAGTCCCCCTCGGTACGCCGCAGGTGCGCCTGCAGCACCGCCCCGGTCGAGGGGAAGTCCCGCCGCAGCTCCATCAGCGTCTCGAGGGTCGCGTCGGTGGTGCTGTGGTCCTCGGCGTCCAGCGTCACCGTGGTGCCCGCCTCGGCCGCCGCGGCACAGATGGCGCGCGCGTGCTCATACGCCAGTTTCTCGTCGATCCCCTGGCCCAGCGCCGAGAGTTTCACGCTGACCTCGGCGGCCGGCGTCAGCCCGGCGCCGTGCAGGCCGGTCAGCATCGCGACGTACTCGTCGCGGGCGGCGACCGCCTGTTCCACCGTCCGGGTGTCATCGCCCAGGTGATCGAGGCTCACGGCGAGGCCGTCGTCGACCAGCTCCCGGGTGACCCGCAGGACCTCGTCGGTGCCACGGCCGGCGACGAAACGCTGCACGATGCCCTTGCTGACAGGGGCGGACTCGACCAGCCGCTCGAGCCGGGCGGACCCGGCCGCGGCGAGAAACAGGGAACGGAGCATGGGCCGAGCGTAACCTCCGGGCGTGTTCCGGACGCCCCGGTGCGCCGCCGATTCGCACCGATGGAGACAGCACATGTGTGCTTCATCGCCCCCGGTGCCGCTACCGTTGTCGAGTGAACTTCGATGCGTACGCCCGGACGGCGATCGACCTCGTCAACGCCGGTCTGGACGACCTCGCCGGGTTGCGTGCCCTGTTCTCCGGCGATCAGGCCTACATGCGCGATCAGGTCGCGGAGAAGGACCTCGTCGCGTTCCGCCGTGCCCAGCGCCGGCTGCGCGAGGTCTTCGAACACGGCACCACCGGTCAGGACACCGACGCGGTGCGGGAGCTGAACAGTCTGCTCGAGGCCTACCCGGTGCAGCCACGCATCTCCGGTCACGACGCCAGCGACTGGCACATGCACGTCACCAGCCGCGGCTCCTCGGTGAGCGCCGAATACCTGGCCGGCGCCGTGTGGGGCCTCGCCGTCTGGCTCTGCGAGTTCGGCAGCGCCCGCTTCGGGATCTGCGCCGACGAGCGGTGCGGCAACGTCTACCTGGACACGTCGTCGAACAACTGCCGCCGGTTCTGCTCGGAGCGCTGTGCCACCCGCTCGCACGTGGCCGCGCACCGGGCCCGCAAGCGGGCCGCGAACACGTCGCTCACCCCCGCTTTATAGCGGGACTGGGTTCCAGGTGGCGGCGGGCGAAGGCAAGCGCCTCGCGCAGGTCGGCCTCACGGGCCGGACGGCTCGCCGCCTTGCGGGTGTTGATCTCCAGCGCCACCGAGCCGGTGAAGCCACGGCCGGCCAGCGAGCGCAACAGCTCGGCACACGGCTGGTTGCCGCGGCCCGGCACCAGGTGCTCGTCGCGGCCCTCGCCGGTGCCGTCGCCGAGGTGGACGTGACGCAGGCCGGCGCCCATCCGGTCGGCCATCTCCAGCGCGTCGACGCGGGACGCGGCGCAGTGCGACAGGTCCAGCGTGTACGCGTTGAAGCCGGTCTCGGTCGGATCCCAACCCGGGTTGTACGGCACCACCCAGCGGCCGGCCATCTTGACCGGGAACATGTTCTCCACCGCGAAGGTCAGATCCGGATGGCGGCCGCGGACCTTGGTGAGCCCCTCGGCGAAGTTGCGCGCGTAGTCGCCCTGCCAGCGGAACGGCGGGTGCACCACCACGGTCGGCGCGCCGAGCGTCTCGGCGAGCTGGGCGGCCCGGGTCAGCCGCTCCCACGGATCGGAGCTCCACACCCGCTGGGTGACCAGCAGGCAGGGCGCGTGGACCGAGAGGACCGGCACGCCGTAGTGGTCGGCGAGGCCCTTGAGGGCGCCGGCGTCCTGGCTGACGGCGTCGGTCCACACCATGACCTCGAGACCGTCGTAGCCGACCGTGGCCGCCATCTCGAACGCCGCCGCCGTCGGCTCGGGGAAGACCGAGGAGCTGGAGAGAAGCACGGGTACGCGGGAAGTCACGCTCTTCAGCGTAGCGGCGCGCAACAGGCTCGGATATATCCGCTCTAAACGGTCATGATCCACCGGTGCGCGTACCCTGAGCCGGATGAGCCGCACGCCGCCCACCCGGGAAGTACCCCTCGACTTCCCTCGGGAATGGATCGAATTCCTCGACCCCGCCGACGAACAGCATCTGGTCCGGGCCGACCTGACCTGGCTGCTCTCCCGGTGGACCTGCGTCTTCGGCTCCGCCTGCCGGGGCATCCTGCCCGGCCGCGCCGAGGACGGCTGCTGCTCGCACGGCGCGTTCTTCACCGACGCCGACGACGAGAACCGGGTGAAGGCGGCGGCCGCGAAACTCACTCCGCAGACCTGGCAGCACCACCGGCGCGGGTTCAAGAATTACACCGAGGTGGACACCGTCGACGGGACCAAGCCCGCCCGGCGGACGGCGACGCGATCCGCGGACGGCCCCTGTGTCTTCCTCAACGACGCGGATTTCGCCGGCGGTGGCGGCTGCGCGCTGCACGCCCAGGCCCTGCGGGACGGGGTGCACCCGCTCGCCTACAAGCCGGACGTCTGCTGGCAGCTGCCGGTCCGCCGGGAACAGGACTGGATCACCCGCCCGGACGGGACGAAGCTGCTCCAGTCCACTTTGACCGAATTCGACCGCCGCGGCTGGGGACCGGGCGGCCACGACCTCGCATGGTGGTGCACCTCGTCCTCGGAGGCCCACGTCGGGACCGAGCCGATGTACCTCACCTACGCCCCGGAGCTGACCGCGCTGATCGGCACGGCCGCCTACGAGAAACTGGCCACCGTCTGCGCGGCCCGGATCAAGAGCGGCCTGATCGCGGTGCACCCGGCCACGGCCGAGGCGGCCTCCCCCCAGCGGCGAGGCGGGCGTGAGCCGGCCTCGCCGCCTTTTCCAGGGGGGTCGGTTGGCCGCTCACGGACGGCCTCCCGATGACTCCATTGTCACGGAGCATGTTGTCATCGCGCAAGGGTGAAAATCAGGGCTCGAATTTGTAGCCCAGGCCTCGCACGGTGACGATGTAGCGCGGCGCGGACGGCTCCGGCTCCACCTTGGAACGCAGCCGCTTCACGTGCACGTCCAGCGTCTTGGTGTCGCCCACGTAGTCGGCGCCCCAGACCCGGTCGATCAGCTGGCCCCGGGTGAGCACCCGGCCGGCGTTGCGCAGCAGCAGTTCGAGCAGCTCGAACTCCTTCAGCGGCAGCTGGACGCCGGCGCCGTCGACGGTCACCACGTGCCGTTCGACGTCCATCCGGACCGGGCCGGCGGCGAGCGTCGGGGTGCTCACCTCGGCGGCCTCGGCCCCCTGGCGGCGCAGCACCGCACGGATGCGGGCGACCAGCTCCCGCGGTGAGTACGGCTTGGTGACGTAGTCGTCCGCACCGATCTCCAGGCCGACCACCTTGTCGATCTCACTGTCCCGGGCGGTGACCATGATGATCGGGACCGCCGAGCGCTGCCGTAGCTGACGGCAGACCTCGGTGCCGGACATCTCCGGCAACATGAGGTCGAGGAGCACGATGTCGGCACCGGTCCGGTCGAACTGCGTGAGCGCGGAGGTTCCGGTCGCGGCGACCGAGACCTCGAAACCCTCCTTACGCAGCATGTACGACAGGGCGTCGGAGAACGACTCCTCGTCCTCGACCACGAGCACGCGTGCCAATGAAGTTCCTTCCGTCGTCGGTGACAGGGTCAAACGCGGGTTTCCGGGTTTGACGGCGGAGCCGCCCGGAAGACTCAGCGCCCGGCCACACCGGACTCGATCTCAATCGCCGTCGGTGACGACGAGGGGGACTCAGGGGGTCGCGCGGGTAGGCGCAAGGTGAACGTAGAGCCGTCGCCGAGTGAACTGGTCACGTCGACGCGGCCCCCGTGGTTGGTGGCGATGTGCTTGACGATGGCCAGGCCCAGGCCGGTTCCGCCGGTAGACCTGGATCGGGCCTGGTCGGCACGGTAGAACCGCTCGAAGACCCGCTCGACGTCCTGCGGGGCGATGCCGATGCCCTGATCCGCGACGTCGATCTCGAGCCAGTCGTCACTGTGACGCAGGGTGATCGAGACCTTGGTGTCCTCGCCCGAGTACGCGATCGCGTTCTCCACCAGGTTGGAGACCGCGGTGGCGATCTGGCTGTCGTTGCCGTACGCCATGACGCCCTTGGGGCCGTCGTAGGTGATCTCGATGCCCTTGGCCGAGGACGTGGTCCGGGTCCGGTCGATCACCTCGGCGATCACCCAGTCCAGCGAGACCGGCTCGGGGTCGGGCAGCGGCTCGGCGCCCTGCAACCGGGTGAGTTCGAGCAACTCGTTCACCAGACGGCCCATCCGGGCGGACTCGTGGTGGATGCGCTCGGCGAACCGGCGCGCCGCCAGCAGGTCCTCGGACTGGGCCTCCGGTGCCGCCTCCGGCATCTGGGTGGCGTCGAGCAGCGCCTCGGCCAGGAGCTGAAGGGCCCCGATGGGCGTCTTGAGCTCGTGACTGACGTTGGCCACGAAGTCGCGGCGGACCCGGGCGAGACGGTGCGACTCGGTCACGTCGGCGGCCTCGACCGCGACGTGCGTCGAGTTCAGCGCGACGGCCCGCAGGTGCAGGCCGAGCGGTGCGTGCCCGCCTCCGGCACGACCCCGCGGAAGATCAAGTTCAACCTCCCGGCGTACGCCAGTGCGCCGCACCTGCCCGGCCAGCGTCCGCAGGATCGGATGAGCCGCGATGGTCCCGGGCGCCCCGCCGGACCGCAACAGCCCCATGGCCCGCGCCGCGGGGTTGACCAGGACCGGATGGTCCTCCGCGTCGAGCACCACGACCCCGACCCGTAGCGAGTCGAGGCTCTTGCGGCCGAGCCCCTTGAGGCCGTGCTTGCCCGCCGGGCGATCGTCGTCCGGTTCGATGTCGGCTCTCCCCTCCGGTGCGCCGGGCCGGGCCGATCCACCCGACCGGCGCAACCGGGCGAGGACAAGTCCCGCTCCCACACCGACGGCGAGCGCGGCTGAAACCAGGCCGGCGGCGTATTCCCACTCCACGCTGCGATCGTAGGGTCATTGTTCACCTGAGCCACAGGGCCATTACGGCAAATCGGGCGGGCGTCGAACAATGTTCACCACCAGGCCCGGCGTCGTTCACCGGTGTTCATGTTGAGGCCGCCCCACCGACCTAGCGTGAGCAGGGCACACGGGGTGTCACCCAGCGAAAGAGGACTTGAGAGATGCGCGAGGAGTACCAGGCCGATCTCGTCGAGGTGAGCCGCCTACTGGTGACGATGGCCGAGTCGGTCCGCGCCGCACTGCGCAAGGCGACCACCGCCCTGCTGACCGCCGACCTGAACGCCGCCCAGGCGGTGATCAACCGGGACGCCGAGGTCGACGCCGTCTACGACCAGATCGAGCTGAAGGTGGCCGACACCATCGCCCGGCAGGCGCCGGTCGCGTCCGACCTGCGGCGGGTCATCACCGCCCTGCACATCGGCGCCGACCTGGAGCGGATGGGTGACCTGGCCGAGCACGTCGCGAAGACGGCGGCCCGGCGGCACCCGTCGCCGGCGGTTCCGGCCGAGCTGCGGCCCACCTTCAAGGGCATGGCCGAGGTCGCCGACCAGATGGCCGAGAAGATCACCGCTCTGATCGCCAAGCCGAACGCCGAGGGCGCGGCCCAACTGGAGAAGGACGACGACGCGATCGACGACCTCGAGCGCGCCCTGTTCAAGATCATGCTGGCCGACGACTGGCCCTACGGCGCCGAGACCGCGATCGACGGCGCCCTGCTGGGCCGCTTCTACGAGCGTTACGCCGACCACGCCGTGAACATCGGCGAGCACCTGATCTACCTGGTGACCGGCGAAAACTGAGTCTGATTGCTCCGCTGTGCTCAATGGCTTCGCTTCGCTCCGCGGCAAAACGCCTTGTAACCGGTGACGAGGCAGTCGATTTCCCGCCGCCGCAAACCCCGCGGCGTCGGCAAATCGTCTGCCTCGTCACCGGCGGCGTTTTGCGGGTCGCTCCGTGGCTACGCCCTTGCGGCGACTACGGGGCGGCTATGGGGTGATGGGGGCCGGGACGCCACGGGGGGTGTCCCGGCCTTCGTCGTTCTTTACTTCTTGCCCTGGTTGGCGACCGCCTCGGCGGCCTCCTTCGCGGCGACCGGGTCAAGGTAGGTGCCGCCCTTGGTGATCGGGCGCAGGTTCTCGTCCAGGTCGTAGCGCAGCGGGATGCCGGTCGGGATGTTCACCGAGGCGATCGCCTCGTCGGAGATGTCGTCCAGGTGCTTGACGATGGCGCGCAGCGAGTTGCCGTGCGCCGCGACGAGCACGGTCTTGCCGGCGCGCAGGTCCGGGACGATGGCGTCGTACCAGTACGGCAGGGCCCGCTCCAGCACGTCCTTCAGGCACTCCGCCTTCGGCAGGACCTCCGGGGCGAGATCCGCATACCGGGCGTCGCCGACCGCGGAGAACTCGGAGTCGTCCTCGATGGGGGGCGGCGGGACGTCGTACGACCGGCGCCAGAGCATGAACTGCTCCTCGCCGTACGTCTCGAGGGTCTGCTTCTTGTCCTTGCCCTGCAGGGCGCCGTAGTGGCGCTCGTTGAGCCGCCAGTGGCGCTTGACCGGGATCCAGTGCCGGTCGGTGAGGTGCAGGGCGATCCAGCTGGTCCGGATGGCACGGCGCAGAAGGCTGGTGTGCACCACGTCGGGCAGCACCCCCTGCTCCTTGAGAAGCTCGCCGCCGCGCCGGGCCTCGGCCTCCCCCTTGGCGTCGAGGTCCACGTCGACCCAGCCGGTGAAGAGGTTCTTGGCGTTCCACTCGCTGTTGCCGTGTCGCAGCAGCACCAGGGTTCCAGTCATGAGCACATCTTCCCTCGTCGCCGGAGTGCGTGTACCGCCACCCGGCACGTGTCCGCCACCACACCGAAACCCGGTTGCGCCGGCCCGCCGAATGTAAGGGAATAAACGATGATCACAGCTTACTGAGGAGACTCTGTGCACGGTTGGTTACGAGAGGCCGCGGGCGGGCTGCCGCGGCAGTTCTGGTTCCTGTGGACGGGAACCCTGATCAACCGGCTCGGCTCCTTCGTGGTGCTGTTCCTGAGCATCTACCTGACCGGGGAGCGCGGCTTCAGCCAGAGTCAGGCCGGCCTGGTCCTCGGCCTGTACGGGGTGGGCGGCGCGATCGGCACGATGACCGGCGGCGTGCTGGCCGACCGCTGGGGACGCCGGCCCACCATGCTGACCGCCCAGTTCGGCGCGTCCGCCCTGATGCTGGCGCTCGGGTTCGCCCACTCGTACCCGCGGATCCTGGCGGCGGCGTTCGCTCTGGGCCTGTTCGCGGAGGGCGTGCGCCCGGCGTTCAGCGCCATGATGGTCGACATCGTCCCGGAGGCGGACCGGGTCCGCGCCTTCTCCCTGAACTACTGGGCGATCAACCTGGGCTTCGCGCTCGCCGCGGTCTGCGCCGGGCTGGCCGCCCAGGCCGACTATCTGCTGCTCTTCGTCGTGGACTCGGCCACCACCCTGCTCACCGCCGTGATCAGCCTGATCTTCCTGGCCGAGACCCGGCCGGCCCGGGTCGGGCCGCGCACGCACGCGGCGGCGCCGTCCGGCGGGCTCGGCACGGTCCTGCGGGACCGGACCTTCCTGATCTTCGTGAGCCTCAACTTCTGCGTCGTGCTGGTGATGTTCCAGCACCAGTCGACGCTGCCGATCACGATGCTCGCCGACGGGCTGTCCGCGGCCACGTACGGGCTGGTCGTCGCGGTGAACGGGGTGCTCATCGTGTTCGGCCAGCTCTTCGTCCCGCGGCTGATCGAGGGCCGGGACAGCGCCCGGGTGCTGGCCGTCGGCACGCTGGTGATCGGCGCCGGGTTCGGTCTGGTCGGCCTGGCCGGGTCGGCGGTCGCCTACGCGCTGACCGTGGTGGTCTGGACGCTGGGCGAGATGATCCAGTCGCCGAGCAACGCGGCCACCATCGCGGCGCTCTCCCCGGCCGAGCTGCGTGGCCGCTACCAGGGGCTGAACTCGCTCTCCTGGCAGGCCGGCCTGGCGCTGGCCCCGATCGCCGGCGGCCTGACGCTGCAGAAGGCGGGTGGCGCGGCGCTGTGGGGCGGATGCTTCGCGCTCTGCGCGCTGGTGGCGGTGGGCCAGTGGCTGGCGGCTCCGGCGCGGGCCCGGCGGGCGGCGTGGCTGCGGGAGCGGCGGTCGGCCGACGCGGTCAACGTGTCGTGAATCCGGAGGCCGCGGGAATCAGGGAATTCACAGCGCCATTCGCTGGAACATGTGTGAAGAAAGTGATCTGCCGGAAACAAAGCGCCGGCGGCGGCGGACGACACCCATCCCCATAGGCGCCGCCCGCACTAACCGCCGGTCTCGGGTCGCGCCGTCCCCCAACGGCTCATGCCACCCGTCCCCAAACGCCGATCCGCGGCGATCATTGCTGATCGACCCGTTCCCCGAACTGACGGCTCGGCGTCCATCGACCACGCTAGTTGGGGCAGTCAAGCTCGACAACCCGATTTCGTGTCGACCTCTGTTCCAACCGTCACATTCACCAACAACCAGCCGATCGGATGATCCGCCAATCACTCGTATGGGTTCGCGCGCCGGAAGAATTCACGAGCTATACCCCGCGAATCGATCGCGATTCCCACGGGAGCAACCACATTGGACTGCGGTAGATCGGAAAGGTCAGTCGGCCCGTTCCACCAGGTGCTTGAACGCGCTCAGGTTGGCCGTCGATTCGCCACGTTTGACCCGCCAGTCCCATTCGCGACGAATCGACGAGCTGAAGCCGATCTCCAGCATCGTGTCGAAGGACTCGTCGGCATAGGTCAGCACCGAGCCGAGCAGACGGTCCAGCTCGTCCTCGTCGAGGCCCTTGAGCGAGACCCGGCCGGTCAGGTAGACGTCGCCGGCCGCGTCGATGGAGAAGGCGACGCCGTACATCCGGGCGTTGCGGCGCAGCAGCCAGGCCCAGAGCTCCTCGTGGCACTCGTCGGGGCGGCGCATCACGAACGCCTCGATCCGCAGCGAGTGCTCGCCGACGATCAGGTTGCAGGCGGTCTTGAGCTTGTGGGTGCCGGGCAGGCCGACCACGTACGATCCCGCCCCGGTCGACTCCCAGTCCAGCTCGCGGTCGGTCAGGACCCGCTCGATCAACTCGGTCACCATGCGCAGGACGCCCCCTCGAGTCGCGCTCTGATCAGCGCCCGATGCTCGCTCACCGCGTCACGGTAGACCCGCAGCAGCGTCTCGGCGGTGCGATCCCAGGAGAACTGGGCCGCGTGCGCGACCGCGCCGGCGGCCAGCCGGCGCCGGAAGCCAGGGGCGTCGAGCAGCCGGTCCAGGACCTTGGCCCAGTCCGCCGGATCGTGCCCGTCGACCAGCACCCCGCTGATCCCGTCCCGGACCGCGGTGACCAGGCCGCCGACCGCGGCCGCGACCACCGGGGTGCCGCACGCCTGGGCCTCCAGGGCGACCAGTCCGAACGACTCGTTGTAGGAGGGCACCGCGACCAGGTCGGCGGCCCGGTAGAGGGCAGCCAGGTCGGTGCCGGTCTGCGGGGGCAGGAACACCACCGAGTCGGCGACGCCGAGGGAGGCGGCCAGCTCGATCAGGGCGGTGGGCCGGTCCAGGCCGCTGCCGCTGGGGCCGCCGCAGATCACCAGGGTCACGTCCTGGGAACCGGCGGCGCGCATCTCGGCGAGCGCGGCGATCAGCACGTCGGGCGCCTTGAGCGGCTGGATCCGGCCGACGAAGGCGACGATCCGGCCGTCCTCCGGGAGGCCGAACCGGGCGCGGTCCCTCGTACCGGGGCGGAACCGCCGCAGGTCGACGCCGGGCTGCACCACGCTCACCCGGGACGGATCGGCGTCGTAGTGGGTGATCAGGTCCCGGGACTCGAAGTCGGTGTTCGCCACCAGCCGGTCCGATTCGGCGATGACCTGTTCCTCGCCGATCACCCGGGCCTTCGGCTCGGGCCGGTCACCGGCCGCGATGAACCTGTTCTTGACCTTGGCGAGGGTGTGCGCGGTGTGCACGTGCGGCACTCCCCAGCGCTCCCTGGCCAGCCAGCCGACCTGCCCGGAGAGCCAGTAGTGGGAGTGGACCAGGTCGTAGTGGCCGGGCGGGTGCGCCGCCTCGGCCCGCAGCACGCCGTGCGTGAAGGCGCAGAGCTGGGAGGGCAGCTCCTCCTTCGACAGCCCCTCGAACGGGCCTGCGGTGATGTGGCGCACGTGCACGCCGGGCGACATCTCGACGACCGGTGGCAGGTCCCTGGCGGTGGCCCGGGTGAAGATCTCCACCTCGACGCCCCGCTCGGCGAGCCGCTTCGCGATCTCGACGATGTAGACGTTCATGCCGCCCGCGTCCCCGGTGCCCGGTTGCTCCAGGGGTGAGGTGTGCACGGAGAGGGTGGCGATCCTGCGGAGGGCGGGCCATCCGCCGACGCCTCGAGGCTGGGCCACGCTGACTCCCATCCGTTACGAATACGCAAAACTTGTCGCGCCGACGTTCATCTTCCCCATCGCCGCTCCACGAACCAGCATGCAGACGGCGCGGGGTGATCCAGGTCATTGAGCGCGCGGCCCGATCCGGGTCATGGACAAGAATCAGGACATGCAGAACATCGCAGTGGTCACGGGGGCTTCGAGCGGGATCGGCGCGGCGACCGCCCGCCGGCTGGCCGGTGAGGGTTTTCACGTCGTCGTGGCGGCGCGCCGCGCGGACCGGCTGGACGCACTGGTCAAGGAGATCGGCCCGAACGCCACCGCCGTCGAGTGCGACGTCACCTCGGACGACTCGGTGGCCGCGCTGGCCGCGGCGGTGGCCGCGCTCGGCGCCCCGGTCACCCTGCTGGTGAACAACGCGGGCGGGGCCCGCGGCGTGGATCCGGTCGCCACCGGGTCCGTCGACGACTGGCAGTGGATGTACGACGTGAACGTCCTCGGCACGCTGCGGGTCACCAAGGCGCTGCTCCCGGCGCTCGAGGCGAGCGGCCGCGGCACGATCGTGACGGTCGGCTCCACCGCGGCCTTCACCCCCTACGAGGGCGGTGGTGGTTACGTCGCGGCCAAGCACGCCGAGACCGCCCTGGTCGGCACACTGCGGCTGGAACTGTGCGGGAAGCCGGTCCGGGTGATCGAGGTCGACCCCGGCATGGTGCGCACCGACGAGTTCGCGCTCAACCGCTTCGGCGGCGACCAGGACCGCGCCGACTCGGTCTACGACGGGGTGCGGGAGCCGCTGGTCGCCGACGACATCGCCGACTGCATCGCCTGGGCCGCCACCCGCCCGCAGCACGTCAACGTCGACCTCCTCGTGGTCCGGCCGGTCGCCCAGGCCGCCCAGCACAAGGTGCACCGGGAGCGGTAGTGCTCAAACCGGTCGGCGCGATCACCCGGGGGACCACCAATCCCAACCGGTTGCGACGCGTCGACAACTTCATCGCGTACCGCTGTGGTGGGCTCTTGAAAGACGCGGCGAAGCCGCTCGTCGTCGACCTGGGCTACGGCGCGTCGCCGGTGACCGCGGTGGAGTTGCGGGGCCGGCTGGCGGTCGCGGTCCGTGCGGACGTCACGGTGGTCGGTCTGGAGATCGATCCGGTACGGGTGAGCGACGCGCAGCCGTTCGCGGACCCGCCGTGGCTCGCCTTCCGGCGCGGCGGGTTCGAGCTGGCCGGGCTCGCGCCGGTGGTGGTGCGCGCGTTCAACGTGCTGCGCCAGTACTCCGAGGACGAGGTGGCGGCCGCCTGGCGGACGATGACCGCCACCGGCGCGCTGCTGGTCGAGGGCACCTGCGACGAGCTGGGCCGGATCGCCACCTGGACGGTCGTCGAGGAGGGCGTACCGCGGACGCTGACCCTCTCGGCCCGGCTGCCGGTGCTGGAGCACCCGGCGGTCTTCGCGGAGCGGCTGCCGAAGGCCCTGATCCACCACAACGTTCCCGGTCACCCGGTGCACGAGCTGCTGCGCGCGCTGAGCCGGGCCTGGGAGACCGAGGCCACCCCGTTCGGGCCGCGGCAGCGCTGGCTGGCGACGGTCCGACGGATGCGGGCCGAGGGCTGGCCGGTGCTCGACGGCCCGGCCCGCTGGCGGCTCGGCGAGCTGACGCTTCCCTGGCCCTAGTCCTTCCGCAGCGCCTCGCGGACGGCTTCGAGCAGGGGGTCGGCGGTGAAGGGCTTCTTCACCAGCACGTCGCCCTCGTCGATCTCGCCCTTGCCGACCGCGATGTCCTTGGGCAGCCCGGAGACGAACACCACGCCGATGCCGGGGCGCATGTCACGGATGGTCTTGGCCAGCTCGCCGCCGGACACGCCGGGCAGGGTGAGGTCGGTGATCAGCACGTCGATCTCACTGGGGTGTTCCCGGCAGATCGCGATGGCCTCGTCCGGATCGCCGGCCGCCAGTGTCGCGTAGGAGCCACGCCGTTCCAGCATGCGCTGCATGATGTCGCGCAGATCCTCCTCGTCGTCGACGACCAGCACTGTCGGCTGCTCGGCGACCGGCGCCTCGGGCATCGGATCCTCCTCGGGCTGGGGTCGTTCCCCACGCTAATCGCCCCGGGCCCCGGTGTCTGGGAAAACGAACGCCGCGCGACGCACCGGAAGGGCGTCGCGCGGCGTTCGGGGCACCGCCGGTCAGCGGGCCGTGTTCAGGTGACCGGTGTAGAGCAGGCGGTTCGGCGAACCCTTGCCCGGATTGCGGACCAGGCCGGATCCGGCGTGGGCGACCAGGTCGTCGCGCACCTGGCGGGGCGTCCAGTCCGGGTGGGCGCCGAGCACCAGTGCGGCCGCGCCGGCCACGTGCGGCGCCGCCATCGAGGTGCCGCTCATCGTCGCGGCGGCGGTGTTGGACGCCTTGCCGGCCGACTTGATGTTCACGCCCGGCGCGAAGAGGTCCAGGCAGGTGCCGAAGTTGGAGAACGAGGCGCGGGCGTCACGGCTGTCCACGGCGCCGACCGTGATCGCCTCCGGGGTGGCGGCCGGCGAGGCCTTGCAGGCGTTCTTGCCGTCGTTGCCACCGGCGATCGCGTAGGTCACCCCGCGGTCGATGGAGCGCTTGACCGCCGTGTCCAGCGCCTTGCTCAGCGGGCCGCCGAGGCTCATGTTGGCCACGGCCGGGAGCTTCGCGTTCTCGGTCACCCAGTCGACGGCCGCGATGAAGTCGGCGTACGAGCCGGAGCCGTCGCAGCTGAGCACCTTGAGCGCGACCAGCTTGACGTCCTTCGCGACGCCGTACGTGGTGCCGCCGACCGTGCCGGCGACGTGCGTGCCGTGGCCGTTGCAGTCGTCGGCGATCTTGTCGTCGTTGACGAAGTCCCAGCCGTAGCTCGCCCGGCCGCCGAACTCCTTGTGCCCGACGCGGACGCCGGTGTCGATCACGTAGGCGGTGACGTTCGCGGCCGGCTTGTAGGTGTAGCTCTTCGACAGCGGCAGCTTCCGCTGGTCGAGCCGGTCGAGGCCCCAGGCCGTCGCCTTGCCGGTCTGGGTGCGCGCGGCCGCGGTACGGCCAGCGGTGCTGATCTCGGCGTCCTGTTCGACGAACTCGACGGACGGGTCGGCGGCCAGACGGCGCGCCTCATCCGCGGTGGCCCGCAGGTGGAAGCCGCGGACCGAGGCGAGGTAGTCACCCTCGACCCGGCCGCCGTACCGCTGGGTCAGGTCGTGCGCGGCGGCGGCCCGGCCGGCCGCCTCGGCGCCGGCCTTCATGACGACGATGAAGCTGCCCGGGATGGCGCCCTCCACGCCGGCCCCGGAGATGGTGCCCATCGCGGGCGCGGCCGGAGCGGCGGCGGCCGGTCCGGTCAGGCCCCAGACGACTGCGGTGGCGGCGCTCGCGGCAACGGTCAGTCGGATGGCCAGGCGGGCGTCGTTACCGAACATAAGGTGTGTGTCCCTCTCGGTCGTCATCACAGGTCGATGAAGTTCCGGCCCGGGGGAATGCCGAAAGAAGCTGAGGGAAATGGTGGGGAGGGGAGAGTGCGCCCCCGGGTTCCTCCGGGTTGCGTCCCGGTTGTACGGATCGGAGACGTCCGATCGGACGTGTCACACCGCGAACCACTAAGCCGACCGTGCGGCAGGCCGAACTTCTCGCTGTCGGGACCGCTGCACCGCCACCGAAGCAAGGAGAGCGATATGAACACTCTGCTGTCGCCCGCGATCGACACCGTCGGCGAGCTGACCGAGCGCTGCGATCGTTGCGGTTCGGCCGCCAAGCTGGAGGTCGTCCTGGCCAGTGGTGGGGATCTGGCGTTCTGTGGCCACCACGCCAACCGGCACAAGGCCGACATCACTCGTGTGGCGAGCAAGATCCGCCTGGAGGAGGGCTTCGAGTGGGCCGGTAGGTAACCACTCCCGGGGGTAGTCCGCGTTATGCTCTTTCCCTCACGTATTGTGGGTATTTGTGCATATCGCGGCGCACGGCGTGGGCAGGCTTTCCCATCTGACAGCCGCATGCGCCGGAGTGGTGGTCGCCGTCATCGGTGCACTGCACACATTCGATGCGGGCGTTCCGCCGGAGGGCCTCATCGGCACTCCGGCGGCCGCCCTGATTCCGGCCGGAATCGCCCTCCTGCTCCAGGTGATGCCCGTTCCCGATCCGGGGACGGGCCGTTTCCGCGTGGCCGCGGCGGTGTCGTTCGCCCTGATCGCGACCGGCGTGGGCGTCGCCTCCCTGGGCGGGCACCCGGCCGAGGGCGTCGCCACCACCCTCACCGGGCTGGCGATCGCCTGCCTCGATCTGCGCGTGCCCCGGCCTACCGGTGGGATCGCGTTCCGGGTCGCCGACCCGCTCCTGCTGGGCGCCGCGATCATCACGCTGGTCGCCCTGGTCCCCCGGCTGGTCGAGCCGGCCGGCCCGCCCGGAGTCATGGCCACCCACCTGGCCGTCGCCCTGCTCATGCTGGTCGTCGGCGCCATCCTGGCTCGCCCCGAGACCGCACCGGAACACCGCCCCCCGGACTCCGGGACGCGCGCCGGCGTACGCGACCACGCCCCCGCCCTGATCGCCACGCCGATCGCCGCCGTCCTGGTCACCGTGATGGTCGCGAACCTCGGGATCGGCCTCGTCGCCGCGGCGGTGAGCATCGCCGTGATCCTCGCGGCGCTCGCCCTGCTGGCCCTGCTCGCCTACCTGGTGCGCACCCTCGGCGCCGGCCGGAGCCACCGGCACATGGTCGACGATCTGCGCGAACGGCAGGACTTCGCGCAGACGCTGTTGCAGTCGATGAACGAGGCGGTCATGGTGATGGACGCCAACTACCGGGTGATCGACGTGAACCGGCGCTGGCGGGAACTCACCGGGCACGACGACACCCTGCCGGAATCGCCGCCGCTGCCCCCGCCCGGCACCGGCGGCGACTGGCTGCTGCCCCGCGCCGACGGCACCGACGTGCCGGTGCTCGCCACCATGGCGGCCATCCCGGACGCGGCCGGCGCGACCCGCGGCTACGTCGCCACCTACGTCGACATCGCGGAGCGCAAGCAGGCCGAGGAGGAACTCACCCAGCACGCCGCCGAACTGGAGCGCGGCAATGCCGAACTCGCCTCCGCCCTCGCCTTCAAGAACGACCTCACCTCCATGCTGACGCATGACGTGGCGCAGCCGATCAGCTCCATCGCGAGCCTCGCCGAACTGCTCTGCGCCGACTGGGCCGATCTACCGGAGGACATCCGGCTGGAACTGGCCACCAAGATCGACAAGAACACCCGGCGGCTGATCAAGATGATGAACGACCTACAGCTGCTGTTCCGGCTGGACACCGGCACGGTCACCGCCCGCCGGGTGCCGGTGCCGCTGCTCGAGGTGGTCGAGACGGTCAGCGCGGCGACGTCCGGCTCCGGCGATGTGGAGATCACCATCGACGAGGACCTGGCCGCGCTGGCCGACCGCGGGCACCTCATCGTCATCGTGGAGAACCTGCTGAAGAACGCGCTCACGCACGGGGCGCCGCCGGTCCGCATCCGGGCCGAACGGGAGCCGGGCGGGACCCTGCTCCTGAGCGTGCAGGACAGCGGCACCGGCATCCCGGAGGACGTGCTGCCCAGCCTGTTCGGCCGGTTCATCCGCGGCGCGGGACTCGGTCTCTTCATCGTCCGGCACCTGGTCGAGGCGAACGGCGGGTCGGTCCGCTACGAGCACGCCGAGCCACGTGGCGCCCGTCTGCTGGTCACCCTGGAAGCGGCGCCGGCGCTCTAGGCGTACCCCGGAAAAGGGAAGGCCCGGAGACGCTCGGCGTCTCCGGGCCGCTCAGGCCGGGAATCCCTAACCGCGTTCCTCTTCATTGATCATGCCGGTGCCCCACATGTCGCTCTGACCGGTGCGGCCGCCCATCCGGGCGGATCCGGCGACGCCCCCCGAGTTCTCCGCCCCGGCGCTGGCGGCGTCGGCCATGGCCGCTTTCGCGGCGGCGTTGCGGTTGCGGATGCGGGCGGCGACCGAGGCCGGTGAGGCCGGATCGGCGGCGACGCCGGGCAGCAGGGTGTGCGAGTGGGTGGCCATCCGCTTGGAGCCGGCGCCGCTCGGCGGGATCGGGCTACCGCCGAGCACACCGCTCTCCACCAGGCCCTTGAAGGTGGTGAGGTCGTCCTTGAGCCGCCGGTTCAGCGACTCCTGCCCGTGCCGGTCACTGGGCATGAGGAAGGCGATGTCAGCCTCCAACTGGGCGACGATCTGCGTCTTGGTCTCCCCCATCGGGCGCAGCGTGATGGTCTCGGCGAGCAGTGGGCCCTCCATGGTGGACCAGGAGACCCGCTCGTCCGGCGACCGCTCGATGATCTGGGCGTCGAACTCGCGGCGCTTCCCGTCGACATCCATGATCCAGTGGGTCTGGTCGGACCCGACCGCGGTCACCTGTCGCACGCCGGTCATGAAACGGGGGTAGTTCTCGAACGCCGCGAGCTGCTCGTACACCGTGTGAAGCGGTGCGCTCACCTCGATAGCCTGCTGAACCATGCTCATCGCAACTCTCCCATGCTGAAGTGCTGGCATCACAGAGAGTACGGAGACTACTGCGAAACGTGTTCGATTTGGCGGTTCCTCGTCGCGCTCACACGCGGCGCAGGTATTGCCAGTGACCCACCTCGGCGGCGTACCGGGCGTCGCTGGCCGGCATCACCATCACGGCGGCGTCCAGCAGCATCTGCACCACCCGCGGGGACGGGCTGCGCCATGCCTCGCTGACCTCCACCACGGCGCCGGCGGCCCGGCAGGCCGTCGCCAGCTCGGCGACCAGCGCCGGCGTGACCACGGAGTCGTCGAGGCCGACCTGCCCGAGCAGTGCGAGCGGGCGGGCCAGCTGGGTGGGCACGTACCGGGAGGCCCGCTCCATGCCCTTCACGGCCGCCGCCACCAGCAGCTCCGCCACCTGACCGGGGACCATCAGGCCGCCGTCCAGCCGGGCGCGGACCTCGCGCGGACCGAGCACGTCGTCGCCGATCGGGAGAGCGGAGACCGCCACCGACAGGGCGTCCAGCGGGGCGAGGTCGGCCGGCAGGGCCAGCCACCCGTCCGCGCTGACCACCTCGACCTCGACCGCGACCCGCAGGGTCATCTCGGTACGGTGCCGGGCCCGCCGGACCGCGGCCGCGTACGCCGGGAGCCAGGTGGTGTCCGGCCCGGCCTGATCGGCGAAGGTGATCGCGGTCAGGCCGGCCTGATCGGCGGCCGACACCACCACACCCACCGCGTCCCGGCCGGCCGCGAATCCGGTGTGCACGTGCGCGTCCACCGCCAGATTCAGCGCGCGGGCCGTACCGACCACACCGCCTTCGATGACTGACTCGCGCTCTGCGCCCACCACTCGCCTCCCGGCTCGACGAACGGGATTCTCCCGACCAGATGAGAGTGCGGGTCCGGCGTTGTCCCCGGGGTCAGCGGACCGGTGCAGGTCAGGAGCGGCCGAGCCGGTGATGCGGGAAACGCCCGCCGCGTGATCGCGGCGGGCGTTCCCGGGTGTTCCTCATCCGGCCGATTCCGGCTTCTCGAATATCTTGGCGAGCGCCTTGACGGCGCCGTCGGTGGGCGAGGCGGCCGCCTGGTTGGCTTCCTGCAGTTCGCGGTAGACCTCCTCGCGGTGCACCTGCACGTCGCGGGGTGCCTGGATGCCCAGCCGGATGACGTCACCGCGGGCTTCGAGAACCGTGACGACGACGTCGTCGCCGATCATGACGCTCTCCCCGGCCCGCCGGGTCAGCACAAGCATCGGTGCCCTCCTCCATCCATGGAACGGACAGCATGGCAAAGGCGCGGCCGCGACGAAACGCGACCGCGCCCACACTTCGAGGTCTAGTATTTCTTGTTCATGATCGCCCGAACCGGGTAGTTCGAGCCGGTGAGGACGACCTGCATCGCTCGCATGCTGTCCCGGTCCAGCACGATGGGGGCGAGCAGGTTCGCCGTGGTCTCGTTCTCCCCCGCGGTGATGACGGTGAGCAGCAGCAGCCGATCCGGGTCCTTGCAGTTCAGCGCGGAGAACACCGAGTTGTCGATCTCCGGGGCGTAGTCCGGGAAGAACGGCTCGGGCGGAGCCACGAGGAACCGGAGCTCGGGGTCCTCGATGGACGTCAGCGCGTAGAGCAGGCCGTCGTCGTTGATCCGCACCAGGACGAATTCCCGGTGCGCCGGGAAGCCGGGCATGGACGCCGCCATCATGATGGTCGGCAGCCCCAGCGACGGGTCGGTCATCGTGGCCTCAATCGGACGGGATGTGGTACGGGTAGTCATGGTCACCTCAGGAAATCGATGAGCGAGGGCTGGACCACCTTGGCCGTGGCGGCCAAAGCGGCCTGATAGGAGTTCTGCTGAAGCTGCAAATCCATGATCGCCTTCGGCAGGTCGATGTCCTCGATACCGGACAGCTGCGACGACACGGACATCAAGCGATCCTCGGCGGACTGCTTCATCTGGGTAACCCGATTGTATCGAGCGCCTACCTCCGAAAGGGTGGATTTCACGAGGTCAGACGCTTGATCGAGATTCTTCATGCCGGCGTTGATGGCGGTGTGGTCACTCGCTCGGATCGCCGTCGAGAGGTCGTCCAGGACCTTGAAGAGCTGGGTCGGGGAACCCTCGGCCCCGAAGACCTCAGGACCCCCCAGATCCACCCGGACCTTGGCGTTCGGGCCGACCGCCCGGAGCGTCTGAACCGTCGACTCGCCGACGTAGGCGCCGGACGTGTCATAGGCCTCGACGCCCACGGTGGCGCCGCCGAAGACCGGCCGGTCCAGATACTTGCTGTTCGCCTGTTGGAGCAGCGTGCCCTTGATCTGGTCGATCTCGGCAGCCCTGGCCGCGTTCGCCTCGGGTGAGGTGGCGCCCGTGCTGGCCCCTTCGAGAGCGAGCTCGCGGACCCTGGACATCAGGCCGGTCATCGACTGCAGGTTGTCCTGCAGCATGCCGAGGCGGCCGAAGGCGTCGTCCGCGTTGAGCGAGTACTTCTGGTTCGCACGTACCTCGCCGCGCAACTGGAGGGCCGTGACCGCCCCGGTCGGGGAGTCGGAGGGCCGGTGCAACTGCTTGCCGCTGGAGATCTGCTCCATGGTCGTGTGGGTCCGGCCGAGGCTGCGCTGCAGGTTCCCCATCACCCGGGTACGGACGCTGTTCTCGGTGACACGCGGGCTCATGCTCATGAAATGGCTCCCCTTACCTACCGACGAGGCCGGTACGGTTGATCAATTGGTCGAGCATCGAGTCGATCGTGGTGAGGACGCGTGAGGCCGCCTCGTACCCCCGCTGGTAGGTCAGCAGGTTGGTCATCTCCTCGTCGAGGTTGACCCCGGACTCCGCGTCGCGTGCCGCGTCCACCTGCTCGGTCACCGAGACCTGGATGTCCCGCCGCCGCATCGAGGACTGGGCGACCACACCGAGGTCGCCGATCATCGACTGATATTCGGCGTCGGCTCCGCTCGTCGAGGCGCCCAGGTCGGAGAGGCTGTCCGCGATCGATCCGTCGAGCACCGGCGGTGTCCCGGTGGGATCCCCCCCGGAGACCGCCAGCTTCCTCGTGTCGGTGATGCCGACCGCGATGTTGGCCGCGGTGATCGGGGTGCCGGCCGGGACACCGCCGCCCGCGATGAAGAGGTTCTGCCCGGTCGTGCCGTCGATGCTGTACCCGGTGCTGTGCAGGTCGTTGACGGTCTTCGCCAGGGCGGCGGCCACCTTGTCCAGCCGCCCGGCGATCTCGTCCAGCGTGCCGCCCTTGCCGAGCAACTCCATCTGGGCGCCCATGGTCCCGCCGGCGTTCACCGGAAGTCCGGTGTCCGCCCATCGCAGGTTGACCCCGGTGGTGGCGAGATCCTCGAGCCGCGTCGCGCTACCGGGCGCGACCTCGATCGTCTGGGAGGTGAACTCGCTGACCAGAGCGGCGTTACCGACGTAGACGTTCATCGAGCCGTTCGGCAGGGTCTGCGCCGTCGCACCGATCATGTCGGACAGTTTCAGCATCAGCTGCCCCCGCTGGTCGGCCAGTTCGTTCGGCTGGAGGCCGGCCCCGGTGGCCACCACGATCTCCTTGTTCAGCTTCGCGATCTCCGCGGCGGTCTTGTTCACCTCAGCGGTACGGATGTCCAGCCCGGTCCGGTTGGTCGTGTACTGGTTGTTCAGCGAGGTGGCCGCGTCGTTGAGCGACGCCGCCGCGGTCGTGGCCTGTTCGAGCAGTGCCGCCTTGGGCGCGCTCTGGGTGGGGTTCATCGCGACGGCGTTCCAGCCGTCCCACAGGTCCTGGAGGCGAGCCTGGAGTGCGGTGTCGCTCGGCTCGGCGAAGACCTCCTCGATGAGCCCGTACGATCCGGCCCGCTCGGTGTGATAGGCCGAGGTCCCGTGTTCGATGTAGCTGCGCTGGTCCAGCCCCGCGCTGCGCAGCCGATCGACCGACGAGACCGCGACACCGGCGCCGGCCTCCGCCGACATGGAGTACATGCCGGGCACCGTGTTGGAGTTCAGCGAGCGCATCGTCACCCGCTGCCGGCTGTATCCCTCGGTATTCGCGTTCGCGATGTTCTGGCCGGTCACGTCCAGGCCGCGACGCTGCGCGTAGAGCGACGTGAGCGCGGTGTTGATGCCGCCGAAGGTGCTGCCCATCAGATCGCCTCATCTACCAGGGTGGGGCGGCGCACGCCGCCGGTGACTGTCTGTCCCTGTGGTCCATACGTTTCCACGGTCTCGGCGAACGCGAGCATGGTTTCGCGGGCCGCGCGCTGCCCGGCCGTGAGCAGGTCCCGGTTGACGTCGGCCAGCGTCCGGATCTCCGAGGTCAGCAGCAGGAACGCCTTGCGGTGCTGGTGCAGGAGGTCGGACCAGGGGTCGGGGGCCGCATCCGCAAGCTCGCCGAGGGAGGCCTCCGGGTCCAGACCCATCTCGGCGGCCACCGCCTGCGCGTACGTCGCCCGGATGACCTCGGTCTGCCGGATCTGATCGAGCACCAGCTCCACCTCGCGGGTGGCGTGGCTGAGCCAGCGTGAACGGTTGGCGGCGAGCAGCAACTGCTCCTCCTCCAGCTTGAAGAGCAGCATCTCCAGCAGCTCACGTGAGCGCCACAGGACACTGGCCAGATCGGTCAGGCTCACGTGGTCCTCCGTCGTGTCGATGGTCGGGCCACCCTCCGGGCGGACCGTTCATCCGGGCAGATCGGCACATCCGCCGTGACACTGAGCAGTTTCGCCGCCGATCGGTACTTCTCCGTTTCGCCCGATAGGCCCGAAGAATTTTCCGATAATCCTCATGGCCTCCCGCCGGCCCGCCGATGGGTAGGGCACAACACCACGGTCCACGGACGGGCCGGTTCAAGACCCCACTCAAGGAGGAATTTCTCATGGGTCTTCGCATCAACCAGAACATCGCGGCGCAGAACGCCTACCGCAACCTCTCCGTCAGCGACAACCAGATGTCGAAGCAGCTGGAGAAGCTGTCCAGCGGTTTCCGCATCAACCGCGCGGCGGACGACGCGGCCGGCCTCTCGATCTCCGAGGGTCTGCGCTCCCAGGTCGGTGGCCTCAAGGTCGCCACCCGCAACGCCCAGGACGCGATCAGCGTCGTGCAGACCGCTGAGGGCGCCCTGAGCGAGGTCACCAGCATGGTGCAGCGCATGCGTGACCTGGCCGTGCAGGCGAACAGTGCCGCCCTGGACACCGATGCCAAGGCGGCGTCACAGAAGGAGGTCGACGAGCTCGCCCTCGAGATCACCCGGGTCAGCGACACCACCTCGTTCGGCAAGTCGAAGCTGCTCGACGGTTCCTTCACCGCCAAGGACTTCCAGGTCGGCGCGAACACGGGTGCGGAGGATGTCCTCAGCATCTCGATCGGTGCCATGGACGCGACCACTCTCGCCATCGACTCTCTCGACCTGAGCAGCAGCGCCGGCGCGACGGCCGCCATCGATGCGCTGGACGCTGCCCTCAAGACGGTCACCGACCAGCGGGCCTCGCTCGGTGCGTCCCAGAACCGCTTCGAGCACACCATCAACAACCTCAACACGACCGTCGAGAACCTGTCCGCGTCGGAGTCCCGGATCCGGGACGCCGACATGGCCACCGAGATGGTCTCGTTCACCCGTAGCCAGATCCTGACCCAGGCCGGCACGGCCATGCTCTCGCAGGCCAACCAGTCCTCGCAGGGTGTGCTGTCGCTGCTCCGCTGACGTTCTAACCGGACGGCAACCGACAACAACTGAATTAGCAAGGCGCGATACCGAAGATGGGGGTGGACCGGCAACGGCCACCCCCATCCGCATTCACCCGGCTAGACCCCTGAAGGCAGGTTCCCGTGGTCAGTTCCATCGACGGTCTCGTCAGCGGGCTCAGCACGTCCTCGATGATCTCGCAGTTGATGCAGGTCGAGGCCGCCCCGCAGGACAAGCTCAAAGCGAAGGCGCAGACCGCGCAGAGCGCGCAGAACGCCTACCAGTCGGTCAACACCAAGCTGAAGGCCATCAAGACGGCCGCGGACGCGATGCAGTCGCTCGCCACCTGGCGATCGCTCAAGACCGAGTCCACCTCGACGAGCGTCACCGCCGCGGCCACCGGTGGCATGTCCGGCATGTCCGGCAGCCTCACCTTCGACGTGGATCAGGTGGCCCGGGCACAGGTCAGCGTCGTCAAGAACATCGACACCACCGCGAACACCTATCCCCGCTCGTTCACGATCACGAACGGATCGTGGTCGGACAGCGACGCGGACGGTACGAACGACCTGTTCACCGCCGCCGGCGCCGCCACCACGATCACGATTCCCGCCGATCAGGAGCCCACGGCCGCCAACATCGCCGCCGCTGTCAACGCGGCCGGACTCGATGTCCGCGCGACCGTGGTCAACACCGACGGCGCCAACGGCGTGCTCCAGTTCTCCGGCACGAAGACCGGCGCCGGCAACGGATTCCAGGTGGATCTCAGTGCGGGTGGCCTCACCGCCGAGGACACGCCCTCGCAGAGCGCCCTCCTCAGGGTGAACCCGGGCACCGCAGCGGAATACGCGGTCAGCAGCGACACGAACACGTTCAGCGGGCTGATGCCGGGCCTGGCGATCACGGCCACCAAGAAGGAGGCCGGCGTCACCGTCACGGCCACCTCGGACGCCGGGGCCGTCACCGCGAAGATGCAGGCGATGGTGGACGCCATGAACGCGGCGCTCACCGAGGTCAAGACGCAGACCGCGTACAACGTGGGGACGAAGAAGGGCTCGCCGCTCACCGGCGACTCCACCGTGCGGGAGATGAGCCAGGCCATTCTGGGCACGGTGAGCCGGGGGCTGACCTACGACCGGACCCTGCCCGACCAGACCACCGAGACGGTCGACTTCGGCAGCCTCAGCCAGTTCGGCGTCGGGCTGGACCGCGACGGCAAGGTGACCTTCGACGCGGCCAAGTTCACCGCCGAATACAACAAGGACCCGCAGAAGATCCAGCAGGTCAGCAGCGCGTACGCCGGCCAGGTGGAGGCTCTCGCCGACAAGCAGTCCACGGTGATCACGAATGCCGTCACCGGCCGCAAGAACGAGATCGACTCGCTGAACGACCAGATCAGCAGCTGGGACGTCCGGCTGGTGAGCAAGCGTGAGGCGCTGCAGAAGCAGTACTCAGGCCTGGAGGTCGCGCTCGGCAAGCTCCAGAACCAGTCGAGCTGGCTGTCCGGGCAGCTGGCGGGCCTGATGTAACGGATCCGCGACACCGACTCCCGCCCACACCTGACCTAGGGGACCGATAACCGTGACCAACCTCCGTGACCGCTACCTGCAGGACTCGATCAACACGGCTTCGCCGGCGAAGCTGCTGATGATGCTCTACGACCGGCTCGTGCTGGACCTGATGCACGGCGAGGAGGCCCTCCGCGGCGGTGACCGGGAGGCGGCGAACAACCGGATCGGCCACGCGCAGGAGATCGTCCTGGAGCTGCACGCCAGTCTCAAGATGGACGCGTGGGACGGCGCGCCGGGTCTGGCGAACCTCTACGGCTACCTGCTCACCGAGCTGATCGGCGCGAACGTCAAGCAGGACGCCGACCGGGTGGTCGGTTGCCGGAAACTGGTGGAGCCGCTGCGTGACGCGTGGCGCGAGGCCGCTCTGGCCCCGGCATGACGACCATGACGTCGTCGACCGATTGGCGGGGCGCCTGGAGCGCGGCGCTGGACGAGCTCGAGCTGGACGTGCTGACGGTCGAGACGCTGCTCGCCGACGAGCGGCGCCTCCTCGAGACGCCGCCGGCGAACCTGTGGCGTCCGCCGACCGAGCTGGGTGCGCTGCCGCTCGAACTCAGGCCGCGGGCGGACGAGATCCTCACCCGGCAGCTGGCGGTGGCCGAGGAGATCGCCCGGCGGATCACCGCGAACCGGCAGCAGGCGGCGATGACCGCCCGGATCGAGACCGGGGAGGCGGTCAAGCGCCCGGTCTACCTCGACTGCGCCATGTGACAACGGCTGATGAAGGTCCCGTCCCCCGACACGGGGGACGGGACCTTTTCGTGTGCAACCTACCGGCAACCGGTTGGGACTCAGCGGATCGGCGAGTGCGCCGAAGTGCAGGGTACGAGCGACGGATCGCTCGAACGAGAAGCCAAGGATCGGCGACAGGAACGGATCGACGGAGGGAGCCACCTTGTTCGACGACCGCTCGTCGTCCGCGCTGCGGGTCGCGGTGACCGGACTGGCCGTGCGCCAGCAGGCCATCGCCAACAACATCGCCAACATCGAGACCCCCGGCTACCAGGCCCGTAAGGTCAAATTCGAGGAGGCGCTGCAGAGCGCCGTCACCCAGGGCCGGTCACCGGCCGAGGTGACCCCGAGCGTGCTGAGGTCGCTGGAGCCCACCCGGCTGAACGGGAACAACGTCAACCTCGACGAGGAGACGTTGTCGCACATCGACACCACGATGCGTTACAACCTCGCCATCCGGGCGCTGGACGGCAAGTACAGCCTGCTGCGTGAAGCCATCAAGGGGGCCTGACGATGAGTACCTTCAACGCCATCGGGATCGCCGGTACTGGTGTCACGGTCTACCGGAAGTGGCTGGACGCCGTGGCCGACAACCTCGCCAACGCCAACACCACGACCCGGACCAGCGAGAACGCCTTCCAGGCCCGGTACGTCGCGGCCCGCGCCGCACAGGACGGGAACGGGGTCGAGGTCGCCGGCGCCCACTTCGGCAGCCCGGAGGGGGTCCTGGTCCACGAACCGGACAACCCGCTCGCCGACGCCGAGGGTTACGTCCGCCGGCCGGACATCAACATGGGCGACCAGATGGCCCAGATGATGATGGCCCAGCGCTCCTACCAGGCGAACCTTGCGGTCGTCGACCGGGCGCGCGAGACGTACACCGCCGCGATCAACCTCGGGAAGTGATTGTCTTGACCTCACCGATCAGCCCCATCGGCGGCTTCTCCTCCGTCTCCGGCCTCAGCGGTCTCAGCGGTGTCACCGGCGGCTTCAAACTCGGCGGCCTCGGCGGTTCCTCGGAGACCGGGTCCACGCCCTCCGCGGTCGGCCCGAACAGCGACTTCGCCAGCATGGTCGCCAAGGGCCTGGAGAACGTGCAGGCCGCCCAGACCAAGGCCAGCGACCTGGCCGTGCAGGTGGCCGACGGCCGGCTGCAGGACCCGGCGCAGTACACGATGGCCTCCACCGAGGCGGCTCTCGGACTGCAGCTGACCATGGCCGTTCGCAACAAGGCCGTCGAGGCCTTCCAAGAGATCATGAGGATGCAGGCCTGATATGACCGACCGCCTTCCCGCTCCCGTTCGCCGCGTTACGGACACCTTCAAGTCCTTTACACCGGGACAGAAGGCAGTCACAATTTTCGCGGTTCTCGCCATCCTCGTCGGTGGCTACTTCTTCGCCACCTGGGCGGCCAAGCCGTCGTACCAGACCCTCTTCAACAATCTGTCGTCCAAGGACGCCGCTGCGATCGTGGAATCGCTGGAGAAGTCCGGCACCTCCTACGAGCTGGCGAACGACGGCCAGACCATCATGGTGCCGAAGGACCAGGTGAACGAGCTGCGGCTCCAGCTCTCCAGCGAGGGCCTGCCCGGCGACGAGGGCACCGGTTACTCGCTGCTGGACCAGCAGGGCATCACCACCAGCGACTTCATGCAGCACGCCAACTACCAGCGGGCGCTCGAGGGTGAGCTGGCCAGCACGATCAAATCCATCGACGGTGTCGAGGCCGCGACGGTTCACCTCGTGATGCCGCAGGAGGACATCTTCTCCGACGACGAGAAGAAGCCGACGGCGTCGGTGCTGGTCGCCTCGAAGCCGAACGAGGAGCTCGACCAGCAGCAGGTGCAGTCGATCGTGCACCTGGTCGCGTCGAGCGTCGAGGGACTCGACCCCACCCAGGTCACGGTCGCCGGCTCGGACGGGCAGATGCTCTCCACCGGCGGTGGCAACACGGTCGGTTCCGCCGGCGCCGACAGCGGCACCGAGCAGCAGACGGTCGCCTTCCAGAACCGCATGAACACGTCTCTGCAGCGGATGCTCGACAACCTGGTCGGCCCCGGCAACGCGGTGGTCACCACCAGCCCGATCCTGGACTTCGACCAGACCGAGACGCGCAGCAAGAACTACAGCACCGATCCGTCGATGCCCGCCGAGCAGGAGAACATCAAGAGCGAGACCTACGCCGGGACCGGCACCGGTACGGGTGGCGTGCTCGGCCCGGACAACATCCAGGTGCCCAGCGGCGCCGGGGGCGCCGGCCAGTACCAGCAGAAGGACGAGACCCGTACCCGCCGCTTCAACGAGGTGGAGGAGGTGCGCCGGAACGCTCCGGGCAGCATCGAGCGGCTCAACGTGTCGGTTCTGCTGGACAGCGCGGCCGCCGGTGCGGTCAACAAGGAAGAGGTGCAGCAGCTGCTCAGCGCGGCGGCCGGCATCGACCCGACCCGGGGCGACACCATCGCGGTGGCCGCCATGCCGTTCGACGACACCCAGGCGAAGGCGGCCCAGGACGAGCTCGCGGCAGCGGCCGCGGACGAGGAGTCGGCCAAGCGGACCAAGCTGATCCAGACGGCGGTCCTGCTGCTCGTGGTGCTGGCCCTGATCTTCCTGGCCTGGCGGGCCCACCGGCGTGCCAAGAAGCGCCAGCAGCAGCTGACCGACGAGGAGCGTCGTCTTCTCGAGGACATGCAGGCCGCGCTGGAGGCTCAGCGGGCGGAGCTGGAGATCGACGCGCCGCAGCCGCTGGAGCTGCCGGACACGACCAACCAGATCGACGAGGCCCGGGAGGAACGTCGCCGGGAGATCGAGGAGCTGGTCCGGGAGAAGCCCGACGAGACGGCGGCGCTGATCCGCAGCTGGATGTCCTCTGACCCGGTCTAGCACTGAACGGCAGGAGTACCCCGTTGACTACACCGCAGCTAGCCACGATGTCCATGACGGGCGCCCGCAAGGCCGCGATCATGCTCGTCCAGTTCGGCAAGGAACACGCCTCCCAGGTGATGGCGAACCTGACCGAGAAGGAGGTCGAGATGGTGTCCGCCGAGGTGGCTCGGCTGGGCAAGCTCCAACCCGCGCAGGTCGACGACGTGATGGACGAGTTCTACGTCATGGCGACCACCCGGTACGCCGGAGCGGGTGGCATGGATTACGCCCGGGAGCTTCTGGAGGCGTCGCTCGGTTCGGAGCGGGCGGCGCTGATCCTGGACCGGCTCGAGGCGTCGATGGACGACATCCCGTTCAACTTCCTCAGCAACGCGGACCCACGGCAACTGCTGTCCTATGTTCAGTACGAGCACCCGCAGACGATCGCCCTGGTGCTGGCGCACATCCCGTCGGCGCTGGCCTCGTCGATCCTGGCCAACCTGCCGTTGGAGGTGCAGACCGAGGTCGCGCACCGCATCGCGATCATGGACCGGACCTCGCCGGACATCATCCGGCAGGTGGAGAGCGCCCTCCAGCGCAAGCTCTCCAGCGTGCTGCAGCCGGACGAGCTCTCCACGGTCGGTGGTCTGCAACCGCTCGTCGACATCATCAACCGCGCCGACCGCACGACCGAGCGGCTCATCCTGGAGGCCCTCGAGACGCGCAGCCCGGAGCTGGCCGAGGAGATCCGCCGGCGGATGTTCATGTTCGAGGACATCGTGAACCTGGACGACCGCGCGGTGCAGCTGATCCTGCGGCAGGTGGAGCCGGCCGACCTGGCCACCGCCCTCAAGGGTGTGCCGGTGAGCGTGCGGGACAAGGTCACCGGCAACCTGTCCGAGCGCGGGCGGGAGAACCTGCTGGAGGAGATGGACCTGCTGGGCCCGGTCAAGGTCAAGATGGTCGAGGAGTCCCAGGCCAAGATCGTCGGCGTCATCCGCTCGCTGGAGGACTCCGGCCAGATCGAGATCCAGCGTGGTGGCGAGGCCGATGAGCTCATCGCCTGACCGGGTGATCCGCGGGGCGATGGCCGAGAACGCCGCCGCCGCGCGGTTCGCCGTCGATCTGCGGCCCGACACCCCGGTCGACAGCGAAGCCGTCGAGAAGGCCAAACAGCAGGCCCGGACCACCGGTTACGCCGAAGGGTGGGCGGCGGGCAAACGTGACGCCGCGGTGGCCAACGAGGCCGCCGCGGCTCGCGCCGTGGTCGCCGAGGAGGAGCACGAGCATCGCCGCGCCATGGCCCTGGCCCAGGCGGTGAACGCCCTCGGCCGTGCGGTCACCGACCTGGAGGACCAGCTCAGGCCGACCTACACCGATATGCAGGAATTGATCATGGCGAGCGCCTGGGAGCTGGCCGAGGGGATCATCGGCCGGGCCCTGCGGGAGGACCCGGAACGCGGGGCGGACGCCCTGCGACGGGCCATGACCGCCGCCCCGCAACACGCCGACGTGGTCGTCAGCCTGCATCCGGACGACCTCCAGAGCCTGGTCGGCGAGGGCTCCGGGGGCGATTTCGACTATCAGGGGCGGCGGATCGTGCTGCGCCCCGATCCCGGGCTCCGACCCGGTGACGCCGTCGCCGAGACGGGTACCGCAACCGTCGACGCGACCGTCGCCACCGCGATGGACCGCGCCCGGGAGGCCCTGCGGATGTAGAGGATCCGGCAATGACCGATCTGTTCCAGCACCGGCTGCACAGCGCCATCGAGGCGGCCCGCCCCCTGGTCAGTGGGCGGGTGACCGGAGCGGTCGGGTTGCGCGTCACGGTCAGCGGGCTCGAGGCGAACGTCGGTGATTTGCTGCGGCTCGGCGTCGGCAAGGACATCGTGCTGGCCGAGGTGGCCGCGCTGGACGGGGAACGGCTCTCCTGCATGCCGCTCGGCCCGATCACCGGGATCGGCGCGGGCACCCCGGCGGTGAGCACCGGCGGGCCACTGCGCGTCGCGGTCGGGCCCGACCTGCGCGGCCGGATCCTGGACGGGCTGGGCCGGCCGATGGACGGTGGTCCACCGCTGCGCGGGCACCTGGTGCCGATCGACTCGGCGCCGCCCTCGGCCATGGAAAGGCAGCTCGTCGACGCGCCGATGTCCCTCGGGGTACGCGTCCTGGACACCCTCGTCCCGTGCGGGCGGGGCCAGCGCATCGGCATCTTCGCCGGCTCCGGGGTCGGCAAGTCCACCCTGATGAGCATGATCACGCGGGGCACCTCGGCGGAACTGAACGTGGTCGCCCTGGTCGGCGAGCGCGGCCGCGAGGTACGCGAGTTCATCGAACACGACCTCGGCCCGGAAGGGCTGGCCCGCTCGGTGCTGGTGATCGCCACCTCGGACACCCCGCCGCTGGTCCGGCTCCGGGCCGGCGCGGTGGCCACCCGGATCGCCGAGTACTACCGGGACGACGGCGCCGACGTGCTGCTGATGATGGACAGCGTGACCCGTGCGGCGATGGCGCAGCGTGAGGTCGGCCTCTCGGTCGGCGAGCCGCCGGCCACCCGCGGATATCCGCCGTCCGTCTTCGCGATGCTCGCCTCCCTGCTGGAACGGGCCGGGCCGGGCGCCCGGGGCAGCATCACCGGCCTCTACACGGTGCTGGTAGAAGGCGACGACCACAACGAGCCGATCGCCGACGCCGCCCGCTCGATCCTGGACGGGCACATCGTGCTGGACCGTAAGCTCGCCACCGCCGGGCACTTCCCGGCGATCCAGGCGCTGGACTCGATCTCCCGGGTCGCCAACCGGATCACGACACCGCAGCAGCGGTCCGACGCCACCGAGCTGCGCCGGCTGATGGCCGCGCACCGGGACGTCCGCGAACTCGTCGAGATCGGCGCCTACGTACCCGGCACCAATCCGGACGCGGACCGGGCCAACGCGGCCTGGCCGCAGATCGGCGCGTTCCTCCGCCAGAACCTCGACGACCGCACCACCGCCGAGTCCGCCTGGGACGAACTGCGCGCCCTGATCGCCACCACCTGAGGCGGTCACGGATCCGGACAT
The DNA here is from genome assembly GCF_019429605.1 of Actinoplanes hulinensis. Lineage (NCBI taxonomy): Bacteria > Bacillati > Actinomycetota > Actinomycetes > Micromonosporales > Micromonosporaceae > Actinoplanes > Actinoplanes hulinensis. The sequence continues at coordinate 138,916 of NZ_JAHXZI010000002.1, read as the reverse complement.
CCGGGCGGGTCGCGGAGTTGAGGTGGGCGAGCGGGGCAGGTCGGGAGCGAAGCGGGTGCAGGACCTCAGCGGAACGGCTGTCTGACCGAACCGGCATGTGAAGGCCCACCCGCCCCGCTAGGAGGCCAACGTTGAATCGTCTGTTCCGGCTGGCGCCCGTACTGCGTGCCCGCAAGGCACAGGAGGACGCCGCTCGCGGCGCCGTGATCCAGTCCCGGGCCGATGTCCGGGACGCCGAGGCCATGGTCCGGCGCCGCAAGCTCGAACTCGTCGGGGCGGACGCTCCGTCCGAGGGCTCCGCCCGTGCCATGGTGGCGGCGCTGGTCGCCCGGCAGTCCCTCGCCGCCGGCCTCTTCGACGCACAGCGGATGGTGACCGCCGCCGAAGAGATCGAGCAGGAGAGACTCGCCGCCCTCGCGGACGCCGCCAAGCGGCGCCGGGCGGTGGAGATGATGGGCGACCGCCACGCGGCCATGGTCAAGGCCCACGACCTGCGGACCGATCAGGCCGTTCTGGACGAACTCGCGGTGACCGCCAAGGCGCGCAGCGCCGCCGGAGACGTCAACGACCCGAACCGGAGCGAAGCGTGACGATGCTGGGTGTCAGCGGGATCCTCTCCCGTGTCACGGAACTGCAGAACCAGCTGGGCCTGAACCCGGCACCGGTCACCGCCGGCGGCGCCTCCGGCACGAAGTTCGCATCGGCGCTGGCCGGAGCCACCGGCACCCTCGGCGGGCCGGCCGTCACCGGCGGACCGAGCGGTGACGACATCGTCGCGGCGGCCAAGAGATATCTGGGTACGCCGTACGTCTTCGGCGGCACCGACCCGGACAAGGGCCTGGACTGCTCCGGCCTGGTTCAGCGGGCCTACCGGGACCTCGGCGTCGAACTGCCGCGAAACTCGTGGCAGCAGGCCCGCGCCGGGCGCCCGGTGGCGAGCCTGTCCGAGGCGAAGCCGGGCGACATCCTGGCGTTCAACTCGCCGGTCGACCATGTGGCGATCTACCTGGGCGACAACCGGATGATCGCGGCGCCGAAGCCCGGTGACCGCGTCAAGATCCAGAATGTGTACGAGACGCCCAGCGCCATCCGCCGGGTCCTCGACACCGTCCCCACCGCCGCGGTGCAGGACATGTCGTCGCTGCGCCCGGCCGGGCTGCGGACCGGCGGCGAACTCGGCGGAGTGCCGTACGCCGACCTGTTCCTGAAGGCCGGCGCGAAGTATGACGTCTCACCGAAGCTGCTGGCAGCGGTTGCCAAGGTGGAATCCGGGTACGACCCGAGGGCGGTCAGCAAAGCCGGCGCCCAGGGCCTCATGCAGCTCATGCCGTCCACCGCCCGCGGCCTCGGGGTGCACGACGCCTTCGACCCGGCCCAGGCCGTGAACGGGGCCGCCAAGCTCCTGGCCCAGCACCTGCGCGAGTTCAAGTCCGTACCGCTGGCCCTGGCCGCGTACAACGCGGGCGGCGGAGCGGTTCACAAGCACAACGGCATCCCTCCGTACGCGGAGACCCAGGCATACGTCCCGAAGGTGCAGAACGCCCTGGCCGCACTCGATCGCTGAGATCGACCCGGGCAGATATCGAAGAGTAGGGAGATCCGATGACCACGCCGAGTTCAGTGACCGGCCCCGACCGCCGACCGGGTACCGAGATCGGCCGCCCGCCGACTGGGCGCCGCAGTGGTGACGGATCGGACTTCGGGTCGGCGCTCTCGAACGAGATGGGCCGATCGACCGATGCGAACGACCAGGATCGCGGCGGCAGCCGGGCCGGTGCCGGCTCGGCTGATTACCAGTCCCTCATGTCCCGGGCCGCGATGTCACGGGCGGCCACCGAACGGGCCGCCGCCGCCACCCGGGCGGCCGCCGCCCGTACAGCCGACAGCCGGGAAACCGCCCAGCGGGCCGCCGTCGCGCGAGCGGCCGAGCGGGCCGCCGCGCGTACAGCCGACAGCCGGGAAGCCGCTCAGCGGGCCGCCGACCGCACCGCCGACAGCCGGGAAGCCGCTGCTGAGCGGGCCGCCGCCATGCGGGCGGCGGACAGGGCCGCCGACCGGCGGTCGGTCGCGGGCCGGAACTCGCCCGGCCGCACCACGTCGGAACGTACCTCGCCGAACCGCACCGCCGATGACCGGAACACCACCGAGCGGGCGACCAAGCAGCGTGCCACGGCGTCCTCCGAGCCGGACCAGACCAGCACCGAGCAGGAGCCGAACGCCGCTGAGACCGGTTCCGTCGCGGCGACGGCCGTCGTTCCGGTGCCGGTCGCGATCCAGGCCATGACCACCGAGCCGCCGCAGGCCGACCCGACCTCGGCCGGCACGGACCAGGTGACGGCACCGACCGGACCGGCTCCGGCGGGCCAGGGCGGCCCGACCGTGCCCGCAACCACCGCCGCCACCGTCGAGCCCGACCAGGTCGCCGTTCCGGGCCAGGACGGCCCGACCGTGCCCGCAACCACCGCCGACGCCGACCAGGTCGCCGTTCCGGGCCGGACGACCGTCGAGGCGGCCGCCGTTCCGGCGAACGGCCTCACCGGGACGGCCACCGGCGCCGTGGCACCCGCCCCGCTGCGGCCGGAGAGCTTGCGCGCCGGCGAGGCCGCCATCCAGGCGACCGCGGACGGCACGGAATCCGCCGGCACCGATCTCGGCACCACCGCGGACGCCTCCGTCCCGACGGCGCCCACCGCTGACACCACGCCCGAGCAGGGTTCCGCCGGACAGGGTGACCAGCAGCCCGAAGCGGGCGGCGGGGCCGGCGCGCCCGCCACCGGACGTGCCGCGGCGGAGTCCGCCACCGCGTTCTCCACGGTTCTTCCCCAGGCCGCCGGACCGGTCGAAGCCGGTCCAGCTCATCCGAGCGTCGCCGGGCTGCCGGGGACGACCGGGCCGCAGGCCACCGCGCCGACCGCCCAGGCCCCGGCCCCACCGGCGCCGCCACCGGCCACCCCGTCCCCCTACGCGGCACAGGTCGCCACCCGGATCATCCCGCTGCGACTGGACGCGGACGGCGTGCACCGGCTGACCGTGCACCTGCACCCCGCCGACCTCGGACCGGTGCAGGTGGTGGCGGAGATCCGCAACGGCGACATCAGCGTGCGGTTGACCGGCGGGACCGAAGCCGGCACCGAGGCGCTGCGGCAGTCCCTCGACGACCTGCGCCGCCAACTGAACGAGGCCGGCTTCAACAACTGCTCACTCGACCTGCGGCAGGGCAGCGCCGAGCAGCAGGCCCGGCAGCAGTTCGCCGAGCACCTCGGCCGGCGCACCGACGGCGGATCCCGGGGTGGCCCGGACACCGGCGCCGAACAACCGGCCCCGGCCACCACGCGCCGGGTCGACCTGGGCAGTGGACGGCTGGACACCCACGTCTAGCGATGTGACCGGCGCCGGCCCGCGGATTCGCGGGCCGGCGCCGGTTGGTTCACCGCGGGTGGTCAGCGTGACTCATCGGGCGCGGAGTCGTACCGCTCGGGTGTCACCACGACGGATGCGGGCGCCTCTTCCTCCTCGACCTTCCGGTAACCGGCGAGGAGGAACCGGAGCCCGGCGAGCAGCACCGCGGCGACCGGCACCGCGATCAGGAACCGGATCAGCACCTGGCGGAGCTCCAGCTCGTCGAGGAGCAGGCGGTACCAGGCCGGCGCGCTGATCAGCAGCGCGAACAGCAGAACCGACGGCCTGATCATCGCGGCGCCCGCTCAACGGCGGCCGGAACGGGTCAGCCGGCGCTGGGCGACCGCGGACGGCATCACCTCGGCCGCGATCCGGGCGCAGAGCATCGCGGCCCAGGCGTGCGGGGTGGCCGGCTTGCCGTCCAGCGAGAAGATCGGCACGTCCAGGCCCAGCACCGAACCCGGATCCGATGTGAGCTCCACGCCGTGCACCACGAGGGCCTCGACGTCGCCGAGACCGAGCAGGTGACGGGCGGTGTCCGCGGTCTTGCGGGTGGCGTCGACGACGGCCCAGAGCGCGGTGGCCCCGAGCGCCTCGCACATGTCGTTGACCCAGAACGCGTCGGTCCCGCCGACCGGGGCGTCGATCACCACCACCCACGGATTGTCGGAGCTCTGGAGCTTCTCGGCCCGCGACTCGGCCGCGCTGCAGCTGGAGATGAGCCGGGACGAGTGCAGCCCGGTCCCCGCCGTGGAGGGCGCCGCCAGCAGCAGATGGGTCTGGTCCACGTGCACCTGGTCGAGGAGCTGCTTGGCGATCGGCACCGCGGCGTGCACCTCACCGGCCAGCACCAGGATCTCGCCGCCGCCGTCCGGGATACCGGGTGCGGCCGGACGGGCGGCCAGGACGCTGAGCACACCGGCGTACGTGTCCCCGCCCGTGATCTTGCGAGCCATCGACTCCGGCATCCCGACCGACATCAGGTTGCGCTGGACCGCATCCAGCTCGCCCTGGCCGACCGCGACCGGAGCCGCAACCGGGACCGGGGCCTCGACCGGAACCGGGGCCTCGACCGGGGCCGATGACGCCGGAACCGGGGAGAGCGGCATCGACTCCTCCAGGCCGTACACCTCGGCGGCCGACCGCATCGGGGCCGGAACCCCACCGAACGTACGCGGAGGCGCCGGCTGCGCCGACACGGGCGCCGCGGCGCGCGGAGTCGCGGCGGCCGCCCGGATCGGTGTCATGGTCCCGCGCGGCTCGGCGGCCTCCCGGTCCCGGCCGGTGGGCCATTCCCCGAAATTCGGCATGGCGGGCAGCTCGGCCGGCGCCGGCCGGAACGGCCGCACCGTGGGTTTGTCCTCGCCGGCCTCGGCATGCCGGGGCTTGGCCGACCGGGGGCTGCCGGGCGCCCGGCCCTCGCCCAGGTGACCGGCGACGTCCAGACCGGCCATCAGCTCGGCGAACGCCGCACCGGTGTCACCCATTCCGGCCTGCCGGCCTTCCTGGCGCGCGGGCCGGTCGGGGACGGCCGCCCTCTCGGTGTTCACCCGGTCCTGGGCTTCGGCCTGTTCGAGCAGGCGCTCGAAGCTGGGTGTGCTGCTCTCGGCAACGGACTGTTGCGCCATGTCCTCACTGTCCTCGTTCGGATCCGGTACCTCGACGGAGAGTTCGAAGTGCTGTTTCGCGAAGAAGCCCCCGATACCACCACTTCGTACCTTGTCGGCGGAGATGATCCGTACGCCTGAGCCGTACTCGTCACGAATCTGAGCCAGCAGTGGCTCGATGGCCGGCCCCTCAAGAAGCACCCGCGTAGGCACCGTTCACCACCCCTATCGTCTCGATCTGTGCGGTGGAACCAGAGATTTCGCTGTACGACAGCACCTGGACCCGGCGTGAGCCGGCCCGCAGCAGTCGCATCAGCGGCAGCCTCAGCTGTGGTGAGCACGCCAGGACCGGATTCAGGCCCTGCTGCTCGGCGGCCTCGGTGAGCCGGCCCGCCTCGCTGACGATCGCCTCGGCACGCATGCCGTCGATCGCCATGAAGGCGCCGGTGTCGCTGGGCCGCAGTGATTCGAGCAGGCTCTGCTCGAGCATCGGGTCGAGTGTGATCACGGTGAGCCGGCCGGCGGCCACGTACTGGGCGGCGATGGCCGGGCCGAGGGCCGCGCGCGCCGCCTCGATCAGGCCGTCGTGGTCGACGGAGACCTTGGCCCGCAGCGAGAGCGCCTCGAAGATGCGCACCAGGTCGCGGATCGGCACGCCCTCGTCGAGCAGCGCCTGCAACACCTTCTGGATCTGGCCGAGGCTGAGCAGCGCCGGGGTCAGTTCCTCCACCACGACCGGGTGGGTGCGCTTGACCATGTCGCTGAGCGCGCGGACGTCCTCCCGGCCGAGCAGGCGGCTGGCGTTGGTCCGGACGATCTCGGCGAGATGCGTGATGATCACCGAGGCCCGGTCCACCACGGTCGCCCCGGAGATCTCGGCCTGGTAGTGCAGTTCGGCGGGGACCCACTTGCCGGCCAGCCCGAAGACCGGTTCGACCCCGGCACGGCCGGGCAGCGCCTGGAGGCCCTCGCCGATGGCGAGCACGGTGCCCGGCGGCGCCTGGCCGGCTCCGGCGTCCACCCCGGAGATCCGGATCGCGTACGAGGAGAGGGGCAGGTCCAGGTCGTCCCGGGTGCGGACCGGCGGCATGATCACGCCGAGTTCCATGGCCATCTTGCGGCGCAGGGCGCGGACCCGGTCGAGCAGGTCGCCGCTGTTGACGTCGACGAGGTCGACCAGATCCGGGGCGAGCGCCAGCTCCAGCGGGTCGATCCGCATCTCGCCGAGCAGCTGTTCCGGGCTGTCGGGTGCGGGCAGGTCGGAGCCCTCCGCCGCGACGCCGTGGGTGTCGACCACCTCCGGCTCCGGGTCCTTCACCCGCTGGGCGATCAACAGCACCGCCCCGCCGACCAGCAGAAAGGGAAGTTTCGGCAGGCCCGGGATGATGCACAGGGCGATCGCGGCGCCGCCGCCGATGCGCAGCGCGAGCTTGTTCTGGCTGAGCTGGGTGGTGACGCTCTGCCCCATGTCCCCGGTGGTGGCCGAGCGGGTCACGATCAGACCGGTGGCGACCGACAGCAGCAGTGCCGGGATCTGCGAGACCAGGCCGTCGCCGATGCTCAGCATGCTGTAGTGGTTCATCGCGTCGGCCGGGGACATGCCGGCCTGCATGATGCCGACCGCGAAGCCGCCGACCAGGTTGATCACCGTGATGATGATGGCCGCGATCGCGTCGCCCTTGACGAACTTGGACCCACCGTCCATGGCGCCGTAGAAGTCGGCCTCGGCGGCCACCTCGGCGCGGCGCTTCTTGGCCTCGGCGTCGTCGATCAGACCGGCGTTGAGGTCGGCGTCGATGGCCATCTGCTTGCCGGGCATGGCGTCGAGGGTGAACCGGGCGCCGACCTCGGCGACCCGCTCGGCCCCCTTGGTGACCACGATCATCTGGACGATCACCAGGATCGAGAAGATGACCAGGCCGATGACCAGGTTGCCGCCGACGACGAAGCTGCCGAACGCGTGGATCACCTTGCCGGCGTCGCCGTCGCGCAGCACCAGGCGGGTCGCGCTGATGTTGAGGGCGAGCCGGAACAGGGTCAGGACGAGCAGCAGCGCGGGGAAGATGGCGAAGTCGAGCGGTTTCTGCACGAACATCGAGATCAGCAGCACCAGCAGCGCGGTCGTGATGTTCACGGCGATCAGCAGGTCCAGCAGGAAGGTCGGCAGCGGGACGACCATCATGATGATGATGCCGACGACCCCCACGGGTACGGCGAGCCTGCCAAGCTGCTTCGTCTTCACGGCACCTTCCGAGCGTGGGCAGTCCGGTGATCGTCCGAGCCCCGCCGACGCCGTCCTGGCATTGGTCCGACCGGCGTTTCGGCGCCGTCACTGAGGCCGCTGTGGCACCGCCACGCACCGATCTTCCCTGCTCTTGCACCGCGTTGTGAGGAAATCTCCGGATTTGGTAGTTATGCCGCAGCTGGGGTGGGGTTCGGGTTGCGGTGGAAACCAGCGGCCGCCCCACGCGCCTTCAGGCTCATCACGAACGCCAGCACCTTCGCCACCGCGCCGTAGAACTCCGCCGGGATCTCCTGACCGATCTCGCAGTCCTTGTTCAGCGCCCGGGCCAGCGGGACGTCCTGCACCATCGGGATCCGGTTCTCGGTCGCGAGGTCGCGGATCTTCGCGGCCAGCGGGCCCTGCCCCTTCGCCACCACCCGCGGTGCGCCCTTCTCCGGCTCGTACCGCAGCGCCACCGCGATGTGCACCGGGTTGACCACCACCACATCCGCGGTCGGCACGTCGGCCATCTGCCGGTTCCGGGCCATGGCGTGCTGCTTGGCCCGGATCTGGGCCTTGATCAGCGGGTCGCCCTCGGTGTTCTTGTGCTCCTGCTTGACCTCTTCCTTGCTCATCCGCAGCTGCTTGTTGGTGCGGCGCCGCACCACGAAGTAGTCGGCCGCGGCCATCACCAGGCCGGGCGCCCCGGCCGCCCCGCTGAGCTGGGTCGCGGCGGCCGTGTTGAAGCCGATCAGGGACCGCAGCGGCAGCTGGCCGGCGGTCATCAGCGTCGGGACGATGTCCTGCATGATCAGGTAGAGGACGACCGCGAGCACCGTCGTCTTGACCAGCGCCTTGACGCCCTCCCAGAGCCCCTGCGGGCCGACCATCCGCTTGATGCCGGTGAACGGGTTGAGCCGGTTGAACTTGGGTTTGAACAGCTTGGTGGCGACCCGGATGCCGCCCTGCGCGCCGGCCGCCACGATGCCGACCGCCATCATGGTCAGCGCCAGCGGCAGCACCGTCCAGGCCGCGCCCATCAGTCCGTCCTTCAGGATGCCGAGGGCCGTGGCGGGGTCCGGATCGGCGATCGTCTCCGGGACCTTCGCCATCACCTCCTGGGCGTGCTCCATGGCCTTGCTCAGGGTGCGCGGGAGGATGATGCTGGCGGCGAACATGCCGGCCCAGGCGCCGAGGTCCTGGGTGCGGCCGATCTGCCCCTCCTGCTTGGCCTTCTTGAGCTTTTGGGCAGTGGGTTGCTCGGTCTTCTCGCCGGACACGTCTCACCTCCTCGGCCCCGGGGCGCCGCGCGCCTGTCAAAGGCCTTTTCGGCGCACCTCAGCCGCCACTGAGCCGCACCACCATCGTGACCGCCTGGTCGATCAGTTTGTCCAGCACCCCCGGCAGCATCATGATGGCGATGCCGGAGAGGGTGACGACCAGGAAGATCTTGATCGGGAATCCGAGCTGGAACACGTTCAGCGCGGGCGCCACCCGGTTCAGCAGGCCCAGCGCGACGTCGGCCAGGAACAGCACCGCGATCAGCGGCCCGGCGATCTGGACCGCGGCCAGGAACATCTCATCGATCCCCCGGATCAGCACCTGGCTGAACGTCTCCATCGAGAAGACGGTGTCCAGCGGCAGGGTCTCGAAGCTCTGCAGGAAGCCACGCAGGATGATCTGGTGCGCGTCGCTGGCGAACAGGAGGGTGAGCGCCACCAGGTTGTACAACCGGCCGAAGATCGAGCTGCTGCTCTGCGAGAACGGGTCGTAGCTCGACGCCAGGGTGAAGCCGGAGAAGAGGTCGAGCAGGTCACCGGCGGCCTGGAGGGCGGCGAAGAGCAGCGCGGTGATGAAGCCGAGCGCGGCGCCGATGAAGACCTGGAGGAGCGCGCTGGCGATCAGATCCATCGTCTCCAGCGACGGGACGGTCTGCCGCAGGTACGGCGCCATCGGCAGGGTCAGGCCGACGGAGAGCAGCGCCTTCACCGGTCCCGGGATGAACCGCGAGTTGAACGGTGGGCACACCATCAACCACGCGCTGGTTCGCACGACCCCCAGCATGAAGGCCATGAACTCCCCGATCGGGATGTTGAAGTTCATCGCCTCAATACGACCCCACCAGCGCCGTGATGATCAGGGCCCACCCGTTGACCAGCACGAACAGCAGAAGCTTGAACGGCAGCGCCACCGTGACAGGGGGCAGCATCATCATGCCCAGCGACATCAGGGACGCCGATATCACGAGGTCGATGATCAGAAACGGGATGAAGATGACGAACCCGATGATGAACGCGGCACGCAGCTCGGACAGCACGAAGGCCGGGATCAGGGTGACCAGCGGAACGTCGTCGATGTTCTCCGGCTTCTCCTGACCGGCCGCCTTGGTCAGCAGGGCGATCTCGTCCGGGCGGGTCACCTGGTACATGAACTCCCGCAGCGGCTGAACCCCGTCCTCGAACGCCTCGGACTGGGTCTTCTCACCGTTGAGGTAGGGCTGGATGCCCTCCTGGTTGATGGCCGAGAGGGTCGGTCCCATGATGAACATGCTCAGGAACAGCGCCAGGCCGGCGAGTACCTGGTTCGGCGGCATGCTGGTCAGGCCGAGCGCGTTGCGGGTGATGCCGAGCACCATGAAGATCTTGGTGAACGACGTGCAGAGCAGCAGGAGGGCCGGCGCCACCGAGAGCACAGTCAGCGCGAGGACGATCACCAGGGACGCGGGTGGGCCGCCGTCGGGATTCGTACCGTTGATCTGGATGTCGACGCTCGGTGGCGACGGAGTCGGCGCGGGAGCCGCCGCGGCGACCTCCGGCAGCAGCACCAGGGTGGCCACCATCAGCAGCAACGGGATCGCGCGCCGGCTCATCGGATCATCGCCTCGTCGTTCGATCGCGCAGGAACTCGATCGCCGAACCCCAGGTCCGCCGGGAGAGCACCGAACCCTCCAGCCGGCCGTGGTGGCCCGCCGGATGCCGGCCGGGCAGCTCGTCCGGCGCCACCTTGAGAACGTCCTGGTGCTCCTCGCCCGGCTCGGCCTCGAAGGCGTGTATGTCGGTTTCGCCGAGGAGACTCACCCGCTGCTCGGTGATCCCCACCACCAGCGCCCGATCCGCCACCCGGATCACCGCCACCGCCGCGCCCCGGCTGAGCGGCTGGCGGTGGAGCACTGCCAGCGAGCCGGCGCGGCGGGCGGTGTACGGCCTGCGCATCATCCTGGCCAGCAGCCACATCAGCAGCAGGACGACCAGCAGGGCCAGGATCATCCGGAGGGCGGAGGGGATCAAGACGGCTACTCCGTACCGGGGGAGACGATCTCGGTGATCCGGATACCGAAGTTCTCGTCCACCACGACGACCTCACCGCGGGCGATCAGCCGGCCGTTGACCAGCAGGTCGGCCGGACTTCCGGCGGCCCGGTCCAGTTCGACGATCGCGCCCGGGGTGAGCGACAGGAGCTCCCGCACACTCATCCGGGTCCGGCCCAGCTCGGCCGAGACCTCCATCTCGACGTCGTAGAGCATGTCCAGCCCGCGCCGGCCGCCGGCTTCCTGGGCCGGTGCCGCACGCTGGGCGACGTCCACCGCGCCGGGGTCGTCGCCCGGCCACTGGTTCAGGGCGAGAGCGACGACCGCGCGTACCTCGGACTCGTCGCGCAACGGCACCGCGACGGCGCCCTCCTTCACGGCGAGTGCGCTGAGCGCGACCTCGGGCTCCATCAGCTGACCGGGATCCAGCACCACCGGGCCGAACACCCGGGCCGCCGCCTCCAGGGCCGGGCGGACCGCCGCGGTCAGGTCCAGCTCGCCGAGCGGACTCTCCCGCAGCGCGTTCGCCAGATCCTGGCCGACCACCACCACGACCTCACCTGAGGTCGCGCCGGTGAACCGGGCCGTGATCGCCTGCCCCTCGATCGCCGTCCCCGCGCCCGGCGCCACCGGGTCGGCGGCCGTCAGGGTGTAGCTGGTGGGCAGGACGGCCAGCGCGGCTTCGGCGGCGTTCCGGGCAAGACCGAGCTGGGAAACAGTCATGGTGGGCGCTGTCATGGGCGGCCAGACTCCTTGGACGGGCTCTCGTTGGACGACGGCACGACGAGACAGGCGAGCCGGGTGCCCTGGTTACCGGGAACCGCATGAGCGAAGACGATGTCGGCGGTGGTCACCTCGAGCGGCCGGCTGGTCGGGTGTCCCAGCGGGACGACGTCACCGGGACGTAGATCCACGATGTCATCGGTACGCATCCGGATGGGGTGGAATCGCACTGCTACGTCGATCGGAGCGGCGGAAAGTCCGGCGGTCAGGTTGCGCCGGGCCCGATCCCGCACTTCCCGCTCGGTGGCGCTGAGCACCACCGCCTCGGTCCGTTCCAGCACCGACAACATGGCGTTGAACGGCAGGCAGATGGTGGAGAGGCACTCCTCCGCACCGATCTTGGTCTCGAACGACGCCACCACCACGGCGTCACCGGGCGCATGGGCACGCAGGAACTGCGCGTTGTACTCGATCTCCTTGAGCTTCGGCCGGAGGTCGACCATGCTCTCGAAGCCGTACCGCAACTCGCCCAGCATCCGGTCGAGCAGGCCGCGCAGCAGCGGCATCTCCACCTCGGTCAGCGGCCGCTCCGGCTGGGAACCACCGGGGCCGCCGAGCATGTGGTCGATCGCGGTCATGATCGTGGGCTGTGCCATCTCCAGCAGCCCGGTGCCGGGCAGCGGGTCGAGGGCGACCACCGCGATGATCGTCGGGGTGACGAGCGAGGCGACGTACTCGTCGTAGGTGAGCTGCTCAATGGAGATCAACGAGACATTGCTGACCGCCCGGAGCCGGGTGGTCAGCAGGGTGCCACAACTGCGCGCGTACGTCTCGAAGGCGATCTGCAGCGTGCGGACGTGGTCACGGGAGAGCTTGATCGGGCGCCGGAAGTCGTACGCGGTCGGGCCTCCGCCCTGGCCGCGACGTGACATCCTGCCGGGGGTACGGGAAGCGGTGGTCACGTCGTCCTCATCGGCTCACTTACCGATCCGCTGAGCCGTGGCGGCGCTTTCCGCCATTCTTCGGACCGATGGGCGGGTCGCACACGGCGGCCCGCCCATCGGTCCGGGGCGTTACTGGGTCACGAAGGAGGTGAAGTAGAGGTCCATGACCATCTGCTTCCCGTCCTCCTCGTAGGCCTTCTCGATCTTCTCCAGCAGCTCGCCCTTGAGCTTGACGCGCCCCGCCTCGGTGGAGAGCTCGGCGACGGTACGGCCGGTGTACGCCTCGATCGCGAGGTTCAGCGCCTCGCTGGTGTCGATCTCCTCCTCGCCGGCCTTCTTGGTCATCTGGAGGGCGAACCCGACCTTCAGGTAGTGCCCGTCGGCGAGGTTCACCGTGAGGGGGTTCTCGATCGTGACCACCACGCCCTTTTCCGGCTTCTCCTCGGCCGCCGAGGCCGAGTCGCTACGGAGCATGAAGAACGCCCCTACTCCACCGCCACCCAGCAGGACCATCGCGAGGGCGATGATGATCATCAGCATCTTGTTCGACTTCGGCGCCTGGGCCGCTTCGTTCTCGTCAGACATCAGAAGAATCCCTCGGAATCAGTCGTGGACAGCAGGGGTGCTGGTGGTCGGGGTGAGGCTCGCGGCCTTCTCGGCGTTGAGCTTCGCCTGGTACTCGGCCGTGGTCTGCCCGGTGTGCAGCTTGCCGTCGGCGCCGGCCGCGGAGGGCAGTAGCGCCGCCTGCGCGGCCGTGAGCTGGGTCAGGACGACGACGTCCACCCGGCGGTTCTGGGTGATCGAGCGAGGGTCCTTCGGGTCGATGAGCGGCTTGGTGTCGGAGAAGCCCACCGCGGTGAGCCGCTTCTTCGGCAGGCCGTGGTCGGTGAGGAACCGGACCGTGGTCGAGGCGCGGGCCGCGGAGAGCTCCCAGCCGCTCGGGTAGAAGGTGGTCTTCGACCTGAGCTGGTTGGTGTGGCCGTCCACCTCGATGTTGTTCGGCAGCTTCACCAGCGTCGGGGCGATCGCGTTCAGGATCTTCTCGCCGCCCTTCTGCAGCTCGGCACGGTTGCCGGCGAAGACCACCTCGTTGGTGACGATGGTGACCACCAGGCCGCGCTGGTCGATGGTGAACTTCGCGCTGTTGAGCAGCTTCTGCCCGGCGAGCGCGTCGGCGATCTTCCGCTCGATCGCCTTCAGGTTCTCGGCCTCCCCGGCCGCCTTCTTGGCGTCGACCGTGGCCCGCTTGCGATCCTCGGCCTTGATGGCCCGCTCGACCGCTTCCTTCTGCTTCTGGGTCATGCCATCGGTGCCGGAGGTGCCGTCGTCCGGGTTGGAACCCGGCTCGATCTGCACCAGCTGCGCGCTGTTGGCCGAACCGTCGAGCGGAGCCTTGGCGCCCTGGAAGGCGACGGTCGGGGCACCGAACCCGGCCGACAGACCGGACGCCAGCTGGGCGAACTTCTTCTGGTCCACGCTGCTCATCGAGAAGAGCACCACGAAGAGGACGAACAGCAGGGTCAGCATGTCCGCGTACGACACGAGCCAGCGCTCGTGATTGACGTGCTCCTCGTGTTCCTCGTGCCTCTGTTTACGCTTACGCCCCCCGCCGGAACTCATCTGGATCAGGCCGCCTTCCTGCTCGATGCGGCTTCGGCCTTCTTCATCTCGTCCGGCGGCAGCAGGCTGCGCAGCTTCTGGGCGACCAGACGCGGGTTCGAGCCGGACTGGATGGCCAGGACACCGTCGATCACCAGCTCCATCTCCTCGGCCTCGATCGTGCTGAGCCGGCCGAGGCGGGAGGCCAGCGGAAGGAAGATGATGTTGGAGCTCAGCACGCCCCAGAGGGTCGCGACGAACGCGGCGGCGATCGAGTGGCCGAGGGTCTCCGGCTTGTCCAGGTTCTCGAGGACGTGGACCAGGCCCATCACCGTTCCGATGATGCCGATGGTCGGGGCGTAGCCACCCATGCCCTCGAAGAACTTCACCCCGGCCTTGTCGGCCTTCTTCTTGGCGGCGACCTCGGCGTGCAGGATGTCGTGCAGTTCGTCCGGGTCGGTGCCGTCGATGGCCAGCTGCAGACCCCGCTTGAGGAACGGGTGCTTGACCGTCTTGACCGCGTCCTCGAGAGCCAGCAGGCCCTCACGGCGGGCCCGCTCGGCCAGCTTCACCACGCTGTCGAGCAGCTCGGCGGGCGGGGTGACCTTGCTGGTGAAAGCCTTCTTGAGCTGGTTGATGAAACCGCCGGCGTCCTTCATGACGCCGCCGGCCATGGCTGCCGCGAAGGCGCCGCCGAAGACCAGCAGCATCGCCGGGAACAGCAGGATGGAGACGGGCGAGCCGCCCTCCAGGATCTGGACGGTGAAGACGATCGCCAATCCGGCGACGATACCGACAATGCTAGCGAGATCCATCAGCGTTCCTTCCGGTGCATCGGGAGCACCTTGGCTTCGAGTTCGCTGTCCAGGGCAGACGAGGAGCTGATTGCGGGTTCGGGCTCCAGGCGGCTGGCCTGGGCGATCAGGGAAGCGCGGTAGTGACGCACTGAGTCGATGAATTCGGGCACGGACTCCGCGACGATGTACTTGGTGCCGTCCACCAGGGTGACGACCGTGTCGGGCGTGCAGTCGACGCGCTCGACCAGGTCCGGGTTCAATGCGAACACGGCGCCATTGATGCGGGTTACGAGGATCACGACATCCGTCCTTGGTACGTCTTCGGCTGGTTGGACCGTCCGTGCCTGACACATGTCAATTCGGCTGACTGCCGGTTGCCTATGAGTTAAAGGCGGTCGCTATCCGGGTGCGAACAGCGGCCCGGATGCGCGCACGGAAACGGCCGGGACGGGCACGAATGCCCATCCCGGCCGGCCTGGCTCGGGTGCTGGTTTAACGCTTCATGCTGACGAGTTCCTGAAGGAGTTCGTCGGAGGTGGTGATGATGCGGGAGTTCGCCTGGAAACCGCGCTGGGCGACGACCAGGTTGGTGAACTCCTGGGCGAGGTCGACGTTCGACATCTCCAGCGCGCCGCCGACGAGTTGGCCCATGCCGCCGGAACCAGCCTCGCCGACCTGGGCGTACCCGGAGTTGACCGTGCTCCGGAATTGCGAGTTGCCGACCTTCTCCAGACCGTTGGGGTTGGTGAAGGTGGCCACGGCGACCTGACCGAGCACCTGCTTGAGGCCGTTGCTGAAGACACCGACGATCTCACCGGTGTTGGAGACCGTGAACCCTGTCGACGTCAGCGTGCCGGCCGTCTGGCCGTCGGTGCTGAACACCCGGGCGTCGGACTGGCCCGAATACATGGTCATGTCGGCGACGTTGACTTTGTACTCGTCAGGGCCGCCGAGATCGAAGACGATGTTGCCCTCGGCGTCCATGGGCGGCACGGTGCCCGCGCCGGGTCTGCCGGACGCCATGTCGAGGGTCACCGGCGCGCCCACTACGGTGCCGTCCGCCTTGGTGAGGGTCACCGTCCAGTCCGTCGATGCCGGGACGGCGGTGGTGTCCCGCCTGAACTCGACGGTGGCGGTGCTGGTCGCACCACTGTTGTCGTAGACCCTGACCGGGATGGTCACGACATCGTCGACCGCCGGGGGAGGCGGCACGTCACTGCTCAGATTGCCCTTGAGACCCATCTGGGAGGTCCTCGCCGGCGGGATGGAGGCACCCACCGGCATCCGGATGTCGCCCGGCTGCCCCGCCGAGTTGACCGTGCCGTTCACCCCGGTCCAACCCTGGATCGGCTCACCGCTGCTGGTGACAAGCGTTCCGTTCGCGTCGACGGAGAACGAACCCGCCCGGGTGTAGAGCATCTCGTTGCCACTACGGGTGACGAAGAAGCCGTCACCCTGGATCAGCATGTCGCCGGATCGGCCGGTGGTCTGTGTCGAACCCTGGGCGAAGTTCGTGTTGATGGCGCTGACCTTGACGCCGAGACCGACCTGGGCGGGGTTGGTGCCGCCCTGACCGCCCTGCGGGGAGCCGGCCGCGTACATCATCTGGCTCAGCGTGTCGGTGAACTGGATCTGGGACGACTTGTAGCCGGCCGTGTTCACGTTCGCGATGTTGTTGCCGGTCACGTCGATCATTCGCTGGTGGGCGTTGAGGCCGCTGATGCCGGAGTAGAGGGAACGCAGCATGAAGAAGTCCTTTGGGAGAGCTGGAAAGAAGACGGACTAGGCGGGCTTGGCGTCGGTCATGATTTCCGTGACCCTGGACAGCTGTACATCCGTGTTCCCGACCCGGAGCGTCGGTTCGCTGTCTCCGTTCAGCTTCGCTGAGGTGATCACACCGGTCTGTGGCATACCGAACTCGTCCTGATAGTTCACCGTCTTGCCGACCAGTGAACTGGCACCGATCATGCGCTGCGACTGCAGCATCTCGACCATGTCCTCAAGCTTTTCGACCTGAGTGAACTGGGCGGTCTGCGCCATGAAGGCGGTCGAGTCGGCGGGCTTGGTGGGATCCTGGTACTTCAACTGCGCGACGAGGAGCTTCATGAACGTGTCCTTGTCGGCGAGCGTCTTGCTCTTGGCCGAGGCCGCGTTGGCCGCGGCCACTCCCTGATAGGCATCGGCGCCGGTGGGTCCGGACATCGGTGAGGTCATCGACTTCTCCTGTCCCGTAGCTGGCTCAACCTAAGCTTCGGCCCGGCCCCGGCTTTGCTTAGTTGCAAATCGGGTCCCGGGAACAAATTTGCGGGCCCGCCGATCGGCGGGCCCGCAATGTCAGGTTCTTCAATTCTGTACGCCTTGTGGATCAGGGTGCGAGAGCCAGGCTGAGCTTGCCCTTCCCGTAGCGGGTGACCTCGACCGTGAGATCCAGCCGGCGCCCGAGGGACAGGAGGATCGCACGGACGTCGGCCGGGAGATCCTGCTTCGGGTAGATCACCTGGTAGAGCTTGATGTGCTTGGCGCCCTCCTTGTTGAGGAGGCTGGTGAAGATGTTGCACAGCTCGAAGACGTTCTCCGCGAGGTTGGGGAAGAGTTCCTTCTCGTCGATCGCGTCCTCGGCGGCGCCGGCCGGCAGCAGGCCGAGTGCGGCACCGGCGTTGGCGGCGAGGCTGAGATCCAGTGCGAGCGCCGCGTACATCTGCTGACGGTTGTCGGTGAAGACCGCCACCGACGATGTCGGCACCTCCTCAGCGCCGATCGGTTCACCGGGACCGACGATCACCTCTCGCCCGAGAAGATCCTCGAACAGATTGCGTACGGCTAGAGAGCCGGGAAGAACGTATACGTCTGACATGTCGTGATTATCCCAGGATAGGAGCGAACACTTCGTCGAATCGCTCAGCCGTAAAGGGTTTGATGATGAAGAAGTCCGCGCCCGCTTCCTCGGCAGCCGTCTTCATCTCAGCGGTCGACTCCGAGGTGACGAAGCCGAACTTGACCTTGTTGCCGGCCCCACGGAGGCGACGCAGCACGTCGATGCCGGTCAGGTGCGGCATGTTCCAATCGGAGATGATCAGATCGGGCTGCTCCTTGGTGGCCATCTCGAGCGCCTGCTGGCCGTCGGCCGCCTCGATCAGGTCGTGATCGCCGAACCCGGCCTGGCGCAGGGTCCGGACGACGATCTGCCGCATGACCCGGCTGTCATCAGCGACAAGGATCTTCATGCGCCCTCCTCCTTGTTGTCGATGCGGCTCTGCCACATCGAAATGGACACGGGTTCGCCTTCCCACACCCCGTAGACACCCCCGATGCGCTGGGTGTTCGGGAACCGCGCCGACGATTCCGGCGTGAGGTTCACCTGTGGAAGCGACAACTGCGACCCCGGCGGCAACATCGCCTTGACATTGCCACCGACGATGTTGGCCAACTCGCCGAGCGTGTCGGACATGTCGTCCTCGCTCACCTCGTCGAGATCCATGGCGAGGAAGGCGGCCGCGGCACGCTGGGCGGCCGCGCGGGAAGACGCGTAGACGACATGCCCGGTCCAGGACCCGGTGATCGAGACCGAGGAGTGCACCTCGGACGGCTGGTTCTCGTCGTACGTCGGAATCAGGGGACTGACGCCCTCCGGATCCAGGTACGACTCCCAGACCTGTTCCACCATCTCGGCGAGGTCACTCTCATCGACCTCGACTTCGATGCTCATGAGTTCGCTCCGGTCGGGACGAGGCCCAGCAGGGCCAGCTTTTCGATCATTGCACCTTCGGTGAAGGGCTTGATCACGTATTCATGGGCGCCCGCCGCGAGAGCACGGACGATCTGGCTCTGCTCGCTCTCGGTGGTGACCATCACGAGGGTCATCTCCCGGAGCCGCGGATCGGCCCGGACCTTGGTGACGAACTCCAGCCCGTTCATGTTGGGCATGTTCCAGTCGATGAGGGCCAGATCCGGCACCTCGGTCATGTCGGCCAGAAGGTCCAGCGCCTCCTTGCCGTCCCCGGCCTCCACCGCCTCGAAGTTGAGCTTCGTGACGATGCGCTTGAGAATCATGCGCATTGCGCGTGAGTCGTCGATAACCATGGCGCGCATCGGCGTCATCCCCTTCTCGCGGCACCGACGGGCGCCGCAGTACGAGTCCGGTAGGCAGAGGTGCGGCCGGCGGCCACTCGCTCGTAGTTGTCGTCGATTCCGATCGTGGTCTCGGCCGCGCCGAGGAAGAGCAGACCGTCCGGGCGCAGGATCTTCGCGGCGTTCCGCAGGACCTGGCGCTTGGTGGCCACATCGAAGTAGATGAGGACATTGCGCAGAAAGATCACGTCGAACGGCTGCATCGGCGGGAACGGCGCGGTGAGACTCATGTGCTTGAACGAGACGTTCTTGCGCAGCGCAGGAATGACCCGCCAGTGCGCGCCGGCCCGTTCGAAGTACTGCACCAACTGGGTGGCCGCCAAGCCGCGGTTCACCTCGACCTGGCTGTACTCGGCCTTGTTGGCGCGTTCCACCATCGCGGTGGAGATGTCGGTCCCGAGGATCTCGTAGGTCCAGCCGGTCGGCAGCGTCTCCTGGAGCGTGATGGCCAGGCTGTACGCCTCCTGCCCACTGGAGCTGGCGGCCGACCAGAAGCGGAGTTTGCGCACCGCTGACCGGGACTTGATCAGCTCGGGCAGCACCACGTCGGTGAGCGCCGAGAACGGCTCCCGGTCCCGGAAGAACGACGTCTCGTTGGTGGTCAGCGCATCGATGATCCTGATCTGATGGGCCGGGTCGGGCCGCTTCTGCAGGTCGCCGATGAAGTCGTTGACGTTCGCCGCCCCGACCGCCCGGGCCACCGGGATGAGCCGGGCCTCGACCAGATACTCCTTGCCCGGCGCCAGGACGATCGATGCCTCCTTGCGCACCAGGTTGGAGACGAAGGCGAACTCCGCTTGGGAAAGTGTCATCGGGCCACCGCCGCCGTCCGGCCCACCCGTACCCGGTTGAGCAGCGCGCTCGCGATCCGGTCCAGGGGCAGGATCTCGTCCGCCAGCCCCGCACCGACCACGGCGCCGGGCATGCCCCAGACCACCGAACTCGCCTCGTCCTGCGCCAGCACCTCGGCACCCGAGTCGCGTAGCACCTTCGCACCACTCCGTCCGTCTTGTCCCATTCCGGTGAGCACGGCCGCATACGCCAAGCCGCCGTACAGCGCCGCCACCGAACGAAACATCACGTCCACGGCCGGGCGGCAGGAGTTCTCCGGCGGCGCGCCGCTGAGCTGGGTGACGGTGGCGGTGCCGCGGCGCTCGAAGACCAGATGACGATCGCCCGGGGCGATGTAGACCGTGCCGGCCGCGAGCTCCATGCCCTCGCCCGCCTCCAGCACCCGGAGCGGGGTGCTCCGGTCCAGGCGTTCGGCGAACATCTTGGTGAAGACCGGCGGCATGTGCTGCGTGATCACGATCGGGACCGGCAGATCGGTCGGCAACCCGAGAAGGACCTTGGTGAGTGCGTCCGGCCCACCGGTCGAGGAGCCGATCGCCAGGATGTCGATCTTCCCGCCCGGGGCACGACGGACGGCCGGCCGGACCGGCACGGGTCCGTTGGCAGCGGGTCGCCCGGCCGCGGCCGGTAGGCCACCGGGCCGCATCGGCGCGGCGCCGGGACGGAGGCCCGCCGGCGACGTGCCTCGCAGGGGTGGCCCGGCCGGCGGGCGGCGGCGCCCGCCCAGCACCTGGATCTTGGGTACGAGCTGCTGGCGCACCGCCGCGATGGACTCCGCCACCGAGCCCACGTTGCTGGGCTTGGTGACGTAGTCGGTCGCACCGGCGGCCAGCGCCTCCAGGGTGGCGTTCGCGCCCGCGGCGGAGAGCGTACTGAACATGATCACCGGCGTGCTGTGCCGTTTGCGCAGCTCACGGACCGCCTCGATGCCGTCCATCTGCGGCATCTCGATATCCATGGTGATCACGTCGGGTTTGAGCTGATCGATCTTCGCCTGGGCGAGCAGACCGTTCGCGGCCGTGCCGACGACCTGGATGCCCGGTGCTTCCCCGAGAGCGTCGACGATCAGCCGACGAACCACGACGGAATCATCGACGACGAGAACCGAGATCATTCGACCACTCCCTTCAACCGAGCCAGGCCGGACCGAGCGCCGCCACGACCGGTGCGAGCAGCCGGTGTGCCGTTGCGGTGTCCAGCAGATCGCGGACAACGAGCGCCTGAACGGCGCCGCTGAGCATGTTCCAGACCCCGCCGGCCCGGTCGGCCAGCGGAATCCCGGCCGTATCCACCGCCTGGACCAGCAGCATCTGTGCCGCGGCGGCGGTTCGGACCCGATCGGAGAGGTACGCCGCCCACGACGCCGAATGCACGGCGGGCGACCAGCCGGCGGTGTTCCGCCGGGCGTCGTCGGCCGCGGTCGAGACCCGTTGCCGGTCCTCGGTCCGCAGCGTGCGCAACCGGTCGAGCAGGGACGACACCGTGTAGTGGTGCGGGCCCAGGTCGATCGGCGCACCGGTCGGCAGCTTCCGCACCGCCGCCACCCAGCCCGCGCCCAGCCGTCGCCGGGTGTCTTCGTCCAGCACCTCACGCAGGTAGCTGGCGACCGCCGCGTCACACAGCAGGGCGGTCGCCGCGGCCGCGTCCTCACTCTGCCGGGCGGCCCGGCCGGCGCCCTCCCAGGTCCACGACATCACGTCGTAGCGCAGGCAGGTCAGCAGGGCGTCGACCGTACCGATCGGCGCGCGCTCGACCAATGCGAGGTTTCCGGCCGGGTCGTCTTTCGACATCGCCTTGAGCGACGGCATACGGCGGGCGGCGCTCTCCACCTCCACCCAGAGCGGTCCGCGGGCCTCCTCGTCGGGCAGCCGCTCGGCGAGCACCGGCAGGTCCCCGGCCTGCAGGCGCAACGCGCGCAGCAGGACCTCGGCCGCGGCCGGCCCGCCCTCGAGGCGGGTCAGATCGAAGCCCAGGACGGGGGCGCTGACCAGGCTGTACATCAGTGGGTGGCGCGGTATGTGTCGACGGCCTGATTGACGTCGAGAGCCAGCATCAGCCGCCCGTCCAGCTTGAACGTGCCGACCACGAGCTCCCGGGTGGGACCGCTCAGCGTGTCCGGTGGCGGCTCGAACGTGTCGTCGTCGAGATCCACCACCTCGCCGATCTTGTCCACCAGCAGGGAGACCGGTTCACCGTCACCGCGCAGGATGACGTTCATGACCGGGCCCTGCAGGGCCTGGCGGGCCAGCCCGAGCTGCACCCGCAGGTCCACCGCGGCGATCACCTGGCCGCGCAGGTTGAAGAGTCCGCCCACGGCCGGCGGGGCGAGCGGCACCGGGGTGTACTCGTTGTACGAGAGCACCTCCTGCACCGTGTGCACCTCGACCCCGAAGAGCTGGCCGTCCACCTCGAAGGTGGCGAACTGACGGCTCGCCATGTCAGACCTCCACCATCATCTCGTCCATGGAATCGCTGTAGAAGTTCGGATCCGCGGCGAGAATGGCCCGGCGCACGTCGAGCAGCTCGGTGACCCGCTGCTGGATCACCGCGGTGCCGACCAGGCCGTCCTCCTCCGCGTCCCGTCGTGCGGTGGTCGAGTTCTCGGCGATGTCCACGATCCGGTCCACGACCAGTGCCACGCTCTTTCCGCCCTCGCTGTAGACGACCACCGAGACGGTGTCGCCCTCCAACTCCTCGCCGTACGCCCCGAGCAGGTGGGACAGGCGCACCAGAGGCAGGATCTGCCCCCGGTACTGGACCACCTCGCGGGATCCGGCGTGCTCGATGCGGTCGCGCGGGAACTCCTCCAGTCGCGTGACCGTGTCCAGCGGGATCGCCACGCGGCGTTCGCCGACCGCGGTGACCAGCAGGCGCTCGGTGCCGGCGGCTTGCTGGCCGCGCTTCTCGGTGACGTTCTCCCGCTCCGAGTCGACCGCGAGGTGCGAGCGCCGGGCCAGCGAGGAGACGTCCAGGATGAGGCCCACCTTCCCGTCGCCCAGGATCGTCGCCCCGGCGTACAGTCCGATGTCCTTGAATCTGGTGTTGAGGGCTTTGACGACGACCTCTTCGGTGTTCAGCACCCGGTCCACGACCAGGCCGAACCGTCGGCCGTCGGCCTGCAGCACCATGATGTAGACGCCCTGGTCGCCGCCGACCTCGAGGCCGAGCGCGCGGTCCAGACGGACCAGCGGGAGCAGCTTGCCGCGCAACCGGTAGACGGGCGCGCCGGAGGCGTACTCGACCTTGGTGGTGTTGCCGTCGATGAAGACCAGCTCCAGCACCGCGACCTGGGGCACGACGTAACGCTGGTCGCCGCAGTCGACGGTGAGCGCCTGGATGATCGCGAGCGTCAGCGGGATGGTGAGCCGCCAGACCGTACCCTCGCCGGGTGTCGAGTCGACGCTGACCGCGCCGCCGATGTTCTCGATGTTGGTCTTCACGACGTCCATGCCGACGCCACGCCCGGACACGTTGGTGACCTTGGAGGCGGTGGAGAAGCCGGGCTGGAAGACCATCGCCATGATGTCGCGCTTGTCCATGTTCGGGATCTGCTCCGGGCGGAGCAGGCCGTTCTCCACGGCCTTCTGCGCGATCCGCTCGACGTTCAGACCGGCGCCGTCGTCGGCGACCTCGACCGCCACGTGACCACCCTCGTGGTACGCGCGGAGCGTGAGCGTGCCCTCCGGCCCCTTGCCGCTGGCGATCCGCCGCTCCGGCTCCTCGATGCCGTGGTCCACCGCGTTGCGCACGAGGTGGGTCAGCGGGTCCTTGACCGCCTCCAGCAGGCTCCGGTCGAGCTCGGTCTCCTTGCCCTCCATGACCAGCGCGACCTGCTTGCCCATCGAGTTGCTCAGGTCCCGGATGACTCGGGGCAGCTTGGACCAGATGTGCTCGATGGGCTGCATCCGGGTCTTCATGATGCCCTCTTGCAGCTCGCTGGTGATCATGCCGAGCCGCTGGGCGCTACGGACCAGGCCGGAGTCACCGGTCTCCATCACGCCGCGGACCAGCTGGTTCCGGGCGAGCACCAGCTCACCGACCATGTTCATCAGGGTGTCGAGCAGGTCGACATCGACCCGGATCGCACTGTCCGCGATGCTCCGCTTCGGGGTCTGGGACTGCAGCGCCTCGCTGACCGCGGCCGGCTGGGCCTTGCCCTCCTCGAGCAGGATGGTGCCGAGTTTGCGCTCGTCGCCCTCGATCTGCTGCTGGAGCGCCGAGCTCACGTCGGAGGCCTGCGCCGCGCCGGCGTCGACCAGGATCTGGCCGAGCGGCTGCCGCTGATCGGTGACCGGCTCGGGGGCCGGCCGGGCGGTCTCCGCGGACTCCTGCTCGACGCTCACCGGCGACTCGGCCTCGGCGACCGGCGCGGGGGCGGGGGCGGGGGCGGGGGCGGGGACGGCCGCGGGAGCGCCGTCCGAGGGCGCGTTCATCTGCGCCTGGATCTTGACGATCACGCTCTCGATGTCGACCTCGGCCTCGGAACCGTTCTCCTCGATGGAGGCGAGGATGGACCGGACACCGTCGATGCACAGCAGCAGGACCGTGATGGTCTCCGGGCTGACCGGCTGCACTCCGTCACGGAGCCGCGACAGCAGGGACTCACCCGCATGCGCCAGCTTCTCCAGACGAGAGAACGCCAGGAACCCACTGGTGCCCTTGATCGTGTGGATCGCCCGGAAGATGCGGGAGATCAGGTCACGCGAGCCCGGTTCCTGCTCGAGGCTAACGAGGTCCCGGTCGATCTGGTCCAGGTTCTCGTGGCTCTCCATCAGGAATTCGCCAACGATCTCGCCAAGGTCTTCCACGACTCACTACCCTCCTGCTCGGCTTCACTGCCCTCATCGACTCCAGCGGACGCCAACTGAGAAGACTCGACCGGTACGGCGAGAATCAGCCCTCGCCGCCCGGACGCCGGTAGCGGTAGCCGAAACCCCGGACGGACTCGATGGGAGAGTCGTCGGGATCGGACCAGCCCAGCTTCCGGCGCAGACGGAGCACCGCGAACTTGACGCGCTCCTGGCCGATGCCGGTCGGGTCGTCCCACGCCTGGGTGAGCAGCTGGTTCGGGCTGAGGACCGCGCCGGCATGCCGGACCAGCGCGTTGAGCAGGCGGAACTCGGTGGGCGTGAGACGCTTCTCGTCGCCTTTGACGTAGACCCGGCGCTTGGTCGGGTCCAGGTGCACGAGGCCGTCGTCGTAGATCTGGCTGGCCCAGGTGTTCTGTCCGGAGTTGGAACGCCGCAGCAGCGCCTCGACCCGGGCCAGCAACTCGTTGTTGGCGAACGGCTTGGTCAGGTAGTCGTCGGCGCCGCCGCGCAGGCCGCGCACCTTCTCCGCCTCCTGGCCGTGCGCCGTGAGGACCAGCACCGGCACGTCCGAGACGTCACGCAGCCGCTCCAGCACCTGCCAGCCGTCCATCTCCGGCAGGCCGACGTCGAGCACCACCAGGTCGGGGTGTTCGGCGTAGGCCTCCTTCAGCCCGGAGCGGCCGTCGGCGGCGTGCGCCACCTCGTATCCGGCCCGGCTGAACAGCATCCGGAGAGCGAGTGCGATGTCCGGGTCGTCCTCGACCACGAGAAGGCGACTCATCGTTTGCTCACCCTGCCCCCAACTCGCGCTCGTGCCTCGTACAGGCACGGCCGATCCCCGCCGCGCAAACGCAGAGCGGGAAGAAAAGTCCGGCGCAAACACACCATAGCGTGATGTGTTCACCTATTTACGGACAGTGACAGTTTAGCGCCGAGGGGCGGGGGCGGAGCCGGTCCGCGCGGATCCGGCCGGTGGACCTGAACGGGGTAGCCCCTATGTCCGATCGGGACATCCCTACAGCCTGACATTTCTCGTACGGCTTACCGCCCATTCCCCGAAAGAGGTGACACGCCGCGCGTAACGGGGTGCGATTAGCAGTAACGGGCGATCCGCGCCCATACCTGCATCCGGGAGGCATTCGTGTTCGACCTGGTAGTTCGACGCGTCGGCACGCTCGTGGCAGCACCCGTGCTGTTCGCTCTCACCGCACCGGCCCTGGCCCAGGGGCCGACCGTCCCGGAACGACCGCAGGCCGTCCCGCCACGAACCACCACTTCCGCACCCGTCACGCCGAGCCCGGCAGAAGAGCCCCCGGCGGCCACCGTCAACGTCCGGTCGGCGCCGAACCGCACCCCGCTCCGGGCCCGCGCCGTGATGGCCCAGGTGGTCCGCCTCACCAACGAGACCCGCCGCAACGCCGGCTGTCCCGGCCTCACGGTCGACGACCACCTGGTCGCCGCGTCCCTGCGGCAGAGCAACTACATGGCCCGGACCCGGCTCTTCAGTCACGTCTGGCGGGACGGCTCGACCTTCGTGGACCGCACCGCGGAAGCCGGATACCAGCAGCCCGCCGGGGAGAACATCGCCTGGGGCTACCGCACCGTGCCCGAGGTGATGGCCGCGTGGATGTCCAGCCCGGGCCACCGGCGCAACATCCTCAACTGCAAGGCGCGCTCGGTCGGGGCCGGCGTGGCCTACGCGGCCGACGGCACTCCGTACTACACGCAGGTGTTCGGCTGGCGTTAGACGGTCAGAGGGCGCAGTTGATCAGAACCGGCTCCGGGTGCAGTTCGACACCGAACCGGGCACGGACCCCGTCGCGGATCGTCCTAGCCAGGTCGAGCAGGGCCGCCGTGCTGCCGTCACCGCGGTTGGTCAGCGCCAGCGTGTGCTTGCCGGAGATCGCCACGCCGTCCCCGGCGTACCCCTTCGGAAAACCGGACTGCTCGATCAGCCACGCCGCCGGGATCTTCACGGTCCCGTCCGCGCCCGGCCAGTGCGGCATCTCGCCCAGCGTCGCGAAGAAATCCGCGGGCACCACCGGATTGGTGAAGAACGACCCGACCGACCAGGTGTCCCGGTCCTCCGGGTCGAGCACCATGCCCTTGCCGGCCCGCAGCTTGAGCACCGTGTCGCGGGCCTGCCGCATCGGCACCCGATCGCCTGCCGAGGCGCCGAGGGTACGGGCGAGTTCCGCGTACCGGATCGGGGCCGACTCCGCCGAGCGGGCGAGCCGGAAGTCGACGGCGGTGACCAGATGCCGGTCGTCGTGCTTGAACACGCTGGACCGGTAGCCGAAACCGCAGTCGGCCGGGGACATGACGCGGGTCTCGTCGGCGATCCGGTCGTACGCGTGCACCGCCTCGATGGTGTGCGCGACCTCCTGGCCGTACGCCCCGACGTTCTGGATCGGGGTCGACCCGGCCGCGCCCGGGATCCCGGACAGGCACTCGACGCCGGACCATCCGTTCGCCACGGCGTACGCCACGAAGTCGTCCCAGGGCTCGCCGGCCGACACCCGCACCAGCACACCGGAGGCGTCCTCACCGACCACCTCGACGCCTCGGTCGCGCAGCAGCAGCACCTCGCCGTCGAAGCCGGAGTCGCCGATCACGACGTTGCTGCCGCCGGCCAGCACCAGCAACGGCCGCCCCTCCGCGGTGGCCTTACGGACCGCGGCGACCGCCTCGTCCGTATGGACCGCGTTGGTCACTGTGCCGGCGTGCCCGCCGAGGCGTAGCGTCGTGTACGCCGCCAGGGAAGTGTCAGTCACGACGCTCACCCTAAGCTCACACTGCGGGGGGTTTCACCGGCGGTCCGGCCGAGCGGGAGACGACTGCGATGAACAGGTTGCACGCGACGAAGGATTTCTGGCTGGCGGCGCTGCGTGCCGACGGCCCGGCGCTCTGGGACGCCGTCGCCGAGAGTGGGCCGGACGCGGTGGTCCCGGGCTGCCCGGACTGGACCGTCGCCGACCTCACCCATCATGTGGCCACGGTGCTGAACTGGGTGCGCGGCACGGTGCCCCGCGGTGTGACCGTGCGCCACGAGGGGTTCGTCCATCCGGAGCGCCCGGCCGAGTGGTCCGAGGCGCTCGACCACCTGCGCCGCGAGATCACCGGCACCATCGAGACGCTGGAGGCGCTCGACCCGGACCTCCCGGCGTGGAACTGGGCGCCGCAGCCGAAGCGGGCCGTCTTCTGGCATCGCCGGATGGCCCACGAGATCTCGGTGCACCGGTGGGACGCCGAGTCCGCCGCCGGGCGGGCCACCCCGATCGAGACGAAGCTCGCCACCGACGGCGTGAGCGAGATCCTGGACACCTGGCTGCCGGCCGGCAAGCGCCAGGGCCCGACCGACATGCACGGCGTGGTGCACCTGGTCGGGACGGACGCGGCGCAGGAGTGGTTCGTCCGGCTGCGCGGCACCGGCATCGCCCTGCTGGACACCGGCACGATCCTGGACGGCGACGATCACCACCCGCGGGCGAGGATCACCGGCACGGCCAGCGACCTGCAACTGGCCCTGATGGGCCGGAAACGGGCCGATCAACTCGCCCTCACCGGCGATCCGCGGCTGGTGCAGGCCCTGCACACCGGCTGAGGTTCGGTGTCAAGATCCGTTGTCACCGCGTCGCCAGGCCGTAAGATGAACCGGTTAAGTTCAGCGGATCATCAGGAAGCGGAGAAGACATGACGGCAACCGTCACGTCCACGTCGGCGCAGCCGGCCCCCGCGGGGATCACCTTCCCCGAAGGTTTCATCTGGGGAGCGGCCACGGCCTCGTACCAGATCGAGGGCGCCGCGAGGGAGGACGGCCGCGGCCCGTCCATCTGGGACACCTTCAGCCGCACACCGGGCAGGGTCTTCGCCGGCCACACCGGCGACATCGCGTGCGACCACTACCACCGGTACGCCGAGGACGTCGCGCTCATGGCCGATCTGGGCCTGGCCTCGTACCGCTTCTCGATCGCCTGGCCGCGGATCCGCCCGGACGGCACCGGCCCGGTCAACGTCCGTGGCCTGGACTTCTACGACCGGCTCACCGACGAGCTGCTCGGCAAGGGCATCGACCCGGTGGTCACCCTCTACCACTGGGACCTGCCGCAGACGCTCGAGGACCGGGGCGGCTGGACCAACCGGGAGACCGCCGAGGCGTTCGCCGACTACGCCGAGATCGTCCACCGCCGTCTCGGTGACCGGGTCACCACCTGGACCACGTTGAACGAGCCGTGGTGCTCGGCCTACCTCGGCTACGGCTCCGGCATCCACGCGCCCGGCGTCCAGGACCCGGTCGCCGCCCTGACCGCCGCGCACCACCTCAACCTGGCGCACGGTCTGGCCACCCGGGCGCTGCGCGCGGCCGGCGCGAAGAGCATCAGCATCACGCTGAACCCGTGCGCCGTCGCCCCGCTCGACCCGGACAGCGAGGCCGACCGCGCGGCCGCCCACCTGATCGACGGCCTGGCCAACCGGATCTTCCTGGACCCGCTGTTCAAGGGCCACTACCCGGCCGACGTGCTGGCGCACATCGCCCGGATCGCCGAACCGGTCTGGATCCGCGACGGCGACGAGGCGATCATCAACGCGCCGATCGACGTGCTGGGCATCAACTACTACACCCCGGCGTACGTCTCGGCGGCCCCCGGCCACCCGGGCCCGCTCGACTACCCGGGCAGCCACGGCGTCAAGTTCCGCTCCCCGGTCGGCCCGGTCACCGACATGAACTGGCAGATCGAGCCGGCCGCGCTGACCCGTCTGCTGACCCGCCTGCACCGGGACTACCCGGGCGTCCCGCTGATGATCACCGAGAACGGCGCGGCGTACCCGGACGGCCCGGCCGAGAACGGCGAGGTCCACGACCTGCGCCGGATCGAGTACGTGGACTCCCACCTGCGCGCCTGCCACGACGCTCTGGCGGCCGGAGTGGATCTGCGGGGATACTTCGCCTGGTCGTTGATGGACAACTTCGAATGGGCCGAGGGGTACGCGAAGCGTTTCGGTATGGTGCACGTCGACTACACCACGCAACAGCGGGTGCTCAAGGACAGCGCGAAGTGGTACAGCGAGGTGATCCGGCGCAACGGCCTGGGCTGAGCCATTTCAGAGCGGGGGGCTTGTGACGACGCGGGAACGCCCGACTCTGGAAGCGGTCGCCCGTCGAGCCGGGGTCTCCCGCGCGACGGTGTCCCGCGTCGTCAACGGTTCGACCACGGTGGCGGCCTCCATCCGCGAGGCCGTCAACCAGGCCGTCGACGAACTCGGTTACGTGCCGAACCAGGCGGCCCGGAGCCTGGTCACCCGGCAGACCGACTCGATCGCCCTGATCCTTCCGGAGACGGCGAACCGGGTCTTCTCCGACGACCTGTTCTTCCCGGCCATCATCCGCGGCGTCGGCTCCGAGCTGGAGGCCGCCGACAAACAGCTGGTGCTGATGATGGCCGGTTCGGCGGCCGGTTACGCCCGGGTCGAGCGCTACGCGGTGGCCGGCCACGTCGACGGCGTCATGTTCGCCTCGATCCACGGCGCCGATCCGCTGCCCGGCCTGCTGGCCCGCCGCGGCATCCCGGTGATCTGCAGCGGTCGCCCGATGATCGCCGACCCGCCGGTCCCGTACGTGGACGTCGACCACGCCGGCGGCGTCGCCGCGGCCATCCAGCATCTGATCACTTCCGGTCGCCGGCGCATCGCGACCATAGCCGGCCCACAGGACATGGTGGCCGGCCTCGAACGCCTCACCGGCTACCACGACACGCTGCGCGCGGCCGGCCTCCCGGAACTCGTCGCCACCGGCGACTTCACCCGCGACTCCGGCATCACCGCGATGCGCGAACTGCTCGATCGCGACCCGGACCTGGACGCCGTCTTCGCCGCCTCCGATCTGATGGCCCACGGCGCCCTGCAAACCCTGCGCAACGCCGGTCGCCGGGTCCCGGAGGACGTCGCCGTGATCGGCTTCGACGACTTCGAGATCAGCCGCTACAGCGACCCACCGCTCACCACGGTGCGCCAGCCGATCGGCGAGGCAGGCCGGACGATGGCCCGCGAGATGCTCCGCCTGATCTCCGGCGACCCGGGGGTGCCGCCCGCGATCATCCTGCCCACCGAACTCATCGTCCGCGCCTCAGCCTGATCATTCCCGGCCCTCACGGCCGTTTCCGCGACCGGCTGAGACGTCCTTCCCGCTTTCCGACGCCTTCCCTGTACGCCTACCCGAACCGCCGTGGGCAAACAGCGATCCCACTGCCGGGTCCGGCCTGTGCCGCCCGCGCCGGGCGTAGATCGGTGGTCCCGCCGGGATTTCAGGACTCGCGGCGGATCTCGCAGTTGACCTTCGTGGTTGCGGAGCCGCCCACGCAGGTGTCGGTGGCGGTGCCGCCGTTGAGGTGGTCCTTGGCCTTCGGGTTGCTGGCGGGCGTGCCGTCCGCGTCCGGCACGCGGGCGTGCTCCTGCTCCCCGTAGAGCCGGTCGCTGCCCGCGTCCCCGCGCAGCGTGTCGTTGCCGCCCTGCCCGACGAGCAGGTCCTTGCCACCGCCGCCGGAGATGCGGTCGTCACCGGTGCCGCCGTAGATCCGGTTGGCGGCCCCGTTGCCGGTCAGCCGGTCGTTCCCGGAGCCGCCGACGATCATCTCGACGTCGGCGCCGACGGTGTCCCCCTCGCCCGGCGCGCCGTCGTCGCCCTTGGCGCCGTCCAGGTCGACGCGCACGGCGCCACGCCGGCCGCCGTAGTAGGCCAGGTCGATCCCGCTGCCGCCGCGCATGACGTCCCGTCCGGCGTCGGCGTTGAGGTTGTCGTTGCCGGCGCCGCCACCGAGCACGTCGTCGCCGGTGCCGCCGATCAGGCTGTCCGGTCCGGCGCCGCCGGAGAGCACGTCCCGGCCGCTGCCGCCGTAGAGACTGTCCGCGGTGGAGCCGCCGGCGATCCGGTCGTCGCCGGCCCCACCCAGGACCATGATGTCGATGGCGCTCCGGTTGACGATCCGGTCGTTCCGGTCGCCGAGCTTTGCGAAGATCCAGAACAGGTGGTCGTCGGTGCACCGGACCTTGGTGCTGTCGCCGGGGACGGCCCGGCAGCCCGGGCCGGGCTTGATCGCGACCCGGTCGTCGATGGTGACCGTCTTCCCGTTCACGATGATGACGACGTCGTTGACCGCACCCTTGGCCGCCGTGAACTCGACGGTGTAGTCGGCGATGAACGCCGTGCCGGCCGAGGCGGCGTAGGCGGGCGCCGGCAGGACGGCCGCTGACGCGATGGCCGCGATGCCCGCGGCGACGATACCGACCGACTTGATGCTGAAAGTCATTGTTCTTCCCCGTTGTCCAGGCTGCTTCGACATGTAGTGCGATGCGGCCCCGGGCGGGGTGGTTCTGATTCTCAGATCACGGAAACATAACGGCCTGGACCGCGCGCCCGACGGCCGCCGTCTCGGACCCGAACAGGACCAGGGTCGCGGTGCGGACGTGGTGCGGGGTGGCGGCGCCGAGCACGGTGAGAGCCTGGCGGACGGCGTCCTCGACCGGCCAGCGGTAGACGCCGGCCGAGATCAGCGGGAACGCCACCGAGACCGCGCCCAGGTCGTCGGCCACCTGGAGGGAGTTCGTGTAGCAGGCGCGCAGCAGGTCGGAGCGGTCCTCGGTGGCGCTGAAGACGGGGCCGACCGTGTGCACCACCCAGCGGGCCGGCAGCCGGCCCGCCGTGGTCGCGACGGCCTGGCCGACCGGCAGGCCACGGCCGTAGCGGGAGGCCCGCAGCATCCGGGTCTCGGCCAGGATCTCCGGTCCGCCCTTACGGTGGATCGCCCCGTCCACGCCGCCGCCGCCGAGCAGCGACGAGTTGGCCGCGTTGACGATCACATCCTCGGACCGGGCGGTGATGTCGCCCTCGACCAGGTCGATCCTCATAGCGAGGCGGTGCTGGTGATCTCGATGGGCTTACCGAGCGACCGCCGGGCCAGCAGCGTGGCGCCGGCGATGGCGGCCGGCATCACCAGGACGGCGCCGAGCGGGATCAGGAAGCAGGCGAAGACGACCGAGCCGAAGCCCAGGGCCACGGAGCGGTGCTGTCCGAGCACCGCGCGACGGTGCCGCAGCCGCTGGCCACGCCGCTGGAACGCGACGCCGGTCAACTCCAGGGCGAGCAGCCAGCCGCCGACCGCGCCGGCCAGTACGGGGATCACGGTCTGCCCCACGAACGGCAGGAACCCGAGCAGGAAGAGCGGGATGCCGACCAGGATCGAGATGCCGATCAGTTTGAGCGAGTCGACGAGGCTGCGGCGCAGCGACTCCCAGAAGCCGAGGTCCACCGCCTCGGGCACGCCACCGAACCGGTCCTCGACCAATTCCGAGATCTTCTCGTAGAACGGGTCGCCGATCAGCAACGTCACGGCGGTGAAGGTCAGGACGCCGATCAGCACGCTGAGGCCGAGCACCGCGGTGCCGCCGAGCACCCGGAAGGTGCCGCGCAGCCAGCCCGACCAGTCGTCGGCGAACCAGGTGACCTGTGCCGAGAGATCCGGCAGGAACCGCAGCAGCAGGACCATCGCGGCCGTGTAGAGGACTCCGGAGATCAGCGCCGGGATCAGCCCGATGAGGAAGAGCCGGGGGTTGCCCAGCACCAGACCGAGCCCACGGCCCAGCAACCCGGCACCGGTGAAGAACTCACGGAGGGCCGTTACCGGACGTTTCTGATCACCGCTCACGTTGCGTGAGCTTAGAACCCCATCGCTACCGGGGTCGATGCGGAGGGGGTGGCCGATGCGCTCGGCGAGGGCGGAGTGGCGGACGGGCTCGGTGGTTGGTCCGGCTGGGTCGGGGTCGGCACCGGCGGCGCGGTGAGCGGCGGATCGGTGGTCGCGACCGGCGGCACCGGTACGGACTGGACGACTGTCACCGTGGCGATGACCGTGGCGGGCCCGGCCGCCGGCGCCGACAGTGCCGGGACCGGGTCCGGGGTGGCGCGGGGTGGCCGGGCCGTGTAGCCCGCGGCGGAGTCCCGGTTCGGGGCCGCCCCGTCCGGCGCGGCGCCCAGACCGCCGTCGCCGAGGATGGCGCCGGACCCGTCCGGGGCGCCGAGGGCGGCCTGGCGCGCGACCGGCGCTCCGAGGGCCCAGCCGGCCACGACCGCGAACGGCAGCCCGAGAACCACCAAAGCGAAGAAAACGGACTTGGGGGACAAGCGCACGTAATACTCACCGCTCAACCGCGGGAAAAGTTACGGCTTTCCGGACATAGCTCCTGAACTCAAGCGTTGAGGAAGGCAGAGACGCGGTCCCGCAACTCGGCCCGGTTGTTCCAGAGAACGGCCGGCCGGTCGTACACCTCCAGCTCGGCGCCGGGCAGCAGGCCGGCGATCCGCTCCGCCCAGGCCACCGGGTGCACCTCGTCGCCGAGACAACCGATCACCAGCGCCCGGCCCCGGAACCGCCGCAGCAGCGACTCGTCGGCCACCGGTGGCGCCGACCACAGCGTCTCGACCTCGGGCGCCAGCCCGTCCCGTTGCAGCTGCTCGACCCGCTGCCGCAGGAAGCTCCAGCCGGCCGGGGTGTTGCGCACCGAGGACGGCAGCTCCTGCTCGACCGCCGCGGCGATCACCGCGGCCTCCCCCGACTCGACCGACGCCAGCAGCCGGGAGAGGCGCTGCACCGAGGCGGCCGTCCGGGACCCGTCCAGCGCGGCCGGCAGGTAGAGGACCACCCGCTCGAACCGGTCCGGAGCCTCGGTGAGCAGGCGGCACAGCGCGGCGGCGCCCATGCTGACGCCGAGCGCCCGGGTGGCCCCGGACAGGTCGGCGACACCGCGCAGATCGTCGGCCAGGTCACCGAAGGACCACGGGCCGGGCGGCGCATCGGAGCGGCCGTGCCCGCGGAAGTGGAAGAACACCCGGCGGCCGGCGACCGCGCTGCCCAGCGGGCGGGTGCCGGAGACGTCCCCGGCCAGCCCGTGCGCGAACACCGTCACCGGGTCGCCGGCACCGGTGACGAGCTGCTCCACCCGTACCCCTGAAGGGAGAGTGACCAGCTCGGTGACCGGACCCGGCAACGTGGGGCGACCGGTCCGCGGGCCGCTCCGGTCCATGCGCTGGAGGCGCGGCCCGCCGTCCGGAGGAGGCGGGCCGAAACGATTCCTCAATGGCCGGCCCGGATCACCAGAAGCCCTTGCCGTCCGACAGATCCTTGAGGCCCGGGCGGACGTCGAGCATGTAGATGAGCGCCGCGGCGACACCGATCATCGTGATGATGAGCAGGCCGCCCATGGTGATCACGGTCAGCGCCAGACAGACGCCGATGATCGCGGCCCACGCGCCTTTCGGCAGGGTGCCGAGCGCTTGGAAGCCCGCGCCGCGCTGTGTCAGGCAATGGATCAGTGCGACCGCCTGGACAGCCATGGACACGAGCCAGACGGCGGCATTCAGGTAGATGCGGACGTCGTCGAAGAAGATGGGCGCGGCGGATGTGGCCATGAGGAAGAGTCTATGCCGCGGGCCCCGGCATTTGCCGGGGCCCGCGGATCATGTCGGATTGTCGATCACTCGGCGGACGCGGCCGGCTTCGCCCGCTTGCGCGGCTTCGGCGCGGTCTCGACGGCCGGGGTCTCGGTCACCGGGGCCTCGACGGCCTTCGGCTGCTCGGTGGCCTCGATGTCGGCGTTGACCACCTCGGCGGCCTCGACCACACCGGTGCCGACCACGCGCTCGCCACGGGCGACCAGGTCGTTGTAGACGGCGATCGCGCGCTCCTGGGCGACCTGGGCGAAGTTCGCAGCCGCGGTGGTGGCGCTGTCACGCAGGGCCACGAAGTCGGTCTCCTGGGCCTTGCCGCGCAGCTCGGCGGCCTTGGTGCCGGCCTGCTCGTTGTAGGCCTTCAGCGAGGCGGTGGCCCGGTCGCTGAGCTCGGTCAGCACGGCCGGCAGCTTGCGGAGCTGCTCGTAGGCCGCGTCACCGGCGCCTGCGGCGGCGTACAGCGGGGCGGGGATCTTGGTCTTGGTCTGCTCGGTCATTTCGACTCCTCAGCGTCGTCTGCGGGTGGCGCGTTACGGGCGTTCTCGTTGCGGAATGTCTCGTAGATCTGCGTCAGTGACTGCTTCTGCGCGATCGTGAGCTCCGGGTCGACCGCGATGGCGGCCAGCACGCCCTGCTGGCCCTCACCATCGAGCAGCCCCGCCCGCAAATACATCGCGGGTGTCGACACTCGCAAGGCGCTGGCGATCTGCTGCAGCACCTCGGCGCTCGGTTTACGCAGGCCACGCTCGATCTGGCTCAGATAGGGGTTGCTGACGCCGGCCTTGTCGGCGAGCTGCCGGAGCGAGATCTTCGCGGTCTGCCGCAGGTCTCGGATGAACGATCCGATGTCCTCCGGCAGGTCCTTCGGAGTGGCCATGACTCGAAACTAGCTCGGAGTGCTAGCTGTTGCAAGCAAAGTGCTTGCAACAGCTAGCGTGAACCCGGTCACCCCGCTAAATGACCGCGCGAACCTCGCCGACCGGAAGGCCACCACCCAGGATCTGCTCCGGCATCGCGGGAACCTCCAGGCCGAGACGGCGCAGGGCGGCGAGCAGCACCGGTACGCGGGCCCGGCTCGCGCCGTCGGAGATCTTCAGCGCCACCGCTCCCACCCCGGCCATCGCGGCCGCGGCCACCCCGTCGGCGCCCTTCTTCACGAGCAGGCCGGGCACCGCGTTCATCAGCACGGTGTCCTCGGTGCCGGTGCCGGCGACCAGCTCCGGGTGCCCCCGCATCGCGTCGGCCACCCGGCGCTCCGGGCTGCCCGGCTCGGCCTCGACCAGCCGCCGGAACCCCCGGGCCAGCCCGATCGGGGAGATCGCGAAGATCGGTGCGCCGCAGCCGTCCACCCCGAGCGCCGCGATCGGCTCGCCGGACAGACGGCTCACCGCGTCGGCGAGGGCCTTCTGCAACGGATGGTCGATGTCGAGGTACGTGTCCAGGGGCCAGCCGTTGAGCACACAGGTGGCCAGCATCCCGGCGTGCTTGCCGGAACAGTTCATCAGGATCGGCTCGGCCGCGCCGCCGCCACGCAGCCAGTCGTGCCGCGGGACCTCGCCCAGCGGCAGATCGGCCGGGCAGCGCAGCGCCTCCGGCCCGAGATCGACGGCGGCGAGCATGGCCCGCACGCGTTCCACGTGGAACCCCTCGCCGTCGTGGCTGCCGCTGATCAGGGCGAGGTCGGCCTCCTCCCGCGGCAGCAGGCCCGCGTTCAGCAGGCCGACGGTCTGGAGAGGCTTGTTGGACGACCGGGGGAAGAACGGGGTGTCGACGTCACCGATGCTCGTGCCACCGTCGACCGCGACGACACCGTGGTGCGTGCTCTCCACGAAGCCGGAACGGACCACTTCGGCAACGATCATCGGGCTGGGACCCCCAGCAGCTCACGGGCCTGCGACGGGGTGAGCGGCGGACGCTGGGCGAGCTGGGCGAAGCCGACGGCACGGGCCACCAGCTGCATGTTCGACTCGACGGGACGGCCCTTCGCGTACGTCAGGGTGTCCTCCATCCCGACACGCAGGTGCCCACCGGCCGACAGCGACGCCAGCATCACCGGGATCGTGCTGCGGCCGATACCGGTCGCCGAGAACGTGGTGCCCTCCGGCAGGTCACGGACGGCCTGCTCACAGGCGACCAGGGCGGCCGCGGTGCCGGGCATCCCGCCGGGCACGCCCATCACCAGATCCACGTGCACGTGGCCGCCGGCGGGCAGACCGTACCGGCCGAGCAGGTGTTGCAGGGTGGTGAGCTGGCCCAGGTCGAAGATCTCGTACTCCGGCACGATGCCGCGCTCCTGCATGCGGGTGTGCAGGTCGACGATGAACTCCCAGCGGTTCATGAACACGTCGGCGCCGAAGTTGACGGTGCCCATCGTGCAGGAGGCCATCTCCGGGGCGGCGTCCAGAACCGCCAGCCGGTCCGCCTCCGGGTCGTGCACCGAACCACCCGAGGACAACTGCACGATCAGGCCGGTGCCCTCGCGCAGCGCGGCGACGGTGTCCCGCAGGCGGCCCTGGTCCAGGGTCGGGCGGGCGGCGTCGTCACGGATGTGGACGTGAATGATCGAAGCGCCCAGCGCCTCGCACTCCTTTGCGGTGGTCACCAGCTCGTCCAGGGTCACTGGCAGAGCCGGCGCGTCCGCCTTGCTGCTCTCCGCGCCGGTCGGGGCGACGGTGATCAAGGTCCCGGTCATGCCGGTCATCCTGCCATGCGGGACGGCCCGATCTCCTCCGCCGGAAGCGCCCGGAGACCCGTCCGATCGAGTTCAACATCTTCCCCGGTACGGCTTGACCTCGTCCTGACCGACTTGGGCCGTTCCGTCCGTGCGGCGCTCGCTTGCGTCGTGGACCGGCCTGTGCCGCGCCCGCCGGGCTGAGATCGGCCGGCTGCTCCCTAACGTGCCGCCACTCACGCCGGGCGGGTTACCCGGTTCCTACTCGGCGTCGATGGCCGCGGCCGACTCCCCCACCGTGAGGCGGGCGTCGTCGGGCACGTTGCGCTTCACCACGGCCAGCGCGATCATGCCCAGCTCATGGTGCCGCACGGCGGTGCCGACGAAGCCGATCGCCCGCCCGTCCAGCTCGACGGCAGTACCGCGGGCCGGTGGGTGGTCGGTGGCGACCCCGTCCAGGTGCAGCAGGACCTGGCGGCGGGGCGGACGGCCCAGGTTGTGCACCCGGGCGACCGTCTCCTGACCGCGGTAGCACCCCTTCTCGAGGTGCACACTGGCCGCCATCAGCTCGATCTCGGCGGGAATCGTCCGGTGGTCGGTCTCCCAGCCCAGACGCGGGATGCGGGCCGCGACACGCACCGCCTCGTAGGCCCAGAGCCCGGCCGGCGCCACGCCCAGCTTCTCGACGACCGCCTCCTTCGCGGAACGCGGCACGAGCAGGTCCACGCCGAGAGGCACACGACGGGCCAGGCCGCCTTCGAATGCCCGTACCGAATAGAGCGATGTGGCCTGGGGTGGAACGGACCCGGCGGCGAACCGGCTCGCCGGAACCGCGCTGACCCGAGCGGCCGCGAGGTCCGGGAAGAGCTCGGCCGCACCGGGGCCGACCAGCGACAACACCGCGATCTCGGCGGTCGCGTCGCGGGGCTCCACCCGGGTGAAGAAGCGCATCATCTCCAGATATTTCAGGAGTCCCGCCCCCGCGCCGGGCTCGGTGTCGAGCCAGGCCGTCGTCCCGTCCTCGGTGACGAAGGCGTGCTGCTCGATGTGCCCGTTCGGGGAGAGGACCAGCAGCTCACTGCCCTCGCCGCTGCTCAGCGACGAGAGGTGCTGGGTGGTCAGCGTGTGCAACCAGCTCGCCCGCTCCTCGCCGGGAACCGCGATCACCTCACGGTTCGACCGGTCGACCAGGCCCACCCCGGTCTCCAGCAGGCGCTGCTCGCGCATCGGGTCGCCGAAGTGCGCGGGCACTCCGGCATCGGCGGAACCGGGGTCGAGATCCTCGACCATCACGACGGTCACTCGGGCTCCTTGCAGTTGCCGCACAGGCCGAAGAGGGAGACGTGCCCGACGTCCACCCGGAACTCCCGCTCCCGCAGGAGCAGCCCGGTGACCGGCTCCATCACCGCCGGATCGACCTCGGCGATCGACCCGCACGACCGGCACACCAGGTGGACGTGCTGATCCTCGCCGGCCGCATGGTACGTCGGCGAGCCGTGCGAGAGGTGTGTGTGATTGACCAGCCCCAGCTCCTCGAGCAGCTCGAGGGTGCGGTAGACGGTCGTGATGTTCACCCCGGCGGCCCGCTCCCGGACCGCGTTGTGCACCGACTCCGGTGTCGCATGACCGAGTTCGTGCACCGCTTCGAGGATCAGCTGACGCTGCGGGGTGAGTCGCAGGCCCCGCTCCCGGAGCATGGCGGCTAGCGATGTGGCGGACACGTTACGAGCATAGTTCGCTGGATCTCCCGCGGCGTCCCGCCACATCCGGACCGAAGGTGTCGCTCAGCCGCCGATCCGCAGCAGCCGGGCGGACATGTGCGGGTGCAGCTTGCTGTTGTCGACGGAGATCTCGTGGGCGTAGAGCAGCGCGCCCTCGACGATCCCGAAGAGCCGCTGCCCACCGGTGACGTGCAGACCCGACGGCGTGTAGGCGACCGCGTCGGCGGTCATCTCCAGCCGCGTGTTGTTCGCCTTGCCCAGGTAGAGTTCGGCCACCCCGTCCGGCCGGATCATGGTGGCTTCCATCTCGTCACCGGGGCGGTCGTCGACCAGCACCGGACGCCAGAACCCGGACTCGACAAGCGCCTGCCCGATCGGCTTCGACTCGTCGTCGAGCAGCCAGGACCGCGACTCGTAGCGCAGGAACGACCGGCCGTCGTGGCTGATCCGGATCTCCTGGGCGAAGTTGTAGTCCTCGTCCACCGGGAATCCGCCCTGGCCACGGCCCCGCCACAGGCCCACGAAGGGCAGCAGGCCGAGCAGCGACGGGTGCAGGTCCGGGCCGGACCGCAGGTCGTGTGTGTCCTCGTAGGGATAGGGATCGACCGGAGGCGCGTGCAGCCACGGCGGCGGGCCCAGTGGGTTTTCCGTCTCGCTGCCGCTCACCAGCGCCCCCTCGAAATACGCATTGCCAGATAGCCGAACCCGCCGGCCAGCCCACCCAGGGCGGCGACCAGCAGGCTCACGAACCCGATCTCGGTAACCATGACCGGCCCATCTTATGCTGGCCGGTATGGCACGTTTGCTGGTCGTCAAGGCCACCGCCGGCGCCGACGCGCCGGAGCGCTGCTCGCAGGCCTTCAACGTGGCGAGCACGGCGGTGACCGCCGGCATCGGCGTCTCCCTCTGGCTCACCGGGGAGTCCGCGTGGTTCGCCCTGCCCGGACGGGCCGCCGAGTTCGACCTGCCGCACGCCGCACCCCTGCCCGACCTGCTGGAAGTCCTGCTGGCCGAGGCCCGGGTCACCCTCTGCACGCAGTGCGCGGCCCGCCGCGGCATCGGCCCCGGCGACGTCATCCCCGGCATCCGCATCGCCGGCGCGGCGGCCTTCGTCGAGGAGATCATGTCGGAGGGCGCGCAGGCCCTCGTCTACTGACGGCAGCCGGTGGTCAAGGTCACCTGCCACCGCCCGCCCTCGGTGGTCACCACGACCGATTCAGACCCGATCCGGTACGCCCATGCGCCCGGCTCCACCCACACCGGAAGCGTCCCCTCGGGCACGCCGACCGGCTCGCTCTCCGGCCGGGCCGCGCCACCGTCCGCCACGAACGTCGCCGCGGTCCCCCCGTCCGGGCAGGCGACGGCCCGGGTCTCCGTCGTGCTCACGCCACCATCCGCCGGGTCTTCGCCGCCGTCAGCCGGGCTCGGGGTGCTGAACGCCGCCAGCGTCTCGGTGAGCAGCTCCGGGGCCGGGCCGGAAGCCGGGTCGGCCCGGTCGAGTCGCTCCACGCCCGGCCGGCACCCGCTGGAGATCAGGATCCGCAACACCTGGTCGGCGGACGAGGCCTCGGCCGCGATCCCGACGAACTCTCCGGCATCCGCGAACAACGACAACCGGGTGGCGCCCCGGGCCACGGTCATCCCGGCCCGGTAACCGGCCGGAAGCCCTGCCGCGATGCCGTCGAGCGCCGCGTGAGCCTCCCCCTCCGGCACGTAGACGGTCACCTCACGGCTGATCTCGGCGCCGTCCCATGCCGGGGTGAGCGCGCACTCCTCGACCCGCAACTCCCCGAGACGCAGTACCCACTCGCCGCCCTGAGCTGCCGAGACCACCGCACCGGCGGCCTCCCGCAGCACCGGCAGCGCCTGCCCGGCGTCCCGCTGCTCCGGCACCGTGGGCGGGTCGGAACGCACCGACCACAGCCCGCCGCCCAGCAGCAGCACAGCCCAGGCGGTGACCCCACCGATCAGCCATCGACGCCGCCCCGCCCCTGTCACGGCAGTCATGGTGACACGTCAGGAGGGCGGAACCCTAAGTGAGGGACGCATACTCCCGGGACGACAGGAACCGCTCGATCATCTCGGCGGTGCCCGGCGTGAAGGGCCGATCGAGCACCTCGGCCGCCGGTACGAACACCATGGCCGCGCCCTCCCCGAGCACCACGTCCTCCTGTCGCGCGGAGGTAGCCCCGTAGAAGTAGTTCTTGACGCGCGCCTGCTCAGGCAACTCCTGCTGGGCGAAGAGCCGCAGCCGGTCGTCGACCCGCAGCCGGGCCTCCTCCCACAGCTCGCGGGCCGCGCCCTGCTCCGGCGTCTCTTCCGCTTCGATCGCCCCGCCGGGTAGCCCCCACACGTTCGGGAAGTAGGGCGCCTTGTCGTCACGCAGTTGCAGAAGCAGAGCCCCGTCCCGATCCACCACGAACGTGCAGGCAATGAGAAGCACCAGCGAATCCCTCCGGCTCGGCCTTACCGACGACGACCCTAACGGGCGCCCCCAGTCGAGACGCACATTGCTCCATTTCGCCCGCTTTGCATGCCGACGTTGTGCGATCTTGAACGATTTGCCACCGCTGTAGGTAGCCGATCGTTCAAGAACGCTCCGGGTTCCACGTCACCCTGATCCCGATCAGGTCTGGGCCAGGCGGCGGAGGGCGCCCTCGGCGACGTCGGGCCGGGTCGTGTACCAGAACGGGGGCAGGGACTTACGGAGGAAGCCGCCGTAGCCGCGGGCCGTCTCCAGGCGGGAGTCGAGGACCGCGACCACGCCCTTGTCGCCGGTGGAGCGGATCAGGCGGCCGACCCCCTGGGCCAGGCGGACCGCCGCGATCGGGACGCTGACCGCGGAGAAGCCGGAACCGCCGGAGGAGTCCACGGCGGCCGAGCGGGCGGCGGCCAGCGGCTCGTCCGGGCGAGGGAAGGGCAGGCGGTCGATGACGACGAGCTGGCAGGCGTCGCCCGGCACGTCGACGCCCTGCCACAGCGACATCACCCCGAAGAGGCAGCTGGCCCTGTCCTCTTTGAACTTGCGGACCAGGATCGGCAGCGTCTCCTCGCCCTGCAACAGGACCGGCAGGTCGGTCTTGGCGCGCAGCAGCTCGGCGGCCTGGGTGGCGGCCTTGCGGGAGGAGAAGAGCCCGAGAGTACGCCCACCGAGCGCCTCGACCAGCCGGAGCAGCTCGGCCGCGGCCGCGTCGGGCAGGCCGGACGCCGCGGGCCTGGGCAGGTGCGCCGCCACGTACAGAATCCCCTGTTTGGGATAGTCGAAGGGCGACCCGACGTCGAGGGAGGTCCACCCGTCTCCGGAGGAGGCGCCGTCGGCGCCCGCGGGCAGCCCGAGGGAGCGGGCCACCGTGTCGAACCGGCCGCCCAGGGTGAGGGTGGCCGAGGTGACCACGACGGTCCGGTCCTTGTAGAGGCTCTCGGAGAGGGTGCCGGCCACCGACAGCGGCGCCACCACGAGCGCCCGGCGGCCGTGGCCCATGTCGGACTTCTCCACCCAGGCGACGTCGTACGCATTCTCCTCCAGCAGCCGCTGAGCGGTGCCGGACAGCTCGTCGAGCACCGCCTTGGCCTGCTGTTTGCCGACCGGGTCGGAGTCGTCGGCCTTGATCTCGCCGATCGCGGACAGCCCGGACCGGGTGGCCAGCTCCAGGGTCGTGACGGCGAGCCGCAGCGTCTCCGGCAGGCCGTCGGTGAGCCGCCCGGCGGGCACGTCGGCCAGGCCCACGGTGAGCGCGTCGGCGGCCTCGGCGAGTTGTTCGGCGGCGGCCTGCGGGACCAGGGTGCGGGCGCGGCGGCCGGCCCGCTCGATCGCCTCCGGGGTGAGCTCGGCCTGGGCGGCCGAGGAGACCCGGTCGGCGAGCTCGTGCGCCTCGTCGACGACGAGTAGTTTGTGCGGCGGCACGATCTGCCGGCCGGCGAGCATGTCGACGGCGAGGAGGCTGTGGTTGGTGACGACGATGTCGGCCTCGCGGGCCCGGGTGCGGGAGGCCTCGGCGAAGCACTCCGCCCCGTACGGGCAACGGCCGGCCCCGACGCAGTCACGTGCCGGCATGGACACCTGCCGCCAGGCGGTGTCATCGACGCCGGGGTCCAGCTCGTCCCGGTCGCCGGTCTGCGTCTTCTCCGACCAGGCCCGGACCCGCTGGATCTGTTTGCCGAGCCGGCCCGCCTCGCCGAGCCACTGGCCGGCCTTGGGCGCGGGGGCGGCGTCGAACAGGGTGTCGGTGGGCCCCTCCTCGTCGGCGTGCTCGAGCTTGGCCACGCAGAGGTAGTGGTGACGGCCCTTGAGAACGGCGAACGTGGGCTGGCGCCCGAGCACCGGCTGGACCGCCTCGGCGAGCCGGGGCAGGTCGTGCTCGACCAGCTGGTTCTGGAGCGCCAGGGTGGCCGTGGAGACCACC
This sequence comes from Actinoplanes hulinensis, assembly GCF_019429605.1. NCBI lineage: Bacteria > Bacillati > Actinomycetota > Actinomycetes > Micromonosporales > Micromonosporaceae > Actinoplanes > Actinoplanes hulinensis. Next base: position 95,232 of record NZ_JAHXZI010000002.1, on the reverse strand, counting down.
ACCGGGCCGTCGACGAGCAGGGCCGGGGTCAGGTAGCCGAGGCTCTTGCCGGTGCCCGTGCCGGCCTGGACGAGCAGGTGCTCACGGTCCTTGATCGACTTCTCGATGGCCTCGACCATGGCCTGCTGACCTGGGCGGGCGGCCCCTCCGGGGACCGCGCCGACGGCGGCGGCGAGGAGCTGTCCGGCGGTGGTCTTCTTCTTGGCGGCTGCGGGCACGGTGGAACCGTACCCGCCACCACCGACATATCCGGGTCACCGCTAGGGTGCAAGCCATGCCGAGCGAGATGGTCCGGGTCATCTACACGAAGTACGACGGTTCGGCGCATCGTGACTACCCGGCCCGCCGCCTGGCCGAGGACGACCTGGGCACCTGGGTCGGCGTGACGCGCGGCACAGCGTCGGTCTACCACGGCCGCCCCTCGGTGGAGCAGATCCCGTTCGTCCTGTTGATCCCGCATCACGCCTGGTGGACCGGGATGTTCAACCCGCCGCCGCGGACCAGCGAGGTCTACTGCGACATCACCACCCCGGCCCGCTGGGAGGGTGACACGGTGCACATCGTCGACCTGGATCTGGATGCGGTCCGCCGCCGCGAGAGCGGTCTGGTCGAGCTGCGCGACGAGGACGAGTTCGCCGAGCACCGGGTCGCGTTCGGTTACCCGGAGGATCTCGTGGAGCACGCCTATGCCGCGTCCCACTACCTGCTCGGGGTGCTCGGCGACGGCACCGAGCCGTTCGCCTCGCACTACCGCAAGCACCTACTCGAGGTCACCCAGGACTAGCTTCTCCGGGTTCTGCTGGCTGAAGAGGCCGGTGATCCGCCCGTCGTCGACGGCGACGGCGAGCGCCACACTGAGCCCCTCGCCCCGGATCAGGATCGCGGCCGTGCCGTCGACCAGCACCGGTTCCGTCGTGACGCCGCTGACGGCGGCGAATTTCCTGGCCAGCCCGAGGTAGAACCGGGCCACCTTCTCGGCGCCGAGGATCGGCCGGAGCGCGGACCGGACCACCCCGCCGCCGTCGCTGATCGCGACCACGTCGGGGGCGAGCACCGCGGCGAGGGTACGCATGTCGCCGTCCCGTGCCGCGGCGAGGAAGGCGTCGAGCACCCGCCGCTGCTCGGCCGGCCCGGCGGTGTGCCGGACGCCGCCGCCGGAGACCGCCCGGCGGGCCCGTGAGGCGTGCTGGCGGGCCGCGGCCGGCGTGCCGTCGAGCACCGCGGCCACCTCGTCGAACGGCACGCCGAACGCGTCGTGCAGGACGAACGCGACCCGCTGCTCCGGGGTGAGCCGTTCCAGCACCACGAGCAGCGCGAGGCTGACCTGGTCGGCGATCTCGGCCCGGTCGGCGGGGCCGGCGTCCGGTTCGACCACGAAGGCGGGCAGCCACTCACCGGGGTACGCGGTACGGCGTACCCGGGCGGAATTGAGCTGGTCCAGGCAGATCCGGCCGGTGACCGTGGTGAGCCAGCCCCGCGCGTCCCGGATGTCGCCGGCCGGCTGTTGCGCGTAGCGCAGCCAGGCCTCCTGGACCGCGTCCTCGGCCTCGGTCCGGCTGCCGAGCATCCGGTACGCGACGGCCATCAGATAGGGACGGTGGGCCTCGAACTCGGTCACGGTCGGCGACGGCATGAAGGAAATTCTGCGGGAGATTGCGGGTTCCCGGGAGTCGACTGTGCCACAGTATGAAACACCCATAAAGTACGAATCGGATGGTGCGTGTTGCAGGACATGGCGACTCTCGCCGGCGGCCTGGCCGGTCTCGCCGGAGCCGGTGGCGCGGTCTCGGTCGCGGTATTCCGCCGTTCCCGCCGCTCATGGCTGATCTCCGGGCACGCGCTGACCGGACCGGCCCTCGCCGACCCGCTGCCCGGGGTGCTCAAGCTCGGACTGGGCGGGATGACCGTACGGGTCTACCCCGGACCCCGCGGCGAGCTCTTCCTCGGGCCCGGCGCCCCGCAGCCCGGCCGCACCCTGCGCCGCCTGGTGCTGGCGCCGCTCTTCGCCCGGGCCATGGCCGCCGACGGCCGGCTCTGGCCGAACCAGCAGGCGCCGTTCCGGCTGGTGGTCGAGTTCGGCGGGCCGAGCCGGGACCCGCAGGCGCTGCTGCGCGCCTACCGGATGCTGGACCGGCAACTGCGCGACCACGCCGACCTGCTCAGCCGGAGCCGCGACGGGGTGCTGACCGCGGGCGCGGTGACCGTCACGGTGACCGGCGCGGTCGACGTCCGTGAGCTGCTCGCCGCCCAGTCCGAACGGTACGCGTTCGCCGACGGCACCTTCGATGACCTGGGCTCCCGCGCCGCCCCGCCGGATCTGGTGCCGATGGTGAGCGAGTGGTGGACCAGGCGGTTCGGCTGGGACGGCCGCGATCCGATCACCGCCGAGGAACGGCATCAGCTGCACGCGCTGGTCCGGGCCGCTCACGACGACGGCCGTACGGTCCGGTTCTCCGGGCTGCCGGAGGGCTCCCGCAAGGCCCGTGCGGCAGTGTGGAGCGAGCTGGGAGCGGCCGGTGTGGACGTGATCGCCGACGCCGACCTGACCGGGCTGGCCCGGCACCTGCGCCGGCACCCGGTCAGCGGAACCCCTCGCCCGCACCTTCCGACGAGGGCGGTACGCCGTTCCGTCCCCCGCCCGAACGCGCCCCGCACGGTTGTACATCACGAACAGGTTTGACCCCGTCGCGAAGGGTGAACCCGCGTGGACCGATAGCATGCCTCCGGAGATCCATCCACAAGACCGCCGATCGAGGTCCGCGCCGTGAAGTTCTCATTCCGTCCCGTCGAGGGCGCCTTCTACGAACTCTTCACCAAGGCCGCGTCCAACCTGGTGAAGGGAACCGAGCTGCTCAACGAGCTCGCGCTGCCCGGAGTGGACGTCCAATCGGTCGCCGACCGGCTGAGCGACGTGGAGCACGACAGCGACTCGATCACCCACGAGCTGTACAAGAAGATCAACTCCACCTTCATCACCCCGTTCGACCGGGAGGACATCTACTCGCTCGGCTCCCAGCTGGACGATGTGATGGACCACCTGGAGGCGGCCGGCAACCTGCTCTACCTGTACGGGCTGACCGACCTGCCGTCGCTCCCGCGGGAGATGCACGAGCTGGTCACCGTGCTGGACCAGCAGGCGAAGATCACCGCCGAGGCGATGCCCCGACTGCGCTCGATGAAGGGCCTCGAGGAGTACTGGATCGAGGTCAACCGCCTGGAGAACGACGGCGACCGCGCCTACCGGATGCTGCTGGTCCGGCTCTTCTCCGGGGAGTACGACGCCCTGACCGTCTTGAAGATGAAGGAGGTCGTCGACGAGCTGGAGGCGGCCTGTGACGCCTTCGAGCACGTGGCCAACACGGTCGAGACCATCGCGGTCAAGGAGTCCTAGACCTTGGATCCCGAATTCATAGCGGTCGTGGCGGTGATCCTGGCCGCGATGGCGTTCGACTACACGAACGGCTTCCACGACGCCGCGAACGCCATCGCCACCAGCGTGAGCACCCGGGCCCTGACCCCGCGGGTCGCGCTGGTGATGGCCGCGGTCGGCAACTTCATCGGCGCCCACCTGGGCACCGAGGTGGCCAAGACGGTCGGTGACGGCCTGGTCGACCTGCCGACCGGGATCGCCAGCCTCGGCGTCGTGTTCGCCGGCGTGCTCGGCGCCATCGTCTGGAACCTGATCACGTGGTATTTCGGGTTGCCGTCCAGCTCGTCGCACGCGCTCTTCGGCGGCCTGGTCGGCGCCACCCTCTTCGCCACGGCCGGCGAGGTGCAGTGGGACAACATCATCAGCAAGGTGCTGGTCCCGATGGTGCTGTCGCCGCTGGTCGGGCTGGTGCTCGGCTTCGTGATGATGGTCGCGATCATGTGGATCTTCCGGCGCGGCCACCCGGGCCGGCTGAACCGCGGTTTCCGCTGGGCGCAGACCGTCTCGGCCGCGGCGATGTCCATCGGGCACGGCATGCAGGACGCCGCGAAGACGATGGGCATCGTGGTGCTGGCCCTCTACACCGGCGGCATCCAGGACGACCCCACGCACATCCCGGAATGGGTGTACTGGACGTCCGCGACCGTCCTGGCGGCCGGCACCTACTCCGGCGGCTGGCGGATCATCCGCACCCTGGGCCGCAAGATCATCGACCTGGGCCCGGCCGAGGGGTTCGCGGCCGAGACCGTGGCCAGCTCGGTGCTCTACTTCAACGCCCTGGTGCTGTCCGCACCGATCTCGACCACGCACACCATCACCTCGGCGATCATGGGCGTGGGCGCGACGAAGCGGCTCAGCGCGGTCCGGTGGAACGTGGCGGGCAACATCGTGATCGCGTGGGTCACGACGTTCCCCGCCGCCGCGTTCTTCTCCTGCCTGATCTACTTCGTGGTCCGGCCGCTCTTCAGTCCGTGAGCTGGTAGGCCACGCCGATCTGGTCGCGCAGCGCGTCCAGCAGGGCCATCACCTCGAGCGTGGTGGCCTGCGGGACCAGCGGGCTCTCCAGCTCACCGGCGAGCAGGCAGCGCTGCACCTCGGCCGCCTCGAACTGGTAGCCGCTGCCCTCGAAGGGGAACTCGAACGTCTCCGGGGCGCGGTCCGGCCGGTTCAGCACGAACGAACGCGGCACGAAGAAGCCGACCGGCAGGTCGATCCGCCCGGCGGTCCCGGTGATCGAGGCCGCGTTCCGGCTGGCGCCGTTGATGCTGCACGTCAGCGCGGCCACCGCGCCGGCCTGATAGCCCATCAGGACGCCGGTGTTCTCGTCCACCCGCTCCGGGGTGAGATGCGCCCAGGCCTGCGCCGAGACCGGCGAACCCAGGATCAGATGCGCCAGGTGGATCGGGTAGACGCCCAGGTCGAGCAGCGCACCGCCGCCCAGCCTCGGGTCGCGCAGCCGGTGCGTGGCCTCGAACGGGCCCTGGAGCCCGAAGTCGGCGTGGAGGGCGCTGACGTCGCCGATCGCGCCCCCGGCGACCAGATCGGCGATCTTCCGGATCGCCGGGTTGCAGCGCATCCACATGGCCTCCATGAGGAACACCCCACGGGCCCGGGCCGCCTCGATCAGCGTCGTGGCGGAGGCCAGATCCACGGTGATCGGCTTCTCCACGAGCACCGCTTTGCCGGCCTCCACGCACAGCATCGCGGCGTCCAGATGGAAGGCGTGCGGCGTGGCCACGTAGATCGCGTCGACGCCGTCGTCGGCCGCCAGGTCCGCGTACGAGCCGTGCGCCCGGGCGAACCCGAACCGCTCGGCGAACGCCTCGGCGCTCGCGAGATTCCGCGAGCCGACGGCGGCCAGTTCGGCGCCCGCCACCAGGGGCAGGTCGGCCGCGAACGTACCGGCGATCCCACCGGGACCGAGAATCCCCCAGCGCACCTTCTGTCCAGTCATGATCGATACCGTATCGCCCGGGGCACCCGCGGTGGCAGGATCGACCGGTGACCGACTCGATGCCGCTTCCCCCCGCCATGTCGCAGCGCGCACGTGAGTTCACCGGCCCACCGGTCCCGGCCCGCCCGGCGGCCACGGTGGTCCTGCTCCGGCCGCACGCCGACACCTTCCAGGTCTACGTCCTCCGCCGGGCCTCCACCATGGTCTTCGGCGGCCTCTACGCCTTCCCGGGCGGGACCGTGGACCCCTCGGACCGTCCCGACACCATCCGCGCCGACTGGCCCGGGCGTCTCGGCGTGCCCACCGGGGAGGCGCACGCGGTGGTCGGTGCCGCCGCCCGGGAGCTCTTCGAGGAGACCGGCATCCTGCTGGCCGGTTCGCTCGCCGAACCGGACCACACGGCCACCGCCACCGACGGCGTCGACTGGGAGACCGACCGCGCCGCCGTCCAGCGCCGCGAGCTCACCATGACCGAGCTGCTCGCCCGGCGTGGCATGCGCCTGCGCGACGACCTGCTGCTGCCCTGGGCCCGCTGGATCACCCCGGACTTCGAGCCCAAACGGTTCGACACCTGGTTCTTCGTGGCGCTGCTCCCCGAGGCGCAGACCACCCGCGACGTCTCCGGCGAGGCCGACCGCACCGCTTGGATCACCATCGAGGACACCGCCGGCCTCCCGATGCTGCCGCCCACCCGGCGCACCCTCGACCAGTTGGCCGCCTGCCGAACCATCCCGGACGTCGTCGCCGCCTCCGCCCACCGCGACGCCGCGACCCCCCTCAACCCCCGCGTCGAGGTCACCCCGGACGGCCAGGTCACCCTCCACATCCCATGAACATTTCCGGTACGGGACCGACCGCCCCACCGAATCGTGTCCGCCCCGCCGGCTCCACGCGAGCGTCTGCCGTCCCCAGCCTTTGCCGCGCCCACCGGGCTGAGCTCGGTGGTCCGGCTACCCCACCCACCCACCCACGGAACGCCCACCCGCCCCTACGGCGGTGCACTCGACGTCCCCGCAAAACGCCGCCGGTGTCGGGGCAGGTGATTTCCCGCCGCCAGCAAAACCCGCTGGCGTCGGCAAATCACCTGCCTCGACACCGGTTACAAGGCGTTTTGCCGCGGAGCGAAGCGGAGCAATCAGGCCCAGCTTTATCCGAAGCGGCCCGTGATGTAGTCCTCGGTCTTCTTCTGGGTGGGGTTGCTGAAGATCTTCTGGGTGTCGTCGTACTCGATCAGGCGGCCCGGGTCGCCGGTCTTGTCGATCGAGAAGAACCCGGTCTTGTCGCTGACCCGGGCGGCCTGCTGCATGTTGTGCGTGACGATGATGATCGTGAAGCGGTCCTTCAGCTTGAACATCAGGTCCTCGATCGCCAGCGTCGAGATCGGGTCGAGGGCGGAACACGGCTCGTCCATCAGCACGACCTGCGGCTCGACCGCGATGGTGCGGGCGATGCAGAGGCGCTGCTGCTGACCGCCGGAGAGACCCGCGCCGGGCCGGTCGAGACGGTCCTTGACCTCGTCCCACAGGTTCGCCGAGCGCAGCGACTTCTCGGCGGCCTCGTCCAGCAGCGACTTCTTCTTGACGCCGTTGAGCTTGAGGCCGGCGACCGCGTTCTCGTAGATCGACATGGTCGGGAACGGGTTGGGCCGCTGGAAGACCATGCCGATCATGCGGCGGACGGCGGTGACGTCCACGTCCGGGTCGTAGATGTTCTGGTCGTCGATGGTCAGGCTGCCCTCGATGCGGGCGCCCGGCAGCACCTCGTGCATGCGGTTGATGGACCGCAGGAACGTGGACTTGCCGCAGCCGGACGGGCCGATCAGAGCGGTGATCGTCTTCGGCTCGACCGTCATCGAGACGCTGTCGATGGCCTTGAACGAACCGTAGTAGGAGGAGACGTTGCTCGCCTCGATGCGCTTTGCCATGGCGGGGTACACCTTCTTTACCGGGACAGTTTGTTGCGTCGGGCGAGCAACTTGGCGGCGATGGTCAGGATCAGGACCAGCGCCACCAGGGTCAGCGCGGCGGTCCAGGCCCGGGCCGGCGCGTATCGGGAGGCGTCTCCGGCCTGCTGGTAGACGAAGAGTGAGAGGGACTGCTGGTTCCCGCCGAACGGGTCGAAGTTGATCGCCGCGGCGCCGCCGGCGACCAACAGCACCGGGGCGGTCTCGCCGGCCGCGCGGGCGACGGCGAGCATGACGCCGGTGACGATGCCGGGCAGTGCGGTCGGCAGGACCACCTTGAGGATCGTCTTCCACTGGGGGACGCCGAGCGCGTACGAGCCCTCGCGGAGCGGCCCGGGCACCAGGCGCAGCATCTCCTCGGTGGAGCGGACGATCGTCGGCAGCATCAGCACGGCCAGGGCCAGTGAGGCGGCGAAGCCGGAGAACCGCGGCTGCCCGTTGTTGAACCACGGGCTGACTATCAGCACCCAGAACGACAGGATGAACAGACCGGCCACGATCGACGGGATACCGGTCATCACGTCGACGAAGAAGCGGACCGTGCCGGCGAACTTTCCGCGTCCGTACTCGACCAGGTAGATGGCGCCGAGCACGCCGAGCGGCACCGCCATCAGGGTGGCGATGCCGACCTGCTGCAGGGTGCCGATGATGGCGTGGTAGGCGCCACCCAGCGGGTCCCGGGCGCCGATGTTGTTCATCGAGGTGCTGAAGAAGTTCGCGTCGAGGCGCTCGACGCCCTTGGAGACCAGCGTCCACACCACCGAGGCGAGCGGCAGGATGGCCAGGACGCACGCGGAGTAGATGAGCGCCTGCATGGTGCGGTTCTTGGCGGCCCGCTTGCCCTCCACCCGGCTGGCGGCGTAGTACAGGCCGACCAGGTAGAGGAAGGCCCCGACCACCACGGCCAGGACCCAGTTGCCGACTCCGGTGCCGAGCACGACCACCGCGGCGACCGCGAAGGCGGCGACCGCGACGAGCACGTTGGTGACGACCGGGAGCTTGCGGCTGCGAATGTTGTCCGGCGTCATGACGACGCCCGGCACCTGCTGTTCGAGAATGCTCATGCGGCACTGTCCCGGAACTCGCGACGGCGGTAGATGATCGCTCGCGCCGTCATGTTGACCACCAGCGTGATCACGAAGAGCACCAGCCCGGAGGCGATCAGGGCGCCGCGGCCGGTCTCGTTGGCCTCACCGAAGGCGTTCGCGATGTTGGCGGCGATCGAGTTGCCGCCGTTCTCGATCAGGTTGAAGTTGATTTTGAAGGCGATGCTGAGCGTCAGGGCCAGGGCGATGGTCTCGCCGAGCGCGCGGCCGAGTCCGAGCATCACGGCGGCGATCACGCCGGGCTTGCCGTACGGCAGGACCGCGGTCCGGATCATCTCCCAGCGGGTGGCGCCGAGGGCCAGGGCGGCCTCCTCGTTCATGCCCGGGGTCTGCTGGAAGACCTCACGGGAGAGCGAGGTGACGATCGGCAGCACCATGATCGCCAGCACCAGGCCGCCGAGCATGATGGACTGGCCGAACGGGCCCTCGCCGCCGAATAGCGGGATCCAGCCGAAGTACTGGTTGAGCCAGATCGAGAAGTCGCGGACCGGCTGCTGGAACACGTCCCGGCCCCAGAGACCGAAGACGACACTGGGCACCGCCGCGAGCAGGTCGATCACGAAGCCCAGTGGGGTCGCCAGGCGCCGGGGCGCGTAGTGCGAGAGGAAGAGCGCGATGCTCAGCGCGATCGGCACCGCGACGATCAGCGCGATGATCGAGCTGAGGACGGTGCCGAAGGCGAGCGCGGCGATGCCGAAGACGGGTTCCGTGTCATTCGGGAACCACTTGAGCTCGGTCAGGAAACCGGCGTTGTTGGCCTGGAGGGCCGGCACCGCCTTGGAGATCAGGAAGACGGCGATGGCGACGATGATGACCAGCACCATCGCACCGGCGGCCGTGGACAGGCCACGGAAGCCCGTCTCCATCGAGAAGCGGGTCTTCTTGGGCAGTGCGCCACCGCCACCGAGCGGGGGCTCGTTGTAGTTGCCCGGGGAATTGCCGTAGCCGGCGCCCTGAGCATGACGCGGAGTCATGGCCAGGTCGCCGGCGGTGGCGTTCGCCGAGCGGGAAGGGTAGTCACCCATCTGCGCGCTCGCTGTCGTCTAGGAGGGATTGACGGATGGGTCAGGAGATCTTGGCGACCGAGTCCGCGACCTTGGTGCGGAGGGTCTCCGGCAGCGGGGCGTAGCCCAGGTCCGCGAGCGCCTTCTGGCCATCGCTGCTGGAGGTGTACTTCAGGAAGGCCTGGACCTCCTTGGCCTTCGCGCTGCCCTTGCTGCACGCGATCTCGTAGGTCACCAGCACGATCGGGTACGCGCCGGGGGTGGTGGTGGCGTAGTCCAGGCTGAGGGCCAGGTCGCCGTCGGTGCCCTTGATCTCGGCGTTCTCGAAGGTCTTGCCGGCGCTCTCACCGGACAGCTCGACGTACTCGCCGGCGCCGTTCTTGATCTTCGCGGTCTGGAGGCCGCTGTTCTCGGCGAACGACAGCTCGACGTACGAGATGGTGTTCGGGGTGCTCTTGACCTTGGTGGCGATGCCGTCCGACTTGGAGACGCCAGTGCCGCCCGGGGCCTTCCACGCCTTGGCGTTGCCGTAGGTCCAGTCCGCCTCGGCGGTCTTGCTCAGGTACTTGGTGAAGTTGTCGGTGGTGCCCGACTCGTCCGCCCGGTGCACCGTCTCGATCTTGGCGTCGGGCAGCTTGGCGCCGGCGTTCTCCGCGGCGATCGCCGCGTCGTTCCACTTGGTGATCTTGCCGGCGAAGATCTTCGCGATGGTGGAGGACGAGAGCTGAAGGCCGTCGGCGCCGTCGACGTTGTAGACGACCGCGATCGGGCCGATCACCATCGGGAGGTTGAGCGCCTTGCCACCGGCGCACTTGGCGTCGGCCTGCGGCTGCTCCTCCTCCTTGAGCGCCGAGTCGGAACCGGCGAAGTCGGCGGTGCCGGCGATGAAGGCCTCGATGCCCGCGCCGGAACCGGTGCCCTGGTAGTCCACCTTGGAGTCGGCGCACTTGGTCTGGTACGCCTTGATCCAGTCGTCCATGGCGTTCTTCTGAGCGGTGGAGCCCTGCGCCGTCAGGCTGCCGCCGACGCAGTCGCCCGGCGCCGCGGACGAGGTGCTGCCGGCGGGCTCGTTGTCGGAGCCGCACCCGGTGAGCGCGATCGCCGCAGTCAAAGCAATGCCGGCCACGAAACCGGACCGCTGGAGCTTCACGGGAGTCCCTTCGGGGTTATGCAGCCGGTCTCTCACCGGCTCACACCCGAAAAGCTAAGAAGGCCAGGTGACCGGATTCCTGGCCGTAAATGAACTGGGCGTGAACACGTAAGTCCCAGAAGGTAGCCATCCCCCGAGAGACAGTTGTCCGTTAAGTGAACTGCGCTCCTGCTACCCGAAATGTCGGGTATATACGGTCAGGCGTTACCTGAGCGAGACAAGCGCTTGTCCGTGCCGTTATCGGCGGTAGTTGACGTCGGTCTTGTAGACCTCGAACCCGAGACGCCGGTACAGCTTCACGGCGGCCGTGTTCGACTCGTCGACATAGAGGCTGGAGACCGTCAGACCGGCCCCGGCGAGATGCCGCAGACCCGCCACGCTCAGCGCGGCGCCCAGCCCGCGCCGGTGCCCGGACGGGTCGACACCGAGCACGTAGATCTCCCCGATCGCCGGCTCGTCACCCGAGGCCGGATGCACCTTGGTCCAGTGGAAACCGAGCACGGTGTCGGCGACATCCACCGCGAGCAGGAAGCCGGCCGGGTCGAACCACGGCTCGTCCTCCCGGGTCAGCAGATCCGGAAGGGTCCAGCGCCCCTGCTCCGGATGATGGGCGAACGCCCTCGCGTTCACCTCGAGCCAGACCTGCTCGTCGGCCCCGGGACGGAAGGACCTGACGGTCACACCCTCGGGCAGCGGGATGTCGGGCAGCGGCTCGAGCAGGGAACGGCGCATCTGCCACAGCACCCGGGCGCGCTCGAAACCGGTCCGCGCGGCGAAGGCGGCCGCGCCGGGATCGTCACCGTGCGCCCAGAACCGCAACGGGCCCGGCCCGGCGGCGGTCAGCAACTCGGTGCCGACGCCGGCCCGGCGGAACTCGGGATGGACGATCAGCTCGCCGGAGGCGTCCTCCACGAAGGCGTAGCCGGCCAGCCGGTCACCGGCGTAGGCCAGCAGGTGCCGCCCGTGCGCGGAGACGCCGCCGCGGACCCGCAGCACGACGTCCTCGGAGAGCGGGTAGACGCCGTCCAGATACCCGGCGGCAGCGGCCAGGGCCAGCACGTCGTCCACCTCGGACGACGACAGCCGGTCCGTGGCACGGACCGGCTGTCGCGACGTCATGGAGGAACTCTGGATCAGACCGGGAGCGAGACGGGCTCGTTGTCCGGCAGCTGGCGGCCGGACGGCGGGACCACGAACTTGTAACCCACCTGGCGGACGGTGCCGATCATCGACTCGTACTCCGAGCCGAGCTTGGCACGCAGGCGCCGGACGTGGACGTCGACCGTCCGGGTGCCGCCGAAGTAGTCGTAGCCCCACACCTCGCGCAGCAGCTGGTCGCGGGTGAAGACCCGGCCCGGGTGCTGGGCGAGGAACTTGAGCAGCTCGAACTCCTTGTAGGTCAGGTCGAGCGGCCGGCCCTTGAGCTTCGCGGCGTAGGTGTCCGGGTCGATGTTGAGCTCGCCGGCCCGGATCGAGCCGCCGGCGCCGGCGGTCGCGTTGTTGAGACGGCCGACCGACAGGCGCAGCCGCGCCTCGACCTCGGCCGGTCCGGCGCTGGCGAGGATGACGTCGTCGACGCCCCAGTCCGCGTTCAGCGCGATCAGCCCGGCCTCGGTGACGACCGCGATCAGCGGGACACCGATTCCGGTGGCGTGCAGCATCCGGCAGGTGGCACGCGCCTCCGAGAGCTCGGAGCGGGCGTCCACCAGGACGGCGTCGGGGCTCGGCCCCGACACCAGGGTCCGTACGTCGCGGGGAGCAGTGCGAACCGAGTGGGGCAGAAGGTCCAGAGCCGGCAGTACGGCAGAAGGCTCACCGGCACGTGCCGTGACAAGCAGAAGGATCTCCACACTCACCTCCGTCCTCGCGGCACAGGCCGCTCGGGTGACCCGGTCTGCGCAGCACTGGAGGCTTCGCCACCGGAGTTTGGGGCCCGGCGTCACCGACGGGTGGGTTGCGGTTACCTTAACCGATACATCAGGCTGAACACCCGGGTCGTACTCGCAAGTGATGTAGAGAACGCGATGAAGGTGGCCGAACGGCTGATCCTTAACCGGCTTTTTACCCGAGGATTGCCACGCCCGGCGATTGGGTCCGCGGACCCGGGTCTGGCACGATCGCAGTCGTGTTTCCCTCCATGCCGAACGACGACCCCTGGGACGCCGAGGCCTCTCAGCAGGTCGCCCGGATGAATCCAGGCCGCCCCAAGGCCGGGTTCTACGGCGCCGTCCCCGAAGAGGAGGGGGGCGACCGTCCCGACTCCGCGGATCACGAGGACGACGAGTTCGAAGAGATCCCGATAGCCACGGTCCGGCCGAGACTGTCGGCCGCGATCGGTGGCTTCGCCGCGCTGCTCGCCATCGCGCTGGTCATCGGGGCGCACGCGACCGGCCCGGGTTCGCGCGTGTCGTACGCGATCGTGCTCTTCGGGGTGCAGTTGCTCGGCCTGCTCGCCTGGACCATGGCCCTGCACCCGCCGGCGGCGGGCGCCACCGCCGCGATCGTCGCGGTGACCGCGCTGGCCACCGACTACCTGGCGGTCACCGGCGAGGACGCGCTGCTCCCGCTGATCTGGGTGACGCTCGGCGGTTTCGCGGTGACGCTGGTGGCGCAGATGATCCGGGCCGAGGACCGGCAACGGGCCAGGGACTCATGGCGGACCACGCTGATCATCGTCAGCGGCGCGACGGCGTACTCGATCATGATCCTGTTGGTCCGTGAGCCGCTCGGCGCCCAGGCCATCCTGGTCTGCTGCACCGGCGCCGGGGTGGCGCTGCTGACCGCCCGGCTGACCGACGCGGTCTTCCCGAAGCCGCGGATCGCGCTCCAGGTGCCGCGCGGCGCGACCGGCATCGTGCTCGGCGCGATGCTCGGCACGCTGGCCGCCTCCCTGCTCGGCAGTTACCTGGTGCTGCCGTTCACCCCGGCCAAGGGCGCGGTGCTGGGCCTGGTCGCCGCGGTGGCCGCCCACCTGATCGACCTGGCCGTCAACTTCGGCGAGGCGGGGCGCCGGCTGGCCGGGGAGGCGCCCACCTTCTGGCTGGCACGGCACATGCAGGGGCCGCTCGGCGGGTTCGCGCTCACCGCGTTCGCGGCGTACTCGCTGGTCCATCTCTACCTCACCTGACACACCGGTTTCGGTGAACCCTCGACCCGGGCATGTACGTTCCCCAGGGTGATGAGCCGGGAGGAACAGTGACCGAGGTGCACGTATCAGGACGCCCACGCCGTCGCCGTCGTGGTCGTGCCCTGATGATCGTCGTCCTGACGCTGCTGGTGCTCCTGTTCCTCGGTGTCGTGGTGATCGACCGGATCGGCTCGTCGTACGCCGAGGGCGTCCTCGCCGAGAAGGTGTCCCAGCAGGTCGCCGACCAGGGCGCCACCAGCGGCACCCCGGAGGTCGAGATCGCCGGCGTCCCGTTCCTGACCCAGGTCCTGGCCGGGAAGTACCAGGAGATCCGGATCTCGCTGCCGGACTTCTCGGCCCCGACCGGCACCGACGTGACGGTGCGGATGGACTCGCTGGACATCCGGGCCACCGATGTCAGCGCGCCGCTCAGCGCCCTGCGTGACGGCACCGGCGACGTGCGGGCCGAGACGGTCACCGGCACCGGCACGATCGACTACGACGTGATCGCCGAAGCGACCGGTCAGCCGGGCCTGACCCTGGCCGAGAAGGACGGCAGGGTCGTCGGCACCGCCGAGCTGAAGATCTCCGGCCTCCAGACCGTCGAACTGGCCGGCACCGCCGACCTGAGCGTCGCCAAGGGCAGGGTTCAGGTGCGTTTCTCCGATGTGACGGCCAAGGACGTGGCGCCCAACCCGTTCGTCCAGGGCCAGATCGATTCGTACGTGAAGCGGATGACGTTCACCGTCGACGTCCCGGATCTGCCGATGAACCTCCAGGTCCAGGAGCTGACCCCGCTGCCCGGGGGACTGCGGGTCACGTTCGGCGCCAGCGACGTGGCGCTCGCCGGGGCGGGCGCCTGACCGGCCGCGTCTTCCCGGATGGTGGTCGGTGCTGTTCCGCTGGCTGAGCCCGCTGGTAGGGTCGTTTCCCATGAGCCTGTTGCTCACGAAAAGGCGCGCGGTCGACCTGTGCCGCGTGGCCGCGTGCCTGTGTCGCCCCGTTCACTGACGGGGCCACTCGGTGCTGAGCACCTTTTCTGATAGCCCAGGGCATTTCTAGCCCGGCAGTGGCGCCGTCGCACAAGCAGCCCGTGATCCCAACCACCCATGGGTCCGCGCGGAGTGCGACTGAACAGGACACTTCCGTGCGCTGACTCACCCATCACCCACCATCAGGGAGTGAACCGATGAGTCGCGACACCGCACTCGTCTCGGCCGACTGGGCCGAGGAGAACCTGGAGACCCCGGGTCTCGTCTTCGTCGAGGTCGACGAGGACACCACCGCCTACGACGGCGGCCACATCCCCGGCGCGATCAAGATCGACTGGAAGAAGGACCTCCAGGACCCGGTCCGGCGGGACTTCGTCAACCAGGAGCAGTTCGCCGCTCTGCTCTCCGAGCGCGGCATCTCCAACGACGACACCGTGATCCTGTACGGCGGCAACAACAACTGGTTCGCGGCGTACGCGTACTGGTACTTCAAGCTGTACGGCCACGAGCAGGTCAGGCTGATCGACGGCGGCCGCAAGAAGTGGGAGCTGGACGCCCGCGCCTACACCAAGGACGTGCCGGTCCGCGAGAAGACCAGCTACGTCGCCAAGGCGCCGAACCTGGAGATCCGCGCGTTCCGTGACGAGGTGGTCCAGGCCATCGGCGTGAAGAACCTGGTCGACGTGCGCAGCCCTGACGAGTTCGCGGGCCGCCTGCTCGCCCCGGCGCACCTGCCGCAGGAGCAGTCCCAGCGGGCCGGCCACATCCCGACCGCGCTCAGCGTGCCGTGGAGCAAGGCCGCGAACGAGGACGGCACCTTCAAGTCCGACGAGGATCTCGCCAAGATCTACGGTGAGGCCGGTCTGGACGGCAGCAAGGACACCATCGCGTACTGCCGCATCGGCGAGCGCTCCTCGCACACGTGGTTCGTGCTCAAGGAGCTGCTCGGTCACGAGAACGTGAAGAACTACGACGGTTCCTGGACCGAGTACGGCTCCCTCATCGGTGTGCCGATCGCCCTCGGCGACGAACCCGGAAAGGCCTGATCATCATGACTGTGCCCACCACCGCGAACACCGCGGGGAACATCGCCGCCGGTTGCGCCGCCCCCGACCAGTCCGCGCCCCTCCCCAGCAGCGTGGACCTGGCCAAGGAGACGGTCATCACCGGCATCGTCCGCAACGCCGACAGCGAGGCCGTCGGCGGCGCGTACGTGCGCCTGCTCGACTCCTCCGGCGAGTTCACCGCCGAGGTGGTCTCCTCGCCCGAGGGCGTGTTCCGGTTCTTCGCCGCGCCCGGCTCCTGGACCGTGAAGGCGCTCAGCCGGCACGGCAACGGCGAGCTGGCGGTCGACGCCGCCCTCGGCGTCAACGAGATCGCTCTGAACGTGGCCACCGCCTGACCCACGCTCTGTTGAAAGGGCGGGACCCCTCGGGGTCCCGCCCTTCTCTCATGTCCCGCCGGTGGTGACCACCTCGGCGTGCGGTGGGATCTCCGGCCGCCGCCGGGACAGCCGCCGGATGCCGGTGTTGAGCACCGCGATCAGCGGCACCGCCACCAGCGCCCCGATGATCCCGGCCAGCACCACACCGCAGGCGATCCCGATGATCACCCCGAGCGGGTGCACCGACACCGCCCGGCCCATGATCAGCGGCTGGAGGACGTGCCCCTCGATCTGCTGGACCAGGATCACCGCGGCCAGCGTGATCAGGGCGACCACCCAGCCCTCGTCGACCAGCGCCACCAGGACGGCGACCACACCGGACACGCTGGCGCCGACGATCGGGATGAACGCGCCCAGGAAGACCAGCGCGGCCAGTGGGAAGGCGAACTCCACCTCCAGCACCACCAGCGCCAGGCCGATGCCGACCGCGTCGATGAAGGCGACCAGCACGGTGGCCCGCACGTACGACCCCAGGGTCGCCCAGGAGGCGTCGCCCGCGTCGGCCAGCGACCAGCGTGCGTTCACCGGGAAGAGCCGGACGATGAACCGCCAGATCGACCGCCCGTCCCGCAGGAAGAAGAACGTCGCGAAGAGGACCAGCAGCAGGCCGGTGACCAGCTCCGCGATGGTCGCCACGGTGGCGATGCCGGTCGAGGTCAGCGACGTGGTGTTCGAGTTGATCCACTCCTGACCGGCGTCGATACCCTGATCCACCTGCGCGTCGGAGAGGTGCAGCGGCCCGGTCCGCGCCCACTGCTGGATCTGCCGGACACCGGCGCTCGCGTTCTCGGTCAGTTTCGGCACCCCGGCGATGAACTGGTTCACCACCAGGGTCAGCGTGCCGACGACCGCGGCTATCCCGGTGACCATCACCAGGAACGTCGCCAACGACCGGGGCAGGCGCAGCCGCAGCAGCCAGCCCACCGCCGGGCCGAACAGCGCCGACAGCAGCAGCGCGATGGCCAGCGGGATCATCACGATGCTGACCATGCCGATCAGCTTGAGCAGCGCCCAGCCGATCACGCCCACCACGATCAGGCGCCAGCTCCAGGACGCCGCGATGCGCAGCGGCTGCGGCACGTCCGCGTCGTCCCTGCTGGCCGTCGAGTGGTGCGTGAACTCGGGCACGGGTGGTGGTGGGATGAACTCCTCGTACCGGTCGGACTCCTCCTCGGCACGGTCGGTCCGGCCCTGACGCACCGATTCGCGGCCGGAGTCGTAGGCCTTCCTCAGGTTGTCCCGGACCCGTCGGAAGCGGTTCAACCGCCATACCTCCTCGACTCTCGAATGCGCGGTAATCACGCTAGTACCCAGTGGCTCGGAACGCCTTACCCCGCGACGATGGGAATCCGTGGCGGCGTACCGTCTGCAATCGTGAGTGCCGACACCGCCCGTACCGAGACCGGATTGCCGATCCGGATGCTGCACGACCGCGTCCTCGTCCGTCAGGACGGTGGGGAGGGCGAGCGGCGGTCCACCGCCGGCATCGTCATCCCGGCCACCGCCTCGATGGGCCGGCGCCTGTCCTGGGCGACCGCGGTCGGCGTCGGGCCCAACGTCCGGTCGATCGTGGTGGGCGACCGCGTCCTCTTCGACCCGGACGACCGCTCCGAGGTCGAACTGCACGGCAAGGGGTACGTGCTGCTCCGCGAACGGGACGTGCACGCGGTCGCGGCCGACCGGGTCGAGCCGGACGGCACCGGCCTCTACCTCTGAGGTGGCATCGGGGCGAACATCGGCGGAGGCGGGCTCGCGTAGTAGCCAAGCCGCACCGGCACCGGCATGACCGGCTCCGGCGGCGGGGCCACGGTCCGCACCACCCCGTCCGGGAAGGCGATCCGGTAATACCGCCCGTCCCACCAGGACGGCGGCGTCTGCGGGTCGCGCCCGGCGAAGACCGAACGGTACCCGGTGATCGCGGTCAGCAGCTCCCGCTCCTCCTCGGTGGCGTGGTTCAGCTCGTACGGAGTCCGCGGCAGCCCACGCCGCAGCCCGTCGCGCAGCAGCGCCAGCCGGGTCGCCGCGAACTGGAAGTCCCGCATCGCGCGGCGCCCCATCGGGCCGGCGACCCGGGTCGCCCACTCCCGGGCGGCGTGCCGGCGGCCGAGCGTGCCGAGGGCGGCCACCTCGGACGGGGCGAACCAGCCGGCGGCGGCGTAGTCGTACAGCACCCGCTCGGCGAGGCGGCCCTCCCAGCTGCGCAGCGCGATGGCGAAGCCGACCACCAGGAAGAAGAACGGCACCATGAAGCCGAGGTAGCCGTACAGCATGATCATGGTCTCGCCGGTGGCGCCGGCCAGGGTCGGCAGCAGGTTGAAGATGCCGTGCAGGATCATCGCGAGCAGCAGGCCGGCCACCGGGGCGAGCCGCCGGACGGTCCGGTCGCCGGAGCGCGCCGCGATGCCCAGCCCGATCCCGGCCATCGAGGTGAACAGCGGGTGGGCGAAGCCGGTGAACAGGACCCGGACGATGAAGATCAGGAACACGTTCTGCAGGCCGGTGGCCGGACCGTACTCGTCGGCGCCCGCCGCGTAGCCGTGCCCGCCCAGGTACAGCACGTTCTCCACCATGGCGAAGCCGAGCGCGGAGAGGCCGCAGTAGACGATGCCGTCGGTGATGCCGGACCACTCGCCGCGGCGGCGCCAGAACAGCAGCAGCGGGCCCAGCACCTTCGTCGACTCCTCGATGAGCGGGGCCACCAGCACCGCGACCAGCGCGTCCGGCAGGCCCACCCGGTCGAAGAGCCAGGCGGCGCCGCTGTTCACCCCGAGGGACACCGCGGTCGCCACGGCGGCGCCCCAGGCGAAGCAGTAGATCAGGTATTTCGCGGGCTCCGGCTCGTACCTGTCCAGCCAGACGAAACTGCTGGCCAGCAGCGGGACCGGGAGGATCGCCGCGGTCAGGCCGACGGCCAGGCCGGTGATGCCGATGTTGTAACCGAGGAAGACCAGCATGAAGACGGCCCCGGCGGCGATCAGCGCGATCACCAGGGTGACCGGCAGCCAGCGCCGCCACCCGGCGGTGCGCCCGGGAACCGGCGCCTTCGCCGCCTCGGTCACCTCGGGATAGGGAGGGACAGCCTCGGTCGTCTCGGGGGCGGGATCGTCGGCCATGCCCGCAAGCCTAGTCATCGACCGGTACGACGGCGTGCTCCGTGGGGCCGCCCCCGCCAGCCGATGGCGGCCCGCACCTGACGGGTCGCCTCCGCGTACTCGACGCCGGTGGCCCGCAGCAGGTCGGCCACCGCGGTCCGGATCTGCGCCACCACCACGCCCCCGGAGTAGCCGACCCCCTCCTGGTAGGCGTGGCCCGACTCGGCGACCGCCCGCAGCGCCCGTTCCCGGGCCGCGACCGGCTCGACGCCCCGATCCCACTCCTGCCGGAGCAGCTCCACGGCGTCGCCCAGGTGCCGGACCGACACGGGCAGCAGCGCCGGGACCGGCTCCTGGTCGTTGAGCGCGGTGTGTGCCCGGCGCAGCAGCACCCGGACGTTGCGCAGCGAGTAGGTGAGCTGGGGGGCGCCCTCGACGTACTGGGCCAGGGCGCCGCGGGCCCGCCACCGGGCCGGCGCGAACGCCACGTTCTCCCCGGCCGCCTCGATCGCCGACTGGAACGCCGCGAAGGGGCCCTCGGCCGCCCGCAGCCGCTCCAGAGCCGCCTGGAGCACGTCCGGATCGGCGGCGGCCAGCCCGCGGGCCGCGTCGTGCAGGCCGTCGGTGAAGGCCCGCAGCGCCGGGTCGGCGGCCCGGCGCACCACGGTCAGCGGGTTCAGCGGCAGCAGCACGGTCATCACCACGAGCGCCACCGCACCGCCGACCAGAGCGTCCAGGAAGCGGGTCCAGGGCTGTCCGTTGCTCGAGGTGAGGGTGGCGACCAGCACCGCCGAGGAGGCGGACTGCACGATCAGCGCGGCGCCGCCGCCGACCGCGGTCGCCAACAGCACGGCGAGCAGCACGATCAGGCCGATCTGCACCGGGCCGTTGCCGATCAGCAGGATGATGCCGTCGCCCAGGCCGATGCCGACCGCCACCCCGATGACCAGTTCCGCCGTCCGCCGCAGGCGCTGGCCCACCGACGAGCCGAGCGCGATCACCGCGGCGATCGGCGCGAAGAACGGTATCGGGCGGCCGGACAGGTCGTGAGCCACATACCACGCCAGTCCGGCGGCGAGACCGGCCTGCATCGCGAGCATCAGCCCGGCCCTGCCCCGGACGAGGAACACCGGGACCCGCTTCTTGCCGATCATGACAACAACCTACGTGTCAGGATGCCTGAGTGACCTCTCTGCCTGAAGCTTTCCGGGCCGCGGCCCGTGGCGCCGGCGCCACCGCGAGCGACGCGGACCTGGACTCCGCCGCGAGCTACCTGGTCGGCCGCTGGACCGAGCCGCAGCGCCACTATCACGACGTGACCCATCTCGCCGCGGTGCTCGAGGTGGTCGACCGCTTCGCCCACCTGGCGCCCCACCCCGACCGGGTACGCCTGGCCGCCTGGCTGCACGACGCGGTGTACGACCCGCGTGCTCTGGGTGACGCCAACGAGCGGGACAGCGCCGAGTTCGCCGAGGGTCTGCTGACCAGCCTGGGCGCCCCGGCCGAGGTGGCCGTCGAGGTGGCCCGCCTGGTGAGCCTGACCGCCGGGCACGCGACCGGGGAGAACGATCCGGACGGCGAGCTGCTCTGCGACGCCGACCTGTCGATCCTGGCCGCCGACACCGAGCGGTACGTCCGCTACACCAGCGCGATCCGCCGCGAGTACGCCCACGTCCCCGACGACGCCTTCCGGGGCGGCCGCTCGCGGGTCCTCACCGAGCTGCTGAACCTGCCGTCCATCTACCGCCACGCCGAGATCCGCGAACAGTGGGAGGACCGGGCCCGGGCAAATCTCAAGGCTGAGCTGGAAGAACTCGCCTGACCACATGCTTCGGGCGGCGCAGGCCGGCCGCCCTGAGACGGGCGGCCAGCTCACGCGAGGGCAGCAGGGTGGCGCCCAGCCAGAGCGCGCTGTGGAACCGGAACTCCGGGATGTCGTAGTGGTCCCGGTCGAAGGCCCGCCGCGGCGTGCCGAGCATCTCGGCGAAGACGTGCAGCTCGTCATAGGAGACGTCGCTGACCAGGTGCGACCAGAGACGGCCGCGACCCGGCCAGAGCGGCTCGTCGACGAGGATCAAAGGTCGATCTCGAGCAGCGGCTCCCACCGGTCGGCGGTCAGCCCGCGGACGTCCGGCGCACCCATCCGGGCGGCGTCGGCGGTCTCGTCGTCCGGCTTGGTCTGCGACTGCCGCTCGGCGGTGACCCGGGCCAGGTAGTGCTCGATCTCCTTCTGCCGGACGGTGGCGTCCCAGCCGAGCGCCTGGCCCATGATCTCGGCGGCGTGCGCGGCCGACTCGGCGCCACGGTGCGAGGTCTCGATCGAGATCCTGGTCCGCCGGGTGAGCACGTCGTCGAGGTGCAGGGCCCCCTCGGCGAGCGCCGCATACGCCACCTCGGCGGCCAGGTACTCCGGCGCCCCGGCCAGCGGCGCGGCCAGCTCGGGCTGGGCGGCCATCATCGCCAGCAGGTGAACGGTCAGGGTTCCGTACCTCTCCAGGAGATGCTCGACCACCCCGGCGGTGACGCCGTGCCGCCGGGCCGTGTCGTGCCGGTCCCGCCACGCGGCGGCGTAGCCGTCCGCGCCGAGCAGCGGCAGTTCGGCGGTCCGCGACGGCCGGGCCGGACCGCTCAGCCGGCGCACCGCCCGGTCGATGACGTCGGCCGCCATCACCCGGTACGTCGTGTACTTGCCGCCGGCCACCAGCAGCAGCCCCAGCATCGGCTCGACCACGGCGTGCTCGCGGGACAGTTTCGAGGTGGAGTCGGCCTCGCCGGAGAGCAGCGGCCGCAGACCGGCGTAGACGCCCTCGATGTCGTCGGTGGTGAGCGGCCGGTCCAGCACCGCGTTGACCTGGTCGAGCAGGTAGCGGATGTCGCGGGCGGAGGCGGCCGGGTGGGCCCGGTCGAGCTGCCAGTCGGTGTCCGTGGTGCCGATGATCCAGTGACCGCCCCAGGGCAGCACGAACAGCACCGACGTCGCGGTCCGCAGGATCAGGCCGGACTCACCGGTGATCGCCGAGCGGGGCACCACGAGGTGCACCCCCTTGGAGGCGCGGACCCGCAGCCCCGGCCGGACGCCCACGTCGTTGAGCATCTGCGACATGTCGTCGCTCCACACGCCGGTGGCGGCGACCACCGTGCGCGCCCGGACCTCGAACTCCTCCGAGCCCGGGGCCTCCAGGTCACGCACCTTCACGCCGACCACCTGGCGGGCCTCGCGCACGAAGCCGGTGACCCGGGCGCTGGTCACCACCGCGGCGCCCAGGCTGGCCGCGGTCCGCGCCAGGTTGACCACCAGCCGGGCGTCGTCGACCTGCCCGTCGTAGTAGCGGATGGCCCCGGCGATCCGGTCGGCCCGCAGGCTGGGGAACAGGTGCCGGGCGCCGTCGCGGGTGAGGTGCCGGTGCAGCGGCATGCCCCGCCCGGTGCCGAAGATCCCGGCGAACGCGTCGTAGGCGGCCACGCCGAGCCCGTAGTAGCCGCGCTGCCAGGCCCGCCGGGGCAGGCCGGCGCTGGGCAGCGGGACCAGGATCGGGACCGGGCGCACCAGGTGCGGCGCGAGCCGGGTGGCCAGCAGGCCGCGCTCGGTCAGCGCCTCGTGGACCAGGTGCAGCTCCAGCTGCTCCAGATACCGCAGGCCACCGTGGATCAGCTTGCTGGAGCGGCTGGACGTGCCGGCGGCCAGGTCCCGCGCCTCCACCAGGGCGACCTTGAGGCCACGGGAGGCGGCGTCGAGCGCGGCGCCGGCGCCGGTGGCCCCGCCACCGACCACCAGGACGTCGAACTGCTCGTCACGCAGCCGGCGCAGGTCGGCCGCGCGCCGGATCGGGGACAGACGGCCGGCCGAATAGCGGGAAACGGAGGGATCACGCATCCGTCCCAGGTTAGCCCCCACAGGCGTCGCCCAGGCGAGGGAATATCGCCGGCACACCTCCGGGGGAGGCGTCGCGCAGAAGGCCGGAAGGCGGCCCGCCGAAGCGGACCGCCTTCCGGTTGGGAACCGATGGACTCAGAAGTCCATGTCACCGCCGCCCGGGGCGCCGGCCGGAGCCGGGTTCTTCTCGGGCTTGTCGGCCACGACGGCCTCGGTGGTGAGGAACAGCGCGGCGATCGACGCGGCGTTCTGGAGCGCCGAGCGGGTCACCTTGGCCGGGTCGATGATGCCCGCGGCCAGCAGGTCCACGTACTCACCGTTCGCGGCGTTGAGGCCGTGGCCCGCCTCGAGGTTGCGCACCTTCTCCACCACGACGCCGCCCTCGAGGCCGGCGTTCACGGCGATCTGACGCAGCGGGGCGTCGAGCGCGACCTTGACGATGTTGGCACCGGTGGCCTCGTCGCCCGACAGGTCCAGCTTGTCGAAGGCGGTCTTGCCGGCCTGCACCAGCGCGACACCACCGCCGGGCACGATGCCCTCCTCGACGGCCGCCTTCGCGTTGCGAACGGCGTCCTCGATGCGGTGCTTGCGCTCCTTGAGCTCGACCTCGGTGGCCGCGCCGACCTTGATCACCGCAACGCCGCCGGCCAGCTTGGCCAGGCGCTCCTGCAGCTTCTCACGGTCGTAGTCGGAGTCCGAGCGCTCGATCTCGGCGCGGATCTGGTTGACCCGGCCCTGGATCTGCTCGGCGTTGCCGGCACCGTCGACGATGGTGGTCTCGTCCTTGGTGATGACGACCTTGCGGGCCTGGCCCAGCAGCGACAGGTCGGCGGCGTCGAGCTTGAGGCCGACCTCCTCGCTGATGACCGCGCCACCGGTGAGGATGGCGATGTCCTCGAGCATGGCCTTGCGACGGTCACCGAAGCCGGGGGCCTTGACGGCGACCGACTTGAAGGTGCCGCGGACCTTGTTGACGACCAGGGTGGCCAGGGCCTCGCCCTCGACGTCCTCGGCGATGATGACCAGCGGCTTGCCGGACTGCATGACCTTCTCGAGGACCGGGAGCAGGTCCTTGACCGCGGAGATCTTGCTGTTCGCGATGAGGATGTAGGGGTCGTCGAAGACGGCCTCCATGCGCTCGGCGTCGGTCATGAAGTACGCCGAGATGTAGCCCTTGTCGAAGCGCATGCCCTCGGTGAGCTCCAGCTCGAGACCGAAGGTGTTGCTCTCCTCGACGGTGATGACGCCTTCCTTGCCGACCTTGTCCATGGCCTCGGCGATGATCTCGCCGACCGTGGAGTCACCGGCGGAGATGGAGGCGGTGGAGGCGATCTGCTCCTTGGTCTCCACGTCCTTCGCGAGCTGCGAGAGGGCCTCGGAGACGCTGGCCACGGCGGCCTCGATGCCCCGCTTCAGGGCCATCGGGTTCGCGCCCGCGGCGACGTTGCGCAGACCCTCACGGACCAGAGCCTGGGCCAGGACGGTCGCCGTCGTCGTGCCGTCACCGGCGACGTCGTCGGTCTTCTTGGCGACCTCCTTGACCAGCTCGGCGCCGATCTTCTCGAAGGTGTCCTCGAGCTCGATCTCCTTGGCGATGGATACACCATCGTTGGTGATCGTGGGGGCGCCCCACTTCTTCTCGAGAACCACGTTGCGGCCCTTGGGGCCGAGGGTCACCTTGACCGCGTCGGCGAGCTGGTTCATACCGCGCTCGAGGCCCCGGCGAGCCTCCTCGTCGAATGCGATGATCTTGGCCATACGGCGTTGTCCTCCCGGACATCCGCGGCGCCGGGCCTCATCAGCCCCGCTCTCCGCACTTTGAGGAAGTCTGTGGACGTCACCACCTGGCGATGTGACGTCCTCAGGCCGAGCCGGATAGCCCGCGACGACCGGCTCCGTGCCCCGATGCCGATGGCGGCATCGTGACCGGAACCCCACCGTCCCGACCTGCTGGCACTCAGCATGCGCGAGTGCCAATCACTTGTTTAGCACTCCCCGATGGCGAGTGCAAGAAACCCCATCTTCCCGCGAAACCCCCGAGGGAGCCCCGGTTTCCGCTAACGATCTTGAAAGCCCAGCTCAGCGGGCTCCCCGGACCATTCGGAGCGCTCCGGAGCCGAGGTGACAAGCGCCGCAACCGCCCAGCCGACGGTGAGGACCGCCGACAGGACAGCGGACACCGACAGCCTCAGCATGATCACCGTCGACACCGACGCCTCCGTGGCGAACGAGTTCGCGGTCAGCATCGTCATGACGGAGAAGACCTCGATCAGCGCCATCATGAGGAACGAGGCCACGATCAGCGCCGTCAGGTCGCGGCCGGGCCGCACCGCCGGGAACCCGGGCACCGGCAGCAGCCATCGGGCCAGCAGGCCCACGCCGATCAGCACGACGAGGTCGCCGGCGATCGCCACCACGAGGAGCGGGTCGAAGCCGACCTCGCCGACCGCGAACTCGAGGCCCGCGTCCAGCATGTTCTTCACGGTCGAGACGAGCGCGGCGAGGATCCACAGCAGCAGCGCCCGGCCCACGGTCACCCGACGCCGGGACAGCACCGCGATCGAGATCAGGGCCACCATCTCCGGAATCTCCGCGACGATCGGCACGACCACCCAGCGGGTCAGGGC
Organism: Actinoplanes hulinensis; assembly: GCF_019429605.1. Classification (NCBI taxonomy): domain Bacteria; kingdom Bacillati; phylum Actinomycetota; class Actinomycetes; order Micromonosporales; family Micromonosporaceae; genus Actinoplanes; species Actinoplanes hulinensis. The sequence continues at coordinate 69,469 of NZ_JAHXZI010000002.1, read as the reverse complement.
CTCGCCCGGATCGAACGACGGCATCGGGCCGAAGCCCGGGATCAGGGACAGCCACGCCCACGTGTAAGCCAGCGCCGCGGCACTGGTGAGCAGCACGGCCAGCGCGATCCCCCAGGGGCGGGCGCGCAGCAGCCGGACACCGGAAAGCCCCTCGGGCTCATCGTTCATCGTCGAATCATGGCGCAGCGCCGCCACTCGGCTTCACGACAACCCGGTTGCCGACCGGGGGCCACGGCGGTAGGGATTACCCATGGAGAACTGGGACGTACGCCGGGTCACCCCCGAGGATGCCGGGCGCATGCGGGCGCTCCGGCTGGAGATGCTGGCGGACAGTCCCCTCGCGTTCCTGGAGACCCTGGCGCAGGCGGCGGCCCGGCCGCACGAGGGCTACCGGCAGCGGATCCGGCAGTCGTCCGAGGGCTTCGAGACGGCCCAGTTCATCGCCGACCCGGGTGGGCCGCTGGTCGGGCACGCCGGCGGGATCGTGCTGCCGGACGCGCCGCACTGCACGGTGATCTTCGCGGTGTACCTGACTCCGGCGTACCGGGGCGGCAAGATCCTCGGGCAGTTGATCGAGGCGGTCGCCGACTGGTCGGCCGCGGCCGGGCGGGACGAGCTGATGCTCGAGGTGGTGTGCGGCAACGGGCGGGCCGTCCGGGCGTACGAGAAGCTGGGTTTCGCCGACACCGGGGTGCGCCTGCGGCATCCGACCATCCCGGCCCTCACCGAGCTCCAGATGCGACGGCGGGTCTGATGCCCGGGCGGGGGTGGCACGTGACGCGCACGGTCCTCACCGCCGTGAACGGGACGACCGTCATCGGTCTGCTGATCGCGCTGTCCACCGGGGCGCGGGTCCGGCGCGGCCGGCACGGCGTGCTGATCGCCGAGAACTACCGGCTCCGGGTGCCGCCCGCGACCTGCTTCACGGTCGGCTCGGTGATCATCACGAAGCGCACCGCCGAGTGGCTGCTCGCCGAGGAGCGGGCCCGGCTGCTCGCCCACGAGAGCCGGCACGCCGGCCAGTACGCCGTCCTCGGCCCGCTCTTCTGGCCCGCCTACTGGCTGGCCTGCGCCTGGTCGATCGCGCTCACCACGTCCTACGGGGTGCGCAACTGGTTCGAGCGGGACGCGGGGCTGGCCGACGGGCACTACCCGGAGGACCTGCCACTGCGGCCGTGGGCGGTGCGAAGGCGGTGGGCAGTGCGGATGTTTGGTCGGGAGGACGGACGCACAACGCCTCCGGGCACGTAGCCGTATGGGTCAGCGCTGGATCGTTGGGACCCTCGGAGATTGTCGCCAAGCTCAGGTGAGGGGCCTCGTACGGCGTCGCGTCCTCCCGCAGAGAGCATCCTGCCCATCCGGAGATCGGAGTGCAAGTCCTCGGAGGAGGTAATTCTCGACAACCGGCTGATCGCCGGTCACGCAGTGTTATCCGAGCAGGCCGGCTTCGCGGGCACCACGCAGCGACGGCTTGATCGTGTGGGTCGGTCCAACCTGGCCGGCGACCGCGTCGAGGGTCTTCAGGCCCTCGCCGGTGTTGTAGACGACCGTCTCCTTGGTGGGGTCCAGCCGACCGCTCTCCACCAGCTTCTTCAGCACGGCCACCGTGGTGCCGCCGGCGGTCTCGGCGAAGACGCCGGTGGTCTCGGCGAGCAGCCGGATGCCGGCCCGGATCTCGTCGTCGTTGGCGTAGTCCATCCAGCCACCGGTGCGGCGGACCGCCTCGATCGCGTACGGCCCGGCGGCCGGGTCACCGATGTTCAGCGACTTGGCGATGCCGGTCGGCTTCACGGGGGTGATCACGTCAGTGTCGGCGTGCAGCGCCACGGCGATCGGGTTGCAGCCCTCGGACTGGGCGCCGAAGACGGTCCACCCGTCCGCCGGGGCCTCGACCAGTCCGATCTCGACCAGCTCGGAGAACGCCTTGTCCACCTTGGTGAGCAGCTCACCGGAGGCCATCGGGATGACCACCTGGGCCGGGATGCGCCAGCCCAGCTGCTCGGCCACCTCGTAGCCCAGCGTCTTGGAGCCCTCGGCGTAGAACGGCCGCACGTTCACGTTCACGAACGCGGTGTCCTCGAACTCGTCGGTCTCCACCAGCTCGCTGCACAGCCGGTTCACGTCGTCGTAGGAGCCCTCGATGGCCACCAGCTCGCCGCCGTACACCGCGGTGGTGATGATTTTGCCCTGCTCCAGGTCGGAGGGGATGAAGACGATGCTCGGCACGCCGGCCCGGGCCGCGTGGGCGGCCACCGAGTTGGCCAGGTTGCCGGTCGAGGCGCAGGAGAACCGCTTGAAGCCCAGCTCCTTGGCGGCGGTCAGCGCCACCGAGACGACCCGGTCCTTGAACGAGTGGGTCGGGTTCTGCGAATCGTCCTTCACCCACAGCGGCGCCTTCAGCCCGAGCGCGGCGGCCAGCTGCGGGGCGGCGACCAGCGGGGTCAGGCCCGGGTCGAGCGTCACCCGGGTCGCCGGGTCCTGGCCGGCCGGGAGCAGGGCCGCGTAGCGCCAGATGTTCTGCGGGCCCGCCTCGATCTGGGCCCGGGTCACCCGCGCGAGCGCCGCCTCGTCGTAGGCGACCTCGAGCGGGCCGAAACACTCGTAACAGGCGTGCTGCGCGGCCAGCGGGTACTCGGCGCCGCAAGCGCGACAGATCAGCCCACGAGCGGGCGAGGCGGAGGTGGCTGAGGGTGCGTCGACGACAGACGTCATTAGAGTTTCCTCTCATCTTTCCCCGCGGCGACCTGCCGGAACGGGGACGGAATTAGCACCTGCCACGTCGCTGCCTCGTCATCGAGAGTCATGCGCGGTGGTTGCCGGGGCTTCGTCGGGCCGTATCCCTCTGCCCCTCTGGATGAGGTATTCAGTTGTTTCCAACACCTTACGACGAGATCCCGCCGACACCACACGGAGTTCCCGAGGTGTGAGCCACCCCCCAAGATCAGAACCTTGAGGTCGCAGCGGGGTGGTGGGTGCGGACCGCTGCTCCCGCCGAGGGCCCGGCGGGGCCCGCTGGCCGCTGGCGCGTCCAGAACGCGAGCCCCACCGCGCGACGTGCGTGAGCGGTCGCGCCCGAGAACCCCGTCTCATGAGCCGGCGGCGGGGGACGGCCTGGAGGAGCGCCTGGAGGAGCCGCCGCGGGCCACGGGACCCGGCACTTCCGTACGAGAAAAGGGGTTCAGGAAGTTATGTCTTTTCGGGTGAAGCGGTAGAAGGCGATCCCCCAGAACAGCGTGGCGTAGACGACCGCGGAGATCGCGCCCTTGGCCAGGTCCTCGGTCTGGACGGGGGTGGAGAGCAGGCCCATCCAGGCGTCCGTGTAGTGGGTGGGCAGGGCGTTGCGGATGCTGCCGAGGGCCTCGATCTGGTCCAGGATGCTGGACAGGATCCACAGGAGCACGGCGCCGCCGACCGCGCCCAGGGCGGCGTCGGTCAGCACCGAGAGCAGGAAGGCCAGGCCGGCCACCACGAGCAGGGTGGTCGCCAGATAGGCGAGGATGCCGAGCAGCCGGAGCACACCCTCGGCCGGCGGGATCTCCGCGGCGATCGTGCTGCCCAGCGGGGACCAGCCGTAGCGGAGCGTGCCGATCAGCAGCCCGGTGCCGGTGAGCAGCAGCAACGCGACGAGCGAGTAGGCGGCCGCGACGGTCAGCTTGACGCCGAGCAGCCGGGCCCGCGGGACCGGAACGGCCAGCAGATAGCGCAGGCTGCCCCAGCTCGCCTCGCTGGCCACCGTGTCGCCGAAGAACAGCGCCACCACCACGACCAGCAGGAAGCCGGCCGAGACCGCCAGGCCGAAGAGGGCGAAGTTCAGGCCGCCGGAGGTGGCCAGGTCGGCCATGCTGCTGAACGCGCCGCCGCCGTCGCCGTCCTCGTCCGGGCCGCCCCCGCCGCCGAACTCGAAGGCGGCCAGGATGATCAGCGGCAGCAGCACCATGAAGCCGAGCGCCAGCTGGGTGCGCCGGCGGGACGCCTGGCGGCGCGCCTCGGCCCAGATCGGCAGGGTGCGCGACGGCCGGTAGCCGGTAGCGGCCTCGAGCGAGCTCATCGGTCTCCACTTCCTCGCGAGTTGTCGCCGACCAGGGACAGGAACGCGTCCTCCAGGCGGCGGCGCGGCACCAGCCGCTCCACCCCGATGCCGGCGCCGACCAGCGACGCGACGATCTCCGAGCGGGCCGTCCCGTTCATGTCGACGATCAGGCCGTTCGTTCCCTCCGCCTTGACCGAGTGCACGCCCAGGTCCTCGAGGATCCGGGTGGCGGCCGGTACGTCGGAGACCTCCAGTTGCACCGACGGCGACTCGCCGACGATGTCACCGACCGGGCCGGACGCCACGATCCGGCCCTTGTTGACGACGACCGCGTGGGTGCAGGTCTGCTCCACCTCGGCGAGCAGGTGGCTGGAGACGAGCACGGCCCGGCCGTCGGTGGCGTACCGCTGGAGGACGCGGCGCATCTCGGCGATCTGCGGCGGGTCGAGCCCGTCCGTCGGCTCGTCGAGCACCAGCAGCTCGGGCAGGCCGAGCATGGCCTGTGCGATGGCGAGCCGCTGCCGCATGCCGTGGCTGTACTTGCGGGTCTTGCGGTGCACCGAGTCGCCCAGTCCGGCGATCTCCAGCGCCTCCTCGAAACGGGCGTCCTCCCACGGCCGGCCGGTGGCCTGCCAGTACGCCTTGAGGTTCTCGTACCCGCTCAGGTGCGGCAGGAAGCCGGGCCCCTCGACGAGCGCGCCCACCCGGGACAGGATCGGCGCGCCCGGGACCAGCCGGTGCCCGAAGACGAAGATCTCGCCCTCGGTCGGCTGGGTGAGGCCCATCAGCACCCGCAGCGTGGTGGTCTTGCCGGCGCCGTTCGGGCCGAGCAGGCCGACGACCTGCCCGCGCTCCACGGTGAAGCCGATCTCCTGGACCGCCACGAAGCCGTCCCCGTACGCCTTGCGCAGCCCGCGCACCACGAGCGGGGTGCCGGCGTGCTCGGCGACCACCGCCACGTCCCGCCGCCGGTGCCGGATCCGGCTCACCACGAGCAGCAGGACCAGGCCGAGCAGGATGGCCGCGACCACGCCGGCCAGGACGATCCACCACAGGCTGCCGGGATCGGCGATCGGCTTGCCGGTCAACGTCGGCAGGGTCAGCTCCGGCTCCACCGCGACGGTGTAGGTGGCGGGCTGGGCGGGAGTGAGGAACGCCTGGTCGGAGGTGGCGACGGTGACGCGTACGGTGTGGCCCGCCTCGATCTGCCGGACGATCGCCGGCAGCGTCACGGTGACCGGTCGTGCCTGGGCGATGTCGGCCGGCAGGCCGGTGAGCCGGACCGGCGCGACCAGCCCGGCGCTGAGCGTGGCCGTGCCGTTGGCGTCCATGTCGTAGAGCTTCACGAACACGACCGCCTCGCCGGTCGGCGACGCGACCCGCAGCCGGACCGTGGGCGACCCGGCCACGTCGGCGGCCGCGGTGAGCGGCTCCGAGTCGAACATCGCGTGCTGACCGGCCACGTCCAGTGCCACGTTGCCGCTGAGCAGCGAGCTGAGCCGGCCGGTGAGGCCGGGCATCGAGGAGATGGCGCCGGGGTTGCCGTTCGGCGGGTTGGCGATCGGCTGCGCCGATCCGGTGAGGGTCACCCGGGTGCTTCCGGTTCCGCCCAGTCCGGGGTACGCGTCCGCGGAGTAGCCGTTGGTGACCAGCCCGCGGTCGAGCGCGCTGAACCCGGCCACCCGCGACCAGGTGAAGTCGTCGCCGGGCGCCTCACCCTCGCCCTTGAGGTAGTGGTTGAGCCACTGCACCGTCAGGTACTTGAGCCGGTCGGAGTCGGAGGTGGGCCCCTCGCCGCCGTCGTGGCCGCCGGTGAACCAGGCCACCCGGACCGGGGTGCCGGCCACGGCGATGCCCTTCGCGTTGGCGTCCGCCTCGGAGAGCGGGAAGAGCGTGTCGACCGCGCCCTGGATCAGCAGGGTCGGCGCCTTGATCCGGTCGAGGACCGTGGCCGGGCTGGACTTCCGCAGCAGCGCCAGGGTGGTCTGGTCCGGGATGCCGCTGGTGGCCATCTGGAGGTAGGCGGCGCAGACATCCTTCGCGAACCGGCCGCACGCGGGATCCTGCGGCTGCTGCTGCGGTGGGCCGCCTCTTTCCAGCGAGGCCGTCCCGTTGCCGAAGAAGTAGCCGGCCCAGCTCTTCTTGAAGACGCCGGCCGCGCCGGTGTCAGCCGACTGCGGGACCAGTGCGGTGCCCAGGTCGTTCCAGGTGATCGACGGGACGATCGCGTCGACCCGCCCGTCCTGGCCGGCGAGCAGCAGTGCGAGGGCCCCGCCGTACGAACCGCCGACCACCGCGACCTTCGGGTCCCCGGCGCCGTCGGTGGTCACCTCGGGCCGGGTGGCCAGCCAGTCGAGCAGCCGCTGAGCGTCCTTGACCTCGTGGTCCGGGCTGTCCAGGTGGATCTCGCCGGTGCTGCGGCCGAACCCGCGGGCGGTGTAGGCCAGCACGGCGTAGCCCTGCTCGGCGAGCGCCTCGGCGTCGCTGCGGACGGTGTCCTTGGAACCGCCGAAACCGTGCGCCAGCAGGACCGCGGGCACATCGGTGTCCCGGTCGGCCGGCAGGTAGAAGCGGGCGTCCAGTTCGACGCCGTCACCGGCCAGCCGGAGATCCTCGGTCGTCCAGGCGTCCGGCGCGGGGCGGACGGCCCAGACGGCCACGGCGGCGAGCACCACGAGGGCGGCCACCGCCGGGACGACCCGGCGCCGTTTGAGCCGGGGAAGCGCGCGGCGCAACCCGGTGGTCAGGGCAGACATGGCGCACACGCTAGTAGGAGACCCCTGAGGTGGGGCTGAGGGTTCTCTGGGAGAACTCTCAGCATCCCCGGGTGCCGGCGAAGACCTCCTCGACGGTGGTGGTCACGCCGGCGGTAACGGCGGTCGCCGTACCGCCGGTGAACTCGACGAGCATGGCGTTGGCTCCGTCCACGACGAGCCAGCCGGTGACGCCGCCCGCGCCGGTGACCGCCCGGCCGGCCGGGTACGTGGCCCGCACGTCGGCGAGGGTGGCCCCGATCGGGACCGGGCCGGCGGTGGGGCCGGTGAGCCGTACCCGGACCAGCTCGCCGCCCCAGAAGTCGACCTCCGGCGTACCGGGGAAGCCGCTCGCGCTGCCGCAGCCGTCCGGTGACAGCCCGGCGACCAGCCCGGCGTCGGTGACCTCCTGCTGGGTCATGCCGATCCGGAACGGGCCGTACCCGGCGGGGCTCATCTCCATTCGGCTGGTGGGGGTGGGCGCCGGCGGGGGCGGGCCGAAGCTCTCCGGCGGCATGTCCAGGGTGGCCGCGGCGGAGGCGGCCGGGGACGCCGGTGGCTGCGCCGACGGCGTGGACGGGTCGTCGGTGCACCCGGTCAGCACGGCCAGCGCCACCGTCAGGACGACAAGCGGTCTACGCCTCATCAATGGACTACCCCTCGGCGGATAGCGTGGACGAACCAGATGGCCCCAGACATTCCATCGGAGGCACGCGCGGTGGCTGATGATCTCACGCTGACGGTGACCCTGCGCCCCGCTGCGCTGGATGCGCGGCGCGGAGTCGTGCGGTTGCATCCGGAGGTGATGGCAGGGCTGGACCTGCGCACCGGTGATCCGGTGCGCCTCACCGGCAAGCGGACCACCGCCTGCCTCGTCGCCAGGGCCGAGGCGGCTTCCGGCGGAGGGCTGCTGTACGCCGACGATCTGATTCTGGGCAACCTCCGGATGCGGGACGGCGGCGAGGTCACCGTCACCCCGATCCCGGTGGTGCACGCCGACCGGGTGACCCTGTCCGGGCCGCCGGAGGTGGTCGCCGCGGTCTCCCCGGAGATGCTGCGCCTGGCCCTGCTGGGCAAGGTGGTCAGCGCCGGCGACGACGTCTCGCTGCTGCCGCAGGACGTGGTGCCGGAGGCCGGGAACCGTCCGCATCTCGAAGCGGCCCGGCGCAGCCTGGCCAACCGGATCGGCTACGGCTGGACCAGTGCCCTGCTGCGGGTGGTGGCGGTGGCCGGTGCGGATGCCTCCCTGGTCACCATGAAGACCGTGGTCACCTGGCAGGACGGCCCGGGCACCGCTTCGGCCGGTCCGGTCGCGCGGATCAGCGCCGGGACGCCCGCACCGGCCGTCCCGGACGCGCCTCCGCCGAACCTGGACGACCTGCCCGGCCTCCGCGCCCAGGCCAAGGAGCTGGAGGAGCTGCTCGACCTGGGCTTCCACCACCGGGAGGTGCTGACCCGGCTGGGCACCCGGGTGACGCTCGGCGTCCTGATCTCCGGGCCCGCCGGGTCGGGCAAGTCGACCCTGGTCCGCGCGGTCGGCGGCGCGGTGGGCGCGAAGGTGCGCACGGTGTGGGCGCCGGAGCTGGCCGCGCTCACCAACAACGCGGCGGCGGCCCGGCTGCGTGAGCTGGCCGCCGAGGTGCGGACGGATGATCCCGCCGTGCTGCTGTTCGTCGACGTGGAGGCGCTGGCCCCACGTGAGGAGCCGGGGCCGATCTCGACGATCTTCCGGCAGGTGCTGGCCGAGACCGTGGCGGCCGGCACCGCGATCGTCTGCACCACCAGCAAGCCCGAGTCCGTGGATCCGGCTCTGCGCGCCCCGGACCTGCTGGCCGTCCAGTTGACCGTGCCGCTGCCGGACTCGGCGATGCGGCGGGAGCAGCTGGGCGTCCTGACCCGGGGGATGCCGCTGACCGAGGACGTGCGGTTGGACGAGGTCGCCGGGCGTACCCCCGGTTTCGTGGCCGCCGATCTGGGCGCGCTGACCCGGGAGGCCGGGGTCCGCGCCGCGTTGCGGCAGAAGGACGCCGAGTCGCCGACCGTGGCGATGGCCGACTTCGAGGCCGCGCTCGACGTGGTCCGGCCGACCTCGATGGCCGAGTCCACCCTGGAGGTGGCGGCCGTGACCCTCGACGACGTCGGGGACATGGTCGAGGTGAAGCAGGTGCTCACCGAGTCGGTGCTGTGGCCGCTGACCTACCCGGACACGTTCGCCCGGCTCGGTGTCTCGCCGCCGCGCGGGGTGCTGCTCTACGGGCCGCCCGGGTGCGGGAAGACGTACCTGGTCAAGGCGATCGCCGGGACCGGGAAGGCGAACGTGCTGTCGGTGAAGGGCGCCGAGCTGCTCAGCAAGTGGGTGGGCGACAGCGAGCGGGCGGTGCGGGAGCTGTTCCGCCGGGCCCGGGAGGCGGCGCCGACCCTGGTCTTCCTGGACGAGGTGGACGCGCTGGCGCCGGCTCGCGGTCAGGGCAGCGACGGCGGTGTCACCGACCGGGTGGTGGCGGCCCTGCTGACCGAACTGGACGGTGTCGAGGACCTGCGCAACGTCGTGGTGATCGGGGCGACCAACCGGCCCGACCTGATCGACCCGGCGCTGCTGCGGCCCGGCCGGCTGGAGCGCCTGGTCTACGTGCCGCCGCCGGACGCCGCGGCGCGGGCCGCGATCCTGCGGGCCTCGGCCAGGGCGGTGCCGCTGGACGACTCGGTCGATCTGGACGAGCTGGGCACGGAGCTGGAGGGCTTCTCGGCGGCCGACTGTTCGGCGCTGATCCGGGAGTCGGCGCTGGCCGCGATGCGCGACTCCCTGGAGGCGTCCACGGTCACCGCCGGCAACGTGGCCACGGCCCGCGCCCGGGTGCGGGCCTCACTGGACCCGGATCAGGTGGCCTGGCTCGCCAACTACGCCGAGAGCCGACAGGCCTAGCGGCGGCGGCCGCGGGCCCGGGCCGAGCGGAGCCGGCGCAGCCGTCCGACCAGGACCGGGTCGTGCTCCAGAGCGGCCGGGTTGTCGAGCAGGCCGTTGAGGATCTGGTAGTAGCGGGTCGAGGAGAGGCCGAAGGTGTCCCGGATGGCCTGCTCCTTGGCGCCCGCGTGTTTCCACCACCTGCCCTCGAAGGCGAGGATCTCCAGCTCACGCTCAGTGAGAGTGGGTGGGGGGCCGGGTTCCGCCGGCTGCTCCCCGGTCGGTTCGGCGGCGGGCTGCATGGCGCTCCCAGACGGCATCGGTGACCACGGATTTCACGAGGGATCCTCAGCATAGGTCGGACCGAAGATCCCCGCAGACGCTACCTCAAGCGACCACACGGCTACGCAACGTCCGATCCACTGGCACCCATACGCGACTCAGGCGGTGATGACGTCGACGCCCGCCTCCCGGAAGGCGGCCAGCACCGACGGCGGGGCGCCGGAATCGGTGACCAGGGTCTCGACCTTGGTGATCGGGCAGATCCGGGCGAAGGCGTGGCCACCCAGCTTGGACGAGTCGGCGATCACGACGACCCGCTTGGCCCGGGCCACCATGAGGCTGTTCATCGACGCCTCCCCCTCGTGATGGGAGGCGGCGCCCAGCTCGACGTCCAGAGCGTCGACGCCGAGCAGCACGATGTCCAGGGTGACCTCCCTCAGGAGGGCGCCACCCAGGGGGCCGACCACCTCGAAGGACTGCGGGCGGACCACACCGCCGGCCACGACGATCTTCATGCGCGAGCGGAGCAGCAGCTCGTTGGCGATGTTCAGGGCGTTGGTGACCACGGTGAGCTGGGAGCCCTCACCGCCGGCGTTGAGGTCGGGCCGGACCGCCAGCGCCCGGGCCACCTCGGTGATCGTGGTGCCGCCGTTGAGGCCGACCACCGTTCCGGGAGTGACGAGACGGGCCGCGGCCTCGCCGATACGCTGTTTCTCGGCGGAGTGCTTGGCGCTCTTGTAACGCAGCGGCAGGTCGTAGGAGACACCGTTGGCGACCGCACCGCCCCGGGTTCGAGTGATCATCTGCTGCTGGGCGAGCTGGTCGAAGTCACGCCGGATGGTGGCCTGGGAGACGTCGAGACGCTCGGAGGCCTCCTCGACGGTTACCCGGCCGCTCTCCGTGAGTAATTCGAGCAGGGCATTCCACCGCGCGTACCGGTCCACCCACCACTCTCCGATGCACGTTCCATGATAAGTGTGTGCACATTAGTGCGCGAAAGCCCTGGAAGCAAAGACATTCGTTGCGCGAAGGACCTTAGACGCTTGCCCCGACGACGGCCTCGTGAGCACAATAACGCGCGAAAGTCCCGGGAACCGAGCGCTAATGCGCAGCATCAACCGGTGAGGAACAGACATGAGCCATGTCAAAGCGGAAATCGCCACACAACCGGAGTGCTGGCGGCAGGCGGCAAAACTAGCCGGGGCGCCGGGGCTGCCCCGCCGTGACGAGCGGGTCGCCGTCGTCGGATGCGGGACCTCGTGGTTCATGGCCAAGTCGTACGCGGTGCTGCGGGAACAGGCCGGCCACGGCGAGACCGACGCGTTCCAGGCATCCGATTTCCCGTACGGCCGCCACTACGACCGTCTCGTGGCGATCACCCGCTCCGGCACCACGACCGAGACCCTCGACGTGATGCGCACCGTCGGTGAGCGCGCCCCGGTGACCGTCTTCACCGCCGACGCCACGCAGCCGGCCGCGGAGATCGCGAACGAGACCGTGGTCCTCGACTTCGCCGACGAGAAATCGGTGGTGCAGACCCGCTTCGCCACCAGTGTGCTGGCCGTCCTGCGGGCGCACCTGGGCCACGACATCGAGACGGCCGCCTCGGACGCCGAGGTCGCGATCCGCCTCCCGCTCCCGGTGCACCCGGCCCTCTTCGACCAGATCACCTTCCTGGGCCGGGGCTGGACCGTCGGACTGGCCGAGGAGGCCGCCCTCAAGTGCCGGGAGACCGCCGGCTTCTGGACCGAGTCGTACCCGGCCATGGACTACCGGCACGGGCCCATCGCGATCGCCGGGCCGCGCCGGGTGGTGTGGGCGTTCGGTGACGTGCCGGAGGGCCTCGCCGGGGAGGTCGAGGCCACCGGCGCCGCCTTCGTGCACAGCCGCCACCACGGCGGGTACGGCTCGATCGGCCGCTGGGTCGGCGGCCGGGCCCCGCTGGACCCGATGGCCGACCTGATCCTGGCCCAGCGGGTGGCCCTGGCGCTGGCCACCACCCAGGGCCTGGACCCGGACAACCCTCCCAACCTCACCCGTTCCGTAGTCCTCGCGTGAACGGAAGCGACAGCGTCGTCGTCGCCCTGGACGTCGGCGGCACCGGGATGAAATGCGCCCTGGTCCGGCCGGACGGCACGGTCCACCACGAGGAGCGGCACCCGACCCGGGCCGAGCGCGGCCCGGAGGCGGTCACCGAGACGATCCTGGGCGTGGCCGGGGCGCTGGCCGGGAAGGCCCGCGCCGACGGGCTCACCCCGGTCGCGACCGGCATCGCGGTGCCCGGCGTGGTCGACGAGCACAACGGCGTCGCGGTCTGGTCGGCGAATGTGGGCTTCCGCGACGTACCGCTGAGGGATCTGGCCGTGCAACGGCTGGGGATGCCCGCGGCGCTCGGCCACGACGTGCGGGTGGGCGCTCTCGCCGAGGCGCGCCTCGGCGCCGGGCGCGGGCGGCGGCACGTGCTGTTCGTGGCGATCGGCACCGGCATCGCCGGTGGCCTGGTGATCGACGGCGCCGGCTACCCGGGAGCGCACGGCGCGGCCGGCGAACTGGGGCACGTCGTGGTCCGGCCGGGCGGCACACCCTGCGGCTGCGGGCTGCGCGGCTGCCTGGAGGCCGAGGCGTCGGCCAAGGCGGTCGGGCGACGGTACGCGGAACTGTCCGGCGAACCCACCGCCACCGCCTTCGACGTCGCCACCCGGGCGGCCCGTGGCGAGGAGCTGGCCCGCCGGGTCTGGCAGGACGCCGTGGAAGCCCTGGCGGACGGCCTGATCACCGCTCAGGCGCTCTACGACGTCGGCATCGTGGTCCTGGGCGGCGGGCTGGCCGAGGCCGGTGACGAGCTGCTCGGCCCGGTCCGCGCCGCGGTCGCCCAGCGGGTCACCTTCCACCGCTCCCCCGAGATCGTCCGCGCCGAGCTCGGCGACACCGCCGGCTGCCTGGGTTCCGCCCTGCTGGCCCTCGACTCACTGAAAGAGACACCGTGACCCGCATCTCCGGCCGGATCGTCACCCCCGGCGCGGTCGTCCCCGGACATCTCGACCTGGACGGCGGGGCGATCGTGGCGATCGTCCCGGACGACGCGGTGGGCGACGACGTGATCGTGCCCGGCTTCGTGGACCTGCACTGTCACGGCGGCGGTGGGCACACGTTCACCACCGGTGACGCGGAGGCGGCCCGGAAGGCGGCCGCCTTCCACCTGGGCCACGGCACCACCACGGTCCTGGCCAGCCTGGTCAGCTCGCCGTTCGAGCTGATGCGGTCGGCCACGGTCGACTACCGGCCGCTGGTCGCCGAGGGGGTGCTCGCCGGGATCCACTTCGAGGGGCCCTACCTGTCGCACGCCCGCTGCGGGGCGCAGAACCCGGCGTTCCTGCGGGATCCGTCACTGTCCGAGATCGCCGAGCTGATCGAGGTGGGCGACGGCGCGGTACGCATGATGACCGTCGCCCCCGAACTGCCCGGCGCTCTGGAGGCGATCGGCCTGCTGCGGTCGTCCGGTGTCCTCGCGGCGATCGGGCACACCGACGCCACGTACGACCAGACGCACGCCGGAGTGGCCGCCGGCGCGACCGTCGCCACCCACCTGTTCAACGGGATGCGGCCGCCGCACCACCGCGAGCCGGGCCCGGTGGTCGGCCTGCTCTCCTCGGCCACGGCGTGCGAGCTGATCGCCGACAACATCCACCTGCACCCGGGGATGCTGGCGTTCGCGGCCCGCAGCGCCGGCCCCGAACGGGCCGTGCTGGTCACCGACGCGATGGACGCCACCGGCATGCCGGACGGCCGGTACGAACTGGGCGGCCAGGAGGTCCTGGTCGCCGACCGGGTGGCCCGGCTGGCCCACAACGGCTCGATCGCCGGCAGCACCCTGACCATGGACGTGGCGCTGCGCAACGCGGTGGCCGCCGGCCTGCCGCTGGTGGACGCCGCCGCGATGGCCGCCACCACCCCGGCCCGGCTGCTCGGCCTGTCCGAGACCCTGGGCGCCCTGGTCCCGGGCCTACGCGCCGACCTGGTGGTCCTCTCCGCCGACCTGACCCCGCGCCGGGTGATGCGCTCCGGCGCCTGGATCTGACCGGAGTCCCCACGGGATCCGGCCCAGCAGGCGGACCAGGACGAAGCCCAGGAAGAGCGCCGCGATCGAGTCGGTGAGCCAGTGGAACCCGGTGTAGACCGTGGTCACGAAGACGATCACGACCGGCGCCACCCGCAGCAGCAGCCACTCCCGCCGGGACAGGTCCCGCTTCATCAGAACGGTCAGGAGCAGGGCGATCACCCCGAACCAGACCAGCGTGTTGGCGACGTGCCCGGACGGGTAGCTCATCGCCTTGTCGCCGGCCGCGCTCGGGTTGAACAGCATCACCGCGTCCGGGCCGGTGAAGCGAGGGGCGGCCCGGTCGAAGAAGATCTTCGCCGGGCCGATGGTGCAGTAGGTGAGCGCGAAGGTGACCACGAACGGCAATAGGGCACGGACCGATCGGGTACGCCAGAACAGCACCCCGGTCAGGATCAGCGTGACCGGCATCAGCACCTGACCGCCCTGGCCCAGGTAGTTGAACACCCGTGCGGTCCAGTACACCGGCGCCGGCTGATGGGTCAGCGACCACTCGGCGATCCGCTCGTCCAGGTCGAGCAGGTAGCCGTTCATCAACGCCAGGGTCAGCGCGGCGAACGCCACCAGCGCCGCCACGTCGGGCCACCAGGTCTTACCGATCTTCTCGCTCACCTCTACAAACTAGAGGTACGTGCGCAACCTCCCGGCCAGCAGATCGCCCCGCACGCCGGAGTTCGGGCAGCCGCCGAAGTGGTGCAGCGCCACCACCCGGTTGGTGGCGCGGGAGATGACCGGGCTGCCGGACGAGCCACCGGCCGTGTCGCAGAAGTACGAGACATCCGAATGCGCCGCATACCCGGTGTAGTCGGGATTGTCGACCTCGCAGTTGCCGGCCGCCTCGCCCTTGTTGCCGGCGATCTTGGCAGGCTCACCGGACGGATGCTGTGGCACGTACAGCTCCTGGCCCTTGCCGGGCCGGACGGTGTCCAGGGTGAGGTAGCCGAACTTCTCGATCGACGGGAAGCCGTCGACCGTGAAGAGCGTGTAGTCGTACGTCTTGTCGGTGGCGAGCACCTGATCGCCCCACACCTTGGTCGGCTTGAACACGTCGTAGCCGCCACACTTGGCGCACTGGTAGTTGAACCAGACCTCGGTGTCGTACGCCTCCCCGGACGTGGTGAGGCAGTGATTGTTGGTGATCATGCGGTTCTTGGGGCCGACCCGCCAGCCGGTGCACAGCTCGGTGCCGTTGATCAGCAGCCGGGCGGTCGCCTTCGACTTGGTGTAGGCCACCGGGTCCTTCGACTCGTAGCAGACCGCGTCGCTGGAGGTGTCGGTGCCGCAGACCGACTCCTCCCGGCCCGGCCGCGCCGGCGGCGGGCGGGACTCGCCGCGGGCCACCCGGTCGATGCCGATCCCGAGGTCACCGGTGACGTCACGGAGCCCGAGCGGGTTGATCTCCCGGTGCACCTCGACGACCGCGGTGTCCCCGGTGATCGACATGGCCCAGCGGCCGTCCGGGTCGCTCTCGTCGTACCGGTAGGACTCGGTGCGCTCCGGGTTCGACACGGTCACGTAGTCGCCGGGCAGCATGGTCAGGCGGTCGAAGTGCACCTTGACGTAGGAGGCGCCGGGATAGGCGAACTCCTCCCGTTTCGGGCCGCCCACGTTGCCGAGCAGGCGGTCCACCCGGAGCAGTTCGCCGATCCGCTGACGGCCGGCGGACCGGGTGGTGGTCGATTCCTGGCGGCGGGCTCCAGCCGAAGCGACAGCCGAAGCCGGAGCCGAAGCGGAAGACGAAATGTCCGATTTAACACCAGGAGTCGCTGTTGTCGGTGTAACCTGTGGGACAGCCCGCCTCTTCACCGCGGCCGGGTTGCGTTCGACCGTGGAGGGCCGGGCCGCGGAAAGCCGGGGTTCGGACGGCCGCTCGCCGGCGCCCGCCGACACGACCGACCCGGCCGTGCCGATCAGGGCCAGCGCGGTGCACGTCCCGATGACGATTCCAGTCCTACGTCGCATGCCACTCCCGTACGTCGTCGGCGGTTTCGCACCTGTGTAACGAGCCACGTGCAAGCACGACGCGCCGCGCGACCCGGCACACTTGTCACCGTGCGCATCACCTCCGCCCTCATCGACCCCGCGCTGCTGGATCTGCCGTGGCACATTCCGCTCGAGGACTGGCCGGCCGATCACCTGGTCGCGCTGCCACAGGGCATCTCGCGGCACATCGTCCGGTTCGTGAAGCTGAACGACGTGGTCTACGCCATGAAGGAGACCCGGGAACGGATCGCCGAGAAGGAGTACGACCTGCTCCGCGCCCTGGAGCGGATCGACTTCCCGGCCGTGCAGGCGGTCGCCATCGCCACCGACCGGCAGACCAAGGAGGGCGAGCCGCTGGAGACCGTCCTGGTCACCCGGCATCTCCAGTTCTCGCTGCCGTACCGTGCGCTGTTCTCCCGGGTGCTGCGGCCGGACACCATGAACCGTCTGCTCGACGCGCTGGCCGCCCTCGTGGTGCGGATGCACCTGACCGGCTTCTCCTGGGGTGACTGCTCGCTGTCCAACACGCTGTTCCGGCGGGACGCGGGGGCCTTCGCCGCCTACCTGGTGGACGCCGAGACCGGCAATCTGTACCCGAAACTGTCCGAGGGGCAGCGCAGCGAGGACATCGAGATCCTCCGGCTCAACATCTTCGGCGAGTGCCTCGACCTGGAGGCCGCCGAGCTGCTGCACGAGTCGATCGACCCGGAGAAGGTGGTCGACGACATCGTGGCGCGCTACGAGCGGTTGTGGCACGAGGTGACGTACGAGCAGGAGGTGTCGAAGGACTCCCGGCACCACATCGAGCGGCGCATCCGGCGGCTCAACGAGATGGGCTTCGACGTCGCCGAGGTGTCCATGTCCACGTCGAACGACGGCGGCTACCTGGTCCGCCCCAAGGCCGTCGACGCCGGCTACCACACCAGGCGGCTGATGCGCCTGACCGGCCTGGACGCCGAGGAGAACCAGGCCCGCCAGCTCCTCAACGACCTGGACGCGTACCGGGCGGAGAGCCACCTCACCGACGAGCAGCAGGCCGCGCACCGCTGGCTCACCGAGGTGTTCGAGCCGGTGGTCCGCGCGGTCCCCGCCCACCTGCGCCGCAAACTGGAGCCGCAGGAGATCTTCTCGCAGATCATCCAGCACAAGTGGCTGCTCTCCGAGAAGGCCGGACGGGACGTCGGCATGGGCCCGGCGGTGCAGAGCTACCTGACCGACGTGCTGGTCAACAAGCCGGACGAGCAGGCCGTGCTGGGTGTCGAGGCGGACTCACTGAGCGGCACCCTGTAGCGGCGGGCCGGCCAGCTCGGCGAGCGCACGCAGCCCGCCCCGGCGGGCCACCACCAGGATCTCGTCGCCCTCGGCCAGCACCCGGCGCCGGTCCGGCACCCAGTCGACCCAGCCCTGGCCGGCCGCCGACATGCCGATCACCCGCGCCTCACCGGGATGGTCGGCATGGTCCAGCGGGGCGCCGTCCAGAAGGGACCCGGCCGACACGGTCACCGTCGCGACCATCACGGCGTGCCGGTCGACCGGGATGGTGGCGTGCACGTCCCGTTCCAGCAGCGCGGCCGCGAAGACCGGGGCGCACAGCCGGGAGACGCTGCGGGACGTGTTGATCTGGAAGGCCGACTCGACCCGCTGCGCGAAGTCGTCGTCGAGGAGCCGCAGCACCACCCGCAGGTCCGGCCGGGCCGACCGCGACTGCAACGCGGCCTGGAGGTTCACCACGTCGTCGGTGGAGAGCACGACCAGCGCCCGGCACGTGTCGATCGAGGCGGCCCGCAGCGTGGCCTCGGCGGACGCGTCGCCCACGATCACCGGCACCCCGCGCCGCTGTGCGCTCTTCGCGCCCCGGGCGTCGGCGGTGCGGTCGATCGCGACGACCCGGACCCCCAGGTCGGTGAGCTGGCGCAGCACCTGCGTGCCGACGTTGCCGAGCCCGACCAGGACGATGTGGTCCCGCAGCTGCCCGGCCACCCGGCCCTGGGCCAGCGCGAGCCGGGCGTTGACCATGCCGTCGACCACGGCCGCGGTGATCAGCGGGATCAGCGCGAGTCCGGCGATGGTCAGCACGAGCTGCGCGGCCTGCGCCACCGGATCGCGGTCGACCTCCACATCGGATGATCCGACCGCGGTCAGCAGGGTCACGTAGACCGATTCCCACAGCCCGTGCCCACCCTTGTCGAAATTGGCCAGGACCAGACCGGCCACCACCGTGGTGGCCAGCGTGATCAGGACCGCGATGCCGAGCTTGCGGCTGAGCGCGGCGCGCAGCACCCGGCGGACGGCACGCAGCGGGCGACCGCGGCGGCCGGCCCGGGTGAGCAGGCGGCGGGTCACGTCCTCCCCGGCCGGGCGGCCGAGCGCCTCGGCCAGCACCAGGTCTCCCGGCCGCGCCGAACCGGGCGGCGGGTCCTCCGGCAGGACGCTCACCTCACCCCGGTCGCCGGCGGTGGTCAGGGTGAGGACCACCTGTCGCTCCGCGACGTCCTCCCGGTGAGCGACATAGAGGGTACGGCCGGAGTGCCGGAAATGCGTCGGAGCCACCTCGCCCAGCGCCGCCGCGACGAAGGCCGGCGCGGCCATCTCGGCGTCGGACAGCACCGCGCAGTCCGGGAAGAGCCGGAGCACGCTGTGCCCCAGCTCCCGGTTGAACATCCGCACCACGACCCGCAGGTCCTCCTCGACCTCGCGGGCACACAGCGCGGCGTGCAGGTTGACCATGTCGTCCGGCATGACCAGGGCGAGCCCGGTGGCGCCGGTGAGCCCGGCCTCGCGGAAGGTCCACTCGTCCAGCCGGTCGGCCTTGCGCCACTCCACCCCGCGGTCGGCGAGCGAGGCGAGGTCGGGGACGTCGGCCCGGATCCGGTGCGGAGTGACCACCGTGATCCGGATCCGGCGCCGGGAGTTGGCGAGCTCCTCGGCCAGGGTGAAGACCAGCGCGTCCGCGCCGCACAGCACCAGGTGGGGGCGCGTGTCCTCATCGGACTCAGGATGCTTGTGGATCTTTATCGGCGGCACGGCACTCACGTTCACGAATCGTAGTCAGCCGGAACCTGCCCGTGGGGCCGGTCGTTGCCCCATCCGACACCTTATGTCCGACTTGGTGGGTATCGACCAAACCAATCGTCCGATGTGGCCAGGAGAAGATCAGTGCGCAAGTTGTGGTGTGCCGGCGCCCTCGCCGGTGGAATCCTGCTCGGGGCGACCCCCGCGTGGGCCGACGACACTCTCGCCCCCGCAGCCGACGCCGGCGCCGCCGCCCCGGCGATCGGACAGGATCCCGCGGCCGGTCTCGGAGCCGCCCGGACCTCACTGCGGAACGCCCTCGGCTACGCGCTGGACCCCGCCAACGCCTGGCGATTCGCCGCCGACCCGCTCAGCGGCCAGCCCCTCGTTCAGGTGGAGCCCGGCACGGCCCGTAACGCGCCCGCCCTCGAGGACCACCCGGACGGCCGCGGGACCGCCAAGAACGCCAGGAGCGGCCGGCGGCTCCTGCCCGCCGCGGACGTCATCCGCGGCACCGTGCCGGCGGCGACCCGGCGGTACAGCGGCTCCCGGTCCTCGAGCCTCCCGATTCCGGTGACCCTCAGCGGGCTCCTGTCCCAGAACTTCCCCTCGATCGGCGGGCTCGGCCCCGCCGGGGTGTCGCCGTCCACGCCGGCCGCGCCGCCCCCGAACACCAGAGTCCGTAGGCCCGCCCCCGACGAGCGCCCGTTCGCGCCGCGCCTGGAGCACGACCAGGCCGACTACTCGCTGCTCGGCGGCCTGGCCGGCGCCAACCCGGTGAGCATGCTCGACCGCGACATCACCGACCTCCCCAACGACGTGGCCGGCCTGCCGCTCGGCGGCGAGCTGACCGAACCGAACCCGGCCGACAAGAAGGCCCGCGCCTCGAAGGCGGACGAGCCCAAGGTCGGTGACCAGAAGGCGGACGACCCGAAGTCCGCCACCGAGACCCCCGGCGCCGGATCCGGGCCGGCCGCCGGCTCGAACGAGGTGCCCGGCGGAATCGCGGCGCCCAGCCGCCCGAAGGCGATCCCCGGCGACCCGGCCATCGACGACCCCCGCCTGCACGAGGAGCCGGTCGACGGCTTCGTCGACCGCGGCACCGACTAGACGTCACTCCAGCGAGAGCGCGCGCCGCCAACGTCCAGCGGCGCGCGCTCTCGCGCCTTCAGTCCTGATTCAGATCCCAGCTGAGCAGGGTGAACGTCATCTCCTCGAGCGCACCGGCCCGGCGGTAGGTGGCCAGGGCCGCGTTGTTGTCGTTCTCGGTGGCCACCCACATGCCGTAGCAGCCCCTGTCGCGGGCCAGTTGGGCCAGCGCGTCGACGAGTGCCGCGCCGATCCCCTGGAGCCGGGCCACCGGCGCCACCCCGAGCTCGTAGACGAGCATCTCGGTGCCCTTGTCCGGATGGGTGGTCTCGACCCCGGTGATCATGCCGACCGGCCGGTCGGCGTCGTCGTAGGCCAGCAGCAGGTGGTGGGTGGGGTCGGTGAGGAAGCGGCGGGTGGCGGCCTCGATCGGCGGCGCGTCGAAGAGATCGGCCGCGCGATGGACCTCGGCCTCGGCGGTGACCCGTTCGATGCGCATGCCGCCACGATAACCAGCCGGCCGGAAGCTCGACAGGATGGTCATCGATGGTCGACTCGGTAGCATGACGGGCCGACGGGGGTGACCGAGAAGGGCGGGGACATGGCGGGTCCGGGGGACAAGGATCGACCGACGGCTCCGGAGATCGAGTACTCCGATCCGGTCGACCCGTGGGCGACCGCCGAGGCCGCCGCGATCGCCGCCGGTGGACAGCCGGGCGGTTACACGCCGCACCCGTACCCCGGCGGCACCTGGACCATCCCGGGCGCGGTCGAGGCGACCGCGGAGGAGGAACCGGCGTGGAAGCGGCGGCGCGCCTGGCTGTGGGCCGGTGGCGCGACGGTCGTGGTGGCCACTGTCGTCACCGCCGCCGCGGTGATCCTCTGGCCGGGCGTGTCCCCGATCGACTTCGTCCCACTGGCGGAGCCCCGGCGGGTGACCCCGAACGTGCCGGTCACCTCGGCGTTCGCCGACACCGAGGTGCTCGGGGACCGGGCCTACCTCGCGAGCGCCGACGACGACGGCACGCTGCGGGTGGTGGCCGCCGACACGACGGACGGGTCGAAGCTGTGGGAGAGCGACGGCGCCGGTCAGGCCACCACGTGGAAGTCGATGCTCGCGCTGCCCGGCGTGGTGCTGCTCTACTCGGGTCCGGACTCGGCGACCAGCACGAGCCGGGTGGTGGCGCTCGACGCCGAGGACGGCAAGCGTCTCTGGGACAAGCGGATCGGCTCGTACGACGAGGTCCACCCCGGCTCGAAGACCGCGCTGTGGACGGACCGGGAGACGAAACGGCTCGTCGGGATCGGGCTGTCCGACGGTGCCGAGAAGTGGACACAGGCCGACCCGGACTCGTCGGCGATCCACCCGGCCACGACGATCGAGGACCTCGCCGGTCCGGCGGGCACCGCCGGGCGGCCCTTCTCCCCCGACTTCACCGACGACGAACGGTTCGTCCAGATCGACGCCGACCAGACGGCCACGGTCCGCGACCTGAACACCGGGAAGGTCGTCGGCGACCCACTGCCCAGCGTGGCGTCGACCAGCGACGAGATCGTGGCGCACAACGGCCGGCTGTACGTACGGGGTTCCGCCGCCCCGCAACGGATCCTCTCGTACGACCTGGGCCGGCTCGCCGAGAACCCGGTCATCGTGCACACCGCCCCGCCGAACTCCTCACTCAGCAAGCTGGCCCCGTGCGGTGAGCGGCTCTGCTTCGTACAGACGGAGAGCTACGACCGGACGAAGGACCGGGTCTTCGCGCTCGGCAAGGACGGCTGGCCGGAGCCGGTGGACGTGCCGGAGGTGGAGGCCCTGGTCCCGGTCGGCGACGCGGTGCTGGCGGTCGGCGACGAGACCACCACGCTGATCGACGCGTCCGGCCGGAAGGGCCAGACCGAGCAGGGCGTCACGGTACGCCTGGACGCCGGCAACATGCTGCGCTTCTCCGACGGCCTGACCACCTCGGTGAGCGACCGGGCGGCCTGGGGCATCCCGCTCGGCGAGAGCGCCGTGCCGTTGGGGCAGCTCGCGGACGTACGGTCGGCGAGCTGCTCGTGGAACACCTCGGTGATCGCCTGCGCCGCCGAGGAGGACTACGTCGTCTACCGGTTCACCGACTGACGGGAAAGGGCGGCTCCCCGAGGGGAACCGCCCTTCTCCGTGGATCCGTGCGTCAGATGCGGATGCCCGAGCCGGCGTTGAAGACATGCAGCGCGTTGGTGTGCGGCTGGATGAAGACCGTCTCACCCATGTGCGGCATGTTGCGGCGCTCGGTCCGGACGACGAACCGCTCCGAGCCGTGGGCCAGGTCGGCGTGACCGTAGACGTTGGCGTCCGAGCCGAGGTCCTCGACCAGGTCGACCACGATCGGCAGCGCGCCGGCCGACTCGCCGACCACGTCGGCGGCCTCGGGGCGGAAGCCGATGGTGACCTTGCCCTCGCCACCCTGCTGGGCCGCGGCGACCTGCTCGCGGGTCAGCGGGATGGACAGCGAGCCGAAGGTGGCGCCGGTCTCGGTCAGCGGAACGGTCTTGATGTTCATGGCCGGGGAGCCCATGAAGCCGGCGACGAAGACGTTGCCGGGGGCGTCGTAGAGCGCCCGCGGGGTGTCCACCTGCTGGAGCACGCCGTCCAGCATGACCGCGACCCGGTGACCCATGGTCATGGCCTCGACCTGGTCGTGGGTGACGTAGACGGTGGTGACGCCGAGCTTGGCCTGGAGCGTGGCGATCTGCGAACGGGTCTGGACGCGGAGCTTGGCGTCGAGGTTCGACAGCGGCTCGTCCATGAGGAACACCTGCGGCTGGCGCACGATGGCGCGGCCCATGGCGACACGCTGACGCTGACCACCGGAGAGCGCCTTCGGCTTACGCGACAGGTACTCCTCGAGCTGGAGCAGCGCGGCGGCCTCCTTGACGGCGCGGTCGATCTCCGCCTTCGGGGTCTTGCGCAGCTTCAGGGCGAACGCCATGTTCTCGTACACCGTCATGTGCGGGTAGAGCGCGTAGTTCTGGAACACCATCGCGATGTCACGGGACTTCGGCGGGAGGTGCGTGACGTCCTTGTCGTTGATGAGGATGCGGCCGCGGTCCACGTCCTCCAGGCCGGCGAGCATGCGCAGGCTGGTGGACTTGCCACAACCGGAGGGGCCGACCAGAACGAGGAACTCTCCGTCGCCGATCTCGAGGTTCAGCTCGTTGACGGCGGGGCGCTCGGTACCCGGGTAGATCCGGGAGGCCTTGTCATAGGTGACGGTAGCCATGGTGAATCGACTTCCTTTCCACCGGCAGGAACGTGCCGGACGATCCGAGTAGAAGGAACTGCGAGCGCCACCGTATTTGTTTTCTTGCGACCTGCCAAGATGGCGTTCACATCACAGGACGTTATGCTGAGGCCGTTCGCCCCTGTAGCTCAGCTGGCCAGAGCACCCGTCTTGTAAACGGGAGGTCGTCGGTTCGATCCCGACCGGGGGCTCTTTCCCTGCCCGACCTGCGCGAACACGACCGCGGGCCGCAGCAGCGGATCACTTGGTGAAGGTGTAGTACCGCCAGGTACCGGCGGTGGTGTAGTTGACGTTGTCGCCCGAGGTGCCGTAGAGGTACTCGGCGCGGGCACGCCACTTCACGCCGGCCTTGTAGGTGCCCGCGACGGTGAGGGTGGCGTAGCCCTTCGCGCTGACCTTCGTGGTCACGGTGCGCCACGTCTTCCACTTACCGCCGGAGTAGTACTGCACGACGGTCCGGAGCGTCCGGTTCGGGTACGGCGCCACGGTGTGGATGAACTTCGGGTCCGCGCTGGTACGGAAGTACTCGTACGTCCGGGAACCGATCTTCCCCGTCCGGTAGTCGTTGTAGACCCCGGTCCCGATCTTGACCTTGGCGTAGAGCACCGAGGCCACCGAACGCGGCGTGTACCGCCCGTCACCGGCGAACTTGACCGTCACCGTGGTGTTCCGGCTCAGCTCCAGCTTGAGTGACGCCTTGCCCGCGCTGTTCACCTTCACCGTCTGGACCGGGTAGGGGTTCACCCTGTCTCCCGCCCGCCGCGTGTAGAACTCGACGGTCCGGTTGGTGTGGGTGGTGCCCAGCGTCGCGGTGACCGTCACCGTCTGCCCGTCGGTGTACACCGCCTTGTCGCCGGTCAGCGAGAGCGCGGGCGTCGCCCTCGGAATCTCGACGGTGTCACCGCCGGTGGCGGCGTCGGCGACCGTGCTCCCGGCGAACGAGACCGTGTACTTGACCGGGCCACCCGCCGGCGGCACGTCGTTGAACCCGAAGCGTCCCGCCTCGACCCTCGCCGTCGTGAGGGCCTTGCCGTTGGGCGATTCCACGTCGGTACGGATGACGTTCAGTTCGGTACCGTCCGGCAGGCCGGCCGCGCCACTGATCGTTCCGGTCACGGTGAGGGCCTGGCCACGGACGCCGGTCGCCGGGGCGTCCACGGTGATCGTGGGCGCCGGGAACTCCGGGCCGCTGAGCTGCCAGAAGTGGTACTGGTCACCCCGCGAGATGTAGAACAGCCGTCCTTCGGGCTCCCAGAAGACCCGGTGCGGCAGCGGCATCGCGTACTGCTCGACCTTGGCGACCTGGAAGCCGGCCGCCGGCGTCCTGGATCCGGCCGGGTAGACGGCGACGTTCGGCTCGGTGGAGGTGCTGTTCGGGAGGCCTACCGCGATGCGCCCGTCGGTGGCGACATCGAGCGTGGTCACCGGGGCGGTGTCGGCGGTCAGCATGTCGCGGGCGGCGAGGTCGTCCAGCGGGCTACGCCAGGCTCCCCAGGCAGCGCTGATCAGCGCCTTCCCGTCCGGGCTGAGGACCGCCTGGTGGGTACGGTCACGGCTGCCGACGACCGCGCCGGCGCTGATGCGCGACTCGGCGCCGCCGGAGACGTCGTAGGAGACGGCCTTCCCGGAGGTCTCGCCGTTGATCGAGGAATCGGCGACGACGAGCGTGTTCGGCGCGGTCGGCGCGGAGACGACCAGCGGGGCCAGGTAGAACGCGCTGCCGTCGGAACTCTTGTCGTGAAGGCGCACCACCGGTTCGGTGCCGGAGAGGTCGAGGGAGCCGAAGTTGCCGTCGAAACCGCCCTCGCCCCACTGCCCCATGTAGCCGAACCACACCTTGCCGCCGGCCACCGCCACGTCGTACGGATACACCGAGTCGCCGAGCGGGTAGCTGGCTTTCTGCGTGACGGTGACGGCGTCGAAGGCGACCACCGCGTGCGCATCGGTACGAGCCGCGTAGATCGTGGACGCGTCGCCGGAGAGTACGAGCCCGCGAATGCCGGGCAGGCCCTCACGGCGCGCGAGGACCGTACCCCCGTAGTTGGTCACCACGAGACGGCCGGACTCGTGGTCACTGATCAGGATGTGCCGGTGCACCGGGTCGACGAGCACATCGTCGACGCTCGTCACGGGAAGTAGCCGGGCTTCGGCGGCCGGAACCGCCTCGATCTCCGCCGCGGACGCGGAGCCCTGTGACACGACGAAGGCCACCGCCGAGGAGCCGGCGAGAACCGCCGCCGCGAGGGCGGTCCGGGAGAGACGCATGGATACCTCACATCGACCAGGGCGGAGTACGCGCCGGGGCAGCCTACGCGAGATCGTGGAAGAGTTGATCATCCGAAAGGACGAGTCGGAACCGGATCGTCGCGACGCGGCGGCATGTCGTCGTCCGGCCGGAAGCCCACCGCATCATCGATCCCGTCCGAGTCGTTGATCTTGCGTGAACCTTTTTCTGACCGCCGCGCTCGCCGCAACACTCAGTCTGCCCGGCCCGCCCACGCCCGCACCGGCTTCGGAGTGGTCCCAGACCGGATACGGCCCAGGCGCCACCTACTACAACCCGCATGAGCGCCGGCTCACCCCGGCATCGGTCGCCGACATCAGCAAGCGATGGGACATCCCCACGCACGCCGCCCCGGAATGCGAGATCGGCCGGGAACCGATCGTCGGGGGCGATCACCTCTACACCAGCGATCCGGGCGGCGTCGGCGCCTACGACCCGGCCACCGGGAAACGCCGCTGGCATGCCGACCTGCACGGCCGGGGCGTCATGCGGATAGCCATGTCGGACGGGATCCTGGCCGTTCTCAGCTACGCCTGCACCGGCCAGCGCAACTTCCTGACCGCCTATCGCGCCTCGTCCGGTTCCCGGCTCTGGGAGCTTCCCCTCGGCGCTCCCAGCCAGGACATGATCATCGACCAGGGTGTGGTCGTGGTGGACGTCCGGCCGGATTTCGGCGCCTCCACCATCGCCCACCGGCTGGCCACCGGCGCCCGCCTGTGGAGACTGGGCGGAACCCGGGCCGACGGGCTGCTCTCAGCCGGCGGACGGCTGCTGCTGCGGCAGGAGGGCCAGGGCTCTCGCGCCGTCCTGATCACCACGGGCGCGACCATCTGGGAGACCAAGGAGAACTGGTACGCCGTGGGCAGCGACCCGGCCGGCACCCGGTTCTACGTCTCGAGCCACAACGTCGGCCTGACCGCGGTCGACGCCGCCGACGGCCGGAAGATCTGGGAGTCGACCTGGCATCCGTCCGGGGTGACCGCCGATGAGCGGCATCTCTACTTCCCGTGGAACCACAGCATCTATTGCGTGGACGCCGGCAACGGCCGGAAGCTCTGGTCGGTGCCTCTGGAGGACGGGGCCGGGCAGCCGGTCCGGGCCGGCGCGCTGCTCTACAGCCCGGCCGGCATCGGCGCGAAGCTGTCGATCGTCGAGGCGGAGACCGGTAAGCCGCGCAAGGGCGGCATGCCGAGCGACGAGAGCCACCCGCCGGTCGTCGCAGACGGCCGCCTTTTCCTCACGGACGGCGACCGCCTGCGTGCCTACTTCTAGCCGGGCTCAGCCCTGGGATCGGCGGCGGCTCACCTCGGCGAGGGTCACGGCCGCCGCCACGCTGGCGTTGAGGGACTCCACGTCGGAGGCCATCGGGATGCTCACCCGCAGGTCACAGGTCTCGCCGACGAGGCGGGACAGACCACGGCCCTCGGAGCCGACCACCACGAGCAGCGGCCCGACCGCGGCCTCCAACTGGTAGAGGTCGGTCTCGCCGTCCGCGTCCAGCCCGATGGCGGTGAAACCGGCCTTCTGCGCCGACTTGATCGCCCGGGTCAGGTTGACCACCTGCGACACCGGCACCCGTGCGGCCGCCCCGGCGCTGGTGCGCCAGGCTGTCGCGGTGATGCCGGCGGCCCGCCGCTCGGTCATGAAGACGCCGTGCCCCCCGAAGGCGGCCACGGACCGGATCACGGCGCCCAGGTTGCGCGGGTCGGTGATGCCGTCCAGGGCCACCAGCAGCGGGGCGGTCTGCTCCAGCGCCGCGTTGACCAGGTCGTCGAAGTCCTCGTACGCGAACGGCGGCACCTGGAGCCCGACGCCCTGGTGCAGCACGCCACCGGTCATCCGGTCCAGCTCGTTGCGGCTGATCTCCAGGATCGGGATGCCCCGGTCGCCGGAGGTCCGGACGATCTCGGTGACCCGCTCGTCGATGTCGATGCCCTGCGCCACGTAAAGCGCGGTGGCGGGCACCGCGGCCCGCAGCGCCTCGACCACCGGGTTGCGGCCGAGCAGCAGCTCGGGACCTTCCTTGGTCGGGTTGGACCGGCGCCCCGGAGCGATCCGCGGCCCCCGCGGACCGCCGCCACGCACGCCGCCACGAGACGACTGGGTCCGGGTGAGCCCGGTCGCCCGGCCACCGCCGCGACCCCAGGTGGTGTCCTTGCTGCCGGGGACGCCGACCTTGGGCGCACGGCCCTCGGCGGCCGCTGCCCGGCGCTCCTTGTCCTGCTTACGAGCGGTCTTCTCGGGCAGCTTCTCGGTGCCCGAGTAGCCCTTGTGCCAGGGGCGCTCGTCGGCCGGCAGGGTCTTGCCCCGGCCCTTGAGCCCGGCGCGGTTCTTGCCGCCGGACCCCATGCTCGCCCCCTTCTTGGAGGTGGAGCGCTTGCTCGCATTGAACGAATTGCCGGCCATCAGTGTTGTTCTCCTACCGTCCAGCGCGGCCCGGTCGGAGTGTCCTCCACCTGAATACCCGCGTTCTTGAGCTGGTCCCGCACCGAGTCGGCGGCCGCCCAGTCCTTACGTGCGCGGGCCTGGGCCCGCTGTTCCAACGCCAGGGCGACCAGGGAGTCGACCACCGGCTTGAGATCGTTGCCGCCCTCGCCGCCACTCCAGGCGCCGTCGAACGGGTCGAGGCCGAGCACCCCGAGCATGGCCCGGACCGCGGTCAGCGCGCCGCGGATGGCCGGCTCGTCACCGGCGGCAAGGGCGGTGTTGCCCTCCCGGATGGTGTCGTGCACGACCGCGAGCGCCGCCGAGGTGTTCAGGTCGTCGTTCATCGCGTCGGCGAAGGCCGGCGGCACCGCCTTGGGCCGGCCGTTGCCGACCACCTCGGCCGCGCGCTGCACGAAGCCCTCGATCCGCCGGTAGGCGACCGCGGCATCCCGCAGCGCCTCGTCGGAGTAGTCGATCCGCGAGCGGTAGTGCGGGCTGCCCAGGTAGTAGCGCAGCTCGACCGGGCGGATGCCGGCCTCGGCCACCGAGTTCAGATCGATCACGTTGCCCAGCGACTTGCTCATCTTGGAGTCGCCGAGGTTGAGCAGCGCGTGGTGCACCCAGTAGCGGGCGAAGCCGAGACCGGCCGCCTTGGACTGGGCCACCTCGTTCTCGTGGTGCGGGAAGGTGAGGTCGAGACCGCCGCCGTGGATGTCGAACTCGTCACCGAGGTAGCGCTGGGCCATGGCCGAGCACTCGATGTGCCAGCCGGGCCGGCCGCGACCCCAGGGCGACGGCCAGTACGCGTCCTGCGGTTCGTCCGCCTTCACGCCCTTCCACAGGGCGAAGTCACGGTGGTCACGCTTGTCGCGCACCGGGGCGTCGCCGGCGTCGCGCATGTCGTCCGGCCGCTGACCGGAGAGTGCGCCGTACTCACGGTAGGAGAGCACGTCGAAGTAGACGTCGGCGCAGTCGCCGCCGCCCGGGTAGGCGTGTCCACGCTCGATCAGTGTCCCGATCAGATCGTGCATCTCGGTGATGTGGCCGGTGGCCAACGGCTCGTACGTCGGCGGCAGCACGTTGAGGGCGCGGTAGTCGCGCTCCAGCAGCAGCCGGTTCTCGTAGGCGATGGCCCACCACGGCCGCTTGTGCTCCAGCGACTTCTGGAGGATCTTGTCGTCCACGTCGGTGACGTTGCGGACGAAGGTGACCTCCAGCCCCTCGTGCAGCATCCATCGCCGCAGCACGTCGTAGTTGACGGCGGAACGCAGATGACCGATGTGGGGCGAGGACTGCACGGTGACACCACACAGGTAGATCCCCGCCTGACCGGGCGTCAACGGGACGAAGTCCCGGACCGATCGGGTCGCGGTGTCATACAAGCGCAGAGTCACCGTACAAGGGTACCGGCCGGACGTCAGGGACGCGTCATCCGGAGCACGTCGAGCGCTTCGTCGAGCTGCGCCTCGGTGAGCTTGCCCGCCCCGACGTGGCCGCGCCCGATCACCACCTCGCGGATGGTCCGTCCGGTGGCGAGCGCCTCCTTGGCGATCGCGGCCGCCTCGTCGTAGCCGAGGTACCGGTTGAGCGGCGTGACGATCGACGGCGAACCCTCCGCGTACCCCCGGGCGATCTCCTCGTTCGCCTCCAGGCCCACCACGCAGCGGTCGGCGAAGAGGCGGGACACGGCGGCCAGCAGCCGGATCGACTCCAGCAGGTTGCGGGCCATCACCGGCAGCATCACGTTGAGCTCGAAGTCGCCCTGGGTGCCGGCGAAGGCGACCGTCGCGTCGTTGCCGATCACCTGGGCGGCGACCTGGCGGACCGCCTCGGGGACCACCGGGTTCACCTTGCCCGGCATGATCGACGAGCCGGGCTGGAGGTCGGGCAGGCGCAGCTCGCGCAGCCCGGCCCGGGGCCCGGAGCCCATCCAGCGGATGTCGTTGGCGATCTTGTAAAGGCCGGCCGCCACCACGCGCAGCTGGCCGGACGCCTCGACCAGCGCGTCCCGGGCGCCCTGCGCCTCGAAGTGGTCACGGGCCTCGGTCAACGGCAGGCCGGTCTCGTCGGCGAGCAGCCGGATCACCGCCTGCGCGAACCCGGGCGGCGTGTTCACCCCGGTGCCCACCGCGGTGCCGCCGAGCGGCAGCTCACCGAGCCTGGGCAGGGTGGCCTGGAGACGCTCGACGCCGTTGGTGACCTGTCGCGCGTACCCGGAGAACTCCTGTCCCAGGGTGACCGGGGTGGCGTCCATGAGATGCGTTCGGCCGCTCTTGACGATCTGCGCGAAATCCGCGGATTTCGCGGTCAGCGCGGTCGCGAGATGCGCGAGCGCGGGGATCAGGTCCTGGCTGATCGCCTCGGTCGCGGCCAGGTGGATCGACGAGGGGAAGACGTCGTTGGACGACTGGGAGGCGTTGACGTGGTCGTTCGGGTGCACCGGACGGCCCAGGTCACGGCTCGCCAGGGTGGCGATCACCTCGTTCGCGTTCATGTTGGACGAGGTGCCCGAACCGGTCTGGAAGACGTCGACCGGGAACTGGTCGTCGTAGCCGCCGTCGGCCACGTGCGCCGCGGCGGTCGCGATCGACTCGGCCAGGTCCTTCTCCAGCACGCCGAGGCTCGCGTTGGCCCGCGCCGCGGCGCCCTTGATCCGGGCCAGCGCCCGGATGTGCGACGCCTCCAGCCCCCGGCCGGAGATCGGGAAATTCTCCACCGCCCGCTGGGTCTGCGCACGCCACAGGGCCGCGACCGGGACTCGCACCTCGCCCATCGTGTCGCGCTCGGTCCGGAAACCACTCTCGTCGATCGTCACCGGACCATCCTCTCTCGACCCTCGGCGAGCCGCAGCCGATCGGCCACCGCGGGCCGTTCGTCATTCGGTGATCACACAGAGTTGGCGGTCGTTGTCTTCGTTACGTAACCTCGGGCGGGTTTGGATGACCCCGACGAAGAGGAACCTCTGATGCGACGCGCCATCCTGGCCGTGCTCACCGGTGGCATGCTGCTCGGCAGCGCCGCCTGCGGCAGCGATCCGAAGCCGAGCAGCGCCCCGCAGCCCGTCACCTCGGCACGGACCGAGGCCACCCCGGCCGCCTCGCCGTCGGCGCCGGATTACTCGGCTGACAACGACGTCGTGTGCCGCCGCCTCGACAAGGCCTTCACCTCGGGGTTCGGCGACTTCGGCAAGGCGATCGGCAAGATGATCGCCTACAAGGAGGCCAAGGACAAGGCCGGCGCCGCCGCGGCCGAGAAGACCGCCGCCGCCGAGTTGCAGGCGGTGGCCACCGAGATCCGCAAGCAGGTCGCCACCGCGAAGAACCCGGATCTCAAGGCGTCCGCCATCGTCTCGGTCGGGAAGATCGAGACCAGCGCGAAGAACCGGGACTACATCGAGAAGATCAAGACCACGAAGGATCTGGACAAGAACCTCAAGAACCAGATCGCCGAGTGGCTGAGCCCGGTGGCCGGCTACTGCGCGATCAGCTGACCACCGGTAGGCCCGTCAGCGCCGGCCGATGCCCAGGACCGGCTTCGTCACCGCTTCGAAGAAGTCGTTGCCCTTGTCGTCGACCACGATGAAGGCCGGGAAGTCCTCGACCTCGATCTTCCAGACCGCCTCCATGCCGAGCTCCGGGAACTCCAGCACCTCGACGTGACGGATGCAGTCCTGGGCGAGGCGGGCCGCCGGGCCGCCGATCGAGCCGAGGTAGAACCCGCCGTGGGTCTGGCAGGCGTCGGTGACCTGCTTGGACCGGTTGCCCTTGGCGAGCATCACCATCGACCCGCCGGCCGCCTGGAACTTCTCGACGTAGGAGTCCATCCGGCCGGCCGTGGTCGGCCCGAAGGAGCCGGAAGCGTACCCCTCGGGGGTCTTGGCCGGTCCGGCGTAGTAGACCGCGTGGTCGCGCATGTAGTCCGGCATCGGCTGGCCGGCGTCGAGCCGCTCGGCGATCTTGGCGTGCGCGATGTCCCGGGCCACCACCAGCGGGCCGGTCAGCGACAGCCGGGTCTTCACCGGGTACTTGCTCAGTTCCGCGCGGATCTCGGCCATCGGCCTGTTCAGGTCGATGTTGACGACGGGCGACTCGTCCAGGTCGACGTCGGGCAGGTAGCGGGCCGGGTCGGTCTCCAGGCGCTCCAGCCACACGCCGGACGGGGTGATCTTGGCGACCGCCTGGCGGTCCGCCGAGCAGGAGACCGCGATCGCGACCGGGCAGGACGCGCCGTGCCGGGGCAGGCGGATCACCCGGACGTCGTGGCAGAAGTACCGTCCGCCGAACTGCGCGCCGATGCCGAAGTCCCGGGTCAGCTCCAGGACCGCGGCCTCCAGCTCCAGGTCACGGAAGCCGTGCGCCAGCATGGTGCCCGAGGTGGGCAGGTTGTCCAGGTACTTCGCGGAGGCCAGCTTCGCGGTCTTCAGCGCGTGCTCGGCGCTGGTGCCGCCGACGACCACGGCCAGGTGGTACGGCGGGCACGCGGACGTCCCGATGAGGCGCAGCTTCTCGTCCAGGAACTGCATCATCCGCTGCGGGTTCAGCAGCGCCTTCGTCTCCTGGTACAGGTACGACTTGTTGGCCGAGCCGCCGCCCTTGGCCATGAACAGGAACTTGTACGCGTCCGGCTGACCACCCGGGTCCTCGGCGTACAGCTCGATCTGGGCCGGCAGGTTGGTCCCGGTGTTCTTCTCGTCCCACATGGTGATCGGGGCGAGCTGCGAGTACCGCAGGTTGAGCCGGGTGTACGCCTGGTAGACACCGAGGGCGATGGCCGCCTCGTCGGTGCCGTCGGTGAGCACGTGCCGGCCGCGCTTGCCCATCACGATCGCGGTGCCGGTGTCCTGGCACATCGGCAGCACCCCGCCGGCCGCGATGTTCGCGTTGCGCAGCAGGTCCATCGCGACGAACCGGTCGTTCGGCGACGCCTTCGGGTCGTCGATGATCGAGCGCAGCTGGGCCAGGTGGGCGGGCCGCAGGTAGTGCGCGATGTCGTGCATCGCCTCCGCGGTGAGCTGGGTGAGCGCCGCCGGATCGACGGTCAGGAACCGTCGGCCGCCCGGACCCTCGACGACATCCACGCCCTCGTCGGTGACCAGGCGGTACTCGGTCATGTCCGCACCGGTCGGGAGGAGCGGCGAGTAGCTGAAATCGGCGCCTCTGCTCATGAGCGGCAAGCCTAGGCCAGCGAGGCCGTGCCGCGCGAACCACTCCCCGGAGCTTCGCCACATCAGGAGAACGGCAGGTAGGCCATGTCCCGTCCGGACGCCGCGATCATCCCGTCCGGGCCGACCGCGAAGACCTTCGCATCGGTACGCACATCGGCACGAACCGCCCCGTTCGACGGGGTCAGCGCGGTCACCCTGTCCTTCGAGACGACGATCACGGCGTACGGGGTGAGCGCCGCACCCACCTCACCCCGCCCGTCCAGCCGCCAGACCGCCTTGTCCTTGGCGAACGAGTACCCGCGTACCTGATCGCCCTTGCGGATGACGGCGTAGGTGTCGTTGAGGGTGAGCACGGTCGACTCCTTGTCGCCGTACCACAGGGTGCGCCCGTCGTAGCCGTTGATCAGCACTTCCCGCCCGTACGGGTCGACGCCGAGCACCACGTTGTAGCCGCCGGCCGGGTCGCGCTCCTGGTCGCAGGCCGACCCGTTGTCGGCGGTACGCAGGTTCAGCCCGTCCCGCCGCCACACCACCTGGCCGCCCGGCGGGTTCCGGGCTACCACGTCGTAGTAGCAGGTGCCGTCCTTGGCGGTGCCGGTGATCGTCAGGACCCGGCCGCCGACCACCGCGACCCGCTGCTGCCGGTCGGGCCGCACGGTCTGCACGAGCCGGCCGCTCGCCGTGTCGATCACCCGGATCTGCCCGTCGTGCGGCAGCCCGAGGAGCCCGGGCAGGACGGGCGGCCCGGCCACGTCGTCGTCCACCCGGTTGGAGGAGAGCCGCCGGGTGTCCGGCAGGTCGGGGTTGGCGGCGTCCAGGACGAACCCGATGCCTCCGGTGCCGACCGTCCAGAGCTGTTCACCGGAGCGCGGGTCCCAGGCGGTGAGCCGGCAGTCGTCGCCGCCGGAACAGCTCAGGTCGACGATCGCGTCCTGGTAGGTCCAGACCGCCGTGGCGCTGGTGTCGGAGCGCCGTACCGTGCCGGTGGACGGGTCGAGGACCTGGTAGCCCTTGGTCAGCAGGCGGCCGGTCACCACGACGGCGTTGGCGCCCTTGCCGGCGATCGAGGCCCAGTCGGCGTCCGAGGACCAGAGCTTGACGGCGGCGGTCAGGCCGTACGCCTCCACCGATGTCCGGTACTCGACGATCACCGAGTCCCCGGCGATCGAGATGCTCTGCGGCGACCCGCCCAGTTGCTGCTGCCAGCGGGCCCCGGGCGCGATCGGCCCGGTCGTGCTGATCCACGACCAGAGCTGCGGGAACGGGTTCCACACGCCGGTCGCGGCCAGCACGGTGACGACGACCGTGGCGGCGACCAGCGTGTATCCCTTCCAGGAACCGCCTCCGGAGGCCATGCGGGCAGGGTAATGACCTTCGATCCAGGAAGCGGACAGCACGGAAAGTCCGTGTCGTCAGGCTATCCGCGTATTTGTCGCCGACCGCACCAGCGGCACGGTCCGGTACGGGATCAGCTCGGCGAGCGCGATGATCGTGTGGGCCCGGCCGATGCCCGCGTAGCCGACGATCTGGTCGATCACCCGTTGCAGGTCGGCGTTGGAGCGGGCCACGATCCGGCACAGGATGTCCCCGCCGCCGGTGATCGTGTGCGCCTCCAGGACCTCGGGGATCTCGGCCAGGTGCTCGGCGACGGCGTCGTGCCCGTACCTCTGAATGATCTCCAATGTCACGAAGCTGGTGACCCCGAAGCCGATCGCGGCCGGTGCCACCTCGGGCCCGAAGCCCTTGATCGCGCCCCGCGCGATCAGCTTGTCCAGTCGCGCCTGGACCGTGCCACGGGCCACCGCGAGCCGCCGGGAGAGTTCCAGCACACCGATCCGCGGCTCGGCCGCGAGCAGCGAGATGAGCCGCGCGTCTAGCGGATCCAGCTGGACAGTCTGCTCACCCATGGCGTGAAGCTACCGCACCGATTGCGCATGTTGATCAGCCATGAACACACCTGTTGCCCAGCCCCGCGGACTGGGACACCGTTTAGCGGAGAAACCGGCTGCGGCCGGGACAGCACTGATAACCGGCCGATGATGACCTGTGACACTGTGAGCAGACCCCGCGCGCCGGGCCGACCGGTCAGCCCGCAGGGAATCGTCAAGCTGTCGTGGTAAAGGTTGCGCATGAGTTCCGTTCCCGCGGGTTGGTACAAGGATCCCGCCGACACCAGCACCCAGCGCTACTGGGACGGTGAGGGCTGGGTGGGCAAGGCCATCCCGGCGGACGCGGTGCCACCGGACGGCCCGCCGCCCACGGAGGAGCCGGAGCCGCCCGCCCCGGTCACGCCGGCCGAGCCCACCGTCGTGACCCCCGCCCCGGCCCCCGGCCCGCAGCCGGGTCCGCCGCCCGGCTGGGGCCCGCAACCGCCGCCGCCACCGGGATGGCAGCCCCCGCCCGGCATGCAGCCGCCGCCGGGCTGGCAGCAGACGGCCGGCGCGCAGCCGATGCACCCCTACCTCTACCCGTTGCCCGAGGTGCGGCCGCACGGCATGGTGCTGGCCGGGCTCGGCCGGCGCCTCACCGCCCGGCTCGTCGACATCGCCGCGGTGCTGCTGCTCAACATCCTGGTCAACGGCTACTTCGTGTACATGTACTGGCAGGACTTCCGGCCGATCCTCAACGACTACATGGACCAGATCGAGGCCGGCGTCGCGGCCCCGGTGGTCCAGCAGCCCCCGGAGCGGATGCAGACGCTGTCGGTGGCCATCGTCATGATCGCCACGTTGCTGTGGCTGCTCTACGAGGCGCCGTCGATCGCCAGCACCGGGCAGACCCTGGGCAAGCGGCTTCTGGGGATCAAGGTCGTCCCGGTGGAGAAGACCGGCCCGATCGGGTTCGGCCGGGCCTTCACCCGCTGGGCCCGGCTCGGTATGTGGACCCTCTTCTGGTGGTGCGGCATCGGCCTGGTCATCCAGTTCGTGGCCGCGCTCTCGCCCGTCTTCGACACCCGGCTGCGGCAGGCGTGGCACGACAAGGCCGCGGCCACCGTCGTGGTCGCCGTGCCGGCCGGGGCACAACCGACCATCGACGCCGCCACCCGCGACGACAACCCCGGAGGACCGCAATGACCCGGCTCACCCGTGCCGACCTGGACGCGCTGCCCGACTACGTGCCCGGCCGCAACGTCGCCGACCTCGCCCGGGAGCTGGGCATCGCCGAGGCGATCAAGCTGGCCAGCAACGAGGTGCCGTACGGTCCGCTGCCCGGGGTCGTGGAGGCGATCACCGACGCCGCCCGGACCGTCCACCGGTACCCGGACATGGGCGTGGTCCAGTTGCGCGACCGGATCGGCGAGCGGTTCGGCGTCGCCCCGGAGCGGGTGGTCACCGGCTGCGGGTCGGTGGCGCTGGCCGAGATCCTGGTGAAGGCGACCTGTCTGCCGGGCGACGAGATCGTCTACTCGTGGCGGTCCTTCGAGGCGTACCCGATCATCGCGGCCGGCGGCGGCGCCACCAGCGTCCGGGTGCCGAACACCGCGGCGCACGGGCACGACCTGACCGCGATCGCCGAGGCGATCACCGACCGGACCCGGCTCGTCTTCGTCTGCAACCCGAACAACCCGACCGGCACCAGCCTGCGCAGGGCGGAGCTGGACCGGTTCCTCGGCGAGTTGCCGTCGGACGTGCTCGTGGTGCTCGACGAGGCGTACCGGGAGTTCGTCACCGACCCGGACGTCCCGGACGGCCTGGAGACGTACGGGGACCGCCCCAACGTCGTGGTCCTGCGCACCATGAGCAAGGCGTGGGGCCTGGCCGGTCTGCGGATGGGCTACCTGGTCGCCCAGCCGGAGATCGCCGCCACCATCCGCAAGGTGGTCACCCCGTTCTCCACCAGCCTGGTCGCGCAGGCGGCCGCTCTCGCCGCTCTCGACCAGGAGGCGGAGGTCCGCCGCCGGTGCGCCGAGGTGGTCGCCGAGCGGTCGCGGGTGACCGAGGCGCTGCGCAAGCTCTCCCTCGACGTGCCGGACAGTCAGGCCAACTTCGTCTGGCTGCCGCTCGGCGACCGGACCGCCGCCTTCACCGCCGCCTGCGAGAACCGCGGCGTGATCGTTCGCGGTTTCCACCCCGAGGGCATCCGGGTGACCATCGGCACCCCGGAGGAGAACGACAAGTTCCTCGTGGTCGCCGAGGCCACGCTCACCGAAACGGCCTGATCGAGAACGGCGATCAGTACGGGAGGACGGTGACCAGCACGGTGTCGAGGGTG
This sequence comes from Actinoplanes hulinensis, assembly GCF_019429605.1. Taxonomy (NCBI): domain Bacteria; kingdom Bacillati; phylum Actinomycetota; class Actinomycetes; order Micromonosporales; family Micromonosporaceae; genus Actinoplanes; species Actinoplanes hulinensis. Next base: position 31,930 of record NZ_JAHXZI010000002.1, on the reverse strand, counting down.
AGGTAGTAGATCGGCGACTCCGGGTCCTCCGGGGCCTCGGGGCTCAGCCGCTCCATCGCCAGGTAGCCGTCGAAGACCTGGTACAACCCCGGCTTCCAGTGGGTGTCGTCGGTCCCGTAGGCCATCGGGTAGGTGTAGCGCAGCACCCCGGTCCGCGCGTCCAGCCCTTCGAGCGTGTTCGCCGGCGTGAGCAGCAACACCGTCGCCGGGGTGCCGCCGAGCACCCGCGCCATCCCGGGGCGCTCCCAGAGCCGCGTACCGTCCACGGACGCCACGCTGATCCCGGCGTCCGTGGTGGCGACCACCACCCCGGCCGCGAACGTCGATCCGGGCGCGTCCAGGGCGGCCACCCGGCGCGGGACGGCGCCGTCGGCGATCCAGCCGTGCCCGGAGCCGTCCCGGAACGCCGGGCAGACGAACGAGACGCAGCCGACCGGCTCGTAGGGCCCGGCCGGCCAGCCGCTCACGGGACGGCCGGTCACCGCGTCGTAGACGCCGGTCGCGCACACGTACGCGCCGCCCTCCGTGGTGAACCCGTCGGCGCATCCGGCCGGGACCGTGATGCTCCACAGTCGCTCGCCGGTGCTCAGCGCGTACCCCGAAAGATCCTGCCCTTGCGTGACCACGACGGCGCCGCCGGCCAGACGCAGACCCGGCGGGGTCCAGACCGTCGCGGCCCCGGTGCGGTGTCCGGCATAGCCGGGCGCGTCCGGGCCGTCCGCCCGCCAGGACACCTTTCCGGTACGGGCGTCGAGCGCGATCAACCGCCCGTCGGACCACCGGGTGACCACCGTGGCGCCGCTCGCGACCACCGCGCTCACCTGTGCCGGCCAGCGCCGGAACGACCAGCGGGCGGTGTACATGGTCCGCGCGGTGACCGGCCCGTCGGCCCGGACCTGGTGTTTCGCCGCGTAGACGCGCAGCCTGCGGTCCACGATCAGCGGCGCCTGATTGAGCCGCCCGGTGACACCGAAGGTGGGCGTCGGCTCGGGAGGGTACGGCGTGATGGCGCTCGCGGCCTGCTCAGCCGGGGCCAGCACCCGCCACCCGATCGCCGCACTCGCGACCAGCAGAAGCACGGCCGCCAGGATTCGCAGCAGCACCCGGGTCACGGGCGAAAGTATTACAGGTCAGGGCGAGGTCACTCGAACCCACCGTTGATCAGGCCGAGCCGGACCAGTTCGGTGAGCGGTTCGACCACGTTCGCCGCACCGAATCCGACGAACAGCGGCCGCGGCCCGTCCCGGTACGTGCGGGCCGGCTCGACCAGCGGCACCGGGTGGGTCGCGGCCAGCGCCTCGGCCACCTCGGCCACCTCACCGCCACCGGCCGCGATCACCGTCGCGACCAGCACGTTCAGGAAGCCGTGGTGGGTGAACCCGGTCTCCGGATCGGTGTGCCGGGTGGCGTGGCGCATCCCGGCGGCCAGCTTGAACGGCAGCTCCCGGTCCCGGCAGGCGCAGATCACCGCGGCCAGCTCGACCGGGGTCGGGAACAGCTCCGCAGCCAGCCCGCCGACCCGGAACTTGGGGGCGATCGGCACACCGCCGGCCCGGGCCTCGGCCACCGAGTCCAGCGCCGCCAGCAGGCCCCAGCTCAGCGGGATCTCGGCGTACAGCGGGAGCCCGGTGCCGGCGGCCGCGAAGGTGCGGAGGGTGGCCAGGCCGGGTTGCGGGTCCTCGCCCCGGCGGGCCACCGCCGCCTCGAGATGCTTCACCACGACACCGGCGGAGCGAAGCTTCTCCACGGTGTTGGGCAGGGCCGCGGCCGGCACGTCGCCGATCAGCGCGGCGGTGAGCCGGGGCACCTGCTCGGTCCCGAGGAGCGAGGCCGGCATCAGCAGCGAGCCGATCAGGTCGCTGTACCACGAAGTGGTGTGCTCCTGGTGCTTGAGCACCGCGTCGTCCAGGCCGACCGGGCTGGGCGGCAGCAGGCACGCGTCATCGACCAGCCCGGCATAGAGCGGAGGCACCATAGTCGACACGAATTCGAACCTAGTAGACGCCGCCCTAAACGGACAGCCTCAGCGCCTACGGCGGCCCGCCAGCACCAGGAGCTCGGCGACGGCGCCCGCCACCATTCCGGCGACCAGTGGCGCCGGCCCGCCGACCACCGCGTACCCCAGCAGGAACAGCGGCGCCGCGAAGGTGAGGTAGACGGCCGCCGCGAGACGCCGGTCCCCGGAGCGCAGGCGGCGCATCACCACCCCGGCCGGCTCCGGCAACCGGCCACGGAACCAGAACACCACGGCACCGAAGATCAGTACGCCGATGAACCCCGCCCAGACCCGGGAGATCCCGACGTTGATCAGGGTCATGGCGGCCGCCAGCACGGCTGCCACGATGGTGCCGCCGGAGCCGTACCGGGCCGTCTCGCCCACCGCGTCCGTGGTCTCCCCGGACACGTCGAGAACCGGGTGGGCGGGCACCACGACCGGCGGGGACGGGCTCGCGAACGCCCCCGGAGCCGGGATGTCCGCGCCGGGTGGCACGCCCAGCGACGCCTCCTCCGCCAGGTCCTCGATGGCACGGGCCCAGCGGCGGCGCTCGAACCGGACGATCCCGGTGTCCCGGCCCGCGTCACCGATCACCGGGTCCAGTTCCAGCGCCTCCCCGTACGCCCGCTGCGCCAGGTCGAACAACCGCAACCGGGCGGCGACCACGGCCAGCACCAGGTGCGCCTCGGCGTCGGTGGGTGCGATCCGGACGCCGTTCCACGCGGCGTTCAGCGCCTCCTGGCCGTTGCGTGACTCGCTGAGCAGGGCGGCCCCGGTGCGCTGCGCGTACGCGTCGTCCGGCCACCCGGTCAGGATCTCGGCGGCGACTCCGGCGGCGTCCGCGAACCGCCGGCTGTCGGTGAGCGCCATCGACCGGACCACGAGGACGGCCAGGTTCCCGGGCTCAGCGACGGCGGCACGCTCGGCGGCGGCGAGCGCCTCGGCGGGCTGATCGGCGGCGAGGTGAATGCGGGCCAGGGTGGCGAGGAGGCCGGCCTCCCGCGGCGCGGCGGTCAGACCGGCCGCGATCTCGTCGGCGGCCTCGTCGTAGCGGCCGAGATCGGCCAGCAGGAGGGCACGCTCGCGGTGCTCCTCAGGGGTGGTGTCGGGCTCCATGGGGGCGGGCACGCTGCCGAGCGTAGGCCGTCCGCCTGGGAATCAGTCGAGTCGGGGTGACCCGGGGTAGACCACCGCGACGGCGATCCCGGCCAGGCCCTCGCCGCGCCCGGTGAGCCCGAGCCCGTCGGTGGTGGTGCCGGCCACCGTGACCGGTGCTCCGGCCGCCTCGGAGAGCACCTTCTCCGCCTCGGCCCGGCGCTTCCCGATCTTGGGATGGTTCCCGACCACCTGGATCGACACGTTCCCGATCTCGAAGCCGGCCGCCCGGACCCGCCGGGCCGTCTCGCCGAGCAGGGTGATCCCGGCCGCGCCCGCCCACTCCGGCCGGCTCGTGCCGAAGTTGCTGCCCAGGTCACCGAGCCCGGCCGCGGACAGCAGCGCGTCACAGGCGGCGTGGGCCGCCACGTCGGCGTCGGAGTGCCCGGCCAGCCCGGTCTCGCCGGGCCAGTGCAGCCCGGCCACCCAGCAGGGCCGCTCGGGGTCGAAGGCGTGGACGTCGGTACCGATGCCGACCCGCGGAATGATCACTCGGAGAGCTTAAGCAGGTGGGTGGCGAGGGCCAGGTCGATGGGCCGGGTGATCTTCAGAGCGAAGTCCGAGCCGGGAACGCACAGCACCGGCCGTCCGAGCTTCTCCACCGCACCGGCGTCGTCGGTGTGCGAGTCGGCGGCCGCGGCATGGGCGGCACGGAGCGTGCCGGCGCGGAAGCCCTGGGGGGTCTGCACGGCCCGCAGCGCCGACCGGTCGACCGTCCCGAGGACCGTGCCGTCGGCGGCGACCTCTTTGATCGTGTCCACCACCGGAAGCGCGGGGATCACGGCGTCGGCCCCGTCCCGCACCGCGGCGGCGACCCGTTCGAACAACTCGGCGGGCGCGAGGCAGCGGGCCGCGTCGTGCACCAGGACGATGCCGACGTCATCGGGAACGACCGCGAGCGCGGCGGCGACGGAGTCCTGCCGCTCGGCGCCACCCGCCACCACGGTGACCGGGGCCACCGGAGCGAGCAGATCGTGCACGGCCTCGACCTCGGCCGGCGGAGCGGCCACGACGATCATGCGGACCGACGGCGCGGAGGCCGTCCGGCGGATCGCGTGGACCAGGAGTGGCTCCCCCTCGAGCAGGCGCAGGGCCTTGGGGGCACCCGGGCCGAGGCGCACACCGGCGCCCGCGGCCGGAACGACGACCGCGACGTCACCGCGAGCATTGAGCTGCGCGGTCACGTCGCGGTCGTCGGTCAAGGTGTGAGGGATGCGTTGGACGGATCAGGCCTCGGTGAGGACCTTGTCGAGCAGGACCTCAGCCTCATCCTTGCTGCTCTTCTCAGCGAGGGCCACCTCGCCGACCAGAATGTCGCGAGCCTTGGCGAGCATGCGCTTCTCACCCGCGGAAAGGCCACGCTCACGCTCACGGCGCCAGAGGTCACGAACAACCTCGGCAACCTTCAGCGGGTTACCGGAAGCAAGCTTCTCGAGGTTCGCCTTGTAACGCCGCGACCAGTTGGTCGGCTCCTCGGTGTGCGGAGCACGGAGGACATCGAAGACCTTTCCAAGGCCTTCCTCGCCAACCACTTCGCGCACGCCGACTTCTTCGGCATTCTCAGCGGGCACCCGAACAGTCAGATCGCCCTGGGCGACACGCAGAACGAGATACTGCCTTTCAACGCCCTTGATGACCCTAGTCTCGATTGCCTCGATGAGTGCGGCCCCGTGGTGGGGGTAAACAACGGTCTCGCCGACACTGAAAACCATAGGTTCGAAACCCCTTTCGCTGTGTCTAGGGTAACACGCCCAGACGGCCGTGTCTTGCCCTGTCGGTCACTGTTAGTGCAGCTCAGAGGCCCTGTGATGGGGCTTTCTACCGCTTGACAGCGAAGCGAGAAGCTGCCTAAGTAACGCAAAGTGACCAGACTGTTACGACCCCCGCCAACGAGGTCGCGTAAACCAAGTCGGGAATTCCGGACCTGATGGCTTTGTGAGATCAAGCTTATCGCTAAGGTCCGCATCGCCGCACCACTGGCGATGCGGCCCCACGTGCGGGAGGCTGGACGGAAGTTCCCCGACCGAAGCAAGATCTGGTCGGCCAGGGGGGAGGTTGAGTCATGGCTGGCGCGAGCGACAACGGCGACAGGCCGCCCGGCGGCGGGCCCTCCGACGATCTCCCGGAGTTCCCCGAGGAGTGGGGCGTCATCGTCATCCCGGACGACCTCTCCGAGCTCGCCGACGAGGTCGCGGCGGTCCGCGCCGAGCTGCACACGGCCGCGCCGCTCAACCGGTGGCAGCGCCTCGCCGACCGGCCCACGGTCCGCCGGCTGCGCCGCCTCAGCGGTCTGTTGACCCACACCCCGGCCCTGATCATCACCCTCGCCATCCTCGTCACGGTCGCCAGTCTGTTCGCCTCGGCATGGCCCGGGCCGCCCCGGCAGCCGGCCACCCAGCGGACCTCCGGCGCCACCGAGAGCCGATCCGACCAGCTCCCGGCGCTGGACCTCATCGACAGCGACGGGCAGAGCGTTTCGATTCTGGAGCGACTGCCGGCCGTGTTGATGCTCACTGAGGGCTGCGACTGCGCGGCACTTGTCCGGGACACGATCGCCGCGGTTCGGAGTGACATCGCGATCCTCACGGTGAGTAAGGTGCGGGCGTCCGCCAGCGCACCCGCGGCCGGGCAGAACCTGCTGCCGACCACGCGGACCCCGCGGGCCGACGGCAAGATGGTCACCGCGTTGCAGGACCCCACCGACACGCTGCGGCGACAGCTCGGAATCGGGGCGCCGGACGGGACGGCCGCGGTGGTCCTCGTCGACCGGCTCGGCAAGATCGTCCGGGTTCATCCACGGACCGCCTCGGTCGAGACGTTCCGGCCCGACCTGTCCCGCCTCTAACGACTAAAACCCATAATGGGGTACGAGGCGGCCGGTACCGGCATGAATCGGCGCCGCGATCAGCCGGACGAGCGCTGAAGGGCGTAACGGAAGACGACCGGGCCGGATGCGTCGACGCTGACGTGCATACGCAGTTGCCGGGTGAGGCCGACGCTGAAGATGTCCGGGGTGCGGGCGCCGGAGCAGCGCAGACCCCGGCCGGAGTCGGTGCCGCCGAGGCTGACCCGCACCCGGGCGCCGTCGTCCCCGGCGCACACCACCGACACCAGGAAGTCGCCCCGCTCCACCTCGACGATCTCGTCGTAGCCCGTGCCCGGCTCCAGGACCAGGGTGTTCGCCACCTCCTGCTCGCCGATGTCGGGCAGCAGCTGCTCGGCGGTCAGCCGCCAGTGCGCCAGCCGGCCGTCACCCGCGCCGTCGGGTGCGGCACGCCACCACCACACCAGTCCAATCACCAAGATCAATGCCGCCAGCGCGTGCAGCACGACGCCGCGTCCCCGTTCGCTGCTCACGCTGCGAGAGTAGAGCCCTCCAGAAGAGTGACGTAGAGCGTGAGCCCCGGACCGAAGGCGAGCATCACGATCCGCTGCGGCGGGACCGGGCGACGGCGTAGCTCGTTCAGGACCAGGAGCACGGTCGGTGACGAGCAGTTGCCGTGGGCGGCGAGGACGGCACGGGACTCGGCGAGCGCGGCGGCGGGCAGGCCCAGACGCTCCTGGACCACGTCGAGGATCTTCGGGCCGCCCGGGTGCACGGCCCAGCCGTCCACGTCCGCGATGCTCCGGCCGCGCTTCGACAGGACCTGTTCGACCAGGCCGCGGACGTGCGCGGCGAGGACCGCCGGCACCTTCGGCGACAGGCCCATCCGGAACCCCAGATCGGTGACCTCCCATGTCATGTGGTCGGCGGTCGAGGTGTCGGTGATCGCGGCGAGCTCGCGGACGGCGTACCCCGGATGGCCTTGATCTCGAGGGGTGACCACGACGGCGGCCGCGGCGTCCGAGAAGAGGGCGTGCGAGACCATCTGCTGGATGTCCGCGCGGGCGCCGGGCGGTTGCAGGTGCAGGCTGGTCAGCTCGGCACAGAGCAGCAGCGCGGGACGGCCGCGGGCCACCACGAAGTCACTCACCGTGCCAAGGCCCGGCAGCGCCGCGTAACACCCCATGTGTCCCACGAAGAGCCTTTGCACGTTGGGTGACATACCCAGATCCCGGGCGAGCAGAATGTCCAGTCCGGGGGTGGCGTAGCCGGTGCACGAGCAGACCGCGAAGAGCCCCAGATCGCCGGCCGCCACCCCGGCGTCGGCCAGCGCCCGGTCCACCGCGGCCTTGCCCAGTGGAATCGCCTCGGCCTGGTAGCGGCGCATCCGGCGCTCGGTGGACCAGTTCGCGACGTCCTCCAGCAGCGGGCTCACCACGGCCTGCCGGGTACGGACCCCGGCGTTCGCGAAGATCCGCCGGGCCAGGCCGTGCCGGGCGCCGGTGTAGTGGTGGGCGAAATAGCCGTCCCAAATGTCGTCCTGTGCGGTCGCGGGCGGCAGCGCCACCCCGATGCCGCTGATCACCGCGTCCATCCGGTGGCCCGTCACCAGCGCGGGGCGACGCCGTCGGCGTCCGGGTCGCCGCCGAGCGCGTCCACACCCAGCCAGTCGGCACAGACGTCGCTGGTGGCCGGTTGCAGCGAACCCGCCCGGGCGTCCCGGTAGAGCCGCTCCAGCGGATGGCCCCGCCGCATCGCCGAGGTGCCGGCCGCCTCCAGCATCGCCGCCGCCACGTCCGCCGCGGTCGTCCCGGCGAGCAGCTTGGCCCGCCACACCCAGCGGTTCGTCTCCGGTTCGCCGGGCGCCTCGTCGACCCGGCGGGCCGCCTCCCGGACCACCAGGCACGCGGCCGACACCGCGGCGTCGGCACGGCCGATCCGGGCCCGAACCGCGGGCAGCCGGCCCAGGCCGCGGGCGTTGACGTGCTCGACCGCGGCGTCCACCGCGGCCCGGGCCACGCCCACGTAGACCGCGGCGTAACTGGCCACCATCCAGTGCGGGGCCAGCTGGGCGGCCACCAGGGCGAGCCCTTCCACGCCGCCGAGCAGCGCCGGCGCCGGGACCGTCACGTCCACGTGCAGGTCGTGCGAACCGGTGGCGCGCATGCCGAGGGCGTCCCAGGTGGGTTCGACCCGGAGGCCCTCGCCCGCCGGGACCAGGAACTGCGACACCTGGGCGGGGTCGTCGGCGCTGCGGGCGGCGATCAGGTAGGCGTCCGCGTGACCGGCGCCCGAGCAGAACGTCTTGGCGCCGGTGATCCGGTAGCCGCCGTCCACCCGCCGGTAGCTGGTGGACAGCTCGGACAGCCGGGAGCCGGCGCCGCGTTCGCTCATCGCCACGGCGTACCAGGCGCCGCCGGCGGCCGCCTTGAGGAAGCCGTCCCGGGCCTCCAGCGCCTCCGCCGGCAGCCCCAGCAACTCGGCCAGCTCGTCGGTGACGCCGGCGATCGCACCGGTCACCGAGGCGTGCATGTTGAAGACCAGGGCCGTCGAGCCGTTGCCCCGGGCCAGCTCGTAGGCGATGTCCGCGTACTCCGCGAAGCCCGCGCCCGCGCCGCCCAGCCGGGCCGGGACCATCAGACCGAAGAAGCCGGCCTCCCGCAGCTCGGCGAAGTCCCGTTCGGGGAAGGACCCGTCCCGGTCGCTGTCGGCCGCGCGGGCCGCGAACCGTGGGGCGAGCCGTCGTGCGTCATCCAGCATGTCGTCTCCCGATGCCCTGATAGAGGATCGCCGCCGAGATGCTGGGGACGATGCGCCCGCCCGCGGCCCGGCCCAGCACCAGCCAGCGGAACAGTCCCGGCAGGCTCGGGCGGACCCCCCGGATCTCCAGCTCCACCCCGTGCCGCGTGAACTCGGTCACCAGGCGCCTCGGTGGCACGAACAGCGCCGGATCGTGCAGGCCGGCCGGGGCGATCCCGAGCCGCTCGCCCAGCGTCACCGTGACCAGGCGGCTGAGGCGGGTGTCGTTCACCGTGTCCAGCACCACGAGACCGCCGGGACGCAGCACCCGGCACAGCTCGGCCACCGTGCCGGACAGGTCGGTGACGTGCTCCAGGATCTCGCCGGCCACCACCACATCGGCGCTGCGGTCGGCCAGCGGCAGGGCGGTCACATCCCCGTTCACCGCGGTCATCCCGCGCGGCACGGCCCGCTCCAGCCCGGTCCGGCGCAGGTCGACGCCGATGTGCCGGTAGCCCTTGTCGCGGACGTGCGGCGCGAGCAGGCCACCGCCGCAGCCCGCGTCCACCAGGATCCGGCCGGGTGCTCCCGCCGGAGGGATCAGTGCCGCCCGGGCCTCGGCCAGCCAGTGCAGCAGTTCGAAGGGTCCGCCGGGTCGCCACCACTCGCCGGCCAGGTCGTCGTACTGACGTGGATCATTGCGCTGCATCGACAGCATGCGATCGAGCCTGGCACGGTCCGTGCGCAGAGGCCACACTTGCAAGCCATGTCCCGTGCGCTCGCACTGCTCAGATCGGCCCATCCGGAACCGGGTGCCGCGGTCACCCTCGCCATCACACTGCTGGCCGTCGGCGCCGGGCATCGCGGCTCCCGGCTCGTGCTCGTCGCCCTCACCGTCGCGGCCAGCCAGCTCGCCGTCGGCTGGGTCAACGACCGGCTGGACGCGGATCGCGACCGGCGGGCCGGGCGGCGGGACAAACCGGTGGCGGCCGGGGCGGTGTCGCCGCGGGCGGTCGGCGCCGCCGGGATCGGGGCGGCTGTGGCCGTACCCCTGCTGGCCTTTGATCTGGGTCTTCCGGCTCTCCTGGCGATCTCGGTGGCGACGGTGTTCGCGCTTCTCTACGACTGGCCGCTGAAGAGCACCGCGTTCTCGGTGGCGCCGTACCTGATCGCCTTCGGACTGCTGCCGGCGTTCGTGGTGCTCGCCCTGCCCGGGCATCCGGCGCCGCCGGTCTGGCTGCTCGCGGCCGGTGCGCTGCTCGGCGGCGGCGCGCACTTCGCCAACGTGCTGCCGGACCTGGAGGACGACGCGGCCACCGGGGTGCGCGGGCTGCCGCACCGGATCGGCGCGGCCGGGTCCCAGCTGGCCGCCGCGGGGCTCCTGCTGGGCGCGACGCTCACCCTGGTCCTCGGGCCGCCCGGGCCGCCGTCGTGGACCGGCGTGGCGGCATGCGCGGCCGCCGTCGTGGTCCTTCCCCTCGGTTGGTACGCCGCGCGCCGCGCCGACGGACGGCCGGTCGCGCTGTTCCGGGCCGTCATCGTGGTCGCCCTGATCGACGTCCTGCTGCTGGTGTTCAGCGGCCGGCTGACCTGATCCGGCCACATGATGGATGGGTCGGCGTACACCGCCGATCGCCGCCCATTAGGCTGATCGAACACCCTGGTGTCTCTATTTGGAGGATCGTGATGCGTCCCCTGGGAACCCGTCGCGCCGCTCTGGTCGCGGGTGCCGCCACGGTCGCCGCCCTGGCTCTGGGTGGCTGCTCCGCCGGTCAGGTCGCCGAGACCGCCATCCTGGACACGCCCATCGCGGGCGTCGACACGGAAACCGCCGATGGCAGCGTGTTCATCCGCAACCTGCAGGTGGAGTACAACGGCATCGAGGGCTACGAGAAGGGCGAGAACGCTCCGCTCGAGCTGAGCCTCTTCAACCAGACCGCCGAGCCGGTCACCGTCACGATCACCAGCGCCGCGCCGGACCTCCCGCAGGTCGTCGGGGCGGACCAGGTCGGCTTCGTGAGCGCCGCCGCCACGGTCACCACCCCGGGCGAGGTCGCCGCCAGCCCGTCCGTCGCCCCGAGCGCCTCCGCGCCGGCCCCCACGGTCCGCCCGGCCCGGATCCAGGTCGCCCCGCTGTCGACGGCGATGTTCCGCTCGACCGACCTGATTCCGCTCCAGGTCATCGGGCTCCAGGGCGCGCTCGTCCCGGGCGCCTCGGTCAACCTGGTCTTCGAGTTCAGCAACAGCTCGGAGAAGCTGGTCCTCCAGGCGCCGGTCGCCTCCCCGCTCAGCCCGGCGCCCCGCGGCTCGGCGGAGATCGGCGAGGACGCCCCGGACCTCGAGAGTCACTGACCGGGATTGTCATACCGGCGAGCTAGCTTGTCGGTGTGACGACCTCCCGATCCTCCGCCAAGGCCCCCCGGACGGCATACGTCTGCGACGCCTGCGGTCATCAGCCACCGAAATGGGTGGGCCGCTGCTCCGAGTGCGGTGAGTGGGGCTCGGTCATCGAGTCCACGGTCACCGTCCCGGTCTCCGGCCGGGTGGTCAGCTCCCGCATGCCGGCCGAGCCGGCCCGCCCCATCGCGCAGATCAGCGCCGCCCCGGCCCGCGCCGTCGCCACCGGCGTCGGCGAGCTGGACCGGGTGCTCGGCGGCGGCCTGGTGCCCGGCGCCGTGGTGCTGCTCGCCGGTGAGCCCGGCGTCGGGAAATCCACCCTGCTGCTCGACGTCGCCCAGCAGTGGGCGGTCGGCTCCGGCACCCCGTCGCTGGTGGTCAGCGGTGAGGAGTCGGTCAGCCAGGTGCGGCTGCGGGCCGAGCGGCTGGGCGCGCTGCACGAGAAGCTCTACCTCGCCTCGGAGAATGATCTGGGCACGGTCATCGGCCACCTCGACGCGGTCCGGCCCGGCCTGCTCGTGCTCGACTCGGTGCAGACCGTCTCGGCGCCCGGCACCGAGGGGGTGCCCGGCGGTGTCACCCAGGTCCGGGCGGTCACCGCGGCGCTCGTCGCGATCGCCAAGGAGCGCGGCATCGCCACCGTCCTGGTCGGTCACGTCACCAAGGACGGGCAGGTCGCCGGCCCCCGGGTGCTGGAGCACCTGGTCGACGTGGTGCTCCACTTCGAGGGCGACAAGCACTCCTCGCTGCGCCTGGTCCGCGGGGTGAAGAACCGGTTCGGCGCGGCCGACGAGGTGGGCTGCTTCGAGATGCACGAGGGCGGCATCACCAGCCTGCCCGACCCGTCCGGGCTGTTCCTCACCCGCTATCTGGAGCCGGTTCCGGGCACCTGCGTGACGGTCGCCATGGAGGGGCGGCGGGCGCTGGTCACCGAGGTGCAGGCGCTGATCGGGGCGGAGGTGCAGGGCTCGCCCCGGCGCACGGTGTCCGGTCTCGACAGCGCCCGGCTCGCCATGGTGCTGGCCGTGCTGGAGCGGCGCACCAAGCAGCTCAAGCTCTACAACCGAGAGGTCTTCGCGGCCACTGTGGGCGGCATCCGGCTGACCGAGCCGTCCGCCGACCTGGCGATGGCCCTCGCGGTCGCCTCCGGTGGCCTCGACCTGGCCATGGCCCCGCACCTGGTGGCGATCGGCGAGGTCGGCCTGACCGGCGAGATCCGCCGGGTCGGCGCGGTCGGCCGGCGGCTCTCCGAGGCGGCCCGGCTCGGCTTCAAGGTGGCGCTCGTCCCGCCCGGCTGCGGGCCGGACGGCACTGGTGGCGCGCCCAAGGGCATGGAGATCGTCGAGGTCGGCAACCTCCAGGCGGCACTCCAGAGCGCGGCCCGTGCGTCGGCGGCTACACAGTAACGCTGAGTGATGAATCATCACGCTACGGAGCATTCATTGAACCACGCCTCGTTGACGTGGATGACAGTCCGTAGAATGTCCGGGTGCCGCTCGACCGCGATGGTTCCAAGCCCGCCGCCAGTTCAACGCCGCGTCCCGGCGTCAACGGCGTGGGGCATCGCGCGATGACGCCGGCCGCGGGCGCCGGCCTGACCGGCGGAGCAAGTGATCCGTTACGGGCGAATCTCGCCCTGATGGCCCCCGGGACGGCGCTGCGCGACGGCCTCGAGCGCATCCTGCGCGGCCGCACCGGGGCGCTCATCGTCCTCGGACACGACGCCGTCGTCGAGACGATCTGCACCGGCGGGTTTCCGCTCGATGTGGAGTTCTCCGCCACCCGGCTGCGTGAGCTGTGCAAGATGGACGGCGCCGTGGTCCTCTCCAGCGACGGCACCCGCATCGTCCGGGCCGCCGTGCACCTGATGCCCGACCCGTCGATCCCGTCCGAGGAGTCCGGCACCCGGCACCGCACCGCCGAGCGGGTCGCCAAGCAGTCCGGCTTCCCGGTGATCTCGGTGAGCCAGTCGATGCACATCATCGGGCTGTATGTGAACGGTCAGCGCCACGTCCTCGACGACTCGGCCGCCATCCTGTCCCGTGCCAACCAGGCCCTCGCCACCCTGGAGAGGTACAAACTCCGGCTCGACGAGGTCTCCGGCACCCTCTCGGCCCTGGAGATCGAAGACTTGGTCACGGTGCGTGACGCCGTGGCGGTGGTGCAGCGCCTCGAAATGGTCCGCCGGATCGCCGACGAGATCTCCGGTTACGTGGTCGAGCTGGGCACCGACGGCCGCCTCCTCGCCCTTCAGCTGGACGAGCTGATGGCCGGCGTCGACGCCGACCGCACCCTGGTCATCCGCGACTACCTGCCGACCAGCCGCAAAGCCCGCACCCTCGACGAGGCGCTCGTCGAACTCGACCTGCTGACCGCCACCGAGATGATCGACCTGGTGGCGGTGGCCAAGGCGATCGGCTACCCCGGCGCGTCGGACTCCCTCGACGTGGCCGTCTCGCCGCGCGGGTTCCGGCTGCTCGCCAAGGTCCCGCGGTTGCCCGCCCAGATCGTCGACCGGCTGGTCGACCACTTCGGCAGCCTCCAGCGTCTGCTCGGCGCCACCGTCGAGGATCTCCAGGCGGTGGAGGGTGTCGGCGATGCCCGGGCTCGTGGGGTGCGGGAGGGGCTCTCCCGGTTGGCCGAGGCCTCCATCCTCGAACGCTACGTCTGACCCGCCTCCAGCCGACTGAACCTCGGCCGGCGGAGTCACCTCACGCCCGAACAGCCTCGAGCCGCACAAGATCAACAACCTCGCCGGGCGTGCAAGCGGGGCGGCAGGCGCACACACGACCCGAAGCCGACGAGGGCTGGCACACGGAAGCTGCCGCGTGTACGTTCACCGCTCCCATAGGGCACGCGCGCGAACACGCATCCGTGATGGTGTGCACCCGCCCGGCCCACCGGCGAGCGACGCCTACCGTGACCGGCGCTACGGCCGTAAGCGGGGCAGATCGGGTGCTGGCGAGCCCCTCCGCAACCACGCACCTACCGCAAGCGGCCACCTGCGAGCCAGGCGGCCATGGCCATCCCTCGACCGAGACGGGCGGGCCGGCGGGATGGGGGTGTGAGGGTGAGCGGGCAGCTCAGCCCGGCGGCGCGGCAGGGGCTGGAAGTGGCAGGTGATCGCCGACTTCCTCGGGCGGTGCACCAGGGACGGCGGCGGACGTCGGGCCGGGACCATCCGAGACGGCGGTGGGTGGTGGCCGGGACGGCGGGGATGGGCTCAGAGGGGGTGGCTGATGTCGTTGGCGTGGTCGGCTACCGCGGCGCCGGTGATGGTGGCCTGGAGGGGGAGGTATTCCAGGCAACGGCGGACGGCCGGGGCCATCACCGGATTGGGCACGCGTAGCGAGATGGTGCAGTGCGGGACCCACCGGCCCGGGCGGTAGTGGTCCCAGATCTCCACTCCGGCCGAGGAGAGGCGGTCGTGTACGGCGCGGTGGTGGGACAGCAGATCCTCGGTCATGGTGACGCCCAGCCAGAGGACGCGGCCCACGAACTGGCCCACGAAGTCGATGCTCAGCGGGAGCGGGCGGGCCACCTCGAAACCGGACAGCGCCTCCGCTACGGCGTGCGGGTCGATGCGGTGGGCGGCGGCCAGGGAGATGTGCGGGCGGTGCTTCTGGTGCAGGGAGCCGAGGGACGGGATGCCCTCCGCGTCCAGGGCACGCCACAGGTTGCGGACCCGGCGCGTCGTGTCGACGTCCAGGTACAGCTCGATAGCGGCTACCAACGAGGTCAGGCGACGATGGTCAGGATGACCGGGTTGCTGCGGAGCGTGTCGAGGCGGCCGCGCAGCTCGTAAGCGCCGGTCTCGGGGATCGGGCCGGCCGCGACGTTGTCGGCGCACTGGGTGGAGGAGCGGCCGTTCCAGGTGACCTCGTACTCGCGCTCGGCCCCCGCGTTCAGGGTCTCGACCTGGTTGCCCTTCGACGTGGTGCACAGGTCGGAGGACCAGTACTTCTGGGCGCCCTGTTCGAGGTAGAGCTCCTGTGCGCTGGCGCCCAGGTCGCGGGTGCACGTACGCGTACCGATGTTCTTGATCTTGAGTTTGATCTTGAGCGGGGTGCCGCGCTGCGGGGAGGTGTCCGCCGGGACCGGGATCACCGACATCTCGCTGTCGGAGCAGGCGCCGGAGCCGGGCGCGGCGGTCGCGGTGGCGCCGTTCACGGGCGGGGGCAGCTTCTCACCGTCGTCGGGCTGCCGGGACAGCAGCTCGTTGGGGTCGGGCAGGGCCGGGCCGACGGCAGGACCGGTCTCCTCGAACGACGGTGACGGAAACGCGCTCGCATCCTTCCCCGCGGCGGGGGTCGGATAGCTCGTCGTCTGGGAGGAGGACGTCGTCTTCTTCTTGCCCGGATCGTCCTCGCCCGAGCAGGACACGAACAGCACGATGACGCCGAGCAGGACCGCGCTCAGCACGACCACACGCCGCCGCCAGTAGACCGCGGGTGGGAGGGGACCAACCGTCGCACGCATGATGCCGCTCACGGTAGACCCGGACAGCCTTCGCTATGTGCACGACGCGCCGGTTATGCGACACCAACTCGCGCATCGCTCGTTAGAGATAGACCTTGCGCTGGTAGACGGCGTGCGCTCCGGCCACCCGATCGAGGAACAGCTTGCCCGCGCAGTGATCGATCTCGTGCTGTACGGCCCTGGCCTCGAACGCGCCGGTGGTCAGTGTGAACGGCTCGCCGGTGCCGGGCAGGACCGCCTCGACCACGATCCGCCCGGCCCGTTTCACGTCGCCGGTCAGGTCCGGCACCGACATGCAGCCCTCCCGGCCCGGCCGCCACCGGCTCGCCTCGACGATCCTCGCGTTGCAGAGCACCAACGTGCCGTGGGTGATGGCCGCCTTCGGATGCCCGGTCACGTCCACGCAGAACACCTGGGCGCTCACGCCGATCTGCGGTGCGGCCAGGCCGACACAACCGGGTGACACCCGCATCACCTCGACCAGTTCCTCCGCCAGCCGGACGACCTCCGGATCGGTCGGGTCGACCACCTCCCCGGAGGTGCTGAGCACACTCGCCGGAGCGGTGACGACCGATCTCACAGGATCTCCGTGTCGGACCGGCGCAGTGTCACGTCCACATCCAGCTCGGCGGCGGCCACGGCCAGACGCTCGGCCAGCTCGTCACCCGCCCCGGCCGGTACGTCCACCTCGGCGAGCAGCAGATAGAGCGGCCCGGTGAGCCGGGTGGTGAGGTCGGTGATGTTGCCGCCGGCGGCCGCGACCACCCGGGTCACCGCGGCCACGATGCCGAGCCGGTCGGCGCCGTGCACGCTCACCTGGTACGGCTCGCCGGCCGCCGCGCTGTCGGCCTCCGGCTCCACCCGTCGGACGGTGGCCAGCAGGCCGCCCCCGGTGACCCGCTCCAGGGCCCGCGCCGCCTCGGCCTCGGTCGGTCCGGTGCAGATCAGGGTCATCGCGAAATGGCCGCGCAGCCGGGTCATCGTCGAGTCGGTCAGGTTGGCGCCGACCTCCGCGAGAGCCTCGGAGACGTCCGCCACGATGCCGGTGCGATCCGGGCCGATGACGGTGATGGCGAGTTCGTACACCCGCCTACAGTAAACGGGATATGACTCTCGCCGACGAAGCCATCGCCTGGTACGCCGTAAACGCCCGTGATCTGCCCTGGCGGCAGCCGGACACCACCCCCTGGGGAGTCCTGGTCAGTGAGGTGATGCTGCAACAGACGCCGGTCGTCCGCGTCGAGCCCGCCTGGCGCTCCTGGATGACCCGCTGGCCCACCCCGGCCGCGCTCGCCGAGGACCCGCCGTCGGAGGCGATCCGGATGTGGGGGCGGCTCGGCTATCCGCGCCGGGCCATGCGGCTGCACGCGTGCGCCGTGGCGATCGTCGAGCGGCACGGCGGCGCCGTCCCGTCCGCGCTCGATCAACTGCTCGCGCTGCCGGGGGTCGGGACCTACACCGGGCGGGCGGTGGCGACGTTCGCGTACGGCCAGCGGCACCCCGTGGTCGACACCAACGTACGGCGGGTCGTCTGCCGCGCGGTCGAGGGCAAGCCGGACGCCGGGCCCGCCACGACGGCCGCCGACCTGACCGCCATGGAGGAGCTGCTCCCCGAGGACGAGGCGCGGGCCGCGAAGGCCAGCATCGCCTTCATGGAGCTGGGCGCGATCGTCTGCACGGCCCGGGCGCCGAGGTGCGTGGACTGCCCGTTCCACGACGTCTGCGCGTGGCGGCTGCGCGGCGAGCCGCTGCCGGAGGGCCCGAGTCGCAAACCGCAGCGGTACGCGGGGACCGATCGCCAGGTGCGCGGCCTGCTCCTGGAGGTGCTGCGGCACGCCACCGGCCCGGTGCCGCGGCAGCGTCTCGACATGGTGTGGCAGGACGAGGTGCAGCGGGCCCGGGCGCTCGCCGGCCTGGTCGAGGACGGGCTGGTCGAGCGGCTGGGACCGCAGGATTTCGTGCTCGCCGGGGACGCCGCGACGCTTTCCTGAACGCGGAACGGCCCGGCCGAAAGTGGCCGGGCCGTCCCTTTGTGGCTCTTACTCCTCGGTGGTGGTCGCCGTGTCGAGGTCGGCCGGCACCGCGTCGGGCACCGTCACGCCCTTCTCGGCGCCGCGGAAGACCAGCTTGGACTTCTCCACCTTGGCCGGGTCGCCCTCGCAGTCCACGACGACGATCTGGCCGGGGCGCAGCTCGTTGAAGAGGATCTGCTCGGACAGCGTGTCCTCCAGCTCGCGCTGGATGGTCCGGCGCAGCGGACGGGCGCCGAGCACCGGGTCGAAGCCCTTGGCCGCCAGATACTTCTTGGCGTCGTCGGTCAGCTCCAGACCCATGTCCTTGTTCCTGAGCTGGCCCTCGATCCGCGCCGTGAAGATGTCGACGATCTGGAGGATCTCTTTCTCCCGCAGCTGGTGGAAGACGATCGTGTCATCGATACGGTTCAGGAACTCCGGGCGGAAGTGCTGCTTCAGCTCGTCGTTGACCTTGATCTTCATCCGCTCGTACGACGACTCCTCGGCCTCCGACGCCTGGAAGCCCAGCGACACCGCCTTCGCCACATCCCGCGTGCCGAGGTTGGTGGTCAGGATGATGACCGTGTTCTTGAAGTCCACGATCCGGCCCTGACCATCGGTCAGCCGACCGTCCTCCAGGATCTGCAGAAGCGTGTTGAACACATCCGGGTGCGCCTTCTCGATCTCGTCGAACAGCACCACCGAGAACGGCTTACGCCGCACCTTCTCGGTCAGCTGACCACCCTCGTCGTAACCCACGTAACCGGGAGGCGCACCGACGAGGCGGGACACCGTGTACCGGTCGTGGAACTCGGACATGTCCAGCTGGATCAGCGCGTCCTCGGAACCGAACAGGAACTCCGCCAGCGCCTTGGACAGCTCCGTCTTACCGACACCGGACGGGCCCGCGAAGATGAACGAGCCGGAGGGCCGCTTCGGGTCCTTGAGGCCGGCCCGCGTGCGCCGGATCGCCTTGGAGACGGCCTGCACCGCGTCCTCCTGGCCGATGACGCGCTTGTGCAGCTCGTCCTCCATGCGCAGCAGGCGGGAGGTCTCCTCCTCGGTGAGCTTGTAGACCGGGATGCCGGTCCAGTTGCCCAGCACCTCGGCGATCTGCTCGTCGTCGACCTCGGACACCACGTCCAGGTCGCCGGCCTTCCACTCCTTCTCCCGCTGCGCCTTCTGACCGAGGAGGGTCTTCTCCTTGTCACGCAGCTGGGCGGCGCGCTCGAAGTCCTGCGCGTCGATCGCGGACTCCTTGTCGCGGCGCACCTGGGCGATGCGCTCGTCGAAGTCGCGGAGGTCCGGCGGCGCGGTCATCCGGCGGATGCGCATCCGGGCGCCGGCCTCGTCGATCAGGTCGATCGCCTTGTCCGGCAGGAACCGGTCCGAGATGTACCGGTCGGCCAGCGTCGCGGCCGCGACCAGGGCGGCGTCGGTGATGCTGATCCGGTGGTGCGCCTCGTAGCGGTCGCGGAGACCCTTGAGGATCTCGATGGTGTGCGCCAGCGACGGCTCGCCGACCTGGATGGGCTGGAAGCGGCGCTCGAGAGCGGCGTCCTTCTCCAGGTGCTTGCGGTACTCGTCGAGGGTGGTGGCGCCGATGGTCTGGAGCTCACCGCGGGCGAGCATCGGCTTGAGGATGCTGGCCGCGTCGATCGCGCCCTCGGCGGCGCCGGCGCCGACCAGCGTGTGGATCTCGTCGATGAACAGGATGATGTCGCCGCGGGTGCGGATCTCCTTGAGCACCTTCTTGAGGCGCTCCTCGAAGTCACCGCGGTAGCGGGAGCCGGCGACGAGCGCGCCCAGGTCCAGTGTGTACAGCTGCTTGTCCTTCAGCGTCTCGGGCACCTCGCCCTTGACGATGGACTGGGACAGGCCCTCCACCACGGCGGTCTTGCCCACACCGGGCTCGCCGATCAGGACCGGGTTGTTCTTGGTGCGCCGGGACAGCACCTGCATGACCCGCTCGATTTCCTTCTCCCGGCCGATGACCGGGTCGAGCTTGCCCTCCCGGGCGGCCTGGGTCAGGTTGCGGCCGAACTGGTCCAGCACGAGCGACGTGGACGGCGCGGCCTCTCCGGTCGCGGTGCCCGCGGCGGCCGGCTCCTTGCCCTGGTAGCCGGAGAGCAGCTGGATCACCTGCTGGCGGACCCGGTTGAGGTCGGCGCCGAGCTTGACCAGCACCTGGGCGGCGACGCCCTCACCCTCACGGATCAGGCCGAGCAGGATGTGCTCGGTGCCGATGTAGTTGTGGCCGAGCTGCAAGGCCTCCCGGAGCGAGAGCTCCAGGACCTTCTTCGCCCGCGGCGTGAACGGGATGTGCCCACTCGGCGCCTGCTGCCCCTGGCCGATGATTTCCTCGACCTGCTGGCGGACCCCTTCCAGGGAGATGCCC
Source organism: Actinoplanes hulinensis (assembly GCF_019429605.1). Classification (NCBI taxonomy): domain Bacteria; kingdom Bacillati; phylum Actinomycetota; class Actinomycetes; order Micromonosporales; family Micromonosporaceae; genus Actinoplanes; species Actinoplanes hulinensis. Next base: position 11,930 of record NZ_JAHXZI010000002.1, on the reverse strand, counting down.
AGGCTCTCCAGAGCCTTGGCGGCGACGCCCTCACCCTCGTGGATCAGGCCGAGCAGGATGTGCTCCGTGCCGATGTAGTTGTGGTTGAGCATCCGGGCCTCTTCTTGGGCCAGGACGACAACCCGTCGCGCTCGGTCGGTGAACCGCTCGAACATGCCCTCGTGCTCCTCACGTGCCGTGCGCCCATGAACTGGCGGGGCCAGCGCACGGGCATCGGTGATGCCCGTGCTGTAACTCTATCGCCGCTGACGGTCTCCGCCGGGCCTCCACAGCCCCTCGGAGCGATCCGCAACGTTGATTTAGCCAACTTCGCACGCTCAGCGGCTGTTCCCCCACCCGAACGTGTACGCGTACAGCGAAATCCTGCCGATCCACAGCCTGTGGACAACCCTGTCCACTCCTGTGGATAACCGTAGTGAGGTTGTGGGCGGCCCGACGGGCAAAACACGGAGAGGGCGCGCCGACCATGTGGTCGGGGCGCCCTCTCCGGGGTGGAACCGTGATCAGGCCCGGCCGGGGCCCTTCTGGTGGAACTCGTCGACGATCTCCTGCGGGATGCGGCCGCGGTCGGAGATGTCCTTGCCCGACTTCTTGGCCCACTCGCGGATCGCCTTGTTCTGCTCGCGGTCGGCGGTCGCCCCGCCACGGCCACGCGCGGCGCGACCACCCACCACGACGCCGCCCCGGGCCACCTTCGTCCCGGCCTTCACGTAGGGCTCGAAGACCTCCCGCAATTTCGCGGCGTTCTTCTCCGAGAGGTCGATCTCGTACTGAATGCCGTCGAGCGCAAACTTCACGGTCTCGTCGGCGTCAACACCGTCGATGTCATCGACCAGCTTGTGAATGATCTGCTTGGCCACGCGCGGTTATCCTCCCGAACACAGGTTCTCTCCCCAGCAATGGGAGAACAATAACGCCAGGAGCGCATGACCCGTCAATGGCGGGTGGGTAATTGTTACTCCGGGCGGACCAACGGGAAGAGGATCGTTTCCCGAATGCCCAGGCCGGTGAGCGCCATCAACAGCCGGTCGATTCCCATTCCCATGCCACCGGACGGCGGCATTCCGTACTCCATGGCCCGCAGGAAATCCTCGTCCAGCTGCATCGCCTCGGGGTCGCCACCGGCGGCGAGCAGCGACTGCGCGTGGAAGCGCTCGCGCTGGACGACCGGGTCCACCAACTCGGAATAGGCGGTCGCGAGTTCGAATCCGCTGACGTACAGGTCCCACTTCTCGGTCAGGCCCGGGGTGGTGCGGTGGCCGGCGGTCAGCGGGGCGGTCTCCTCCGGGAAGTCCCGGACGAAGGTCGGCGCCTGGAGGCTGTCCGTCACGAGATGCTCGAACAACTCCTCGGCGAGCTTGCCGGGGCCCCACTTCGGATCGGCCGAGAGCTGGACCTTCTCCGCGTACCGCTGCAACTGGGCCAGGTCGGTCCCGATCGTGACCTCCTCGCCGAGAGCCTCGGAGATCGCGCCGAAAAGCGTGATCTGGGCCCACTCGCCGCCCAGGTCGACCTCGGTGCCGTCCTGGTGGGTCACCACGTGCGATCCGGACACCGCGACCGCGGCCTCCTGAATCCACTCACGCGCCTGCGCCTGCATCACGTTGTAGTCGGCATAGGCCTGATAGGCCTCCAGCATGGCGAACTCCGGAGAGTGCGTGGAGTCCATGCCCTCATTCCTGAAGTTCCGGTTGATCTCGAAGACCCGGTCGATGCCGCCGACCACCGCACGCTTCAAAAACAGTTCCGGGGCGATCCGAAGATAAAGATCGGTGTCCAGTGCGTTGCTGTGCGTCACAAACGGGCGTGCCGCGGCGCCGCCGTGCAGCAACTGGAGCATCGGAGTTTCCACCTCGAGGAAATTCCGGCGGAACAGAGACTCACGCAGGCTGCGGACCACGGTGGCCCGGGTACGCACGACATCGCGGGCCTGCGGGCGCACGATGAGATCGACATAACGCTGCCGGACCCGGGTCTCCTCGGAAAGCGGCTTGTGCGCGACCGGAAGGGGCCGAAGAGCCTTCGCGCTCATCGACCAGGAATCGGCGAGAACGGAGAGCTCGCCCCGCCGGCTGGTGATCACCTCGCCGGTGACCGCGACCAGGTCGCCGAGGTCGACCACGCCCTTCCAGTCGGCGAGGGACTTCTCCCCCACCTTGTCGAGCGAGAACATCGCCTGGATCTCCGTGCCGTCCCCGGCGCGCAGCGTGGCGAAGCAGAGCTTGCCGCCGGTCCGCACGAAGATCACCCGGCCGGTGATCGACACCGTGTCGCCGGAGGCGGTGTCGGTGGGCAGGTCCGCGTAACGCGCGCGGATCTCGGCGATCTCGGCGGTCCGCGGGACTTCGACCGGGTAGGGCGGCACGCCCTCGGCGAGCAACCGGTCCCGCTTCGACCGGCGGACCCGCATCTGCTCGGGAAGGTCCTCGGCGGGGTCGATCGCTGGCGTGTTCTGCTCGGTCACGGCAAGACTTCCTGTGTAGGTCTGTGCTGGGCCCTGAAAGCCTACTCAGCGGGGATCAGACGTTCCGCTCATATACCATCCGCAGCCCGATCAGCGTGATCATCGGCTCGTGCGCGGTGATCGTGCGGCATTCGTCCTTCACCAGCCAGGCCAGGCCGCCGGTGGCGATGACCGCGCGGACCGGGCCGATCTCCTCGATCATCCGCTCGACGATCCGGTCCACCTGGCCGGCGAAGCCGAAGTAGAGCCCGGCCTGGAGGCACTCCACGGTGTTCTTGCCGATCACCGAGCGCGGCTTGGTCGGCTCCACCTTGCGCAGCTGGGCGGCGCGGGCCGCGAGCGCGTCGAAGGAGATCTCGATGCCCGGCGCGAAGGCGCCGCCGAGGAACTCGCCCTTCGCGCTGATCAGGTCGAAGTTGGTGGTGGTGCCGAAGTCCACCACGATCGACGGTCCGCCGTAGAGGGCGTGCGCGGCCAGGGTGTTGACGACCCGGTCGGCGCCGACCTCCTTGGGGTTGTCGATGGCCAGCTGCACCCCGGTCTTCACACCCGGCTCGACGATCACACTGGGCACGTCGCCGTAGTACCGCTTCAGCATGGTGCGCAGATTGCGCAGCGCGGCCGGCACGGTCGAGCAGGCGGCCACCCCGGTGATCTCGACGGCGTCGCCGGCGAGCAGGCCCCGGAACATCAGGCCCAGCTCGTCGGCGGTCGAGGCGGCATCGGTCTTGATCCGCCAGTTGTGCACCAGCTTGTCGCCGTCGAAGGTCGCCAGCACGGTGTTGGTGTTGCCGATGTCAATGCAGAGCAGCACGCCAGGCCCCTAAAGAATCAAAATCAAGACCCCTATTTTGTACGCGCAGCGACTCGCGCCGGCGTCAACGGGGACGGAGGTCCAGTGCGATGTCGAGAATCGGCGACGAGTGGGTCAGGCCGCCCACCGACAGATAGTCCACCCCGGTGGCGGCGTAGGCGGCCGCGGTGGCCAGCGTCAGGTTGCCGGTCGCCTCCAGTTCCACCCGGTCCCCGACCGCGCCGACCACCTCGGTGAGCAGCTCGGGCGTCATGTTGTCGCAGAGCAGGAAGTCGGCGCCGGCCGCGACCGCCTCCTCCGCCTCGGCCAGGGTGGTCACCTCGACCTGCACCGCCACGTCCGGGAAGGTGGCGCGGACCAGCTCGTACGCCGCCGTGATGCTGCCCGCCGCGAGCTTGTGGTTGTCCTTGATCATGGCGACGTCGTACAGGCCCATGCGCTTGTTGGTGCCACCGCCGGCCCGGACCGCGTACTTCTCCAGCACCCGCAGGCCCGGGGTGGTCTTGCGGGTGTCGAGCACCGTGGCCTTGGTGCCCGCCAGCTGATCCGCCCACTTCCGGGTGTGGGTGGCGACACCGGACATCCGGCACAGCAGGTTGAGGGCGGTGCGCTCGGCGGTCAGCAGCGCCCGGGTGGGGCCGGTGACCACGGCGAGCACGTCGCCGCGCCGGACCCGGTCGCCGTCGGACGCGACCGCCTCGAAGGTGGCCGCTCCGGCCGACGTGACGGCGAAGACCTCGGCCGCCACGAGCAGGCCGGCCACCACACCGTCGGCGCGGGCCACCAGCTCGGCGGTGTCGGTCTGGGCGGCCGGGATGGTGGCCTCGCTGGTGACGTCCCGGGCCGGGGTGCCGAGGTCCTCGGCCAGGGCGTTGAGGACGATCCGCTCGACCTCCACAAGATCCAGACTGGGGTCGATCACGCCATCTCCTCGAAGGTCTGGGCAACAACGCCGTCGGGGGCGACGGCGTCGAGCAGGTGGCCGCGCCATTCGTCGGCGGCGGCCGGGTGGTCCTCGCGCCAGTGGCAGCCGCGGGTCTCCCGGCGGGTGCGGGCCGACGCCACCAGCGCGGTGGCGACGGTGAGCAGGTTGGTGACCTCCCAAGCCGCGGTGTTCGGCCGGGACCGCTGCTCGGCGAGGCGGGTCAGCTCCTTGGCCGCGGTGGCCAGCGAGTCGGCGGAGCGCAGCACCCCGGCCCCGCGGGTCATGGCGCGCTGCAGCTCGGCGCGGATCGCCGGGTCGGCGACCCAGGCCGGGCCGGACGTCGGGGCCCGGACCGGCTCGGCCTGCGGGGGCAGCTCCCGGCCGATGTCGTCGGCGATCCGGCGGGCGAAGACCAGGCCCTCCAGCAGCGAGTTGCTGGCCAGGCGGTTGGCGCCGTGCACGCCGGTGCAGGCCACCTCGCCGCACGCGTACAGCCCGTCGATGCTGGTCCGGCCATGCAGGTCGGTGCGCACGCCGCCGGAGGCATAGTGGGCCGCCGGGGCGACCGGGATCAGGTCGGTGGCCGGGTCGACGCCGGCGCCCCGGGTGGACGCCATGATCGTCGGGAAGCGGCCCTCCAGGAACTCCTTGCCGAGGTGGCGGGCGTCCAGGTAGACGTGGTCGGCGCCGGTGGCCCGCAGCACCCGGTAGATGCCCTTGGCGACCACGTCGCGGGGCGCCAGCTCGGCCAGCTCGTGCTGCCCGACCATGAACCGCTCACCGGACTCGTCGACCAGGTGGGCGCCCTCACCGCGCAGCGCCTCGGAGATCAGCGGCCGCTGCACCGAGTCGGTGTGTGACGTCACGAACGACGTGGGGTGGAACTGCACGAACTCGACGTCGGTGACCGCGGCGCCGGCCCGCAGCGCGAGCGCCACGCCGTCGCCGGTGGAGACCGACGGGTTCGTGGTGGACGAGAAGATCTGCCCCATCCCGCCGGTGGCCAGCACCACGGCCCGGGCCAGCACCGCGCCGACGCCGTCCTCGGTGCCCTCGCCGAGCACGTGCAGGGTGATCCCGCAGGCCCGGCCGTCGGCCGAGCGCATCAGGTCGAGCACGAGCGCGTGCTCCACCAGGCGGATCCACGGGTCGCGGCGGACCGCGGCGTGCAGGGCGCGCTGCACCTCGGCGCCGGTCGCGTCGCCGCCGGCGTGCACGATCCGGTCGGCGCGGTGACCGCCCTCGCGGGTCAGCATGAGCGAGCCGTCCGGGTTCCGGTCGAACTCGGCGCCCCGGCGGATCAGCTCCCGGATCCGGGCCGGCCCCTCCTCCACCAGCACCCGGACCGCCGCCGGGTCGCAGAGCCCGACCCCGGCGATCTCCGTGTCGTACGCGTGCGCCTGCGGCGTGTCCAGCGGATCGAGCACGGCCGCGATCCCGCCCTGCGCCCACCGGGTGGAGCCGTCGTCGATGTTGACCTTGGTGACGACGGTGACGTGCAGACCCTGCTCACGCAGGTAGAGGGCCGCGGTCAACCCGGCGATACCGGAGCCGACCACGACGACGTCGGTGGTCTCGGTCCAGCCGGGCTCGGCGGCCGCGAGCCGGCGGGGCAGCGCCGGAAGATCGGCGAGAGGTGACATGTGTTTCAGTACACTCCGCCCCCACGAACCGGTCGAGCCGGGGGCACCCGCAGTGGTCATGGTTACTTGTACTGGACCGGGAGGGCCTTCGTCCCCTTGCCCTTGAGCGAGGTGGTCAGATCGGACCCCTCCAGCCACAGATAGCAGCGGACCCCGTGGTCACCCTGCGCCCACACGTCGGCGTTGCCGGGCAGCGACACCACCCCGGTCCGGTACTGCAGGTTGGCGTCGACCGGCACCCCCACGTACTCCGCGGCCACCTCGCGGCAGCCGTCGTGGAACTTCTCCCAGGCGGCGTCATCCTTGGGGTACGCGGTCCCGGCCGGGGCGGTCCAGATCCCGGCGAACTCGGCGTTGTGCGTGTCCGTGCACTTCTTGGACGGCATGCTGCTGATCGCCCCGGCGTCGTCCAGCTTGATGGCGTAGCAGGCGAGCAGCAGATCGGAGGTCTTGGAGTCGAGTGCGCCACGGAGGCTGCCGGACCGCCGGGCCAGGGCGCCGTCGTTCTCGATCGAGTCGAGTTCCACCAGCTCGCAGCGGAACCAGCGGGCGCCGCCCTTCCACGCGGCGGGCGAGGGGTGGGTGACGCCGATCCAGAGCCGGGCGTCGCGCCAGGGGCCACCGACGTACGCGGAGGTCTTCTGGTCGCATTCCTTGTAGGCCGCCTGTGCTTCGGCCGACGTGCCGGCCGGTGGCTGGGCGGCGTCCGCGGCGGACTCGGGGTACTCGCCGACGTGCACGGTCTCGGTGCGGTGCTCGACGGCGCAGTCGACCTCTTCGTAGGTGGAGCGCGGCCCGGAGACGGCGAAGTTGGAGAGATGGCACGTCTCGGCGGCCGGCACGAACCCGGTGGCCGGGGCCATCGCGCCCCAGTCGTTGGTCAGATCGCCGTCGATGTCCCGGCCCGCGCCGCAGCCGGCCACACAGAGCAGGGCGGCGATTCCTGAGACACACAGGCGGAATCGCATGACCCCGTGCCTCCCGAGCAGCTCGGTGACATTATCCGATTTGCCGACTATATGGGCATCGGTGCCGCTCGGGAGGAAGGATCGGGAAAGAGCTATCCCACGGCCAGGGTGAGGTCGCCGCGCACCAGGTCACCGACCATTCCGGGGACCGCCTCGGCCGGGTCCGCGCCCAGCTCGACAATCCTGTTGTCGGCGTCCACGTGCACGACCCGCGGCTGGTAGGCGCGCGCCTCGGCGTCGTCCATCTGCCCGTACGAGATCAGGATGACCAGGTCGCCCGGATGCACCAGATGCGCGGCGGCCCCGTTGATGCCGATCACGCCGCTGCCCCGCTCGCCGGGGATCACGTACGTCTCCAGGCGCGCCCCGTTGGTCACGTCGACGATCGCCACCTGCTCACCAGGGATCAGGTCGGCCGCCTCGAGCAGGTCGAGGTCGACGGTGACCGAGCCGACGTAGTGCAGGTCGGCCTGCGTCACGGTGGCTCGGTGGATCTTCGACTTCAGCATGGTCCGAAGCATCAGGCGTTCTTCTCCAGGGTCAACGGGACGTTGTCGATGAGCCGGGTGGTGCCGACCCGGGCCGCCACCAGCAGGCGGGCCGGGCCCTCCTCCGGGACCGGACCGAGATCCGGGCCGGTCAGTTCCAGGTAGTCCACGCGTACCCCCGGCTCGTCCGCCAAGATCTTGCGGGCGACGGCCAGGACCGACGCGGGGTCGCGCCGCGCGGCGCCCTCACGCAGAGCGCGGGACAGGGCCAGAGCGGATCGCCGCTGGTCCGGCGAGAGATACCGGTTGCGGCTGGAGAGCGCCAGGCCATCCCCTTCGCGTACGGTGGGGACGCCCACGATCTCGACGGGCAACTCCAGGTCGCGCGCCATTCGCCGGATCAGCGCAAGCTGCTGGAAGTCCTTCTCGCCGAAGTAGGCGACACCGGCCCGGGTGAGCATCAGCAGCTTCTCGACCACGGTGAGCATCCCGGAGAAGTGGCCGGGGCGGCTCGCGCCCTCCAGGATCTCGCCGAGCGGGCCCGGGTGCATGGTGATCAACGGCTGCCCGTACGGGTAGACGTCGTCCCGTCCCGGCGCGAACACCAGGTCGGCGCCCTCGGCCCGGCAGGCGGCGAAGTCCTCGTCCAGGGTGCGCGGGTATCTCTCGTAGTCCTCGTTCGGCCCGAACTGCAACGGGTTGACGAAGATCGTCGCGACCACGAACGGGGACCGCTCCCGGGCCACCCGCATCAGCCGCCGGTGCCCCTCGTGCAGGGCGCCCATGGTCATCACGACGGCGATCTCCCCCGGCGCGGCGTCCAGGGCGGCCGCCAGCTCGGCCCGGGTGTGCACCAGTTTCGTCACGCTGTGCCCCATTTCGCGCGCCCTCCCGGCCCTTGCTTCGCTGCGGTGCAGTCGGTCACGCTGTGCCCCATTTCGCGCGCCCTCCCGGCCCTTGCTTCGCTGCGGTGCAGTCGGTCACGCGTTACTCCCCACCGCGGCACGGGACAGGACGTCGAGGAGGGCGGTGGCGTCCTGCGGGCGCAGCCGGCCGGAGGCGATCGCCCGGTCGGCGGTGCGCCGGGCCATCGCCAGGTAGGCCGGGACCGCCTCGGCCGGCATCCGGTCCAGGTGCTTGCCGACCGTGCCCGCGTCGCCCCGGGAGACCGGCCCGGTCAGCGCGGCGTCACCCATCCGCAGCGCGTTCTCCAGCGCCGCGGTCAGCAGCGGGGCCAGCACCCGGCCCGGCTCGCCGACCCCGGCCGCTCGCAGCACGTCGGCCGCCTCGTTGACCAGGGTGACCAGGTGGTTCGCGCCGTGCGCCAGGGCCGCGTGGTAGACCGGGCGGGACTCCTCGGCGATCCACTCGGGCACGCCGCCCAGGTCGGCGACCAGCCGGGTGGCGAAGGCCCGGTCCGGGGCGGTCACCCCCCAGGCGATGCCGGGAAGCCGGTCCAGGTCGGTGTCCGCGCCGGTGAAGGTCATCGCGGGGTGCAGGGCCATGCCGTTCACATCGCCCAGTACGGCCAGCCCGTGAGCCCCTGAGGTGTGCGCCACCACCGGGCCCCGGTGCAGCGCCCCGGTCCGGTCGAGGCCGGCCACCACACCGGCGAGCATGTCGTCCGGGACGGCGAGCAGCAGTAGGTCGGTGGCCGCGCGGGCCACCTCGTCGGCGGGGAGGATCGCGGCATCCGGCAGCAGGCGGGCGGCCCGTTCACGGGAGGCGGCGGAGACCGCGGCGGCGGCGACCACCCGGTGGCCGGCCGCGTTCAGGGCTGCGCCGAGCACGGCGCCGACCCGGCCGGCGCCCACGACGCCGACGCTCAAAGCTCTCATCTTCGGATCCAGTCCTCTTGTACGGGGTACCGGTCGGACGGCCAGTATGCCAGGCTGGCCGGCTCCGCTTCGCTCCGCGGCAAAACGCCTTGTCACCGGTGTCGAGGCAGGCGTTTTGCGGGGGACGTCGAGTGCACCGCCGCCCCACTGAGGGTCGGTGTGCCGTTTCCACTGACAAGTCGATCGGCGGCTCTGTCCTCGGGTTGAGCCCGAGCACCCGCTCACGCCCGGATGCGGGCGCTACGGCCCGGTGTTGCAGGCGGTCGCGACCGCCCACGGCGGTACGGGTAGGCGTACGAAAGGATGGGTTTCATGGGGTTGGGGTGGCGGTCGGCCATGCAGGCGGCGCTCTATGGGAGTGGCGGGTTCTTCGTGCGGGAGAGTGAGGGACCTCGTGATCACTTCCGGACCAGCGTGCACTCGTCGCCGCTGTTCGCCGGGGCGATCGCCCGGCTGGTCGCCCGGGTGGACGAGGCGCTGGGGCATCCGGAGGCGTTCGATCTGGTGGATGTCGGGGCCGGGCGCGGGGAGTTGATCACCGCGCTGCCGGCGGCGCTGCCGGAGGATCTGGCCGGGCGGGTGCGGGCCACCGCGGTGGAGATCGCGCCGCGGCCCGCGGGGCTGGATTCCGCGGTTCGATGGCGGCAGGAGCTGCCGGAACGGATCACCGGCCTGCTGGTGGCGACGGAATGGCTGGACAACGTGCCGCTCGACGTGCTCGAGACGGACGACGACGGGCGGCTGCGGACGGTTCTCGTGGACCGGGCGACCGGCGCCGAGACGCTCGGCCCGGAAGCGGACCCGGCTGATCGTTCCTGGGCCGGCCGCTGGTGGCCGGGAGGCGGCCGGATCGAGGTGGGCCGGCCCCGCGACGAGGCGTGGGCGGAAGCGGTCAGCGCGATCGAGCGGGGTGCCGCGCTCTGCATCGACTACGGGCACGTGAAAGCGGAGCGGCCGATGTTCGGGACGCTGACCGGATTCCGGCGGGGGCGGCAGGTCCCACCGGTGCCGGACGGCGGCTGTGACGTCACGGCGCACGTGGCGATGGACGCGGTGGCCGCGGCGGCCGGTGTTCCCCATCGGATGGTCCGGCAGCGGGAGGCGCTGCGGGCGCTCGGTGTGGACGGTGCCCGGCCCTCGCTGGAGACGGCCCGGACCGATCCGGCGGGCTATCTGCGGGCGCTCTCCGCGGCGGGGGCGGCGGCCGAGTTGACCGATCCGGCCGGACTCGGCGGACACTGGTGGCTCTGGCACGGTGTCGGGCTCGGCGACCATGGCACGATGCTCTGGTGACCGAGACGCTGCGGGAGATGACCGTCGGGACCGGCTCTGGGCTCGACACCGCCGACATGGTGCTCAACATCGGGCCGCAACACCCCTCCACGCACGGCGTGCTGCGGCTGAAGCTGACCCTGGACGGCGAGCGGGTGGTCGCCTGCGAGCCGATCGTCGGCTACATGCACCGTGGCGCCGAGAAGCTGTTCGAGGTGCGCGACTACCGGCAGATCATCATGCTGGCGAACCGGCACGACTGGTTGTCCGCCTTCTCCAACGAGCTGGGCGTGGTCCTGGCCGTGGAGCGGCTGATGGGCATCGAGGTGCCGGAGCGGGCCACCTGGCTGCGGATGGCCCTCGCCGAGCTGAACCGGGTGCTCAACCACCTGATGTTCCTCGGCTCCTACCCGCTGGAGATCGGCGCGATCACGCCGATGTTCTACGCCTTCCGCGAGCGGGAGACGTTGCAGGCGGTGATGGAGGAGGTCTCCGGCGGCCGGATCCACTACATGTTCAACCGGGTCGGCGGCCTGAAGGAGGAGGTCCCGGCCGGCTGGACCAAGCGGGCCCGGCAGGCCGTCGCGGCGGTCCGCAAGCGGATGCCCGACCTCGACGGCATCATCCACCGCAACGACATCTTCATGGCCCGGACGGTCGGGGTCGGCGTGCTCAGCGCCGAGGACGCGGCCGCCTACGGCGCCTCCGGGCCGGTCGCCCGGGCGAGTGGTCTTGATTTCGACGTACGCCGGGACGAGCCCTACCTCTTCTATGAGGAGTTGCGGGTGCCGGTGGTGACCAAGACCGCCGGGGACTGCCACGCCCGCTTCGAGGTGCTGCTGGAGCAGGTGTACGTCTCCCTCGATCTGATCGACGCCTGCCTGGACCGGGTGGAGCGGATCGGCGGCCCGGTCAACGTGCGGCTGCCCAAGGTGGTGAAGGCGCCGGAGGGGCACACCTACGCGTGGACCGAGAACCCGCTCGGGGTGAACGGCTACTACCTGGTGTCGCGGGGCGAGAAGACGCCGTGGCGGCTCAAGCTGCGGACCGCCTCCTACGCCAACGTGCAGGCGCTGGCCACGCTCATCCCGGGCTGCCTGGTCCCCGACCTGATCGCCGTCCTCGGGTCGATGTTCTTCGTGGTCGGCGACATCGACAAGTAGCCGTCTACCAGCTGTCCTGGTTGCTGTAGCCGGGGTAGTTCGCGAAATCGGCGAGGGTGCCGACGTTGGTGTCGTTCGCGGACGGGCGGTGGCGGCGGGCCTTGTAGTCGGCGGTCGGCTCCTCGTAGCCGTTGGCTCCGGCGTAGCCGTCGGCGGCGCCGAAGTCGTCGTCCGGGGCCTCGGGGCGGCCGTACTGCGGACCGGGCCGGACCGCGGCGGCGGCTCGGGCGGCCGGGGGCGCCATCATGCCGTTCGGGCCGGGTGGAACGACCGCGGCGGCGGCTCGGGGCCGTTGCGGCGGCGCGACCGCGGCGGCGGCGACCGGCGCGGTGCCGGGCATCGGGACGGCGGCCGC